>NZ_MRWQ01000001.1 GCF_001906925.1 Domibacillus mangrovi
TCAACGAATTGTTCTACTTCTTTCACTACTGCGATACCTTCTGGTATGTTGACAAGATCAAGTGCTAATTGTAATTTCATGGATATGTCACTCCTTCTAAGTGGTTTATTTTTTTTACTAATTTAATGCTACGCTCATTATATGTGTTAATGTTCAGAAAATAAAGTACGCACTTTATTATCAAATAGTGTATAAAAGTATACTATAGAGATTTAATAGGGAGTTTCTTTCCATCATTTTTATTCATTGCCTAGTTAGCCCTAAAACAGATGGCGATTGCTGTTCCTATTTATCACATTGTTCCGAAGGTAATATGATCCTTACATTCGTGCCGTTTTCATTTTCACTTTCTATTTGAATCGTTCCACAATGATTTTCGATGATTTTATAGCTTACCATAAGGCCAAGACCCGTACCTCTTTCTTTATTAGAATAAAAAGGTTCACCTAAACGATCAATCATTTCTTTTGAGATGCCGCTTCCTTCATCCCTTACCTCAACAGCTACTGATCCGTTCGGCAATAGAGATGTTGTAATATACATGTTTCCTCCGGATGGCATTGCCTGAAGCGCATTTTTAAAAATGTTCATTATTGCCTGTTTCATCTGCTTTGGCTCACAGTAAATAAAAGGCAACGAATCTCCCAACGTCTTATTCATTTCAACTTTATGTAATAAGGCTTCAGGCCGCATGATTTGAATGATTTCTGTTAAAATATCATTGATATTGTGATGAGCATACTTTATTTCCTCATATGGATTAGCGAGCATTAAATACTCTGTCACAATCGACTCAATCTGCTCAATTTCTTTAAAGATAATCTTGTTATAGAAATCATTGTCACTCTCTTCCTCTAGCAACTGAATGAGACCTTTTACAGTAGTTAACGGATTTCTGATTTCATGGGCCATTCCAGCCGCTAATTGCCCCAATGCTCCCAACTTTTCTTGTTTTTTTAACGTGTCATTCTGCTTTTTCCACTCTGTAATATCTCGAGAAATGCCAATACTTTTAATAATCTGTCCATTTTCATCAGCGAACGGGGTAATTTTTGTTCGAATCCATCGCTCCTCTGTTTTTGACTCATCTTTCAGCTTATATTCTAATTCCCTCGGGACGACAGATTGGGATACAAGCATCTTTATCATTTTTTTCAAATCTTCCCGATAAAATTTCCCCTTCATGACACGCGGATTTTTACAAATTTCTTCACTGCTGATCCCCCATAACTGTTCGATAGAAGGACTTGCATATAAAATTTTAAATTGAGTTATATCAAACAAGGTAATAACGTCACTAATATTTTCTGTTATATCAAGCAGAAGTCTTTCTTGACTTGCGATCGAATCATTTTGTTGTTGGATCATCGTTGCTTTTTTCATTAGCTCCGTAAGATCTTTTATTATACCTGATACAGCGATGAACGTTCCATTGTCATCTATAATCGGAGCGACAATGAGGGCGACTGGAATAATCGATCCATTTTTTTTCATACAAAACGTTTGACGATGAACGATTTTTTTCCCCTTCCATAGCTCTGTATTGATATCGTTGATTTCATGATGAAGATGTTTCGGGATAATCGGCAAAAACCCTCCCACTATCTCCTGCCTTTTCCATTCATACAAACGTTCAAACACAGAGTTCCCAAGAAGTACACGACCTTCTAAGTCACAAATGACTGCTGCCTCATCCGTTATTTCAAAAAAGTTACTAAGTCCAATACTATTTATCATGCTTTCCCCAAGAGGATCCGAACTCTCTTCAACACGCTGGGCAATCGCTTGAATCCATCCTTCCTTCGTTACTTTTGCATTGCGCCAAAGCAGTGTAATGTATGTACCGTCTTTCCGACAATATCTATTTGTGTAAGGCAAGAAAAATTGATTATGTTGTAAAACATACAATAACTCATTTGATTTATTCCGATCATCTTTATGAACAAATTCTAAGTAATTCATGCCTTCCACTTCCGACAATTCATAGTGCAACGCTTTTTCTAATGAAGCATTTATGTATTTGATCCTTCCTTTGGTATCAAGCACGATCAGTAGTTCTTTCGATGTTTCTGCAAACCACGAAAACGTTTCTTTCAGAGCTGTCTTCTGCATCTTGCCCTCATTTGATAAAATACCCATGTTTATGTTCCTCTCTAAAGATGATTCCTTTATATTTAAAATACATTCCAATATAGCAAGGAAAGAAATACTGATGATTAGATGCAGCATACTGTAAATAAAATGTAGAAGACTTTTCTATAATTTTTATCATTTTTTAAAATTCCGATAATTTTTTTGAATCATTTTCCACCTCATTTTTCTTTTCTTTTCATTATATGATGATCAGCAACAAATATCAAACACTCGTTCCTTCTTAGGTTTTTTGAAAAATAAAGAGTGTAAGTGCCATAAACTCTTAACATTTACCACACTTTTCTCCTATTACATCTACTGCTATAATTAAAGTGAATTTGAACATATTATCAAGAACAAACTGAATTCGATTTTCCCGTTCTCAAGGTTGAAGAGAGAGAATATAGTATAATTATTTTAAATCAATTGGATTACAATCGATAGAATATTTTAACCTGATACGAGCTATTTTAGTTGATGATCTATTATTGTCATTGCAACTTATGAAAATAAAATTAACGAGTGTCGACGGGATAATACTGATCGTGGCATTTTCAAATGCAGAATCTGTTTTACAAGAGATGAAGTATTTCGATTTTTAAGTTGCTTTTTGGATATCGAAATGGCAGGTATAAAGTGAAACTTCATTCAGTGGGGGTTTTCTTCACCTCCCGCTTATCCTTCCTTTCTTTTCGAAGCCTTGAAGCGGGGGTCTTACTGCCCGTTAATGCAGGATAAAAAGTTATTTTTTGCGCTGCGATTAAGATGGAGCAAATTATAGATAACAACCTGAAAATAAATCAAGAAAAGATCGCTGAAGCTTAAAAGATTATACCTTTGTATGTTGGTGAATATATAGAAAAGCACTGGCATTCAAGAATAAATGGTTACAACAGCTTCAAGAAATGATCGATTACTGTACAGAACACAATGAATTCGATAATAAAAGACAATGTCTGCACATCTTACTAAAATATAATCGGTATTCTGAACATGTATAAACTACATAAACCCTAGACATACAAACAAGCCAGATCCTTTTCACAAGGTCTGGCTTGTTTAGAACTAGGCTCTTTTAGATATAGTAAATTCAACAAACACTGGCTGCTCTTTTATGTGGATATGTACGATACCACCTTGAGAACGTTTCAAGATGCCATGCTTTACAACGTTTTCTACAATAGGTAGAGAGCAATTAACTGTTTACAAATGCTTCATCCTAGTCCGTCCCCCCTCTCTGAACAATCGTCCATGTTTTATCTAAACAGGAAGAATGGCTATTCAGGAAAAAAGGCTCATTCACTATTAAGCGAGAGGGTTTCATTATCTAAAAGCGGGACACCTCACAAATCCAGTACCTTTTTTTTCCACATGGTACTCTCTTTTAAAATTTACATAAATTCATATAAAATGAAAACTCATAAGTATTATTAAAAATAAACTGACAATAACTACTATTTTTCTTCAAAATCCTTTTTAATTTATTTTGAAGTGAATGCTTTTTTCACAATATAGTAAGATTCTTTTAACCGTTCTTCATACTTTGGTAGATCCCATGTATCCCATGAATAGATCTCCATATTTGGCAGTTTTCCTTTATTCAGCGCAGGCAATGAATCGACTATTTTCCCATCAGATTGTACAAAGAGCAGACCAGCTTTAATTCCCTTTATTTTTGTACTCGCATGCAATCCGTTTTTGTAAATATTCCCCATGACTTCTCTTTGACTCGGATCTTTCACATTTAACAGCAGCCAAGGAATACGTACTTCGATTGTTCCAGATTCTTCATTCACAAAATAATCTGCAAGAGAATCGTATTCTGATAAAGCAGGATTTGCATTACCAAGCCGTAGCTTACCTGTTTCATAATAGCTGAACGGAATCGTTTTGTTTTCTTTCGGAATGTACTGCTCTCTATTCAATGCATAGTTTATTTGATGAAAGGAACCACTGTTATTCACCGGTTCAGACGGCTGCGGTTTAATCATCTTTAATTCATGCCCATAATGATAAGCAAAAGAATCATAGTATGCATCAACAAGTACACGTGACTGATTAGAGCCTTTCAAGTTAATCATGAAATCAATACCATTTTGAAAGGTTACATCTTTTATCGTATCGGATGTATGGTTTCCTTGATCTGGCACCGTGTCAAGTACAATGAGAGGATACCCATTTTTTACATCATTCATATCGATTCGGAAATATAAGTATCGTTCGTCATATTCCATATACAACTTTTGCAGATTTCCATTTTTTTTCGTGTACAGAGGAGATACTTGATTCCAATCACTTCTCTTTCCGTCAACTTTAATTTTATTGCGATCAAAGCTAAGCAGGCCAAATTGCTGCTCATTCGTCTGGGCATTAGACCAAAAAGGACGACGATCTGGATTATCATAATCCATCGTATTCCACGTTCTCTTGAACCATTCATCCTGCCATGTAAAGATTAATCCGCCTAGTAGACCTTCATGCATAATATCTTCATACAGCCTCACAATAATGTCGCCCTGTTCTTTTTCAGATAAAAACCCTTGATTCCAGCCAAATGGATTTTCATGTGTCAATCCCCTTGATGCCGGTACTCCAAATTCAGCAATCAAAACAGGCATACTATGTGCTTTATGCAGATCTTTTAAATAAGCAGCATAATTATTAAATTCACCTCGATGGTCAACATATTTCTGATAATCTGCTTCATAATTTAAAAAGTCAGGATAATAGGGATACACATGATATGAAGCAAATTGATTTGTTTTTTGCAGCGCACCTTTCGTCTGAATCATATTCGGATTGACACTAACAAGATCTTCCACTTCATTTGGTTCAGATGGATGGGTCAATAAATCCGTTGTAACCCAATTTGTAAAGCTGACGGGACGTATCCAGTTATATTGATCGATTTCATAACTGACAAGCACATCAAGCTGTGCCGCGAGCCAATATTCAAAAGGATCTCCTTTAACGGTTTGAAAGTATGTTCCATCATAATCCCCTTTATTTTTGTGACTATCATTCGTATTTTGTACCATAGATGGATCCCATTCAGTACCCATGATCCATCCAATTACATATGGAGAAATATCTGCTTGATATGTTCCATTGGCATGACCAGCGCGTGGTCTAATAACAGCATTTCCATGTATAACATCAACGATCCGCTTCATCTCCTCTTGAAATTCCACCGTATTTTTCTCGTGAAACGCATCAAGTGTATCAAGAAGAGATCCTTCATCAATCCAGATACCGTGAAAAACATAAATCGATTGATCATGTTCTTCATTATAACGCTTCAATGCGTTATAAAACCCAGGTGGATGAAGTGTATAGATACGAATAGAATTCGATCCCATTTCACCAATTGATTTAAACCAACGATAATATTCTTCTTCTGTTATCGCCGCCTCTCCAGGAAATGTTTCGGGTTTTGCCATCCCAATATTGACACCTTTTATTTTTATTTTTTCCCATTTATCATTGACGAGCACTTCAAATGAATCATTCATGACTCTTGCCGTGTAAGAGGCCTCCCCTTCTTTCTTAAGTATGACTTTTTCTGTTTCATTTTCTGTTTCCTTGAAATCCTTATTGCGGTCTTCCAAAATCGTCTTCATCATCGGTACATACGTATTCCAATAGAATGACTCATTTGAATACAAGTTCATCATTTTTTGAAGTTGACTATATCCTTTCATTTGGTAAAAAACAGGTGTGGTCGAAATATCATTGAAATCCCCGGCAAAATAATAGCTTCTTGCATTCTTATGTTGTGTTTCAATGACACCAGCAAATGTTAATGGAATGCCTTCCTTCATTAGTTCTTGTTTCCCTGATTTAGTTAAATTCCAGTTATAATTCGCTAACACATCCGCTTTATTTTTAGCCGTAACGATATCAAACCAGTAGTGATAATCAGCACTTGTCTTCAGTCCAAAGCGTGTTGTTCCTTTTTTAGTGAAATTCAATTGAATTCCATTACCATCAAAATGTTTGTCTTTTTCCAAAACAACCACTTCATTGCTTACATCATTAACCAATATAAAGCCAGGTCCTCTGTATTTCCAACTGTCTTTATAATCTTCTACAATCCATTGTGGAATTTCGATATTACGTTCAAGGTCGAGTTCATCAAAGAAGCGTCCCATCCATCCTGACCACTCTAATCCTAGAGTATCACTCATGCTTTGCTGCACGTTTTCATCTGTGGGAGAGGCTAGTGCATTGAATTCCGCGATAAAAGTACTTCTCTTTTCTTGTTGCAAACGATCATTAATCGCCTGCCATTCAGACATTTCTAATCCTCCATAGATAAGAGATGACCTTGCGCCTTCTCGTTTCTTGTCAATCCAGGGAAGATCTTCTTCATAAACGCCATACGTATCAGCCAAATAAATAACATCCATTTTATCGTATGAATCAAGAAGCCGATTGATTTGATACGATTGACCTTCTTCATTCGGAACAAATCCATTGTAATCCACAGCCGCTTTATACGATTGTCCATTTTGTTTAACATAACCAAAATGATTGAGCACCCAAGTAATTCCTAAATGTTCTCGAAACGATTCGTTCGGAACCGTTTTATCAATAATTGCTATTTGCAGTTCTTCTTTATCATCCAAAAACCAAAACAATATAGGAAGTAATAAGACAATCATAATTAAACCAGTGATACTGAGTATACGTTTCATTCTTCTAACCCTTTCCTTGATAAACCTCTTCGTTCCATATGACCCCATTCATCACGTTTGAGGAAAAACTGTAAAATCCCTTCACATCTCCAAAAAATAGTTAACGGTCTATACCAGAATACTTCAGTAAACGAATACATAAACAGACGGATGAGGTCAGTGATTTTAGGATATGTTTTCAATGACCATGCTTCAAACAACACAGATATCATCGAGAAAACGGAGCCATACAAAATAAAAAGCAAGACCAGTACAATAGCAAATTCAAAGTAAATTCCACCAGTAAAAAACGCGTACACGATGTAGATATAACCACCTAATTCAATAAGTGGCCCTAAACACTCAATTAGCCAAAAATAAGGAAAAGATATCATCCCGACAGCACCATATTTCGGATTCAACGTCATCTTTCTATGTTTCCATAAGCTTTCTAATAAGCCTCTGTGCCATCTCGCCCGCTGACGCCGCAAACCTTTTATATTTTCGGGGGCTTCCGTCCAGCAAACAGGGTCTGGAACGAACTCGATTCGATTACTAGACTTCTGTTCCTTTATCATCCGATGAAGTCGTACAACCAACTCCATATCTTCTCCAACGGTACTTTTTAAGTATCCACCAGCTTCAATCACCCACTTTTTTGAAAACACACTGAATGCGCCAGATATAATGAGCACCATATTATGTTTACTAAGGGCAACTCTCCCTACAAGAAAAGCTCGTAAATATTCAATCACCTGCATGATGACAAGTGATTTTTCAGAAAGTGAGACGCTCATCACGCTGCCCATTTGAATGTCTGTTCCATTGGCGATGCGAATGCTGCCACCGGAGGCAATTACTTCTTCATTAGATGTAATGATCGGCTTCATCACTTTTAATAATGACGTTGATTCTAAAATAGAATCTCCATCAACGGAACAAAAATAAGGATATTTAGATAGATTTATACCGGCATTTAACGCATCTGCTTTGCCACCATTCTGTTTAGTTATGAATAGCAAATTTGGATGAATCGTTGATCTATACACAGCGGTTACAGGTTTTGTATCCAATTGCTGACGAATTACTTTTTGAATGGGCTCCATTTGAAAATGGGCAATCATTTTATCTTGTGTTTTGTCAGAAGAACCATCATTTACTACGATTACTTCCATTTGTGGATAGCTTAGACTGAGTAAGGAATGTACACTATCTAAAATGCCTGCCTCTTCATTGTATGCAGGCACAATGATCGAGACCGGCTTCACATATGTAATGTCTGAGAGCTCTTCATCTGACTCATGTTTATCCAATTTATATTCTTTCCTTAACTGCAAAAGAGCATAGAGAAACATCGTACTGTATGAGAAAATGACTAATAGCATGTAAACAAAAATGATGCCACCAAAAAAAAGCAACAAATAGGATGTGAATGTTGACATATAAATCGAATCACCCCTTTCCAATTACCTCTTGTACCATATCAAACACAAAGCGATCATTTGTCGTTGCCTTAATAGACTCAAGAATCTCTTTTCCCTTTTTGTTTGAATGAATAGACTGTGCTGCCCGTGAACGAACCCACCATGAAGAATCCTTTAATAAATCTTGTAAATATGGTAGTGATTCGCTCATTGGTACATGTACCAACAATTTTGCAACCATCATCCGCTCTTCCCAATAAGGGGATTGAAGGAAAGGCAAATAAAGATCTATTTCACGGATAAGACCGATTTGATCGATTGATTTCAATGCACGAATACGTGTTTCTAACGAATCATCGTTGAGTCTTTTTTCTAAAAATGGAACAAATTCAACTACATTTTTCATACCTACAATATCAATAATTATATTTTTCAGTATACTTGGTAAAGACTCGTATTGATCAATAAGTATTTCGAACTGCTGTTGATTTAAATAATAGAGCAGCTTTTTGTATTCCATTTCACCAAAGTCAGCTTTTGGGTGTAAAAGGAAAGAAATTAAAATTGGGCTTTCAAAAGTAGCTAAAACTTTATACATTTGAAAATATTCCTGTTTCGAATATTTTTTTTGACTATTCAGCATTTCGAAAACATCGTTCACTAGAAAATACAAACGGAAATCAGAAATTTTATATAGAGTATTTATACGGATACTCCATTTGCTACTTTTCAATTGTTTTCGGTAATGCTCCTGCAAATAGCGCTCTATATACGCCGTTATTCGAAAGGAAACATCCTCCCCACTAATATTTTTCGTATATCGGACGAGCATTTCTTCGATCGCTCTTATGTCTAATCCCGTATGAGGAATTAAATCCTTAGATAGTTCTTTCCCTTCTATTAAATAAAGGTATAGTTGAACATTATGTTTTTTCATATATTGCTCAACTTTTGCTAACGAACTAGTTTCTAGCATTCGCTGGATAATAATATAGATAAATAACGCGATTAAAAGACTCATTAACAACAAAATACCAATCAATAATAAAAGCAATTTGTTTTCTATCATCATCGCAACCTCGCTAGCATCCTCTTTAATCGTGCAGCGACAAGCTTTACATTATACGGTTTTATAATATATTCATCCACCCCTGCTTCAAATGCGTATATCATGTCCTCTTCTGTTTTTAATTTTGAAAACATGAAAACAATATATTTCTTGCTATTTGGCATGCGACGAAGTTCATGAAGCACTGCTATACCATTCTTCTTCGGTAAAATATCATTCATAATAACGATATGGGTATGGCCAGATTGAGACCAGGATGATTGTAAAAATTGATTACCATCATTAAATGTTTGAATACTCAGCTCAAAATAGTCAATAGCTATTCGTTGTAGCATGGTCAATAAAATACTTTTCATTACTTCATCGTCTTCAATAATGCTTACCTTAATTTTTTCTAACTCAGGCTTATTAAACATTTCAACGATGTAAATTTCTTTATCTCCTTTAACGTTTGCTAGTTGAAGTGCTTCTTCTCCAGCACTAAGCGCTTCTGCGTAACTGGTTGTACTATTTGCAATTTCAACGATACTGGCTGATAATCCCATTTGCATGCCCATCCCTTGTTCAAAATCAATGTAAGGAATAGATTGGAAGATTCTTTTTAGAAAATATTTTGCCTCTTCTTGTCCGGAATGAAGCATTAGAATAGCCCATTTATTTTTCTGAGAGAGCTGGAAGATCTTATCTGTATTTCTTATTTGATTATTAAGATATTCACTTATTTGCTGGCAAGCCTGATTCGCACTATCTTCACCATACTGTTCCAACAATTCATTAAAAGCGTGAATCGCTACAAATACAAGGGCAAATGATGTTTTGGAGCGAGCCACATTAGCAGCTTGTAAATCATAAATCCAGTGCAATAAATCAAAATCATGTGAGTCCGTATTAGAAAACGGGCGAGATATGAGTGACATCGATTTCATTTCTTGCTTCATTAAATGGGGCACCTTCCTTCTTACTATCTTCAAAATGCCATACTTTTTATAAAATGATTCTTTTTCCTATTGCCTACATCATATTGATAGATACTTACACATTTCTTTCAACATTCTTATTAATCTCTTAAAAATATAAAAAGGGCTATCCTAAGGCTTTATATATAACAAAATTGAGATGTAACTCAGTTGTCTTTCCGAATGTTTCTACTAAAATTTGATTGTGATGTCATCTTATCCTTTGATTATAATATTTAATCTTGCGATAATATAATAGTAAATATTTTCCCATTGTTTTAAAAATGAAAGTTGGTGTATTTTTGTGATACGTGTCATCTTAGTTGATGATGAACCTTTAGCTTTAAGAAGTATGGAAAAGAAGTTGAATGAGTTCGATAATATTGAAGTAGTTCAAACCTTTTCAAATGTAGAAACAGTGTTTGATACAGTGAAAAATCTTGACTTCCAAGTAGCTTTTCTAGATATTGAAATGCCTAGATTAAGTGGATTAGAGTTGGCGGAACTCTTAAGAGTATGGCATAAAAATATTCACATTGTATTTGTTACAGCTCATCGTGATTATGCCATTCAGGCCTTCGAATTACATTCTGTCGATTACTTGTTAAAACCTATTTTAAAGTCTCGCTTGGCGAAGACAATCGAAAGACTGGAAGAACAACTCCAACTTAAGAGTGAACAATTAGAGCCTGAACAACAAACTGCTTCTTCCTTAAAAATACAATGTCTTGGAGAGTTTATGGTCTACTGTAATAATCAGCCCATAACTTGGAAAACTTCGAAAGTACGGGAACTGTTTGCTTTCTTTACCACCCATTACAATTTACCTGTACATCGTGATACAATCATCGACAATCTATGGCCTAATATTGATTATTCAAAAGCGAAGATTCAATTACATACTACGATTTCCTATTTACGAAAATCGTTAGCTTCTATTGGGTATTCAGATGTATTGCTCTTTTCAAATGAATGCTATGTTTTACAGTTAAATAACTTTCACTGTGATTCCTTAGAATTGGAACAATTGGTTGATAAAAATGAACTTATTGGAGATCACAATATCGGAAGATTTCAAGCAGCAGTTCAGAGCTATTATGGAGATTATATGGAGAAAACAGACTATCAATGGGCCATTGTAAAAGCACGCATGCTTCGCGACAAGCTTACTCTTTTACTTCAACGTTTAATTGATTATTACACAGCAACACATCAACTAAAAGAACGACAATATTCATTGATTTTGTTGCTACACTACAACCCTTATTCAGAAAAAACATTACAACAACTTATGCAACATTATTATGATACTGGCAACCGTGGAAGTGCCATTAAAGTTTTTCGTGAATTCAAAGAACGTTTACTTGACGAACTCGGTATTCTTCCAGATCGCATAACAATGGAACTCTACGCACAAATTATTCGTGAACAATGACCAAAAGCAGCCTATAAGTCAACGGATAAACGATGATTTAGCTGCTTTTTTTCTGATACTTATTCTTGACTCTACCGTGAAATATTCATAATTGGTACAGTCGATAATTATTTCCTGATTCTTTCTTTGCTTCAAACATTGCGCTGTTAGCACAGTTTAGTAAACTTTTTGCTTCTTTACTATGATCTGGATAGATGCTTATGCCAATACTAACACTTGCCTCAATTTGAAAATTTTCAATCGCGAATGGTTCCCTAAACTCGGAAAATAACGTATTCACAACCACTTCTATAATTTCAACATCTTCGAGTAAAATAATAAATTCATCACCACTTACATGATAAACATGATTTCCCAATATTGATAAACTAGCAAGTCGTTTAGCTACTTCCATTAAAAATAAATCACCGTTCAAATGTCCGTACTTCGTGTTAATTTTCTTGAACTGATTAATATCCATAAATAAAATTGCGAGCTTTTCTTGCTTTTTTTCTCTTCTTAATAACTGTGCATCAATGGATTGCTGCAGCATTCTTTTATTTGGTAAGTTCGTTAGTTCATGATGATAAGCAAGATACTTCCATTTCGAGGCTTCTTTTTCTTTTGTAATATCTGTAGCGATAGCGATTACTTGGGTTACATAATTCCCTTCGTCCTGCACTGGCACAATTATACACTGTAACCAAACCATTTCCCCATTTTTCTTCCGATTACATAGTTCACCTCTCCATTGCTTTCCTTGCATAATAAGCTCCCAAATGCTCTTCCCAAAGTCCACATGGTGATAAGTAGAGCTTATAATTCGGGCATCCTGCATATACAAATCATCTAAAGTGTATCCAATTTTTTTTATAAAATGATCATTAATCGCTATAATCTTTCCTGCACAGTTCAGCCTAATCATCATGAACGATTCATTTAAAATATTTAGTAACAATTGGTACTCTTTGGCGATGAATGATTCCTCTTTTCTTCCATTTATATTGCCACACATATTCATTATTCTTTCTCCATCCCTTCTCTTTTCTTTTTAGAATAGATTTAGTGACTTACAATCTACTTTTCAAACACTTACAGTTTTCTTAAACGATTGTTATAAAAAAAGAGAATTCTCAATCTTTGTGACCGGTATTCCCCTTTCCATGAATAAAGTATTTCCTTTTACTCCACTTTATGACATGGTTAAAGAAATTCCACAGCGATGGACACAGTGTTTACGAAGTATTCATTTGGAAAGGGTGAGTTTTTAGTGTCAGCAATCAAAAACTATAAACGACAACATATACTAATTATTGTCTTGATTTTCTTTGTTCTCACAGGCTTACGTTTCCTATGGCTAGCTTATTATCTGCCCCCGGAACAACCAATTGCTCGTAATGGCATTTTGGACTTACGCAACTATGAATGGAAAGAAAATCAAACGATTCATTTAGACGGAGAATGGCTATTTTACCCTGAAACATTAATTGATCCTGATAATCTAACAAGTACTGCTTCTAAATCAGAACCAATAATCCTGTCCATTCCTTCGAAGGAAGGAGACGATTCCTCTCATCAATTCGGTACCTATCGATTGAAGATCCTGCTTGATAAAAAGCAAGTTTCAAACTTTCCATATGGCATTCAGATTCCTGCAGCAAAAACTGCTTCAGCTTTATTTGTGAATGGACAACTGGAAGGTAATTCAGGAGAGGTTGCGGCGAGTAGCAGTCTTCATCGAGGTCAAAACGTACCATACACAGCCTATTTTACAGCGTATCAACAAGAAATTGACATCACTGTTCATTTATCGAATTTCGATACGCCAGAAGGTGCATTAATTAATAAACATGTTACATTTGGTTCTGAACAAGCAGTTCTTAACGAACAAAATAATATAAAAATGTTACTATTCACAATTGTTGTTGTGCTTCTCATTCATAGCCTGTATACCATCCTTGTCTATCTATTTATTTATCGTAAAAAAATTGTTTTATTTTTTACAGCCGGATTCCTTTTTCCGGCTGCAGATGAATTAATTACTTACAATAAATCTATATTTGGGTGGCTCCTTCTCGATTATGAGTGGTCGTTAAAAATTTCAAATTTAGTCTATCTCGGCGCTTCCTTTTTCTTCGTACACTTTATGCGCGTATTGTTATCAAAATATCAAGACGCGAAGAGGTTTCGTTGGTTCACTATTTTATACGGCATTTGCGCATTAGCAATAATCGTGATTCCCACTCATTTTTTACTTTCAGCGAATACATTGTTTTTTACGCTTTATTTCGTTTCATTTTTTTCGGTTGTCATTCTCGCTTTAAAGGAATACATTCAAGAAAAAGAAGAATCTATATTTCTGGCATTCACTGCTCTAAGTACAACTTCAGGCCTTTTATGGGGACTAATCAAAGCATTTACCGCCATGGAAATACCCTTCTATCCCTTTGATTATTTGTTTGCCTTTCTAGGTTTTGCAGGTTTTTGGTTCAAACGCTTTTATCAAAAAACGACCCTAGTCAATGAACTAGTGGACGATCTTAAAAAAGCGGATCAATTAAAAGATGACTTTCTCATGAGCAGCTCTCAAAAGCTGTGGAATCCAATGAATGAGATGATCACCATTGCACAATCAATCTATGATGGAGAGAATAGTTCCATTACGATCCAAGACAAAAATAATTTGAAATACCTTATTGATATCGGCCGAGGTATGTCGTTTGCACTGAATGATCTTCTCGATTTCACTCGTTTAAAGGAAGGCACCCTACATCTTCACCCTAAAAGCACGAGTGTTCAAGGGACCGTCTTCGGTGTATTCGATATGCTGCGGTTTATCACGGATGGAATACAAATTCAAATGATTTCTACGATTCCAAAATCATTTCCGAACGTTCTTGCAGATGAAAAGCGACTCATTCAAATTTTATTTAATTTATTGCACAATGCGATTAAGTATACAAATGTGGGATTCATTGTTGTCCATGCAAAAATAGAAAACGGAATGGCAACAATTCATATTCAAGATACAGGTCTAGGGATCGATGAGGAAACACAAAAACGAATCTTTTCACCTTATGAACAAGGTATTGCAAGTGACAATGGCATTGGCCTTGGTTTAAATGTCTGTAAGAAATTGATTGAACTACATGGTGGAACATTACAAATGCAATCTGTCCCAAACCAGGGCTCAAATTTCTTCTTTACATTGCCTTTAGCTCCAGAGCAAATAAATCCAGACGAAGAACCTACGTTACAAACGAAGTTCGAGTCTACGATTAAGTCTTCCGTAAACGCGACAAATGATCTGAAATTTGAATCTTTCAGAAAACAATTTATGATCTTAGCCGTAGACGATGACCCAATAAACTTGAAATTGATTAGCAATATCTTCTCATCTGAAGAATATGAAGTTGTAACCGTCACAAGCGGCGAGGATGCGCTCAAATTATTGGATAAAACGGAATGGGACTTGATCATTTTAGATGCGATGGTGCCTTATACTTCGGGTTATGCATTGGTTCGTTCCATTCGCGATCATTATTCCATTTTAGAAGTTCCGATTTTGTTATTGACCGCACGAAATTACCCGGAGGATGTCTATACTGGTCTTGCTCTCGGTGCAAATGATTATGTAACGAAACCCATCAATTCGCTAGAGTTAAAAATTAGGAGTCGTGCACTAATTGATTTAAAATATAGTATAAATCAACGTCTTCATATGGAAGCGGCTTGGCTGCAAGCCCAAATTCAGCCGCATTTTCTGTTCAACACTTTAAATACAATCGCATCGCTTAGTTCCATTGACTCAGAACGAATGGTGAATCTGTTAAATCACTTTGGCGAATATTTACGTGGAAGCTTTGATGTGAAGAATTTACAGCGGGTCGTCCCACTTCACCACGAATTGGAACTCGTCCGTTCTTATCTCTATATCGAACAGGAGCGTTTTGAAGAGCTTTTACACGTGAAGTGGGAAGTAGATAAATCTATAGATGTAGATATTCCCCCCATCTCCATTCAACCTTTAGCAGAAAACGCGGTTCGTCACGGAATTTTGGAAAAGAAGAATGGAGGCACTGTTTGTATTCGCGTGAAAAATCATGCTGAACATGTAGAAATTTCCATTACAGACGATGGTGTCGGGATGGATGAAGCAATAGTGAAGGATTTGTTGAGTGACAGCAACGATACTAGGAGAGGCATTGGTTTACGCAACACAGATCGACGTCTGAAGCGAATTTATGGCCAAGGCTTACAGATTAGTAGTGTTCCGAACGAAGGAACACAAATCATGTTTAACGTTCCGAAGACTTTGAAATAGATGAAAAGATTCCACTCCTACACTTGTTTGTAAAAGCAGATCAAAACAGTGCGGGTTTCCATAAACGGAAACCCGCACTGTTTTTGATTTTTACATTATAACTCCTATTAGGAATTAACTATAATCCTTTTATTTTCAGTAAAATCAACGGAGCTCCCGCTAACACTTACAGCAACAATGACCTTTTTATTCACAGCTAAAGGAAGACTGCCTCCAAATACAACAGTTCTTCCGTCATGTGTTCTATGTAATACGTACAGCTCCATTTATTTTTTTCCACCTTAAATGTTAATTTATTCAAACGAAACAACTCCTTGTATTTTCTTGCCGCCTATTGTTTTAAAAAATCTTGTTTTAAAAAGCGAGATAATTTCTTGACACAACTATATATACCTAAGTGTTCAAAATGAAAATTAGTTATTCCCTTGGATTTCCGGTTCCTAGATTTTCTAAACTAACAATAGCGAATAAAGAAATGGGAGCCAACAAACATAAAAAATCTGCACCCGTCGCCTGACGGATGCAGTATATGTGAGGGGGCCATCTCTGACCCATATTGTAGTGTATACAATAAGGCAGCTTCCGAAGCGGCATAAGCCCTATGTAGCTGCATAAAGCGGAAATTTTAAATTTATAAAAGCAGTTTATTATTGTCGTTCCTTTTTCCCTTTAGGTATTCAACTTCCTCTTTTTATCCATACTAATCATACTGCAAAAAGAAGGGTGATGTCATGATACGCAAAATTGTCCTATCGGTGATTCTGTTCTTATTCATGGTCGCTGGTTTATGCTGGTATTTTCTCCTTACGCCTACAAAAGATATACATAACGTGTCCATTAAGACAACGGATCATCCAGTAATCGTATTAGTGATTGATTCCCTCATGGATCAGCCGTTGAGAAAAGCAATAGATGAAGGTAAAGCGCCCGCACTCGAGTTTTTAATGACACATGGACAGTATCTTCCTGAGGTAGTCAGTTCTTATCCCACGATGTCTGTGACCATTGATAGCACTCTTTTAACGGGTACTTATGCTGATCAGCATAAGATCCCAGGGCTTAGCTGGTTTAAGCAAGATGAAAACCGCCTTATTAGTTATGGAGGCGGAAAAAGAGAAATGTGGAACCTTGGCGGAAAAAATGTGTTAAATGATGGCCTAATCCAGTTAAACAAAACGCATTTAAACAAGAATATCCCTACCATTTATGAAGAGCTGGAGAAAAGTCATATTCAATCCGCTTCTATAAACGGTCTGATCCATCGTGGGAATCATGCCCATCGTTTACATATTCCAACACTTGTTTCAAAGATGAACCTTTTGCCACACGAGGTAGAAATAAATGGACCGGTCCTTCTATCCATGGGCAGCCTGTCACAATTCAATCCAGAAAATAACCAGTATAATCATGTATGGCAATCAATGGGCATCAATAATCAATTTACAGCAAATGAGTTAATATACTTCATTCAAAAAGATAAATTACCTGCCTTCACTCTCGCCTATTTCCCGGATTTCGATCAGCAAGTTCATGATCATGGACCAAAGGAACAGAAAGGGATTGAAGAAGTGGATAAACAGCTTCAGACCATTTTGAATGCCTATTCATCCTGGGATGAAGCGATTCAAAAAGCCATTTGGATTGTGCACGGCGACAGCGGACAATCCGCTGTTATCAATGATCGCAAAAAGGCGCTAATTGATTTAAATACGTTACTGGACGAGTATACCTTTTGGAACCCTGATCAACCTTCTGACAAGGAACTGGCTTTAGCTGTCAATGAAAGGATGGCATACATTTATCTAGAAGATGAAAGGATTAATCTATCCGACATTTCATCGAAATTAAAAAAGGAGGCCCGAATTGGTTTCATTGCTTGGAAAAAGGACAATATCAGCCATGTAATAGCGGCAGATTCTGATAAACCGTTTACATTTTCACCAAACGGTCCTTACAGAGACTGGTACGGACAATCCTGGGATTTAAATGGAGATCTTTCCATCTTGGATTTGTCGATAAATGAACAAAATAAAATTAACTATGGCGACTATCCGGATGCCCTTTCGAGACTATATGGAGCACTTCATTCACACGAAGGTCAGTATATAATTGTTGATGCAAAACCTGGGTATGAATTTATCGGAACACATAGTCCAGATCACGTAGGGGGAGCAGCGCACGGGTCCTTACACAAATTAGATTCTGAGGTACCCCTTATTATCGCAGGAACAGATCAAAAACCTAAGAATCATCGATTGATCGATTTTAAAGACTGGCTAGTAAAACTGACAAAATAACTCCTATATTTTTTATAAAATGGAATAATGTTAAAATTCATTCAGTGGGGCTAGGTTCACAGGATGTGAATCATGCAGATGTTGTCACAGGACGTGACGATCTTAGTCTACGTTCCGCTCATCCCCCACTGAATGAATAGGAACTCAGGTAAAGAGCACCGCGTCCTGCGGCAATACGTGAGTGACCGGCTCTGCCTGGCCCGAACCAATCAGGCTTTTACGGACAGTTGATCCCCCGCTTATCCTTCTTTTCTTTTCGACATCTTGAAGCGGGGGTCTTACTGCCCGTTAATACGGGATAAAAGCGAAGATTATTTTGTTCCATCTTTATTTTCGCATTGGCTATTACCTTCACTAATCAGATGGAAAGTGGATTTTATCTATTCTCCCCAAAATCAAAACAAAAAAGAGCCCCCTCATCAGAGCCCAAAATAATGCATATATACATACCAAATCCCCAAAATCACCGCTGCAAAAAAAGCCAATCCGAATAATTTCTTCAGAAGCCATATCACGATCAGCACAACAAGCAGGACAATGAGCACTGTTCGCGTTATCATGAGCAGTTCCAGCACCTTATCCCCCTCCTTTTTTCAATTAGTTTGGACGATAAACGTTTTCAATTGCCGTTCAAATCCGCTAACGCCCGTTGTATTTACATATTCAAACGGGACACCGTATTTGGCTGCCGCTTCTTTCGTTTTATAATAAAGCGAATGGCCCGCAAAACCATGCATAAAAAAAACGACATCTGCCCGACTCACTGCACCGTCAACGAGTGCTGAATCGGCTTCCGATACAAAGTCCATTTTCCCGTTGTATTTATGAACAACTTTTTTGAAATGGCGCACTTTTTCCCCACCGATAAATGCGACAACTGCACCACGTAAATCAGGAATTGGTTCCTCTTTCTGTCCATTTGCTTCACTCTTCAATGTGCGAATCATGAACGCCTGCTGTTCCATTTTGTCATTCAGTTGCATCACGACATCATGACAGATAGCGCACTCTTCTTGTAGCTTTGTCACTTCCTTCATTGCCTCTGCCAAAAAAGAATCGAATTCCCGCTGTATGTCCTCTTTTTCCTTTTGTAGCAAGTGAATCTGTTCAGTCAATTTGGCTATTTCACGGACTTTCTCGCCATCCTTTCGTTCATCATCTATAAGATCGGATGGAGCCGCTTCTTGCGCCCTTTTAAAAGAAAATACATCATTTGGAATATCACTAGCAAAGGTCAACAGATCCATCTGTACTTTCACATACTCGAGCGGGGCGTGTTTAATAAAAGAGTCGATCCAATCTGAGCGCTCGTCGTTTAATGCCGTAAACAAAATAGATACAGGAGACAGTTCCGCTAATGCCTCTGTCACTGTCTCCTCTTTCCGTAACGCAACCGCCGCTTCACGTACAGACAATTCAACGATTTGTTCAAGGCGTGCCCGTACAGTCGGCTTATGATAATGCCTGTATAGCCGCTCCATCACACCTGTGACCCCTTTCCTTTTATCTTTATCTGTCAATTGAATACCGAACGAGCTCAATACACCAGACCGTTCACTCGGCGTCATTTCGAAAAGACTCTGCCTAAATATAAATAGCTTTACTGCGTCGATTTCTTCCATCCGAAACAGCTGCCAATGACTCTTTATTTCCTTTATATATATGGGATAATCCGCTCCACTGACATCCACCCCCTGCTCTTTATAGGTAACAAGCGCACTCACTGTTTGTTTCAACGTTAAAAATTTTTCGTCGTTCACCATTTTTTTACTTCCTTTCAAAAAAACGCCCCGGACTTTGTCCGGAAGCGTTCACATATATTACTTGCGTAAGTTTATTTGTATAATTCTTTGTACCATAGTTGTCTCATAAATTATCTTCTGTTTTCAAAAAGCAATCTGTACAGGAGTATTGTAACATGTTGGATACGTATTCTACAAACGATGCTCTTCGTGATCAGAAGTAAAACGAATCATCTGCATATTTCTGCATGACCTATCCTCTCTTGAACCCCCCCCCAGAAAATCGCTGTCACGTTATGAATAAAAACGGGATTGTTTTTGCATAGTAAGGGCGTACGATTATCAAATAATGATATGGAGGATTCCGCTACGATGGACCATACGAAAATGAGCTGGAAAAACGAAAATGTCATCTCTCAGTTACGTAATTCTGTAGACAATGTAACAACAGCTGTAGAACAAGCGCAGTCGCATCCTGCTCCGCAGTTAATCCAACAAGCGCAAAATACGATGGAGCGGGCAGATAATGCGCTCAGTAACGCTCTCCAAAACGGTGAACACCTAGAACCGATTAACAGACTTCAAGAGCAATTACAGCAAAATAAAGAACAATTGCAACGGCTAAAGAATGAACACTGAATAAAGTGAAACTTCATTCAGTGGGGGTTAGGTTCACAGGATGTGAATCAGGCAGACGTTGTCACAGGACGTGACGATCTTAGTCTGCCTTCCTCTTAGCCCCACTGAATGAATTGAATAAAAAAAGAACTCAGGTAAAGAGCACCGCATCCTGCGGCAATACCTGAGTGACCGGCTTCGGCCGGCCCGAACCAATCGGGCTTTTACGGGCAGTTGATCCCCCGCTTATCCTCCTTTTCTTTTCGACGGCTTGAAGCGGGGGTCTTACTGCCCGTTAATGCGGGATAAATAATCCTCAAAATGAATTTCTGATTGATGATTCTTTATTCAGCTGCTTACACTTCCACCACACTATCGCTTGATGGCCTCTATGTAATAAAATGGGACGAGACCTATTCCATCACATAGATGAATCACTTTCACCTACAAACATTTTATTTATATAAAACGATCTATTTAGGTTAGGCTTGTGGCTCTGGTTTTGATACCCCTGCCGTTGAAGTTAGGAAGAGAAACGATATAATTCGTCTCTCTTCCTTTTACTTCTATTTTCACTTAGCTATGAAAGATGCATGATCTGTAGCTGCCCAATTGTTCATTGGTACTACTGAGTATTTGATGCCTGGTTGCAATGTTTCGTCATTTAACACATCAAAAATTCCGTCAGATCCTTTGCGAGAGGAGAAGCGGTATTGGGCTTCTATATTGCTGCCGTCATCACCTTTTAATTGTACTTTACGACCCGCAAATAACTCCATGCCTGGATCTTTATCTACTGTTATTTGGAACGACTTGCTGTCGATTGCTTTTGCTGACTTAATTGTAAGTGGGACAAGCTTTTCAGCAATAAAGGTTGGGTTTTTGATTGTTGTCCAATCAGATGTAACCGTATATTCTGTACCAGGAGTTAATGTTTGACCTTCTGGTAAACGGAATTTTGGTGCTTGTCTGCCATCTGCCGCTTGGGTAAACGGAACATAATTTGTTATGATTTTTTCTCCATCATCTGATGTAATGGTGACGACACGATCTCGTAAAGAGGAGATCACTTGATATTGTTTTCCATTTCCATCTTTATTTTCGTCATCTATATGAAAAGCCAGATCCCCTCTACCAGCCCGATACGCTTCAATAATATTCGCATAATCGGTTACACCATCTTCTTTAAAGGATTCAATTTCAAATGTATCATTTGTAACCTGTTTCGTTTGACGTATATTGATTTTCTCCTCACTTGCTTCAAAGGACTGTTTTCCTTCACCTTTGTAAGTAACTGTGTAAGTGGTTCCTGGTTTTTGGATTGTCACCGGCACAATATATGTACTTTCTGCACCCGTCTTTAACCGTGGAACGTTGACAATACTCATATCATGATCAAATTCAAAGTTTTTCTTAATATTTTCCAAATCATCCGCATTCACATCCTCCTCCGGTAGTGGCTCAGAAAA
This sequence comes from Domibacillus mangrovi, assembly GCF_001906925.1. Classification (GTDB taxonomy): domain Bacteria; phylum Bacillota; class Bacilli; order Bacillales; family Domibacillaceae; genus Domibacillus; species Domibacillus mangrovi. The sequence goes on from NZ_MRWQ01000001.1 coordinate 22,123, forward strand.
TGTGATTTGTAATGTCATCGTATTTAACGGCTGTAACTCCGTCATTTTCACTTCATTTTGTGTTTCTTTTTGAGCTTGTTCCTGCTTCTGCTCACTTTGGGCGTCTTGTGTGTTCGTATTACACCCTGCGATAACGAATGTTAATCCGAGTAGTAATGGTAATACTGTTTTTGCTTTTTTGTTCATGTTGTCATCTCCTCATTAGTTCATAATAAAACAACGTCATTTTACGGATGAAGGTTTATATGATGGTTATTTGGCTCCTGCTTTTAACAAAATTTGTTCAATCTCTTTAAAGCCTTTCTCACGTGCATGCTGTAAAGGGGTCACATTATTCTGATCAGATATGTTCACATCCGCCCCATGATCTATAAGCAATTGTATCGTTTGCTGCTGTTTTTCATTTCCATCATTCAAAATAACGGCTTCTAATAAAGCCGTCCAACCTAGATCATTTACATGATTAACATCGGTATCCGTGTTCGTAAGAAGTTCTTTGACGATCTTCACATATCCATGTTCCGAAGCAGGGATCAAAGCCGTTCCCCCATAGCGGTTCGTCATCGCTGGATCGGCACCTGCATCGATCGTAAGCTTCAAGATTTCATGGTATCCTTCCGCACCCGCATACAGGAAGGGATTGTTTTTCATGTTATCCTGGATGTTCACGTCTGCACCTGCGTCGATTAGAACTTTTGCGGTCGCAGCATCATTGTTATAAGTCGCTATCATAGTGGCAGTTCTCCCTTTTGAGTCCTGTATATTGATATCGGCACCTTCCGTAATCAATTTACTTATCGTTTCCGTTTCTTTACGCTCAGCTGCTTGAATAAGTTGTTCATCCACTTCATTTCCTGCCTCCTGTTCCTGTTTAATTGGGTCTTTCTCTATATTTGAGACACACCCCTGAAGGATGAAAATACAACCTATAATTACTGTCAGCCACTTCCACATGAAATACACCCCCCTATCTAAAATTATGTTAATACGTAATCTTAAACTCCCTCTAAACAATTTCTTAAAAAAAGATAAACTTATTAATAAAATTTCTTAATGTTTATAAAGTGAAACTTCATTCAAGGAAGTTCTTCATCCCCACTTATCTTTCTGTTCAAATTCTTGAAGCCGGGTTCTCCGTTAATGCGGGAGAAAAAAATCCCGTCACCTTTGTGACAGGACATGAAACACACTATTTAAACATTAAAACGATATCCTGCACCCCAAACGGTTTCCAAAAATTTTGGATGGGCAGGATCTCTTTCGATTTTTTCACGTAATTTTCTAATATGGACAGTCACAGTTGAAACATCTGCAGCTAACTCCAACTCCCAAATACGTTCATAAAGCTGCTCTTTACTCAACACTTGATTTGGGTGCTTCACAAAAAACACTAACAAATCGAATTCCTTTGTAGTAAATGGAATTTCCTCTCCGTTAATATGAACTTTACGGGCTAACTTATCAATTGAAATCCCATGGACAAAAATGGTATTTGTCACCACTTGACTTCCTGCTAAACGTTCATAGCGCGCTAAATGCGCTTTCACTCTTGCTACTAGTTCACTTGGACTAAATGGCTTCGTAATATAATCGTCTGCCCCTAAACCGAGACCTCGAACTTTATCGATATCTTCCTTTTTGGCGGATACAAGCAAAAGCGGAATGTTTTTAACAGCACGTATTTGTTTGCATATCTCAAATCCATTTACCCCTGGACGCATAATATCTAGAATAATTAAATCATAATTTCCTTGAAGACCCTGCCTAAGCCCACCATCACCTGTATGTTGAATATCGACATAAAAATCATTAATTTCTAAATAATCTCTTTGCAATTCAGCAATACTTACTTCGTCTTCAATAAGTAATATTTTTTTCACATTTTCTCCCCTTTCTTTAAGGTAAAGAAGATACTTGTGCCTTTTCCAATCTCACTAGTAGCCCAAATATCCCCTTCATGCTCCCCGATAATTTGTTTTGTAATTGCAAGACCTAAGCCACTTCCTCCTGTCTGAGAATTTCTAGATTGTTCCGCACGGTAAAAACGGTCAAAAATATAAGGTAAAGCGGAGGGCTCTATTCCATGACCATTATCTGTTGTCTGTACCGTGACATTCTCCATTCCTTCGTGTAGAGAAATGATAATGTTCTTTTGATCTTTATTCATATATTTCACACAATTACTGATTACGTTAGCCATTACTCTTTTTAATTTTTCTCTGTCTGCTGTCACATAAATAGGCTGATCCATAAGATGAAGGTCAATCTGAATTCCCTGTTGGAGCAAATCGAGATAAAGCTCTTCAACAAAGTCGCTCATATAGTGATTTAGTTCGACCTTTTCAAAAGTAAAGGGCTCTTTTTTTAAATCCAGCTTGGAAAATAAAAATAGTTCATCAATTAATGAATCCATATCTCTTGCTTTTAAGTATACAGTTGACAAATACTTGTCCATTTTCTGTGGAGTATTTGCTACGCCATCTTTAATCCCCTCCACATACCCAATAATCGAAGTAATGGGTGTCTTTAAATCATGTGAAATATTGGACAGAAGCTCTTTTCGATTTTCCTCGTACTGAAGTTGGAGATTTACAGACTCTTTTAATTTTATTCTCATCTCTTCAAACGTTTGATTTAATTGTCCAATTTCATCATTTGAAGTAGCCTTGATTTCAAAATTTAAATCGCCTGATTTGATTCGTTCTGCACCTTCTTTAAGTATCGAAATAGGCCTAATAATGCTTCTTGAAACTAAATAGTTCAAAAGGCCAATAATCACGATAAACAGAAAAAGCAACAGACCCGATAAAATGGGAAACAACTCTCGGGTCAACTCTGCATAGGAACTTACCTTTGTCAATATAAAAATGCTTCCTTTGCTTTTATCTGAAAAATAAAAGTCAAACTTCACATACGTGAAAAAAAGGTTTTCCATTTTTATCGTATCACGCGTGTTAATGTTCGTTTCTTCAAATCCTGGAAGAGACTTAAGCAACGACTGCTTGTCAAGTGTTTGGGAAGCATACACCACGTTCGTATCTTTTCTGACAACAATTTTAATATCCTTCTTTTCAATTTTCTTCAGCTGCTCTTCGTTTAGAAGCTGCTCAGGATTATTTTTAGCCAACAGCTTTAAATCGAGAAACGCGCTTTCTTCTACTGTCGTTAATGGCTTTTGGACATACGATTTTTTGTAAAAATGCTCTATTGATTTTATATCGCCTGTAATTGTAAATATAATTAAAAACCCAGCTACCAACAGTAAAGCGACAGCGATAAGTATCACGCCAACGTAAGACAACAGAAATCTCGTTTTAATCGATATGATGAATCACCCCCTTATCCGCCTTTCACTCTGTTAGAAAACTGTTCTTGATCATTAGCTTGTTCTTAACGTGCATAAACTACATATTCACATTTGGAGATCATTTATTAATAAAGTGAAACTTCATTCAGTGGGGGTTCTCTTCATCCCCCACTGAATAAAAAGGAACTCAGGTAAAGAGCGCCGCGTTCTGCGGCAATACCTGAGTGACCGGCTTCGGCCGGCCCGAACCAATCGGGCTTTTACGGGCAGTTGATCCCCCGCTTATCCTCCTTTTCTTTTCGACGGCTTGAAGCGGGGGTCTTACTGCCCGTTAATGCGGGATAAACTAAAAGAACCATATCACATAAATATTAAAACTTTCTAAAATATTTATGAAAAATCCCTAAACAGCTTACAATAAATCACTTAATTGTTTGTCATTCAATAACTCGAACACATCGTACGGGCAGGTGATGCGGTCAATAATGCTTTCTCCAAAACAATGAACATCTGGAGACTTCAAGATCAGCTAAATCAAAATAAGGAGCGATTACCGCAATTGCAGCCCATAATGGATGAATAATAAAAAGCAGCCAAAGCTTTATCAAAAAAGCGCTCGGCTGCTGATTTATTTCTAATCGTTCGGGTGTATATAGATTCCCCTACAATACATATATATTTACTAAATAGATCATAATTGGGATCGTGAGTAAAGCGAATAATGTAGATAAGACCGTTGTGATAGCACCGATATCTTCATCCGCTGAGTATTTCGCAAAGAGGATGGATGCTAATGTAAGCGTCGGCATCATCGATTGAACGAGAATGGTTTGGGCGATGGTCTGTTCTGGTTTTAAGAAGATCATAAGTAAAGCAACTAAAGCAGGAAGAATGAACAGTTTAGTTGTTAAAGGCAGCCATACTTTCGATCCGCATTCTTTCACTTTTGTTCCCTTTAGCGTCATGACGAGCATACCTATATAAAACATCGCTAACGGTGCAGCTAATGCGGCTAATTGGTCAACAAGATTAATAATCAGAAACGGAGGTTTAATATGAAAATAAGCAATGACCAATCCTCCTATAATCGCGATAATCGGCATGTTGATCATCGATTTAACTGTTCGGAAGTCAAAAAGTTTATTCCGCTGAAGCATCAATGCTCCGAGCGTCCATATCGTAAAATCAACTCCTGCATCAAAAATAGCGGCATAAAGTGCACCTTCAGGGCCAAAAAGCACGGCGCATAACGGAATGCCGATAAACCCTGTATTGCCAAGACCTGATAACAAGGCCAATTCTCTATTATTAGTGGAATGGCGATAAAAAACAGCCGAAAGCAGCCAGCCTAAACCAATACCAGCCGCATTGATCAAGATCGATAAACAAAAAACAAAGACGATCATCTTAAATGTATTCTCATTCATTTCAACGTGAAAAATACTCGACAATATAATACAAGGCATCGCCACATTCACGATTATACTAATGAAAACACTTCTTGTGTCCTCATTGAAATGATACGTTCTCGACAGAATAGCCCCGATCATAATCATCAATGAGATAATGACAATTGATTGAATAACTACGTTTAGTTCCATATTGATACCTGCCTATTCCAATAACTTAACGAAAAATCGATCATAACGATTAGTCCATTTATCTTAAAAAAGTACCATGCAATTTTATTTACATGGTACTTCCATACGTCTGAACTGCTTATTTCTCTTTGTCACTGCCTAACGACTCCCGAACAAATAACAAGATTGAATTCGCTAATAGCTTCATTCTTGGAAGAAACGTATCTTGTTCTAAATACTCGTCAACAGCATGCCATTTCCCGCCTACTGGGCCCATTCCGCAAATGGTCGGAATGCCGAGTGAGGCTGCAAATCCTGCATCAGCTGCTCCCTTTGTTCTTTGTTCGGTTATAGGCAAATTCAGCTCTTTAGCAGCCGTTTGAACAATTTTGTATATACGTGAAACCCCTTCATGTTTTTCCATCGGCAGCATGCTTATGCCGCCTGACAACTTGCTTTTTGTTCCTTCTATATAAGATGTGCTGACAATCGACTCAATCCCGCGGTAAAGCTCGTTAAAATCTTCCTCTGTCCAAAATCCGGAATGGATCGTCGCGGAAGCATGAGGTGATACGACGTTATTACTAATACCGCCTTCTACTTTGCCAATATTAACGGTTATTCCTTTTTCAACGTCCATCAGTTGTTTAATTTTAATCATTTTCAAAGCAAGTTCATCATTTGCACTGATGCCGTCTTCGATAAATGCCCCAGAATGCGCTGCTTTCCCTTCAATTTCGATCTTCATATGAGCAGATCCTTTTCTTGCCGTCACAACCGAACCATCTGGCCGGCCCGCCTCTAAATTGAATACAGCAAGAGCATTTTTAGAACGCTCTTTGATTACATCTCTTGATATAGGGGAACCAATTTCTTCATCGGGTGTAAACAATAATTCAATATCACACATTTCACCATTTGCGAATTCTCTCAAAGCGACAGCGGCATTGATCATTGTCACAAGCCCCGCCTTCATATCCGATACACCTGGTCCCTTCAAATGATTGCCTTCAACTGAAAATGGGCGTTCTGCTGTCGTTCCCGGCGGATGAGGCGTATCCATATGCCCCATTAATAAGATCTTCCCCTTTTTTTGTCCTTTAATGAAAGCGATAATATGGTTGCCATATTCTTCATTGTTTAACACTTCATATGGAACCCCTTTTGCAGCAAGTTCTTCCATAATGACCGCACCAACTTGATTGACACCCTCTTTATCGTATGAAAAACTATCAATATTGACAATTTCTTTTAGTAACGAGTAGGCATCCCCTTCTTTATTTTCCAAATACTCATTGATGTTTTTGAGAACTTCATTTCCCATCGTCTACTTACTTCCCCCTTTAAATTGTCCGCTCATTTCTAAACTTCTTATATTCATTGAATCCAATTTTGCCGATCACAATGAACGTAACGGACAAAATGACTAAACTAACCGGTCTTGTTAAGAAAATGGTTAAGTCTTGCTCCGATAGCAGCATCGCTCTTCTGAAATTCGTTTCTGCGATCGGCGCTAAGATCATTGACAGTAATAATGGAGCTAACGGTAAATCCGCCTTCAGCATGATATATCCTAACAACCCGAAAGATAGCATGATTAAGACGTCAAACATAGAATTGGCGATAGAATAAGAGCCTAATACACAAAGCACGACTATAACTGGCATCAGAATGCCCTCTGGAATACGAAGTAGTTTTGGAAATATTTTCGTGGCGCCTAACCCTAAAAATAAGGTAAATATATTTGCTAGAATGAGTGCTGCAAAGATTCCATAAACAACGTCACCGTTCGTCGTAAATAGCATTGGACCAGGGGTTAATCCTTGAATCATTAAGGCCCCAAGCATAACAGCCGTGATAACATCCCCAGGGATCCCCAACGTCAGCAGTGGAACTAACGCACCGCCAGTAACCGCACTGTTAGCCGATTCCGTTGCAGCGATCCCATCAATATTGCCTTTACCAAATTGTTCTTTATCTTTCGATGCACGTTTTGCTTCATTGTAGGCAACAAAAGATGCAACACCTGATCCTGTTGCGGGAATAATCCCGATAAAGGTGCCTATAGCAGATGACCGTATAATATTAAACCAGTTCTTTTTCAACTCTGACGCCTTTAAGCCGATGGAACTCGTACTTACTTTACTTTTTAACTGTTCACTTTTCCCTTCAATCCTTGTCAATACTTCAGAGATCGCAAACAAACCTACAAGTGCTGGTACAACATTAATTCCATTCAGTAAATTTGGATTTCCAAACGTGAATCGATTCGTCCCTATAATTGGATCCATCCCGATCGTTGCAATAAATAATCCTATTAGACCGGCAATAATTCCTTTTAATAAAGACTTTCCTGAAACACCGGCAACGATTGACAACCCAAAAACCGCTAAAGCGAAATATTCAGGTGGGCCAAAAGACAAAGCCACTTTCGCTAATTGGGGAGAAACAAGAATTAAGATGGCACAACTGAAGATTCCGCCTAATACAGAAGCAACGGTCGTCATCGTTAATGCTTTCTTCGCTTCCCCTTTCTTTGTTAATGCCGGGCCTTCAAGCAATGCTGCTGCCGCTGCCGCTGTTCCCGGAGTACCAACTAGAATAGCAGTGATAGAACCTGCATACACCGCACCGACGTAAACCCCCAATAGAGCACTAAACGCAATAACCGGCGGAATACCGAACGTAAGCGGGATGAGCAAAGCAAGGCCCATCGTTGCTGTTAATCCAGGTAATGCTCCAAAGACAATCCCTAATGCAACTCCTGCTAAATTAGCAAGAAGAGCGGCTGGAGCAAGGGCGAAAAGTAATCCTGCAATGATATCTGGGGACATATACACCACTCCTATTTAAAGTTTACGGTAATGGAATTTTAAAAAAGGTCGAAAATAGAAAGTATAAAGCAACAGGTATCACAACAGTCGTTGCGATCAGTAACGGGATTTTTCGAATGTTAAATACCCACTGTCCGATCAGCAGAAACACAATTGTAGAAATAATAAATCCTGTCATAAAAAACAGGGTGATATACCCAATTAGTATTACAATGAACGCCAATACACTTAAAACGACTTTTTTATCCACGTCTAGCGTTTCTGTACTCTTTTTATATCTTCTGATTGCATTCACAATTAAGAAAAGTGATGAAATAGCAAGTAATGAGAGAATCAGCTTCGGAAAGAAATCAGGCCCATACTTGATTGTAGAATTTGGATCCGCTAAATCCATGGAAAACACATAACCGATAATGGATAACAGCAGCAGAACGATGCCTGTGGAAATATCACTTACTTCTTTTTTCATCATTTTTAATATCTCCCCTTATCGTATTGTTTTATTTCAGCGACTGAATGACCTTAGCATTTTTTTCATTTTCTTCTTTCACTTTTTCAGTAAAATCCTCTGAATTAAGATACTTGATGGGAAGTCCTGCATTTTCAAATTGTTTTTTAACGGTGTCATCTTCTAATGCATTCTTAATACTTTCATCTAATATATTTACAATTTCTTCAGGTGTATCTTTTGGTGCCATGAAACCAAACCATGCACCTTGTCCGATCAGATCATAGCCTAACTCTTTAAAAGTAGGAACATCTGGCAAATCAGCTAAGCGCTCATCCGTCGTTACGGCAAGAATATTTAATGAACCGCTTTCCTCATGAGGTGTGATCTCTGAAATCGTATTGGCTGATGCTGTAACGTGATTTCCCAGTAATGCGCTGACCGCTTCTGCTCCACCGCCAAATGGGATGTGTTCCATATTGGTACCTTCGATTTTGTTTAAGAAATCTGACATTACAACATGCTGGTGTAACCCTGCTCCTGTCGTTCCATACGTTGCTTTCCCTGGATTTTTCTTTGCAAATTCCAATAGTTCTTCCAACGTTTCAATTTTTGAATCTGAATTAACAGCAAGTCCATATGGTGCTTCGGAAACTTGAGCAATCGGATAGAAGTCTTTCGTTACATCATATCCAACGTTGTTTGCATTAGGTGTTAACGTTGATGGCCCAACAGCGGTCATAATAATCGTGTATCCGTCCGCTTTTGATCCTTTTACTGAGTTCATTCCTGTTGCCCCTGCTCCTCCTGGCATAGCTACAACGTTTACTGCTTGTCCAAGCTGCTTTTGAAGGGATTCTCCAACGAGTCTTGCTTGAATATCTGCACTTCCTCCAGCTGCATATGGAATAACTAAAGTGATCGGGCGTTTAGGATAATCCACCCCACCATTTGAAGCGCTTTCATTCTTTGCTCCATTGTTGCACCCTGCAAGTACTGCGAGAACTAAGCTTAAACATAATGATAATAATACCTTTTTCTTAAATAACATCATTCTTCCTCCTTTGGCGTTCTGTTTTGTTAATTTCTTCTTTCTTCCTGAACTATCTCGTATCGTCCAACTGCTCAATACATTCAATTGATCAGCGAGTGAATCTTCTGAAGAATAAAGATTAATCTGATAATATATTGATTTTGTATAAATGTAAAATATATAATAAGTGTATTCTATATACTTTCTATATATATATTATTCTATTACGAAGGAATGATTATGTGGATATACAAAAGTTAAAGTACTTTATTGTCATTGTTGAACATGGAACGATTTCCAAGGCGGCCCTTGCTCTTAATATGACCCAGCCCCCATTAAGCATGGCCATAAAAAGTTTTGAGGAAGAGCTTGGTCTGCGGCTATTTAATCGTGTTGGAAAACGGTTGCATTTAACGGACACTGGGAAGTTGATGTATGAGCGTGGAAAAGAATTACTCACCTCTATGGAAGTCGTTGTCCAAGAGGTTCATGAACACCAATCCGGGAAACGGGGACGCGTGACGATTGGATGTTCTACGGTAGCCAATCTCACGATTATTCCTGAAGTCGTACGGCGGTTAACCGAACGATCCATTCAGATCACGATTCATGTCAAAGAGGGAAATGCGGCTTACATTTTAGATCAGCTTAGACATCATAAAATGGATATTGGCATTGTCAGGAATACGTTTAACAAAGATGACTTGCATACGACAGCGTTGCTGACAGAACGGCTGTTGGTCGCATTACCACCCGCTCATCCCCTTGCGAAGGAAAAGTCCATTAAACTAGAGGATCTAAAAGACGAAAGCTTTTTCATGCAACATACGACTTTCGGCCATGGCATATCTGATGACATTATAGAAGCGTGTGAAATCCGGGGCTTCACACCAAATGTTATCTACTGGGGAACAGAAACATTACCAATGCTCAGTATGGTGAAAAAAGGATTAGGGGTTGCCTTTTGTCCGGTAGCCTTCGCTAACCTTGCTGACTTTAACTTACCCCCATTGCTGGAGCTGTCCGAACCTCATCTTCATGCAAAATTAAATTTGGTTACGTCAAAAAACAGTGTGAAAAAAGCAGCAACCGAGCAATTTTTAGAGATTACAAAAGAAGTAATTGAAGAGATGAGAAGTTCTGTTGCGAAAAATTGGTGAAATGCAGATACAGCTGCCTTTCAAAAGAGGGTTTTTAATACACATGTTAAAAAGTCTAATTTCTCTCTTGGAACAGGAAGAAATTAGGCTTTAATTCTTTCATAAGCATAAAGAAAAAAAGTTTATTCATTTCTTTTCTTTAAAATATCTTGAATGATTTCTATATGAACAGCCGCCCATGATTTTTCATGAAAGTGAAGAATAACACTGATAAAAAGGATCGTAATATAAATGAAAACAAAAAAAACCCAGAGCAAGCTCCCTTCATCGAAAAGAAATTGCTGCAACTGTTTAGCAAACAGAAAACAAAGCCATGGGACAGCAGAGACATAAATAGGTATCGTTCCCGAACCCGTTTTCTCTTTAATCATGCGGTAAAGAATTTTTTTTAATGTACTGCTATCGATCGCTTGATAAAGACGCTGAATTTCATCAATTTCCATCAATTCCTTCATCTCGTCAAAAGATTGATCCTCACCATAGACCTTTTTTAGTCGAAGATATATTTTGTGAACATCCCCGCGTAATGAAAACATGTTTTCATCCCCTTTAGTAAGTATTCTCACTAAAAGACTTGCCATTTATATTTTTATTTATTCAAAGGCTCTGTTAGATTACTTTCTTAATTGTTGGCTTATTATGGAACCTTTATCTTTTTTCAAGTAACGAGCTCTTTTTTTACATTTACATAGCTTGTATGTTTACTGACCTGTTTAATTTTTAAATCAATGGGTATTCTACATAATAATTCAGATTCTGCCAAAGGAGGACATAAAAATGGATTTTAAGTGGAAAAATAAATTAATCGTCGGGGGAATGGCTGCTACATTAACACTTGGTGGACTAGCCGGGTGTGGAGATGGAAAAGATCAGGATAATGGAATAGATGACGGTGAAGTCGATGATCAGTTAGATCCAGAAAACAACCCTGTCGATGAAGATAATGATGTAAACGATGGCGTTGATAATGAAAACAACAATCCAGATGATGGACTTGATCAAAATAACGGGATTGGTGATGGTGAAATCGATGATCAGCTCGATCCAGATATCAATTCTCCAGAAGGGGATAAGAAGCAATAAAGTGAATCTTCCATCAACGGGGGTTTTCTTTCATCCCCCGCTGATAGTTAGATGAACCAATCGGGCCTTTACGGGCTGTTTGTCCCCCCACTTATCCTTTTTCAATTTCTCTAAGTTTTGAAGTGGGGGTCTTACTGCCCGTTAATCTGCGATAAATAAGGCTATTTGACGTTTTATCAAAAAATTGCCCAAGAAACTTTTATTTAAAAAGCGCAACGCTTTCAAATGGTGATCATCCCTTTAAAAACGTTGTGTTTTCTTTTTTGTATTCGAAAAGATGTAAGGTTGGAGGAATGATTCTTCTACTTTTATTTAAAATTGTTCGTTATTACGTATAAATAGTGTCAGATGTATTAAGTAGCTTGCACCTTTGAACGAATAGTAAATTAGTACCTATTTGCATAATCACAAGTAAACCGATTATCCAAATGCCAATACAAAAACAATGATGAACACATATATTTTTCGTAACAAGTGTTAACAAGAACGGATCACTCGCTATATATCATATATTTAGCACATTATTTACTCACATAGCTTTATCTTTTTATGCTTGTCATGTTAGTATAAACTAATATATATTAAATTTCAGTATGTTTTAAGGGTGATTATAATGGCTATAGGGGAACGGATCCGCGAACTTAGGATAAAAAAAGGATTGTCATTGACTGAGTTAGCTAATCGAGCAGGCGTAGCAAAATCGTATATTTCTTCAGTTGAACGCCAACTACAATTAAATCCATCCATCCAATTTCTAAATAAAATATCTAGGGTGTTGGATGTGACTGTTGAAAAATTAATTCATGAAAATAACAATGAAAATGAAGAGACCGATATTGATATTGAGTGGCTTGAACTTGCTAAAGAAGCCATGGAGTCCGGTATTAGTAAAGAGCAATTCAAACAATTTCTTGAATTTCAAAAATGGCAGAAATCCAATAGTTCCAATAATTAATACAGCTTTTATTAGGACTTCTCTTGTTTACATTGTGCATACTCTATTAGGGAAGTCCTAAATAAACATCAAAATTCATCCGGACACTGTGTCATGTCAAACCCATTTCATTCAGCTCTTGTTATAAATGCTCTGACTAATAACGATTGACTGTTTCTTCTATCAGTCAGTCATTTTTCGAACATTCAGTTAAATATTCCCCCGCTTTATTTCCTTAACCGATCTAATCGGGATCACAATTCATGTACTATTTTTTCCTTATTTATGTTTCCCGCATTCACTTTTTAAAAACTGCTTCACTTCTTGAATGGATACCCCTAAACTTTTAGCCTCCTTCATCAACAGAACCCACTCTTTTTCAACTGTACTTTGTTCTTTGTCCATAAAAAGAATCCCCCTAATTATATAGGCAGCCCAGCCATCATAGCATCTTCCCCCTTAGACCTGTAACTTTGCGTCCTTATTTTTCAATAAGTTTGCCTTTTCTTTAATTTTTATATACAAATTGGCTTTTAAAAACAAGAAATGTAAAGGTTGATTATTCTACGGTATTATATAGCATTCCAACTGTATAAGCCTAACTTAGTACTCATTTTTTTGTTCATTATCTTTGATATATTGAGCATCTAAGTTCGTAACTAATTAGGTTTTCTCTGTTTGGATGTGAATACAATGAGTGGATCATGAGTTTGGATACGCTGTACATCCCATACCATGCTTTCAAATTGATTATGTGACCATTCAACCAGTAATAACTGTTTCGTATTTTCAATCAACTGTACTTGTAGACCTATAAAAAGATGGCCTGAATATTCATTTGGGATGTTCATTGAACCTATTATTTTAATGCATTGAACAAAGTCTTCTAACGTTATATTTTCAAAATTCACAAAACTTATGTTATGTTATGAACCTTCTGAAAAATCTTTCAGTGAGCCTTTTGCCGATATTAAAAAGTCTTCTTCTACCACCACCTCATTCTTCTGAGCTGTATTCCATCAAGTAAACGCTTTAATTCTTGAACTCTCATTTTTATTTGATACTAAAATGCCATCTGGGCTGGCAGCGACTATAACATTATTCACACCCTTGACTATAATCAGAATACCAAGTTCATTAAACAAGGTGAGTATGGTAGAATCATTGTTAACTATTCCATTTTTAATGTGTAACCATCTCTTCTGTGAGCATGTTCCCGTTTACCAAGTATTCCTCATATTCGTCGTATGGAAGAGCTACTATCTTTCGTATCTTCTCTAGTACTTCATCATCAAATGATTTTTTGGTATTATATAATTCCTCATACTAGATAAGAAGTCCTTTTTCTTCGAGGAAAGAAATTATATCACTTAGCCTAAGTGCCACTACTCCTATATTCCAGAGAACATGTTTTTCAATTATAAAAATCCTGCCAAGTCTGGCAAAGAAGCAATGTAACATGAAACATTTGATGGTGACGAATACACACGGCTAGACTATAAAAAAGGTAAAGAAATGTGAACATACAATGAAGGATGCCTCTTCTTTAAAACAAGTAAGGGCCGTTCAAAGGTTACTTCTTCCTCCTGTATTTCGATTGCAATTTTATTCGCTTTAAGCAAACTTTCGGTGCCTGAATAAGTAAGAATAAGAACAAAACATCAAAGTGACTTTACAATAACTTTCAGGAAAGACGATTTAATTAACTAGGATACATCAAAATACGCCGTATCTGTTGCCATAGCACCGATGCCAAAAATCCAGGCATGAAAAAATCTATTTTTTATTCCGTTATCCAATTGTGCAATATTGACAGGTCCGATAGACACAGATTATTTTCATTTCTAAAAAATATGTAACGAACCTTTTAACATAATAGGCTTAATCTTGTCGATGTTTATATTATTAAAAAATAATATAACATAAACATGTGAGTAAAGAAAGAAAGGAAATCAAAAAGGCTACGGTTCTATTTCACTATTTCATATCAAAAAATCTTCTGATATGATGTCGTTCCCCCTTTCGCTAAAATAGAAAGGGTAAAAAGAGAGAAAGTTTTTAAGCTGGTTTTTCTCTATTTGCGCGGCCACCTGTTCTTTTATCTGGCATTAACGGGCAGTAAGACCCCTGCTTCAAGACTTCGAAAAAAAAGAAAGATAAACGGGGGATCAACTACCCGTAAAAGCCCGATTGGTTCGGGCCGGCTGAAGCCGGTCACTCACGTATTGCCGTAGGACGCGGTGCCCTTTACCTGAGTTCCTTTTTATTTAATGAGGGATGAGCGGAGCACAGACTAAGATCGTCACGTCTTGCGACAACGTCTGCATGATTCACATCCTGTGAACCTAACTCCTACTGAATGAAGCTTCACTTTATTTGGCTGATGTTTGCAGAATCGAAAAAGCCGATCCGCCCCAGGCTTTTATGTTCCGTAAAAAGAGATCGCGTTGATTCCATGAAGTTAAAATCAGTTTTTCACATTGTGTTTGAAACAGGCTTCGAGCACTTTTTTCAATTAAAAAATTCACTCAAAATCAGTAAGCTTTCTTTTCATTAGATCACTCTAATATTCTTTATAATGTACAATCAGATAATTTTTGTTCTTTATAAAGTTTAATTCCTACGGAGAGTATAGCATGTATTCAATGATAAAATAATGGGCATTTATATCCATATTTTTCTTTTTATAGAATTAAATAGACTTATTTCTAAAAATATACGTTATAATGAGTACCAATATCTAAGATAGGAGTAACAAGGTTGTAAATTTTGAATTGGAGCGCTTCACTCTCAGGTTGTTATAACACTAATACTAAGCAATCATGTTTTCATTATTCTTTTATTTTGCCTGACTATCTAAAACCCCTCTTTTAAAGGGCTTCATCGCTGTGTTTTACTCACTGAAACAACCGATTTGTTACAAAATACAAGCTTGATTATTTTTACATGCGGAATGTCAAATTTATATTTAAACAACTTTATTATCACGTAACAGAAAAGCCGAGTCAAAAGTATCGTTATTTAACGACCTTTTGACTCAGCTTCTAGTGACAACTCTTTTAAATTGTTTTTAAATCAGAATTAAGAACAAAGCCAATGACGTTAGAACTAGATTGAATAAGCGTCCAGCTTCCAACTTTATAACCAATTATTACTTTCTCATTACTTTTAAGGATACCTGCTTGAGCATACGCTTCAGACGGTCCCTTCCTTATGGGGAGAGATTCCGTATTTACATACATCTCTTCGCTAAACGAAATCGCTGGATTGTTGATCCGAAGAGTATAGTCAATCGCTCTTGCTAAGAATATCGCAAAGTCTGCTCGGATAATACTTAAATTCGTTCCAAAAGTACCATTGCCTATACCTTGGGCAATCCCTCTTGAGGTCAGCGCTTTTTCAGCCCCCGACGTTGTATTTCCATAACTATAGTCAAACGCTCTGCTGATCATAAGAGCCATTTCGCCGCGTGTTACATTTTCATAAGGCTTAAATGTCCCGTCTTTATAGCCCGATAGAATCTTCTTGTCTGCAGCAGCTTGAATATACCCTGATGCAAACATGCTAGCACTGACATCATTAAAAGAGTTCTCTCGTTTTGTGCCATCAAGGTTTAAAGCACGGCCAATCATGGCTGCAGCTTCAGCACGTGTTACTTGTTGACTTGGATTAAAATTACCTTTGAGATCACCGTTCGTAATCGCTCCTTGCGCTAAGTATGTGATTTCCTTATACGCACGATAGGAGGAACTAATATCATTAAATATAATTGCTTCTCCCAGGTTGCTTCCTTCTCCTGAATGACTTCCTTCTTTCACAACATATGCATCTTTACTTTCAACACCCGTTGCTGACACAGATGTAATGCCATACGTATATACGTTGTTTGAATTTACTGTCTTGTCTAAAAATACCGTATTTCCTTTCGTATTATAGACAACATCCACGATGTTTTCCGGATCTTGATACGATCCTTCTTTGTTTCCTTCAAAACGATAAATTACATATTTTCTTGGCTGTTTACTATTTTGATCTTTGATTTCGAGCTTCATACCAGCCGCACCCTTATTCACCTGTACGGATGTTGGCTTTAAAGGCTGAGCATCGTTTTTCCAAGAAATCGCTGGAGTTACAGCTGTATAATGATACAGTTGTTGCTTCAAAATCGTTGCATATCCTAGTGAATTATGTTGGATGCTTTTTAAGGAAAAGTGCATTTGACCTTTCGCTGTTTTGTCCGTCCTGTTAGCGATTACTTGATTCGGCAGCTCCATTTTATTATTCCATGTTGCATCTGAGTCATTACCGACTTTGTAATCTGCTAAACCAATATAAAGATTGACAGGATGTACCTTCGCATACGTTTGTACTTCATAGCTCCACCAGTTTAATAGAGTATGATACTTCGCAGCCGACAAATTTTTAGACCAGTAAATTTGTGGAGTAATGTAATCTATGTTCCCGTCTTTTATCCATTGTCTTGTATCTGCATATAAATCATCGTAATTATTTACACCTGCTTGTGTATCACTTCCAGTCGGATCAAGCGATTTATTGCGCCAAACACCGAATGGTGAAATTCCAAATTGAACATGCGATTTAGTCGTTTTAATCGTTGAATACAAATTTTCAACAAGTTGATTTACATTATTTCGACGCCAATCTTCAATTTTTTTAAAAGACGTTCCGTATGTTTTGAATGCCGCTTGATCTGGGAAAACCTCATTCTTTATTTTATAAGGATAAAAGTAATCATCCATATGAACAGCATCAATATCATAATTCGAAACTAACTCTTTGACTGTAGAAATTAAATAGTTTTGCACTTCAGGAAGACCCGGATTCAAATAATATTGTTGCCCGTATTTCACTACCCAGTTAGGATTTGTACGAGCCACATTATCAAGTGCAAGACTTGTTAATGTTTGCCCTGGCATTGTTACTCGGTAAGGGTTAACCCATGCATGCAGCTCCATGCCGCGATTATGCGCTTCTTCCGTCATGATGAATAAAGGATCGTACCCTGGGTTTGTTCCTTGTTTTCCCCCTGTTATATACGATGACCATGGAGCCAGCTGTGAAGGATACAAAGCATCATTTGTTGGTTTCACTTGATAAATGACCGCATTGAATTTATTGGCCTTCAATTGATCCAATGTTTGACGTACCCACGTTGTATATTGAACTTTATTCATTCCGGCTTTCATATCAATGTTTTGAACGGTCGCAATCCAAGCTGCCCGCATTTCATGTTTAGGAGACGGATTGCTTGCTCCTTTCGTCGGCAAAGGAAAGATAGAAATAAATAAAACGAGTGTCATAACTGCAGATATCATCAATCTATATGTATCTTCTTTCTTCATATGCAAATATACACTCCTTGCTTTAAAATGGATTCATTTATCCCGCATTAACGGGCAGTAAGACCCCTGCTTCAAGACTTCGAAAAGAAAAGAAGGGTAGGTAGGGGATGAAGCCCCCCTCCCACCACTGAATGAAGTTTCACTTTATTTTTACTAGAATCACTTTCATCATTATGAGCCCTTTCGTCCCCAAGCGTAAAACAACAAGAAAATAAAGCTCCTCCCCAATTCTTGTATAATGAGTATTTAGGCACATAATTAACAGGCTACAGAAATGCTACCTATGCCTATTATAGGGCAAAGAGAAGGATTAGTCGAGAAATATACCCATATTTGTTATTATTATCTTTCTGATTCACCTGAACCCATTAGTATAAATTAGGTCTATCTTCTTATTCTCCTGTTCCAGAAACGAGTGATTTTGCCGGCCGCATGCCGATTCTTTTTTCATCAAAGACTGATAATCAGTGCCTCTTAAGCATGTCCAGCACCTCACACATGATCCGGACGGGAAACGCTTCTTTTTGCCCGTTACAGTTTCTTCTTTATCAACTAATCTACTATAATATTGTATAGCGTGGTTGTCCGAAAAGAAGAGCGAATGGATTAATTTGTAATTTATTAGGGCCTATAAAAATAAGGCGTAAACCTGCCACTAAATGTTCCTTTTTAACTATAAAACGGAGATGCCTCAAATTATTTTTTTGAGGCATCTCCGTTTTTAATGTTTCCCTGTACTCTTCAGCTGCGGATCATTGAATTCAGTGAGGTGAACTCGTCAAGAGAATTATTTTCATTCAAGTTACGTGCTGTTGCATTTTATGCATGTCAAATAGACGTTGTCGATGTCTCTTTTTCTGTGACCGATTGATGTTTGGCAGCACTTTTTAGCAACAAGAACGCGGTGACAAGATGCATACCCACGCCAACAACAGGAATCCATCCGACGATGGATATGACAATCCCTAAGATAGAAGCTGTTTTATTCGTTTTTTCTTTTGCGCTGTAAAACAAGGCGAACATGTGTAAAAATAACATGATCACAAGCGGACGCCAATCCCATGATACGACAAACGCAAGACTGATGTAAGGTATGCCTAAAAGAGCCTCAAGTCCGCCTGTTATCCATTTTAAACTTCTTGATACCATACTCCAGCAAGCACCTCCAATTTCCTCTCTTATGTTCATATATGAGAAAAAGTAAAGGTTTATACGAAACAAGAAGCAGATCGGGTTTTTGTATGGGGATTTAGTTGTTATTCGATTCATTATAAGGAAGATACGTGTAGGATTCGGAGGTGTCTTCACAAGGATAAAACGGTTACCCCGTTGGCTTTTTTCATACGGGGGAATGCCCTTATTTTATTGAAGAAAAAACAAATGCTTCCTGTACAGTAAGTAAAGTAGAATATAGGATTACATCTGATCAAAAGTTCTCTTTCAACTTTTCAATATGTGCTACTTTTTCTTTAAACTTAACGACTTCATTTTCTGATGCAAGGCTAAAATCTAAAACACATAGGGTATCAGCTTTACAATTTTCAATTCCTGGAAATCTAAATTTACGCAGTGCTCCTCCTTTACATGGAACCATTCGAGCCATACTAGGAAACCCTTGATCTGTTACCCATACTAACGTAGGACATCTAGCAGTTAAGTCAGCGTTGTCTTGAAAAGTGAATACATGAGCAAGGCGTGCTGCTTCTTCAACAGTTGCGATCCTCATGCCCTGTTCATTACACGCTGCTACCGCTTCATCGAAGTCCGCATTGTTTTGCATGTACCAGAAAAAAATTTCTGACTGACCGTCAAATATGGGCCCTTGAGATAATGACTCTCGAAGCGCCTCGCATTCTTTCGGTTCACACTTTGGTTTTCCATTAGGGCACTTACATTTACAATCACAATGATTGCGATGAATATTCTTTTTTTTACATTTATAACAATATTTCCCCACTGTAACACACCTTCCTATCATAATAATGAGAGATATTTTCTCTTATTACTAAGATATGAAGTAGTAAAGAAAGAGTTCTAGTGCAAATAGATTATGATCTTGATAAATTCTTCAAGCAAACTTGCTTTTTAATCAACTGATGAAAAACTTTTCCTTGTCTATAAAGCAGTCATAGCCTATGACCAACTTTACCTTTACAAAACCAAAAACATACTGAACCCGTATGAGAGTACACGATAAACAGCCATTAAAACGAGCGAAAGAATTATGAATCCTATCACGAAAAGCGTTATTAATCCCTCCCTTTCTTGTTTTTCTCGAGATGAAAATAAAAATCATTGAATAGTAGAAGCAGACACATAGATACCATCATCCATGACGTAAGAGGTAAGCGCCTTGTTATGGATTCTGTGTTCACGGAGAGCGATGATCACCGTGACTAGCGCAAATATGATTCCTATCATTCGAATCGTTTTTTCACTTCCCCATGCAACAATCCGTATTGAACTAGACAAAAAAGAATCAATGGTCTTCCTTTTCTCTGCACGCCAGCAAAACAATTGCCATATGATGTATAGATAGCGCATATATATTTTAATATATTCTCAATAAGCAAGGAAAGCTGTGGTGCTACAAGGTGAACGATTATCCAATTTATACTCATTCCTTTCAAAACCTCCAGAAAAATAATATGTCATTTGAAGAGGTTTTCAATCATATTGTCAAGTTCATGACCATCCATCCAAGGGGCAAGTATCGATTAATGATCGGGACAGATTCCCAAATTCATACTGCACATACCGTTTTTATTACGGGTATTGTGATTCAACAAGAAGGACATGGTGTATGGGCATGTATAAGTAAAGTGATCATCCCAAGAAGAATGACGCAATTACACGAACGGATTTCCTATGAATTATCTTTAACAGAGGAGATTGTTTCCATGTTTACGGAAGACCGAAAAAATCAGTTAATCAATATCGTTCTTCCTGCCGTATACGAAGGGGCAACTTTCACGATGGAAGGCCATATTGATATCGGAGCCGGTAAACGGAACAAAACAAGTGAGTTTGTCAAAGAAATGGTCGCTAGGATGGAATCCATGGGGGTTGAACCCAAGATTAAACCAAATGCGTTCGTTGCTTCAAGCTATGCCAATCGGTATACAAAATAAGAGAAGCCATGTCCTCTGTTTACAGGATATGATTCATTTCTTAATCTCTACCCAAGATAAAATCTCTTCATCACCGTTACACATGTCCCCCGCCGACACTTTTTCCGTTTTCATTTTCTACATGAGTTTATTTTTTCTATAGATATGTATTCTTTTATCTGTAACCTTCTTATATAAAAAAGAATAAACCTATATAGGACAAGGGATGAAGAGCGTTACAGATCTTTTTTGGATCTGTAAAACTATACCGGCTTATAGTGGCTCACGGCTGTTACAGGTCGCCTTCCATATCATCTGTAACGAGCCTATCCATTATTAAGATTTTTCCTTTTGAAAGTTCTGAGGATTTTAACAGCGTTAATCTTTTGTAACACAAGTATATGAGACGCTTTGATCCTTTAAATGCGTTTAGTAGTTAAATATAGTAAATATTTAATAAAAATAATAAACTATGGAAGGCGCTAGCTTAGTCATTCATAACAGCTAGTACCTTTTTTTATTTCGTATATGCTTGTACTAATACCGGCTTACGTTCAAGTACATCTTCTTCTTTTAAAATGGCTCCGTGAGCAGCGATGTATTGCGCAATTTTATATAAAATATGCGATTCGCCATATGACTGTAAATAACGTAGCGAACCGATGATCAGCAAATCATTCTTCACACGAGAGAAAGCAACGTTTAATCGCGCTTCATCTGAAAAATAAAGCGTTTTACGCCGCGATCTCGTCATGCAGTAAATCACAAGTTCCGCCTCATCTCCTTGATAAGCATCAATCGTATTCACCGCAATGTGATCCTCCGTCCAATGAATCCCTTCTTTGCGCAGAGCTTCACGAATACAACGCATTTGGCCACGATACGGGCAAATAACCGCAATTTTTTCCTCTACTGGACGTTTCGCACGAATCCGTTTTACGAGCTTTGCCACGAGCCGAGCCTCATATTCATTCGTTACTGTTGCATTTTTTGTGCTTTCACGGTATTGCACCTCATCCGATAAATCTAATAAATTTAAATGGTGATCAAAATATTTCGTTGGGCGCTCTGCTGTTCCTCGTCCGTTTAACAGCTTCCCTTCATAGAAAAATTGACTAATCATCGAGCCAATGACTGCCGGCATACGGTATTGTGTATGAAGCATTTGCTTATTCGTATCCGGACAATTTTCATATAAACGTTTAAATAAGCTCGTGACGAATAAATCGTTCACACAATATGAATGGTTTTCGAGCTCGATTTTTTCTGTATCATAAAGAGATGGATTTACGACAGGCGGCAGCTGCTTATGATCCCCAATTAGTACAACCTTTTTCGCTTTATTCAGCGGGATAAGCAGCTCAGCAGGCAATGCTTTTCCCGCTTCATCAATTATTACTAAATCAAATTCAACACGGTCTAGCCCAATTTGTCGTTGCATGAGCCCTAAGCAGGTCGCACCGATAATTTGATGATTTTTAACGAGTAGCTCCCCCATAATCGGGTTCGCTCGGTCTTGTCCACATCCGATTAAAGATTTCCAGCGTGTTAAAAACAGTGCTTGAGCGCCGTGTTCCTCTTTTTGCGCAATTTTTTCCACGTAGGCTTTATATTTTGTGTCGAAGCTAATTGGTGTGAGCTGGTTGTCAATTTTGTCTATATTACCGCAGCGGATCATTTGGTCCTCGTATTGTGCCCCAAATCCTTTTAGTACATTATCAATCGCGACATTCGCCTGCGATACAATTAAAATGCGCGCAGACGGATGCCTTTGCAAATATTGCGCCATTATCTCGCGAATCACTGTCGTTTTACCTGTTCCCGGTGGTCCTTGTACTAAATAAATATTTTCCTCCGCTAACGCTTGCTCAACTGCTTCCTTTTGCGCCCGGTTTTCAGCAAGCTGCTTATTTTGAAACATGAGCTCTCCAAGTGACACTGTTTGTGGCTCGATATTTTTACTGTTCAAAATATATGACTGAAGCTGCCCATTGACGAGCTGTCCGCTGCGAAACGCATTCAATGCATTGCGCTGCTGTATTTCTGGATAGCAAAAATTTTTCACATACACTTTTAGCTGAAATATTGGTATTGAAAGCATCGGTGATTCACTATAAACGCGCAGATGATGTACGACTTCATCAAAATCGGCCAGCACATATTGCTCCTTTTCCACCTCTATAATAAACTCCACAATACCAGTTAATTCAAGCTGCACTAATCGCTGGCGTACATCTTCTGCGTTTAACAATTCATATTCGTGCGCATACAGCATCGCATTTGGCAATTTATAAACACGTGCTGTTTCACTTAAATCACATATCACTTCTTTCCCTTTATATAAATATTGGATCAGCTTTTCTGTTACTTCCGTCCATTTCGTAAAAAAGCTAAGCCCTTCCATACTTGCATTGAGCTGCTGCTGAATTTTAAATTCTTTAAACAGCATGACACTTAAGTCAAGCATGTGCTCATACGTTTTTTCTGATAGCAGCTCGAAATCCTGTTCTTCCACCATTTCAAATTCTGCATCCATGACAACGAAAATATCTTCAGGCTGAAAACTCTCCTCTAGAGGCAATATGCATTCAAAATAAAAATAGCTTTGCACGCCGTCCATAAAGCGCACCGCAAATACGAGCTTTTCTCCTAGCTGTAATTTAATGAGTGTTGACGATGCATCGAGCGGTCCAATTTTCCATTCATCCGCTTCATTCGTACAGCCGTTTTCTTCAAGATACGTAATAAACTCCTCGGCTCCTTGAGATGAGAATACGACTGGCAATGTTTCAAATTGAAATGACTTTAAGCTATCTTGATATTTTTCGCTCACAAAGACGGGGTGATACAGCGCAAAATCCCATCCTGTAGGATAAACACGTAGTTTTGCGCCAATTGGTGGTACTTTGCGGGGGTTTTCTAAATTTTTACGATGCAGCTTTAGCGCTACACCATTATAATCGAGCAGAATGAGCTTCTTCTCCGTATGCTGTACAACCGTCGCTTCAATGCCAATTTTCGACTGATTGATCGCAATATGTTTTAAAAAACCTTTGCCGATGCTAAGGTCATACGAATACGTTGTCAAATTAAAGTTTGTGACAATGACTGGTATCATCGCCTCATCATCAAGCGACTGCAAAAGTTCCTTATCAGTCGCATCGTATTTTAGCGTGATTTGATGCATCGATTGCTGCTGAAAGAGCGGCTCGTCTAACATCGATTTTTTGAAAAACAATAGTTTTCCAACATACGGATAATCTTCCGGCAGCTTTAAGGAAAACAATAACTGCTCTGCTTCAATTTGATGGCGTCGATATTTTAGCTGCTTTTCATATTGCTTTAAATATTGCACGTACGCATACGCTTTATTTTTTGCTTCGTTTAATTCGCGCTCTAAATGTTCCATCGCTTCTTTGCGCAACATCGTTTTTTGTATTTTTGTCAGCGTGCGCAGGCGCATAATGCCGTCTTCGATTTCTTTGCGAATGTTTTCTGTCACGCTTATTTGCTCACGTGCTAGCGCAATATAGCGCGTAATATGCTTGTCAGATTGTGCTTGACGGTCAGCAAAGTATTGCTTGCGCGTTGCCGCAATACGCTCGTCCCTTGATGCCATAAATGTCGCTTCATCAATTTGAAATTGCTCCAGTAGCTTTTGCAGCTTGTTTTGTTGTGCTCGCTTAAGTCGCGCCAAATCATTGTGCATTTCCTCTTGTAGCTTTTTTTGCTCTGCTGTTAATTCACCGTATACGAATGATGCAACGGCTGATCCTATACCGATCGTAGCAAGTACACCTACGGCAACTGGAATGAGTGGTAACATATTTTCACCTCATTAATCGTCTAGTGGCTTTTCCATGTTAATTTGCGGCTGAGATTGATTTAAATATTGAATTGACGTGTTTAACGATTGAATACAATTTTGCATATCATTCGTTATATTCGCAGGTGTAACTGGCAGCACAACGCCCGCAAACATGGCATCGTAATATTTTTTGTACATCCCCATAACGGTTTCAAGCATGGACTGCTGCATATCCAACATACGCATTTTGGATTCGTGCTCATTGCGAATTTGCAGACGCTTCGTTTCCTCCGATTCACTTAACTCATGCATACGTACATCTAATTCTTTTAACTTTACTTCTGTATCTGCTTTATACTTTTTGACTTCCACTTCCATGTTCTTCATCTCTTTTTCAAGCGTCGTTTGGAATTCCCATAAGTCCCGCTCAAGCTGAATTTGTTTACTGTCTAGCTCGATTTTCGCTAAGCGCGTATCTTTCCGTGCTGTCACAATAGTATTAATTAAGCCGGATGTACTTTCGATGACACGAATACCTGAATGAATATAATCCATGCGCTGTGTATGCTCTTTTTTACTCGTTCCTTTTTTTGTCGCCTGTTTCGACGTTTGTTCAACCACTTTTTTCATCTTTTTCATATTTAAGCCCATTGTTTTGTCTCCTTAATATAATGTTTTCACAAGCTGATTCACTTGCCGTTGAATCTTGCGATACTCTTCAAATAATGCTTGTTTCTTCACATTATCTTCATCTGTCAATGTGTCTAAATATTGCTCTGCTTTCTCTAAAATACGTTGGAAGTTGCACAAGTTTTCCGCAACGATTCCGTGTAACTTTTTATTTTGTTCATAAGATGATGCATCGCCTGCGTATTGTGTTTCGAGCTGTTCTGCATACGCTTGTAATTCGAACTTCAATTGCTTTTGTTCAACACGCAGCTCGTCCTCTAATTGCTGTTGCAGGAGCGTGAGTTTTTGTGCATACATTTGCTCATGAATGGCAGTTACTTCCTCATTATGCGACTTAACGGTTTCCGTTTTCTGATGTAAATAACCCGTTTGTTGTTTAGCCTCACTATAAGAAACAATGCTACCAATCAGTTCTATGACATTGAGTCCCGTTTCTAAAGCGAGCTTTCGTATGTTTTTTTGTCCTGCTGCTTGCACAATTCTCACGCTTCGTGTTGCCATATGTCCTAAAAATCGAAACGCTATATCACTCATTTTCAGTCCTCCTTACGCAAGCAACCATGAGGATAATGGCGTTGTACGCATCACTATATCCCCTAGCTTTAGCTCAATATCGAATTCATATGGAATATCAACATGCTCGAATAATTGTTGAATTGCTAGCTGATCCGGCCTGTTCGTTTGCTCTAATTTCAGCTTATATACTGGACCGCGCACATCATAATCCGCGTACGATAACACGAATTTCCCTGTCAACTGCTCATAATAAAACGTTGGCAGCTTCGCTTTAGCCTCAGCTTGCCGTTTTTGTAATTGGATTATTTCTTCTGCTTTTGCAGACAGAAGCGACGGGTCGAATTGTTTCAATTGCTTTAATGTTGGCAACACATGGCGGTATTCCTCTAACAATGAATGATGAAGCTCAATCATAATCGGCACTACCCCTGTTTGAATCGCTAAATCGAATGGCTCCGCAAACCCTTTTTCAAGCGTCTCAGCTGGTATTTCTTTTATAAACGCACGATAATACTGTGTGCGTGGATCGCAGTCAAGCCATACTTGTATGCTCTCAAGTTCTTCTTTCAATAAGTCATGACTATATGGATGAGTAAAGCAAATATGTTCCATAAAAAACGATTGGCTATTACTAAAATTTTTATTTTGTAAAAGTTCTTTTACGACATTTACTTTCAGTTTCGGCATGCATTCATTTGCTTTAAATAAGCGCGGGCGCGTTTTCATAATTTTACCGTTAAATGCATTGACAAGTACTTTCGGTGCTTCTTCATTTAGCTCATCTACAATCGCCATAAGTTTTAAATAACGCTGCCCAAGCGCTGTTAAATAATAATTACCGTCTCGTTCTTCAAAAAAGCTCCATCCTTGTAGTCTATGTATTTCTTCTAAAATGACGTGCTGCTTTAACTCTGTTATTTGTTCAATCGCCGCAAGCTGTTCACCGTTCCCAATCATTTGAAAAACGAATCGTGTAAACGGCTCAAAATCGACCAATCTTTCTGATGTAATCCGCATTGTTGCTTCAAATACAGGAAAAAACACCGGAAACTTTTCAACTGTTTGTATGTAATCCACGTTGTCACCTCTAGCTCTTTATACACTATCCCCTTTATTTTAACAGACTATTTTACCCAGAAGATGCTCATAAACTGATTTTAATAGCCTAAAGAAATTCTCAATCACTGCATTGTCCAAACAGTTACCTTTGCGCGACATACTTTGAGTAATTGAAATTATCCCAATTAGTTTAAATTAGATTTCGAAAGCTTTATAAATTTATACCTGGTAATAGACAAGTGCCGTTGCGACCAAAATGGCAGCACATAAGATGAAACAAATAAGGTAGATATGCTGGAAAACAATACATATGAACAAAAATACAACGATGCAAGGAGTGGTTTATTCGTGAGGAACAAAAAAGGGTCAGGTAATGATTGGTTCGTTCTGCAATCTCTATTTAACCATAACGTCCCTTTCGAACTCATCCATATACTGGATAATTTGATTAAAGAGAATAAAATGGATACCGCAAAAATAACGGACGTTGAGACGATGAAAAAAGTAAAGAAATTATATAAGCAATTTATTAGCCGTTTTAGCAGAGTCCCTAAAGTGTTCCCGATCATTATCTCAGCAACAGAAGCATTGAACACAGATCTTGTTGTTTCAAATTTCAATGTGAAAAGCATGAAATATGCTTTGACGATAAAAGAGCTGGATCCTCAATACCAGGTCTTCATCAGCCTGGCTTTTGGCACTCAAATTTACGATGTAGAAGCTAAATTAAGAAAACATGGGAAAGATCTTTATAATTTTGTCGGAGGCCTGCCAGCGATTCCGTTTCAAGATGAAGCTTTAAAGCAATGGATTGTTCGTCATGCAGGGGCGACGGATAACCTGGCTATTCATTCGGTCGCCCGCTTATGGAGCCATCCTAACTTCCCAAGAGGCAAGTCATTAGCTGAAATGAAAGCTTATATTCTCGATCACAGAGCCGTCACCGAATGGGAACTGGCTAAACGAAAATACCCGGAAATATTCATTCGGCCATTTAAATGCAGAATTCAAGACAATCCCTATAAAAATGAAAATGAACAAGTCCGAATTCTCGACGCGAATGATGAACGGCAAATAATGCTCGGTGTATTGACCGCTTGCTGCCAGCGGCTGGACGGTATGGGGGAAGCTTGCATGATTGAAGGACTTATCAATCCTGACAGCGGATTTCTCGTATTTGAAAGAGGGCCTAAAGTTTTGGCACAATCATGGATCTGGCTTACTGAAGACCTGACATGTCTTGTGATGGATAACATCGAACTAGCAGATTGCCGAAAACCGGAAGATATCCTTGATCTTTTATTCCACTGGGCGAACCAATCACCTTATCAAAACATTCAAATGGGTACTGGCTTTAACCGCGTGAAAATCGGATTGCCTGTGCAGGCAAAAGAAATGCAATGGTATCGGCAAATGTGGATGTTCAAATACACGGATGCTCATCGGCGAGTATGGATTAAAAAGAATGGGGAGATGTGTATCATGTTAGAGGAGTGAAATGCGGAATAAACATTCGCATTAAAATTATCCGTAATGATAGTTAAACACCGTCCAAATAATTGGACGGTGTGGCGTGCGTTTACACGTCTTTTTTAATGAACAATTGTGACAAAACAAATGAAAAATGACACAATTAACAGAAATTAATTTGTTTTTAAAACATCTAATTTATCTAAGTTCCAAATATCTTTCGCAATGTCCGCGTATAATTTTTGCCGTTCGTCCAAATCCTCTTTACCAAATTCGCTGTGTGGTTTGAATGACAAATTTTTCTCTCTTCTATAACGATTGAAACTCGGATTGCTTTCATAACAGTCTTTGTGGAGTGATTTAGCCAAAAGGTTTTGACCGAAGTATTGTTTGAGCTTTACCTGATACTCGGCATCTCCATAACTCTGATTGATTCGTTTAGGCAGCAGCAATAGGCCACCGACTCGGTTGCGGTATTCCGTAAACTCACTTTCATGATCAAATAGTTCGCTGTACCGCTCGTATTTATTTGCCCAAATATGTTCGATCTGGAATGGATTCTTTGACTCTTTCGTTACATACGTTTCAAATTTTGAATCAATTCCGCTCTCGACCTCGATATGGTGCGTGAGGCGGGCTAATAAATAATGCACGTATTTCTTGTTTTGTTGATGCATTTTGAAGTCCTTAATAGCATCGATGTTACTGCTCTTTAAATGCTTTTTCAAAATATCGATCAACTCGTCTAAGTCTTTGTTTCGTATTTCTTTTGTCAAATTGTACATCGTATAAGAAATGGCTGAGTAATTCAACGTGCTATAAGAAATAAAACGGTTCACGATCCACATATCAATAAAATAGGCAACCATATTCATTTTACGATCAACAATCTCTTCTGAATCCGTTACTTTCAAAGGAGACAGCAGCAGGTGATATTGGTGCGTAAAATTATTGTGGGCATTGTAATAAATGTGTTCCAAACCCTCGGTATAATCCCATGTAGCGTCTAAAATACGGCCATACTGTTTCGCATAGAAATCAAAATGCTTAGCAACGAATTCATAATAATCGTTGCTCGTGTTCAATTGGAGATTTTTCTTATTATCCCTAACCCACTTATGGAACGAGGTGGCGACTTTCTCGAAATCTTTATTCTCTTTTCCTTTACTTCTTTCTCTCAAAGTTTCAGCATATTTAGCCCGGAACCAATGCTTAAAGAAATCAATCTCTTCCGCTTTATCAAATTCAACGAGCTCCAGAATTCTTTTTTTCCAAAGATCGTTCGCTTTCAATTTTTGATCGTCATTTTTAATATTGGCAAGAAGATAGCCTTTTAACATATCAGTAGGACTTAAACTTAATCCACGGTCATTCATTGTTTCAAATATCGTGTAAGCGTCGTCTTGATTGTTCGCTTCAATATGAACCAACGTCACTTTATGTAGCAGCCAATCGATAAAATAAGGGAGAGCATCTCCTTTTAACTCTTCTGGAAAATAAGCTTTAATATCTTCAAATCGTGCGCCTATGTTTCGAACAGACTCTACTTCATGATTTTCAAATTCAAATGGAATTTCATTAAAAAGTACTTCCATCCCTTCCATTCTTTCTTCTACAAACAGATTGAAGTCCTTGTTCCCATACTTTTCCGAGAAAATCAACTCACTTACGTTCACTGTTCTCCCCATTCTATCCTTTTGTATATTGTGAAGATAAATGAGTAATAAAGTGAGAGATGTTAGCCTTTGTTGACCATCGATGATTGATTTCTTCCCTTCTTTGTTACTGATAACGACGGAACCTAAAAAATAATTATCGTAATTTTCAACTTCCCTTGGTTCATGGCCAACATCGTAATTATCGCTGAACTTTGTTTCAAGATCTTCCAGCAGCTCTTTAATATTTTTCGTTTCCCATTTGTATTCTCTCTGATAATAGTCAATGCCATATTTGGCGTTGTGAAGTGTTTCTTGAATGCTTTTCGCTCGTGCATCAATTTTGCTCACTTCGTACTGGCTCCTCTCTTAAACATGAAAACATTATATAAGTCTTTTTTCATAACAGTCTAATTTAATCGTGATTTATAATAGACTGCACAGGTCTGACGCATATCTATTCAATGTGGTCTCGTGTAGCCGTTAAACAGCTAAAAAAGAATTTTCATTCGTTTGACTGCTCTGTTTTCTCCACTTTTCTCTCAAAATATCGATGCAGCCTATACATGCAAATCTCCTTCGTCCATTTAAATATAATCTCTTTTTCCTTTTCTTCAATATTCACCCCCACTTTAAACCTCTCACCGTCAAACGTAACAAGCCCATTGCCGCTGCCGCTCCACTTCGTCATCGGCATATCGACAATCAGCTTGGTAACAGCTTTCTCATCATACTGCCACAGCTTCTTTCCTTGCTTATCGGAAAAATCGATCCGTTTCCGGTATTCTTTTGACGTTAAATAGTCGTGAAAAAATGGGGCGGTTTCG
The DNA here is from genome assembly GCF_001906925.1 of Domibacillus mangrovi. Taxonomy (GTDB): domain Bacteria; phylum Bacillota; class Bacilli; order Bacillales; family Domibacillaceae; genus Domibacillus; species Domibacillus mangrovi. Next base: position 53,000 of record NZ_MRWQ01000001.1, read on the forward strand.
ATCGGTGTGATAGGTTTCGTCCAGTGATCAAATCCTCGTTCAAGCATGTATTTCAGAACGACCATTTTATAGCTTTTATTCATAGCGGTTTTTTCGACTTCGTTGAACCAATTTGCGTGCTTCTTGAATACCTCTTCTTCCTGCTCATTCAGTTCACCAATGTTGTGTAGAAATTCCGGGTATGATTGATGAAATTCTTTGATCGCTTTGCTGTCGGCATTTGCTTTCAAATGAAATTCGAGATACGTTGGTCTTCTTCCTAGTTCAAGTTTTAAGTCTTCGTATGCAAAGTGAAGTTGTTCTTTTCTCGGGTTTCGTTTCCGGCTCATTTCAGTTAATAGTTCAATGGCTTTTAGTTCAAAGTTGATAAGACAGTTTTCTGGAACAGTCGGGATGGTGCCTTTTTTCTTTTGGCTTGGATCTGTATCAAATACACTCATTTTCACATCGGCGTTCCGGTAGTTCCCAATCAAGTCGATCATCACGCAATGTGTTTTCCCATCAGCGATGCGCAGTCCACGGCCGATTTGCTGGGTGAATACGGTCAATGATTCAGTTGGCCGCACGAAAAGAATCGTGTCAACAGATGGAATATCGACGCCTTCATTAAACAAATCAACCGTGAAAATAATGTCCAGTTGTCCTTTATCAAGTGCTTCAATCGCTGTTGGTCGTGTCATCGCCGTCGCTTGTGAATGAAGTGCGACCGTTTTATAGCCTTTTCCATTGAAATAACGGGTTAAAAAGTCGGCTTGTTTAATAGATGAGCAAAAACCAATTGTTCTTGTTTGCTTATGTTCGAGCCACGCTTGGAGAATGTTATCCGCCATTTCCGTCCGCATTTGAACAGCGAGCAATTCCTCTTCATCGTAGCGCGTGCCAAGCCATGTAACACTGGAATAATCGGTATCATCATACACGCCATAATAATGAAATGGCGCAAGCCACTGCTTTTGGATAGCTTCAAGAAAATGAATACGATACGCAACATTGCCATCGCAAATACTGTATACATCTTTGTTATCCATCCGGTCCGGTGTTGCCGTAATGCCAAGAAAGAATTGTGGTGTAAAATAGTGACGGATTTTTTCATAGGACTTGCTTGCAGCATGGTGAAATTCATCAACGACGATAAGATCAAAATCGTCCGGTTGAAAACTATGTAAATGATGGTTTGAGTTCAATGTAAAAATGGAAGCGAAAATCATATCCGCGTCTTTTTCTTTATAAGTGCCATTTAATATACCCGCTGTCCGGTCTCGATGAACGTGTAAAAATGATTTTTTCGCCTGTTCAAGAATTTCTTCTCGATGAGCGATAAATAAAACACGTTTAAATCGCTTCGTAAAAAAAGCAGCAAGATATGTTTTGCCAAGTCCTGTTGCCATAACGACAAGTGCTCGTTCATATTGTTCATCCATCGTCGCATGCAATGCGGCCAATGCTTCTTCCTGTGCCGGACGTGGTGTTAATTTATATGTATACAGTTCTTTCATTTCGACGATGAGTTCTGCCTGATCGGACGGCCCTTCCAGCATCATCGATTCTTCTTCCGCTTCTGTCCATTGGGCGGCAATGGAATGACTCCGGTGAAACTCATCATATCGTTCACGATATTTTTTCACCGTTTCCATATTCATCGGAATCGTGTGATCATGATAAAAAATCGCTTCAAATTCAGCTAGTGCGATTTCAAACAACTCCCTGTCACCAGCTGACACGTTCCATTCAATGCCGCTGGTCAAAGCGGATGCTGACATGTTGGACGAACCAACAATGATGTGGCCTCCATCGTTTAGCCGGAACAAATATGCTTTCGGGTGAAATGAGCGCCCGCCGCTTTGCCACATGCGTACGTTTGCTTCCGGCAATTCATCAACTAAAAGTTGGAGAGCATCTGGCTGCGTAATATGTAAGTAATCGCCAGTACCAATGTAAATATCTGCCCCTCGAATCGCTGCTTTTTGCAAAGCCGGTAACAGTTTTTTGACACCAGATTTCATGACAAATGACGTCAATATATAAATCTCGCTCGCTTCTTCTGCCACCCGTTCAATCGTGTCTATCAAGTTAGTTGTAATGAGTTGCAGCTTACTCATCTTCCACCTCAATTAAATAAATACGCTCGTTAAATCCACCGCGTTTTTCCGCTTTTTGTTGGCGGATGTCTTCTAGTTGTTCAACACTTGCGCCATGGATCGATGCCGCTGCGTGAATGAGTTCAAGCAGATCTGCCAGTTCTTCAACGGCTTCTTCGTTCGTTGCCGCTTCTTCATATTCAGCTAGTTCTTCATGCATTTTTTTCCGTACTTCCTGCTTATATTCTTCTTCCGATAATATGCGTGACGTATAATTTTTCCCTGTTTTTTCAATAACCTCTAAAATCCGATCCCGGACAAGTTTGTTATGGACTGGCATCGTGATCGCTCCTTCTTCCTTTATCCTACTATTTTACCAGAATTGTAAGTAATTTTGTCTGGTTATTCCCCTTTTACTAAAACAGACTGCATTTGAACCACCTGCTTTGTTTCAGTCGTTCGCTTCGTCCCTTTGTTGAAGGCAGAAAAAAAGAGCCAATTTTGGCCTCCACACCCCATGAAAAATCTTGATTCAATCGATTCGTTCATCTTTTTCCATTTCCCTTCCTCCTTCTACTTCATTCCTTTTATATGTATGATGATTGATCCCCATCATGCTTTGTTTAAAACATGATGGTCACTTTCTAACGGGATCGTTTATTCCCCATTTTCCACATGACAGACCGTGTTTGAATCGCACGCTTGTCTTGTTTTGTCGTTTTGTCCTTTTAACAGCACAGTGCCATTGACAGTGACGGACTAGAAAGTTAGTATTCAAGCAAGCCAAAGCATCTTTTAAGGAGCTGTGCTTTTTTAAATTATATGAACGTTATGGTAAAATTGAAGGAAAAAGGAGTTTTTTAAATGGAACGCAGAGTTGTTGTCACTGGTACGGGGGTCATTTCTTCGTTAGGACATGATGTGAATACGTTTTGGGAGAACATTAAAAACGGTAAGTCAGGTATCCGGCAGTTGGAGTCAGAAGAATACAGTAAGATGGCGACCCGGATTGGCGGGTATATGACGGATTTTCCTGTTGAACAGTATATCGATAAAAAGGATGCAGGAAGGTACGATTTGTTTACTCAATATGCGTATGCGGCGGCTAAACAAGCGCTTGATCAAGCGAATATTGACATTGAAACGATCAATAAAGACCGGGTCGGCGTGTACATTGGCTCTGGGATTGGCGGAATTGATACGATTTTAGAAAACCATACGCGCCTGCGGGACAGTGGACCGAGACGGGTTTCTCCTTTTATGATTCCGATGATGATCAGCAATATGGCAGGCGGGATCATTGCCATTAAGTACGGGTTTCGTGGACCGAGCTTCTCCCCTGTTTCTGCCTGTGCGACTGGAAATCAGGCGATTGGCGAAGCGTTTTTGAATATTAAGCATGGCTATTCGGATGCGATTTTAGCCGGTGGTGCGGAGGCACCGATTAATCCGCTCGCGTTTGCCGGTTTTTCACGGATGAGAGCAATGTCGACGCAAAATGAAACGCCAGAGCAAGCGAGTCGTCCGTTCGATGAAAAGAGAGATGGTTTCGTCATGTCGGAAGGGTCCGGCATTTTATTTTTAGAAGAGTACGAACATGCGAAAGAAAGAGGCGCGACGATTTTAGGGGAGATTGTTGGATATGGATCGACGACAGATGCCTACCATATTACGTCTCCTGATCATACAGGGGCCGCTCATGCGATGAAATTAGCGCTTGAAATGGGACAGGTTGACCCTGCTTCCGTTGGGTATATTAATGCACATGGAACGAGCACACCTGAAGGAGATAAATCGGAGACGAATGCAATTAAACATACGTTTGGCGCGCACGCTTATAAGTTGAAAGTGAGTTCAACCAAATCGATGACTGGTCACCTATTTGGCGCAGCTGGCGGCATTGAAGCGATTATTACACTGAATAGTTTAATGGATGGCATCCTCCCGCCGACAATCAATTTGGACAATCCGGATGCGGAATGCGATCTTGATTATGTTCCGAATCATGCGGTTTCAGCACCGATCACATATGCTCTTTCAAATGGGTTTGGTTTTGGCGGTCATAATGCTGTTTTAGCATTTAAAAAGATTCAACAATAATTTGTTCTTTTTCTTTTGATTGGGGTATAGAGAAAGACAGATGACATTTGAAGCGGGCGCTTTGTTTCAAATAAGACTGAATCCTTTTTAAAAGGAGTGGATGCTGGTGAAATGGAGACCGTTTTTGTTTGCGGGTGTTGTGCTTGCGGCTGGCTGTGGGGATAAAGGTGTTCCGCCGGTGGAAGAGCCGGTGATCGAAGAGGTAGCGGATGTTCCGTCAAAAGTGGATCTTTCGTCTTATTTCTTGAAAGATGGTCAAATAGCGCATTTTGTGGGCGAAGGAAATGAGTTTGCGTCGTATAAGGCGCGGACGGTATGGCATGATGATCGTCATGTATCGGTGTATGAAGATAATGGCGGGACGGTGATGGCGCGGACGTTTCGTGTGGAGGATGAACGGATTGTCGTCGTGCGCGAGGAAGGCGAGCAATATGAGAACTATGTACCGTCAGATGGAGAGCTTGAAAGCCTTAAGCCACTTTATACGTACTTGCAGCTGCCGCTTAAAGCAGGACAGTCGTTTGACGGCTGGACAGTGACCGATGACTCGTCTTCGGTCGAGACCCCACTTCAAACGTTTGATCACGCTGTTGTTTTGGAGAAAATCGGTGAAGATGGAGCAACCGTGCGCAGTTATTTTGTGGATGGCTTTGGTGAAGTGAAACGTGAGTTTGTGATGGACAATTTTATCGTATCGTCGATGATCGAACGAATAGAAGAACCAGCGCGTTGACCGTATGCCTCGAGCAGGGCTTCCTGTTTCTATCGTCAATCTCCGCAACGTCCCTATGTGAAGTTGCGGAGATTGACGCGCCCCACCAAGTAGGTTACTGCAATAATAGTGACAAAACTTCACGTTAGCATAAGTAATCCTTTTTGTAAGCGGTTGCAACAGCCAATGCTGTCGGATTTAATCAGTCTCTTTAACTATTTCAAACTCGCTCCGCTTCCCTCTAATGATCAGATTACTTGATTAAATTAGCCTTTTCGCTTGCTATGTGTGTGAAAACCCTGGAAAGTACAAGTGTTCGTTCGGATCATTTTCTTTCACGTTGGTCGAATTGAACCTATTATGGCAACAAGAAATATAGATGTCAGGATCGAGTTTTTTGCTATATGATCACATGAAAAATCTTCTTTTCATATCCCATCTAAAGGAGTGGTTTCGATGAGTGAACGATTACAGCAGTTGATTACAGAATTTACTCTTGACCATGTACGAGCTGATATTTTGAGTGCCGTTTATGAATGTGTCTCGATTTCAAGTGCACCGGCAGAAAGGCTTCCTGGCGGTGCGTCAAAATTTGGCGGTGTGGCGGATTTACCCGCTGAGACCGCGTATCCTTCGTTTAATGGCACGCCACTTTCGTTTATCGGACAAATTAACTTAACCGAAGTGTCTGCGCTCCGTTTGAAGCACAACCCGTTGCCGATGTCCGGCATGTTATCCTTTTTCTATTATAATAGTGATGAGGTATCTGTGTACGGTGAACCCGAACATAGAGATGGGTGGCGTGTCCTCTATACCGATGATACAAGCGGCATGAGCGCACAGGGAGCGGCATCCTATCCGGAGCGCCGCATGCTTTTTAAGAAGGCGGAGAAGCTCGAATTCCTTTATTTTGAACAGGATGAGGATGATCAGAAATTTGAGAAATTAATGGATCAGCTTGATAATCGTCTTGATCATCAACTGCTCGGTATACCCATGTCCATACAGGGTGAAGTCTTTGAAGAAACGGCCGAGCATATAGATGGCAAGCCGGTTCTACTATTTCAGGTTGACACAGATAATAAGCTTGACATGATGTGGGGTGACATGGGCATGCTGTATTATGTGATTGGTGCGCGCGCCCTGGCATCAAAGCGTTTTGAGAAAACATGGTTCAGTATGCAGTGCTATTGATTCTTTGTTTTCCAAGTTTATAATACTTATTACTTATAGACAATCTGGACAAACAGTTATACTGTCTGTCCAGATTTTTTATGCTTGCATCACTTATATGCGTTTCCTTAAATGACTAGGAAAAATTTCTTATTAAACTTTATATACACCTTGCAAAACATTTAATATACAGAATTTTCTATTAATTTGTAGCGTAACATCCCAAAATGAGATAAGATTATACTATGTTATAGGACTATAGGAGGCTTTCTAATTGGGACTATTTTTTAAGAAAAAAAGAGTTGAATCACACCTTCCTTCTTTCACTGAAAAAGATGTCAAATTATCTATTTCCAAAGGAACCGATCTCGATCGTCAAATTCAAATGATCAACTTAACAAAACAAGACCTTCTTTTACTAAAGTCATTAAAGCCGGAAATTGAAAAACAAATTGTCACAATTATTGATTCATTTTATGAACTTATCGCTAAAAAAGGAAATTTAGTATCGATCATCGAAAAACATAGCAGTATTGAGCGGCTCAAAAAGACATTGACTCTTCATATTCAGGAGCTTTTTGACGGCATCATTGACGATTCCTTTTTACAAAAGCGGCTGACAATCGCCCATGTACATGTCCAAATCGGACTTGAACCAAAATGGTATTTAGCCGCTTTTCAAGATTTGCTTTCTTCTTTTATTGCCACCATTAGTAATCTTCAAATGAGTCATACTGAGCAGGCGAAGCTAATAAACGCCGTAACAAAAATATTGAGCCTAGAACAGCAGATCGTCCTAGAAGCGTATAGAGAGCATGAACAAGAACTGAAACAAAAATTAAATTTGCGCAAAAAAGAGATTTTAACGGACAAAGTATACACCATTGCACAAGAGCTTGGTGTCATATCAGAAGAGACGAGGGACTCTCTCCACATGCTTAGTTTAGAATCTAAATCAATTTTAAACACCGCAAAAGATGGATTGATCCTTGCAGATCAATCGTCCGAAAGTTCCCACTTCGGCCAGCAGCAATTGAGCATACAAGGCGAAAAACTAGCTGACATTCAACACGCCGTTCATGATATTCAATCCTTTTCAGTTGAATTGAACAGCATCTCTGTAGACATTACAGATGTCATCAACATTGTCGGAAAAATTGCGGATCAAACAAATTTACTTGCAATTAACGCCTCTATAGAAGCAGCACGTGTCGGTGATCATGGAAAAGGCTTCGCAGTCGTCGCAGAAGAAATACGGAAGCTTTCTGACCAAACAAAAACGTCGGCTACCAACGTTTCAACGCACATTACAAAAACAAATGAACTTATTATAAACGTCACTCATTCCATCAAAAATGTAAATGACCTCGTCACGTCCAGCCGGAATACAATGAACGTGACGGCCGACGAGATGAATAGCCTTCTTTCTTTAATCGACAACACGAAATCTAAAAATCACGCGATCGAACTTTCTTTACAAAAATTATTTTCAATTATTAGCGAAATTGAGACCGCATCCAATGAAGTCGCGCAATCTGTTATCACATTAAATCATTTTACTGAAGAATATCTACGTGAAGAATCACTCTCTCCTTTACTATAAGAAACGTGTTCAAGACAAACAGTTATACTGTCTATCCTAATTTCTTGATCCCACTTAAGCTAAAAAGCCGCCCACATAAGGCGGCTTTATTGTTAATAGGTTCCATCAAGCTTAGCAGCGAAGTCTTCCATTGTGTGGCGCGGGGCAACCCCTTGGCGCTTCAGCAAATACGGATCATCGCCAAGTTTGACGTTGCCTGTTTCTGTTGTAAACGCCATTGTCATGCCTGTGTCACGTGCAGCTTGAATAGCTTGCGGGCTAGATTGTCCCCATGGATACGCTAAATATTTAACACGGGCCGAATCTCCATCATAAATGCGGCCGATCCGCTCCCCCGCAGCAAGGAAATCGTTTTTAATCTCCTCATACGTTTTCGTTTGTAAATACGGCAGGCCGCCGATCGGTTCACGCAAATGCATGCCGAGTGTATGATTTTGATAATCGTACACATCGGACGTTACAGCCGCTTCATCGAATCCAATGTATTGCAGCGTATTTTCATCCCACGGTCTGCTCTTTTGATTAAGCTGACCACCGATTAAAAACTGCGTTGCTTTCATGCCATATTCTTTTAAGATCGGGTACGCATATTTCACTGTCGATATGTTACCATCGTCAAATGTGATGACTACTGCTTTACCAACCATATTTTTCTTATGGCGTAAATAGCTTTCTAATTCCTGCATCGTAATCGTCCGATAGCCTTTTTGCTTTAAATAGTCCATCTGCTTTTGAAATTCAGCTACTTTGATAACCATTGAATTATTATAAAAGACCGTGTTCTCCGGACTCTCAAGCATATGGTGGTACATTAAAACGGGTATACCGTTATCTTCTTCCACAGATTGCTGATGAATGTATCCTTCTTGTCCGCCGACGTTCACCGTATACCAGCCTCCTGTTTTACCCGTAACTGGGAAACGGACATTTCGATTTAAAATGGCCATCGGTTCGCGGTCGGTACTCATACGATTAAAAATAAATTGCTGTTTTTTTGTAATGATCGTATCGTCTGCTTCTAATTCAGCAGGCGCTGAAGACGCGGTCACGGTCCCTCCATCCAGACTAATCGTTACTTTGCTGTTGCCAAATTCCACTTCGCGTGTACCGTTTGCTGCCGCATATACAACGCCTTTCATTAACGCACCGATCCACACTTGCTGATTGTTAATCGTTTCATATACAGGCAATGTTTCATGAAGCATCACCTGATCAGCCGATGCTTTCGTTTCCATCATGAAAATTCCTGCTATGCATAACGACGCAATTGCGCCAAAAACCCGCTTCTTTTTCTCTCTCTCGTTCATATTAAAACCCCTCTGTATCTTTTTTACTATAAGGTCTATTGTACCAGGTTTTTTCTAAATTAGATGTGACAACATTTCAATATGATCCAAAACAAGGATATTTTTCATATATACCCCTTTATTTCCTTCATTGTCTCGTCATTCTTTTTTCTAAGCTGACCTGTTAATTATGGTATACTTTTAGATTGGAGGAGATGAAGAGCTTGATTGAAACGTTGACAACACGCGCAAAAGTACGTCAGTTTTTATATATTTTAGTTCCTATTTTAATTACACAGCTGGCGATGTTCTCGATGACGTTTTTCGACACGATTATGTCTGGCCGTTATAGCGCGGATGATCTCGCTGGTGTAGCGGTCGGATCGTCACTCTGGATGCCCGTCTATATGGGGCTTGCCGGCATTTTAATGTCGATCACACCGATTGTCGGCCATTTAATTGGCGCTGGTGAGCAAAAAAAAGTAGCGTTCTCGGTGATGCAAGGTGTTTATGTATCGCTCGTCATTGCAGCGATGACGTATGTGATTGGACTTTTGCTGTTAATGCCGATTATGAATACGATGAATCTGGAAGAAAATGTTCGGCGCATTGCAATTGAATATGTAATTGGCCTTTCATTCGGAATTATTCCACTCTTTTTAACAGCTGTTCTGCGCGGATTTATTGACGCACTTGGCATGACGCGCACGTCGATGATCATTATATTACTATCGTTGCCGCTTAATATCTTCTTTAACTATGTGTTTATTTACGGAAAATGGGGATTTCCTGAACTTGGCGGTGTCGGATCGGGTTATGCCTCTTCGATTACGTACTGGCTCATTTTCTTTTTGTCCGTCTGGATCGTTCATCGGCAGTCGCCTTTTGCGACGTACCGATTGTTTTATGCAGTGCCCCACGCCTCATTGGCCAAATGGAAAGAAATTTTGTTATTAGGTTTACCGATCGGTTTATCCATCTTTTTTGAAACGAGCATTTTTTCCGCTGTCACATTGCTCATGAGTGAATATAGCACGAATGTGATTGCGGCCCATCAAGCGGCACTCAATTTCGCCTCCTTGACATATATGATTCCACTGAGCGTGTCAATGGCGCTCACGATCGTGATCGGATTTGAAGCGGGGGCTCATCGGTGGGCAGACGCCCGGCGTTACAGTTTGATTGGCGTCATGATAGCCGTCAGCATCTCGTTACTATGTACAGCAGGTATTTTCTTTTTCCGCGATCAGGTTGCGTATTTGTACTCAACAGACAGAGAAGTGCTGAAACTGACAGCTAATTTTTTGCTATTTGCAGCGTTATTCCAGCTATCCGATGCAATTCAGGCACCTGTGCAAGGAGCGTTGCGCGGATACAAAGACGTAAATGTAACATTTATTATGACGATGATTAGTTACTGGGTGATCGGTCTCCCACTCGGCTGGGCACTCGCCCGATTTACCGATTGGGGTCCATACGGTTACTGGATTGGATTAATCACTGGACTAACGTGCGGGGCCATCACATTATCAATTCGATTGAAACTTTTTCAAAAAAGAAAAGCATCACTCTCCGCCTAAGCGGGGTGATGCTTTTTTGAGATTCTGTTTTTTTGATCACTTAGCCATGCTTCCAACCAATCTGCCCACATTTCCATCCGCTCCGCTATAATATAAAGAAGGATCATCCGGTCAGCACGTCTTCTGATGGATATTTATAATGAGGGTCTCCTCCTCTTTTAGCAAACATATACGCAATCGACAGCGGGCCGACTTTCCCAGTGATCATTAACAAAATAACGATGAATTTTCCTGGATCCGACAATGACGGTGTTAAATTCATCGATAATCCGACCGTTGCAAAGGCCGAGACCGCTTCAAACATAAGCGGCAAAAACGGCAAATCTTCCACCACATTAAGCGCGAACGTCCCCGCAATGATTGTAAAAAAGGCGATCATCGTAATCGACAATACACGCATCACATATTCCGGACGGATCGTACGGCGGAACAAGTGAATGTCCTTTTTCCCTTGTATGTATGTGATCATTGCTGCGGCCATGACGACAAATGTTGTCAGCTTAATTCCGCCGGCGGTCGATCCACTCCCTGCACCGATAAACATGAGCATCATCATGAAAAATGCTGTCTGACTGTTTAGTTCACCGATGTCAACCGAGTTAAATCCTGCTGTCCTCGTCGTCACGCCCTGAAACCAAGAAGCAAGCAGCTGATCTATGAACGGTTTGTCGCCGATCGTGCCGCTGTTCGCGTGCTCAAGCAAATAAAACGCGATAAAAGCAATCACATTCAATGCAGCAGTCGCAATCACCATAATTTTCGTATGGAGTGACCATTTCCAAAAAGATCTGTGTTCATACAAATCAAGAAGCACTGTAAACCCGAGTCCACCCAAAATAATAAGCGACGTAATCCCAATCGTAATAATAGCACTGCCTGCATATTGAGACATATTATCCGGCCACAATCCGAATCCAGCATTATTAAACGCCGAAACCGCATGAAAAAAACTATAGTACATCCCTTTTACAAATCCGTACTCCGGCACCCATTTAATTGCCATAAAACACGCCACAACCCATTCAATGGCAATCGAAAATAATAATAAATTTCTTACAAGCTTCACAACACCGCCAAAATGAAGTTGACCGAGTGCCTGCTGTATGACGATTCGTTGCTTTATCCCAATTCGTTTACCGAGCATGACAAATACAATAACGGCAAACGACATAATTCCAAGGCCGCCCATCTGAATAAGCATCAAAATGACCAATTCACCATAAATTGTAAATTCAAGACCCGTATCAACAACTGCGAGTCCCGTCACTGTAAAGGCCGATGTCGCTGTAAATAATGCATCCATCCATGATAACGGCGCTAGTTCGGATACCGGCAGTTTCAGTAAGAGCGTTCCAATTAAAATCGCACTTATGTAAAGCAAAAGCAGAAAAGCCGCTGGTTCAAGATGCATTTTTTTCATTGTCAGTTCCTTCTTTCAGGAGAGAATGGACTTATTTTACGTCTAGCTTCTCATATTGATGATTTCGGTTGAAACTTTATGCAGATAGTCGATACGTGCATTTGCTATGCGTTCGTGAAGACGAGCGACTTTTATGCGCTGTTCTTGATCATTTTTTGATGCAGACAGTTTACACGTTTGTCTGATGGCAATTTCTTTTCTTCTTGAAAGAATACGTTGCTCTTTCGCCAATTTCTTTTCGAATGAACAGAAAACGTTTGATTCTTATATACTTTTCCATTTGACAAAATAGCGAAGTCCTTTAGTCCCATATCGACACCAATGAAGGAACCTGTTTTCGATTCCCCAAAACTCTTTTAAATAGAGTGGACACATACAAAGAACAAAAGGGCTTTGGTATTTGTACACAACACAAGCTATTTTTCATTTATTGCAAATAGCGCTTGAACAATCGGACAATCGAGACCGCTAAAGCGATCGATCCCTTGTCCGAAGGCAATTGCAATTCATCCCCCATTTAATACCGGGCTACGCCCTTCGCATATTTGAAGATAGGAGTATTCTTACCTGAAAGTCGATAAAGAACCTTTTTATTTACGGAAATGTTTCCCCAGCACATCCTGTCCACCTGTAACTGGAATGATTGCGCCTGTAATAAATGACGACTCCTCTGATACTAAAAATGCCACAATGCGCGCAATATCTTCTCCTGTGCCCGGCCGTCCTACAGGGACATGGGTTGAATCAATACTACATGCATCGATCACATTCTTCTCTTTCCAACCTTCTGTAATATCGCCTGGGCACACCATATTCGCTGTTATACCGCTTGCCGCTTCCTCCATTGCAATCGTTTTCGTTAATGACGCTAGCCCTGTTTTTGCCGCCGCGAAAGCAGATCGGTAGAACCAGCCCGGTGCGGTTTCCACTCGGTCAAACCCGAACGTAATAATGCGTCCCCAGCCATTTTCTTTCATCGATGGTAATAATAATTTCGTTAAATAAAAAACAGCTGTCATATTACCATTCATAATCATAGACCACTCATCCCATGAATACTCCGCCATCGTCTTTCGTTCATGTATGTATGGACCGGCATTATGAACCACTATATCCGCACCGCCAAATTCCCGCAGTACGAATGATGCGATATGCTCACAATCTTCCTTTGATGATACATCACCGCAAATTGCCTCAGCCGTAACACCAAACTTAGCTGACAACTCGCTTGCAAATTGCTCTGCTTGCGCTCGATCTGAACGGTAATTGATGACGATTCTGCAGCCTGCCGCTGCAAGCGATTCTGCTGTTTTTCGTCCTATTCCTTTTGATCCACCTGTAATAAGTGCCGTTTTTGCCATATATACTGTTCCCCCTCTAAAACAAACCCTCTTTCTTATGTTAATCAGAGCCCGATCCGAATGCAAATTTAAAAGCCGGCACGAGGGCACCGGCTTAACATGCTTTACCCATGCAAATGAATCCCTTTACATGAATACCATATTTCTTTAATAAACGCACTGCAAAATTTCGTTCCACTGCTGTTGTTGCCGCAATGTATACTTCCTGTCCGCCATATTCACTGGCACGGCGTGAAATGTAGCCGCACGGAATATGTACCGCACCAATAAGCGGGACATGATTCGCTTCCTGCCAGTCACGTACATCAATAACAGGGTGACCGTCTGCTTCCTCAGGAGAAATACGCTTTACATTTACCGGCCAGTACCGTTTATACCCAATAAGCAAAGCTGCTGCTAATACGATTGCTAAAGTGATAAAAAAATACACATTTCATTCCTCTTTCCATTTGCACCTTATTAAGATAAAGGTTATATTTAATCTTTTTGTTGCAATTGCTCAAAACAGTCTATGTATGCATCGATAAGTTGTACCTTTTCGGCATCTGATAGATCCGACTCGTTTACCCGCCTTACCGATTCAAAAAACTTAACCTCCGCCTTTTTTCGGAGTCTTGGGTGAGTGAGTTTATCAAGTAATTCATGTTCCATCGCTTCATCCATATCGTCAAATGTCCGACCTTTCCAAATTCGCCCATACGATTTGTGCCAGTTCGCCATAAAACCCCTCCTTTTGCCCTGATTCCTACAGATGGACATTTACTTTATCATTTTATGACGAAATTTGCTTTTTGAACAGATACAAACACTAGTTTCATAAGTATGGCGTGACTTTGACGAAACCGAATGGAAATATGTTGAAATCCGTGCTTGAACAACATGCTCCGGCACGCTTTGTTTAGCCCCCTCCTAACCGCAACGATCAAAAAAGCTGATCCGGCATAAACCGGATCAGCTTTTTCATTGTTTCACTTTCGCTTTCACTGATTCAATCGCTTTGTTTAGCTGTGTATCATTTTCTTGCAGCTTAAGGCGCAGTTCTTCCATTAACTTCGTCGTTGCTGCTCCGGTTAAAATACCATTTGATTCGATGTCTGATGCTTTTTGAAATTCTTCAACAGCGTTTTTTGTACTTTCATCAAAGTAGCCATCTACTTTACCTGGATCATAGCCAAGTGCAGTTAACATTTGCTCAGCTGTTTTTACTTCGTCAGATAACACTTCCAATTTCAACTCGGATTCTGGATTAATGTACGAAAGGCTTGCGTAATCTGGGAGATTAACCGCTGTATCCGGTTCAATACCTTTTTCGTGGATCCACGTACCGTTTGGTGTCAGCCACTTCGCCGTTGTTAACTTCAAATTGGATTCATCACTGAAATCTTCAGCTGACTGAACGGTTCCTTTCCCAAACGACTTTTCACCGATCAACGGGATAGCAGCTGATTCATGTAGTGCAGCTGCTAAAATTTCAGACGCACTCGCACTGCCACTGTCAATTAAGACGGCGGTTGGAAGATCGACTTTATTGCCGCCTTCTGCTTTATATGCCTGCACCTTGCCATCGTTGCTTTCTATCTGTACAATATTTTTCCCTTCCGGCACGAAGTAATTAGCCATTTTAATCGCTTGATCAAGCAGACCACCTGGATTTTGACGAAGATCAAGAACAATGCCTTTTACCTCTTTCTTTTCCATATCCGCAAGTGCCGTGTTTAGTTCTTCGGCTGTATGTTCGGAAAAACTAGTAATTTGAATGTGTGCAATTTTATTTTCATCTACTTCCACATAAACCGTTTCAATTGGAATTTTATCGCGGACGATGATCATTTCCTGTGTTTTGTCTAATCCATTACGCTTTACTTCAAGTTTCACTTTTGTGCCTTTTTCACCACGTATTAACAGAACCGCTTCAGACGCACTCATTCCTTGAATGCTTTTACCGTCAACAGACATAACCATATCGTTCGGCTTCAATCCAGCTTTTTCTGCAGGTGACCCTTTAATCGGTGAGACGATCATAATAAAACCATCCTGCTCTTGAATTTCTGCGCCAATTCCTTCAAACGAACTGGATACACCTTCATGGAACTGTGAAGCTTCCTCTTTGTTCATGTAGTCTGAATACGGATCTTCAAGTGCATCAATCATCCCGTTAATCGCGCCATTTACGAGAGTATCTTGATCGACCTCCTTGTAATAGCCACTTTCAATTTTGTCATACGCTTCGTACAATTTATTAAATTCGGCTCGCGCAGGCGCGCCGACTTCGACTGCTTTCTCATCACCGAAAGCGAGCGTAATAGTTGTCACCGCAGCTGTCACGAACACGAGTGCAAAAACAATCATAATAAATTGAAATCGTTTTATCTTAATGTGATGACCCTGTTCTGGTTTTTCCTCTTCCATGCTGTTCCCCGCCTTCTACTCTTTGTACATTGATTGATTTATTCATTCTATCAGTTTTTATCAGTATTTGAAAACAAAAACCTCACCTCGTTAACGACAAGGTTTATTTCACTGTGAATAATAAAAAAACCGGCGATTATTCCGCCGGTTTTACATTATTAAAATATTCTTCAAGCGTCCATTTATTTTCCTTTATCTCTGCAGCCGCTTCCTTGCCGACATAACGGAAATGCCACGGCTCGTATATATAGCGTGTAATGTCTTCTTTTCCTTTTGGATAACGCAAAATAAAGCCATATTCATGTGCATGTTCTCTCAGCCACTGGCCTTCTTCAGTCGATTCAAAGTCTTGATTCAACTCAAAGCCGTTGCTTTCTGATGAAATGTCCATCGCAAGACCGGATTGATGTTCACTCATACCTGGCGGTGCAATCGATTCAAGTGCTTTTGCTTCATTACTTGCCGCCGCTCCAGCCGCTAAAATTTCTTGTTGCCGATCATAGGAGCGATAGCCTGATACAGCAAACAAAAACAAACCATTTTCTTTTGCGCCAGCAAATAATTGCTCAAGCGCACCGGCCGCTTCTTTCCTCATATAACTTTTCTCAATATCTTGATCGCCAAATGAAAACGTCACATTCGGGCGAACAAGATCTGGCGGCGTATAATCCGATGGAAAGGCAAACTCTTTATTGACAAGTACCAACGGGTTTTCCGGATTTTGAATAACTTGAATGCCTTCGATCTCTTCCACCTCATTAAAATAAGATGCGTCCAATACAGGGCCTGTTTCTTTTGCCGGTGCGGTTATTTCTTCTTTCTCCTTGACGGGTTCTTCCGCTGACGAACAGGCGCCAAGGAATACAGATCCTGTCATCAACCATGTAGCTAACTTTTTCATTTCGATTGAACCGCCGTTTCTAATGCCACTTCGATCATTTCGTTAAACGTCGTCTGACGTTCGTCTGACGTCGTTTCTTCACCCGTGATGATGTGATCACTGACCGTTAAAACAGACAGTGCGCGGCAGCCATATTTCGCAGCCAGCGTATAAAGGGCTGCCGTTTCCATTTCAATGGCTAGAATGCCATACTGTGCCCATTTCTCATGATCTGCATGATCATTGTAAAATTGATCCGCTGTAAACACATTTCCGACTTTTAATGGCAATCCTTTTTCTGTTCCTGCATCAAAGGCTCTTTTAAGCAGCTCCCAGTTTGCGGTCGGTGCGTAGTCAATGCCATTAAACGTCTGGCGGTTCATGCTCGAATCTGTTGATGACGTCATTGCTAAAATGACATCTCGTACATTCACGTCTTTTTGAATCGCGCCGCACGTACCGACACGGATCAAATTTTGCACATGATAGCTTTGCATCAACTCATTAATGTAAATCGAAATAGACGGCACACCCATACCTGTTCCTTGCACTGACACTTTTTTCCCTTTATATGTTCCTGTAAAACCGAGCATACCACGTACCTCGTTATAGCAGAACGGATTTTCTAAAAATGTTTCAGCTATATATTTTGCGCGAAGCGGATCACCGGGAAGCAAGACCGTTTCTGCAATGTCATCTGCCTTTGCGCCAATGTGTACACTCATATCTATTCCTCCAATTCAGCCAATATCCATCCATTATTTTAGGCCTTTTTCATTTATCCTGCAACCGTCAGCAAAAGCGGCTGATCGTTGCGTTTAGTTTTGACTCTAGGAAATCCACATCATTCTTGCTAACACGAAGATGGACATTTGTTTCATCCATGCCCATTGCTTCAGATAAGAAGCCACTGAGGCCACGCGCACGCTTGTCC
This sequence comes from Domibacillus mangrovi, assembly GCF_001906925.1. GTDB lineage: Bacteria > Bacillota > Bacilli > Bacillales > Domibacillaceae > Domibacillus > Domibacillus mangrovi. Next base: position 70,536 of record NZ_MRWQ01000001.1, read on the forward strand.
ACTTGAAGAAGTATCGTCACTTCATCGGCGGATTGCTCCAAAAACGTTACTTCAAGCTCATCCAGTTTCCCTTTATACGCTCCTCTCACAGGCACGAACTCAAACTCCTGCAAGAATGGATACTTTTGGCCTCGTGCATGCTGACACTCTACTTCACGCAAACGGAAACCGAGTGCCCTAACGGTATCAAGCACTGCTTCACCAATCGGTGTCGCCTTTACTTCGATGTAATCTTTATCACCAGGATCAACCGCCTGCTTAATGTCAAGCCCTGTCTCCACCCATACACGTGTTTTTCCTTGTGTAATAGGCGTGTCATATGGCAGTTCCAATTCAAGCGGAATTTCACGCGTTTCACCCACACCAATCGTAAACGGTTCATTCAATTTACGCTTCAATACCGCCGCCTGATCTGTCACCTTTTTATCATCTGATTCGCGTACATATGTCGCGTACACCATCAAATAGATCGAGTCAATGTGCTGTTCAACATTGCCGCCTTTTACCCAGACCACACCACGCATGAGTTGTCCCGCTGTATAAACCGATCTCTCAAGCTTCGTATCTACCTGCGCATTTCCGATCCCAACACTTGCCAGTACTTTATTAAAAAAAGTCATCAGCAATCACTCTCCATTATTCATTTTTATTTCATTTACGCAATACTCGCAGAATAAGTTTCAAAACATTAATTCATCCTGTTCATATTTCCCCCATGCCATATCAAACACGGACATAGACGGCAAATAATCAACATCCATTTCTAAATAACGGCTTAATGTATCATACTCATCTGCACCTTTTGGAAATGAATGATCCATAAAAGCATGGTTTGCAAAAGCAGCCATCTCATCCCGCGGAGATTCTTCTCGATATTTCATTAAATAGTGATAAAAAGATTTATGCATATTCTTTCCTCCAAAAAAAAGACCTTAAAAAAGGTCTTTAAATTCGCCGTATCCTTCTTTATCCAAATCTTCTTTCCGGATAAAACGGAGCGACGCCGAATTAATGCAGTAACGTAAGCCCCCAGCATGGGACGGGCCGTCTGGAAATACATGGCCCAAATGAGCATCAGCTGTTTTGCTTCGGACTTCTGTTCGGATCATGCCATGTGTGATGTCTCGTTTTTCTACCATTTCAACGGCTGCTAGCGGCTTTGTGAAGCTCGGCCATCCGCATCCTGCGTCGTATTTATCTTTCGATGAAAACAATGGTCTTCCTGAAACGATATCGACATAAATACCATCCGCAAATTCATTCCAGAATTCATTATGAAAGGGCGGTTCTGTGCCATTTTCTTGTGTGACAGTATATTGTATCGGTGTTAATTTTTGTTTCAATTCTTCTTTGTTCATATAATATCCCTCCAGTTTGATTGAATAAATCCAGCACGTCCGGATCGTGCTTGGTACGCTTCATAATGGAGCCGGTTTTTCCGGTAATACTGCTGATGATACTCTTCTGCTTCAAAAAAATGTTCTGCAGGCAAAACTTGAACAGCGATTGGGCGATTGAATCGCCCACTTGCATCAAGTAATTGCTTTGACCTTTCTGCCAACACTTTTTGTTCGTCTGTTGTGTAGAAAATAGCCGGCATATACGAACGGCCACGATCATGAAATTGACCACCACCATCTGTCGGATCGATTTGCATCCAGTACACCTCAAGCAGTTTTTCGTACGGGAACACATCTGGGTTAAAGGTAATTTCCACTGCTTCCACATGACCAGTGGTACCGGAGCATACTTGTTCGTACGTCGGATTTTCGGTGTGACCGGCTGTATATCCCGAGATCACAGATTGAATGCCAGGCTGCTCGTCAAATGGTTTGACCATACACCAAAAACAGCCGCCAGCGAATATTGCTTTTTCCATTGCTCAGTCTCCTATGGCGCTGCCTCTTCATTGAATAATACAGCGAATTTAATATCATCTTTTTCTAAATTAAATTCCTCTACTTTTACTCCCATACCATTATCAAGTTCCATATCGCCAAGTGATACATAAATCAGTTCTTCATTTGGTACAACTCGTACCCAGTCCGGGAACGCACCGGCCTTTTCTGCTGTTTTTAGCACGTATGAAGCGGGTACGTCAAGCAAACCGACACGCAGGCCACTCTGGCGAAGTATGATATTACCGTCTGCTTGTGCTTCTGGTTCAAACGTCATATGGTAGTCAATGTCAGTCGCAAAGACAGGAATCGACCCGTATAGTTCCACTTCATTGCCAATGTAGACGTCATAATCAAATGGGACACTGCCTGCTTCTTTTTGTAAATAGTACGACACAAACTTATTTAATTCGGCTTTTGTTGCTGTAACATGAAACGCGGTTTCGCCTTCCGTCTCTGTCATAGCCGGTTTTTCTGCATTAGATGGGATGAAAAGCATGATTAAAATGAATCCTATTGCTGCTATAACCGTAAAAAACAACAGAAAAAAGGCCACTTTCCATTTTCTCAATGGGATCCCTCATTCGTAAAAACCATTTTCTGATTCGTTAATTGTTCCAATTCCTCACCTTTGATTGTGTCAAAAATACGGTCTGCTATTTGTTTATACCCAAGATCATTTGGATGAAACTGATCCTCGAAAAATAATTCCTCACTGCCTTTTGAAAAAATATTTTCGATGCTAACAAATGTTGTCCGATCAAATCGAGCTGCAGCCAATTTGCCCGTTTCATTCCACGAGCTGATAATTTCCTCATCATCCTCTGTTTCGACAAATATTTTGCCAAACGGATTATAAATACCGACGAGCACAATACCTGCATCTTCATTTTGTTTCCTTATTTCTGCTAAAATAGCACGTATTCTCTTCCCATATCCTGCTTCTTCTTCCTCAAAATTATCGATTGTTAAATGAGACCAATTTTCTTTCACCACTTTGACGACATCATTGCCGCCAATTGTGATCATGACGATATCTGCTTCTGCAATATCCGCTTTCATTTCGTCTTTTTGGACCTCTTTAAGTAATTGATCTGTTCGATTGCCTTTTTTACCATAATTTGAAAATTTAACATCTTTAATTTCATGGAGGGATTCAAGCTTTCTTTCCAAATAAGGGACATAACCCCCACTGCCCGTGCTGTCGCCCACACCTTCTGTAAGTGAATCACCAACAGAGACAATTTTTATATTTTGCGGAACAGGTACTACGGTTTCTTCCGCTGTATTTCCACATCCCGTCATACTTGCAACTAAGAAGAGACCCGCCAGCGTTCGCTTCAATGCGGTCACCCCATTCTTCTTTATAAAATCGTATCACGTTCTCTTTCAAGTTGAAAGTGATATGTTTTCAATATATGATTATAGCATGCCATACATTATTTCTTTTCATTGAAAGGAGCTTTAACAATTGAAAAAACCATTATCTGCAATCGTGTTAACGATAGCGATTCTATTTGCGGCTGCCTGTGGAAATGACGGAGTACATGACAATCATGAAGGACATACACAGGTAGCACCTAATGGCGATTTGCAAGAGGCGACTGCTTCCATCACCGACTTACCAGCTTTTTTGGATGATAAAGATGAAAATATGCGGGCCATTTATTTAGCTGCTGCTAAACATGCAGATGTCATCCAGCAAATGCCATGCTATTGCGGATGCGGTGACTCAGCCGGTCACATGAGCAATTTAAACTGCTTTATCGCAGAAAAAAGTGAAAATGAAGTTGTGTGGGACGACCATGGCACACGATGCGGTGTCTGTCTTGAAATCGCCGCAACAGCAGCCGTTATGACCGAAAAAGGCAAATCTGTTGATGAGATTCGCACATGGATTGACGACACATACAGCGAAGGCTACGCTGAACCAACACCAACGCCGCTTCCAGGCGCCTAACCGGGTCACTTCATGTGATCCGGTTTTTCTGCTCGCTCATCACATTTTCTGACCTTTCACCGCATTTTTCGCATGGAAAATTCTTCAACCGATGTATCCATCTTACTTCGCCCAATACATAATGCCTACAGCGCCGGGGCCCGCATGTGCAGATATGATCGGTGTTGTAACGCAAATGTCGATATCCTTAAACCCAGTTGCTTCCGTTATCTTTGCGCGTAAGTTTTCTGAAAACGTAAAGCTATTGCGGCCCGCGTGAACGATCGAAAAGCGAACAAGTTCGCGTCCTTTTACTTCCTCACTAATTTGGTCAACTAAAAATGTAATCGCTTTTGCGTGAGAACGCACTTTCGTTACAGGTAACAGCTCACCGACATCAAGGTTCGCAATTGGTTTAATATTGAGCAGTGAACCGATAAATCCCTGCGCTTTGCCGATACGGCCGCCCTTTATCAAATTTTCAAGCGTATCAATCATAATATACAATTTTGTCTCTGAACGCACTTCATCAAGCCGCTTCACAATTTCTTCTACCGTATGACCCGACTCTGCCAGACGTGCCGCTTCCAAAACCTGATAAGAAAGTGCTTTTGAAATGTAGCGTGAATCGATAACCGTCACATCTGATTTCGACATTTCCGCTGCTTGTTTTGCCGATTGATACGTACCGCTCATGCTGCCAGTCATATGAATGGAAATAATCTGGCTGCCATCCTCTCCAAGTTCATCATACACTTCTAAAAAACGTCCAACCGGCGGCTGTGATGTTTTCGGGATCTCTTTCGTATGCGCCATCTTTTCTAAAAATTCTTCCGCTGAAAGGTCCACATTGTCCAAATAGGTTTGGCCATCCACTAAGACAGTCAATGGTACCATCGTAATGTTTAACTGAGTCAATTCCGCACTCGTCATATCAAGTGCTGAATCTGTAACAATTTTAATTTTATTCATCTTATGTCCCTTCTTTCCCACCCTTGCAAATGCTTCTTCATTCATATTACTATTCTTTGTCCATTCTTCCTATCTCATTAACGTATTTATACATAAAAAGAAGAAGACCCTAGGTCCTCTTCTTTTTATGATAATAGCGATCGGTCGCTCAGTCCGCCCCCGCCTTTAATCTTCTGAAATTCTGCTAGCAATTTTTCTATCGTTAATTCCTGTTTTTCTTGCTCATCTGCCTCAAATATGATCTGCCCTTTGTCCATCATAATCAAACGGTTGCCGAGATCAAGTGCTTGCTGCATATTGTGCGTCACCATGAGCGTCGTCAACCCGAGTTTACGGACAATTTCTTTCGTCAAATTTGTGATCAACTCAGCACGAGCCGGGTCAAGCGCCGCTGTATGCTCATCTAGCAACAAAATTTTCGGATCTGTAAATGTTGCCATTAGCAAGGACAGTGCTTGCCGTTCTCCACCGGATAGCAAGCCTACTTTTGCCTGCAAGCGGTCTTCGAGGCCAAGATGCAGCATTTCGAGCTTTTCCCGGTAAAAATCACGTCGTTTTTTCGTCACACCGAAGCCCAGTGAGCGCTTTTTCGTCCGATTGTACGCAATCGCCAAATTTTCTTCAATTGTCATCGTAGGGGCAGTACCCGCCATAGGATCCTGAAATACGCGCCCAATTTTCACGGCTCGCTTATGCTCAGGAAGGGATGTCATATTTCCACCATCAATCATAACCGTCCCTACATCCGGCACTAATTTACCCGATATGACATTCATAAGTGTCGATTTCCCGGCACCATTACTGCCGATCACCGTTACAAAATCACCAGGCCGCATCGATAAATCGACTTTATTGAGCGCAATTTTTTCATCCGGTGTCCCTTCATAAAACACTTTAAAAATTTGAGTCATTTCAAGCAACAGGGCCACCTCCCTCTCCGTTCAACTGCACCAGCCGTTTTTTCTTCCGAGCGGCTGCTTTTTGTTTATCGAGCACTTTCGGCATAATAAGTGCGATGATGACGATAATGGCTGTAATCAGTTTCATATCTCCTGTATCTAAAAATTCGATACGAAGTGCCAGCGTCACAATAATACGGTACAAAACCGCACCGATGACAACAGCCAGTGTCGCACGGGCAATACTTGAATTGCCGATGACTGCTTCCCCAATAATAACGGAAGCAAGCCCAATAACAATCATTCCGATTCCCATCCCGACATCGCTGAATCCATTATATTGCGCCACTAATGCACCTGAAAAGGCGACGAGCGCATTGGATAAACCAAGGCCAAGCACTTTCATCCAGCCAGTGTTCGCTGAAAAGCTGCGGACCATACCTTCGTTGTCTCCAACTGCGCGTAAGCTTAATCCAACTTCTGTTTTTAAAAATAAGTCCGACAATACTTTAATCATGAGTGTCACAATGAGCATAAACAGAAAAATACTCCAATCTGATGCAAACCATGATTCTATTTTCGTTATCACTGTTTCTTCTGCTAAAAGCGGCACATTCGGTTTCCCCATTATGCGCAGATTAATAGAATAAAGAGCAATCATCATTAAAATCCCGGAAAGAAGGGGATTAATCCCGCCTTTCGTATGCAAAAGACCTGTCATACACCCTGCTAAAAAGCCGGCAAAAAGAGCGAAAATCGTAGCGATAAAGGGATCGTATCCGTTCACGATCATAATCGATGCAACCGCTCCACCTGTAACAAAACTGCCGTCGACTGTCAAATCGGGAAAATCAAGCACACGAAATGACAAGTACACACCGAGTGCCATTATCGCATAAATGACGCCGGATTCCACGGCGCCAAACATGGCTGTCATCATAAAAAAATCCTCCTCACGAAAAGAGCGCCTATTATGAAAGGCGCACTTTTTCGTTATTTCACAAGCTCAGCTTCCGCTTTCCATTCTTCTTTAATCTCGATATTCATTTCTTTTGCGGCTGTTTCATTAATAACCAATTTCAAATTTTGTGGGGGTAAAACTGGCAAATCGCCTGCTTTTTTCTCACCTTTTAAAATTTGAGCAGCCATTTTTCCTGCTTCCATACCAATGTCTTCATAGTCAAATCCATATGCTGCAAAGCCGCCGCGAGCAACGGAATCCTTCTCTCCAACAAACAGTGGTAAATCTTCCTTGTTCGCAACCTGAACGACAGACTCAAGTGCTGAGACAACTGTGTTATCAGTGAAAACATAGAACATATCCACTTTGCCAATTAATGATTCTGTCGCCTGTTTTACTTCAGATGAAGTTGACACGGTGACCGGTACCATTTTCAAACCGTTATCCGTCAACACTTTTTCAACCGCTTCAGCTTGAGCAACGGAGTTTTGTTCACCGGCATTGTAAATGACGCCCACATTTTTACCTTCAAATTGATCTGCCATAAACTTCACCGTATTCGTGATCGCATCTGGATGCAAATCAATTGTTCCTGTTACATTTCCGCCCGGTTTTTCAGTATCTTTCACAAGTCCTGCCGCAACGGGATCGGTTACCGATGTAAACACGATCGGAATGTCTTTCGTTGCATTTAATGCAGCTGTCGCACTCGGTGTCGAGTTCGCGAAAATTAAATCAACGTCATCGCTCACAAAATTGTTCGCAATGGTTTGGTTATTATTTTGATCGCCCTGGGCGATTTGTTCATTAAATTCAGCTGCAACACCTTCTTCTTCCAAGCCTTTTTTAAAGCCTTCGTAAGCTTTATCAAGCGATGGGTGTTCGACAATTTGTGACACACCAATTTTATACGTTTCCTCACCTGATTCGTTCGTTTCTTCTCCGCCTCCGCAGCCCGCTAGCATTAGCACTGCAGTACCCGAGATTAACCACCCTTTTGTCCACTTATTCATCAATATGCCCCCTATTCGCGCATAACCGCTTTTATGTGTAAAGTCGCTTTTATTATCGTTGAATAATAACAGAAAAGCAAGGTTTTTTCGCTCAAAAAAAACCGGATAAACTCCGGTTAAGTCATTTTTTGCACCATTGCAGCCGTCTTCTTTAAATCAGCATCGACAAGATCATTCGACATAAATCGCGTAAGTACGACACCATCAGTACACGCAGCCATTCACTTTTTATTTTCACCTCCTCTGTAAACACTTTAACACTTCCTTTAAATGAAAAAGACACTAACCCAAATCATTTGTTCACCCGTTTATACAAGCAAAATTCATAGTCATATGGATTTTTCTCATTTTTAACACCCGGTGTGCAGCTTTCAAGTGTAAATTCATTCCAATCAATAGCATTAAATAACGTATTGCCTTCAAAGACATGATGAATACGTGTCACATACAATCGGCTTACGTGCGGCAAAAATGCTTGAAATACAGCTGCTCCACCTGTGACAAATACTTCTTCTTTTTCCGCTTTGAGCAGTATGTCGTTTACTGAATGAACGACTGCACAGCCTTCTGCTTGAAATGATGAATCAGTCGTCAAAATAATATTTTCCCGCCCCGGTAAAGGACGGCCGATTGATTCATACGTTTTTCGGCCCATCACAATCTTGTGTCCTAGCGTCGTGTTCTTAAAAAACTTCAAGTCTTCCGGCAAATGCCACGGCAGGCTGTTCTCTTTGCCAATGAGACCATTCTCATCTTGAGCCCAAATAAATGAAATCATTCTTCCCACTCCTTTTAAACCGCAACTGGTGCTTTAATCGCCGGGTGTGGATCATATCCCGTTAACGTCATATCTGATAATTCCATCTCAAACAATGATTTCCCCTGTGTTAACGTCAGCTCTGGCAACGATTTTGGTTCGCGTGCCAGCTGTGTTTTTACTTGTTCTACATGGTTTTGGTAAATGTGTGCATCACCAATCGTATGAACAAATTCACCAACCCCAAGACCGCATTCATTTGCCATTAAATGTGTCAATAATGCATAACCTGCAATATTAAAAGGCCCACCAAGAAAAATGTCGCATGATCTTTGATAAAGCTGGCACGACAACTGCCCATCCGCTACATAAAACTGGAACATCGTATGACACGGCGGCAAAGCCATTGAAGGCACGTCTTCCGGATTCCATGCTGACACGATTAACCGGCGTGAATCCGGCGTTTTTTTAATCATCTCCATCACATCCGCAATCTGGTCAATCGTCTCCCCTTGTGACGTTTTCCACGCACGCCACTGCCGGCCGTACACATCACCGAGCTCTCCGTATTTCGATGCAAAATCATCGTCTTTCAAAACGCGTTGTGTAAACAACTTCATCTGTTCGTTGTAGTCTTTTGCAAACGCTTCGTCTTTCAACGCACGTCGGCCAAAATCGCTCATATTAGGACCTGTATAGTCCAAACTTTCTACCCATCGTTTAAACGCCCATTCATTCCAAATGTTATTATTACTTTCCAGTAAATACCTAATGTTCGTGTCCCCTTTTAAAAACCAGAGCATTTCAGATGCAATGAGCTTAAATGGTACACGCTTCGTCGTTAAAAGCGGAAAACCGTCTGCTATATTAAACCGCATTTGCCGGCCAAAAACTGACAGGGTTCCTGTCCCCGTCCGATCTTCTTTTTTATGTCCATTTTCTAAAACATCACGGCATAATTCTACATACTGCTGCTCACTTTTACTCATGTACACTCCTACTTTCTATCGTGCCAAAATGAAATTTCGACGTCTTACGAATATGCTGCTTAAATTCAAATTTCGCAAACCGCTCCGAACGAAAATGATCCTTAAGCACTACACGATACTTGGCAATTCGCTTTGCTTCTTTCACCGCATCAATCGTCAAATCAGAATACGATGCAAACGGGCGGAGTGGTTCAATACCTGTTGAGTCAATCCTTTTCTCAAACATCGGATCAAAATATACAACATCAAACGAATCATCTGGAACCGTTTGTAAATAGGTATGGTAATTTGCCGCCGTCACATGAATGCAGCGCATCGATTTCAATAATTCGCTCGGTCCTTCTGTCCAATTTGACAATCCAGTTTCCACAATACGTGCAACAACATGATTGGCTTCAATCGACTTTACATAGCCTTTTGGACCAACAGCAACGGAAGCTGTCATACTGTCTGCAGCAGGTCCCATCGTGCAATCTAAAAACGACATGCCAGACTGGAGCCTGCATGCATCTACAAACGCATCCGGCTCTCCATTTAAAAGCCTTTTCACCCGGAACATGGCCGATCCAGGATGAAAAAAGAACGGCGAAGCGCCGTTCATGTCATGCAGTTCCATCCGTTCTTCCGTCACGAGTAAGACCGGACAATTGTGGAAATTTGTCATTTTGGCAATCGACAGCTTGCCACGCTCTACGTAGCGGGCACCCAATACGTTCGCTTCTGCTGCCGCACGTTTTTTCACGTCCATCCCTGCCCGCTGTGATGTCGTCACGATCACTGGCAATGCACGTCAAATGCTGCAGTTAAATGGCCGATAATCGTGCCAAGATCCTGTCCTTCAATTTCATGACGCGGCACGAAATGAACGACTTTATTGCCCTTTAACAACGCCATTGATGGTGAAGATGGCTCAAATTCAGGCATCCACGCACGCATCGCCGCTGTCGCTTCACGGTCTTGACCAGCAAATACTGTCACAAGACGATCAGGCGCATGCTCATTCATCGACGCCTGTACTGCTGCCGGGCGGGCTAGACCTGCTGCGCATCCACAAACAGAATTGATGACAACAAGAGTCGTTCCTTCTGCCGACTCCATAAATTCATTTACTTCTTCTTCTGTCATCAACTCATCAAATCCTGCATTTGTTAATTCTGCGCGCATCGGCAAAACCATTTGCTTCATGTAATCTTCATAAGCATTCATTAAAAATTCCTCCTCTTTATTATTGTTGACGTGACTCTGTCATTTGCTTCCACACAGAGCCTTTCGCTTCTTCTCCACCTTCAATCCGTTCAATCGCCATTAAAATTTGCATCTTCACTTCAAATTCCGGATCGTCTGCGGCTTCTTTTAAAGCAGGCAACGCGAATTCATCCGCTGTTTCATATAAAAACATTGCCGCCCGCCAACGGACAATTTTGCTTTTATCTTTTAATGCATGAATCATTTCCGGCACCGCTTCGGCAAAACCAAGATCAGACAAACAGTCACCTGCAGTCCGTCGCACCGTCACAGCCGAATCTTTCAATGCTTTGTACAAAACAGGCAAAATGCGTGTATCTTCAATCATGCCAGCATATACAACAGCAAGCCGGCGAATCGCCGCTTTGTCATCATTTAATGCCGCATCAAGAAGCGGCATATCCGTTAAATCCGGATCAGGCATTTGTTCTAATTGCTGATACCGTGTCCGCCAGTCTGACTCTGCCAGCCACTCTTTAGCACCTGGTTTAACACCGTGCTCTTTATGCTGAATAAGCGGGCCTCCACGTCCTTCAGCTTCGACAATGCGGTCAATACGCTCTTTCGGATAAGCGGCCATTACTTCTTCAAGCAGTTCAGGCGCTATTTCTTCCAGTTCACCGTAGCGAATGCCAAACTCCTGCCATTTTCGTTCTAAAATATAGTTGTCGCCATCTTGTATTAATTTTTGAAAAGCTTCCTGACAGTAATCTGGCAGTGCCACCCGTTTTTCTCCTTCCGCTGATACTAGCTTTAACTGAATTGGAACGCCTTTATACACTTGTATAAATGTTTCCACTTCACCGAAATGATCCAATTCTGTACGTACTGCTCCTGACTCGCTATCACCTTCCCCGAAAGCCGCCCGCACTTTTGGTAAAATCTCCTGCCAGTCATACCGTCCATTTCGTTCAAGTGCAATAAAATCAGCAACATGATACACGCCTTTAATTCCTTCAATCATCAAAATTGCTTTAATCACATCTGGTGCCTGTTCGGCTGTTTCTCGCTTGTAATTCGTACTTTGTCCTGCAGCCAGTTCTTCATCCAAAATGACTTTCATCGTATTCGGGCTTGGTGTCGGTTCTATTTTTAAAATTTTCATCAAAAATACGCCTCCATTTTGCGAAAAAATCCGCCCGTACTGCGGACGGATTATTCTTTATTTCGTTCGTTGACTTCTTTTAATGCAGCCATTCGAGCCGGATCTTCTTCAATAAATTCGATTAAATCTGCAATGCGGTTAATGGAATCCCAGCTTAAATGATGTTCAATCCCTTCCACATCTTCATAAATGTGTTCCTCTTTCACCCCAATTATTGACAAAAACCGTTCAAGCAAATCATGACGTGCGACTAAACGCTGACCCATTCTTTGTCCTTTCACCGTCAAGACGAGCCCGCGGTACCGCTCATACACGAGATATTCATCTTTATCAAGCTTTTGCACCATTTTTGTGACGCTTGACGGGTGAACAGAAAGTGCATCTGCAATATCGGATACACGTGCGTATCCTTTCTTATCAATCAGCAAATAAATTTGTTCTATGTAATCCTCCATACTCGGTGTCGGCACGTGGATATTCCTCCTGACATTACTCATCGTTAAAAGTTTACTATATACAAGCAGTACGAACAAGGAAAAAGCCGGGATATGTATTCCGGCTTATGACAACTTCATTCCATATTTCTTTAATTTTTCTCCAACAGAGCATTCCGTAATGCAAAACTTATGCGCTGCAGTCTTGCCTTTTTCTTTACGCAACGCAGCTTTAACGAGGCAGTCTTTGCAATACTTATTTAGAAGCTCTTCCACTTCAATAAATATATCTATTCGGCTCAAGTTCACATGCCACCTTTCGATTACGTCCCGATTTCGGCGTGACTCTGTATCTCAACACCTTCAAGTGCCTGCCGGGCAAGCTGGTCAGCTTCTTTATTGTGCCTTCTATCGACCGGTTTGTAAAGCGGCTTAATTCTTAGTTTATCTAATTTTTCTTCAATGCGCACAAGCCAGCGCGCGTGGTTTTCTTCATAGCACGGCCATTCGCCGCTCAACTGATTCAACACCGTTAATGAGTCGCCCGAAATTGTCACCGGCTGACTGATCACACCAAGTTCTTCAAGCTTTCCTACTGCAAAAGAGAGCGCTGCATATTCTGCTTCATTATTTGATTGAATTGCATCCAATGGTACATTTTCACGCAGGCGGTATCGCTTGCCGCCTTTTGAATAATAAATGGCTGTTCCAACGCCAGCACGGTTTGAATCTACATCGTAGCTGCCGTCAAACAAGACAGTCACCTTTTCTGGTTCTTCATTCAGCTTTTCGTTCAGCTTTTTAAATTCTTTCAGTGTCCACTCCTGACCTAATTCATCGATAATCATTACTTCTTTTGTACGGCCGGTTCTCAGCAAGTCATCAGCTGTTTTCAAGACGAGATCCCGGTCAACCAGTTGGGATTCAAACATCATTTGAATACCTTTAAAATGATATAAAAAACAAATTTTCATTTGCATAATCCAGCCTCTTTCCTCTAAAATAGTAACAAGATTGGGGGGTTCCATATGTTTGAGGTGTACACAGACGGCGCATCCACTGGCGATCCAGGTCTCGCTGGTGCCGGTATTGTCATTCGTCATAATGGAAAAACAGAACGGTTTTCCATTCCACTCGGAGAATGTGATACGCACGAGGCAGAGTTCATGGCAGTCATTAAAGCACTTGAGTTATGCAAAGAAATGGGTGCAGATACCATATCGCTCCGCAGTGATTCACAAACAGTCGTTTCAGCAATTGAAAAAGAATATATACATAAACAACCGTACAAACCGCTCTTAGCCGCTATTTTAACATTATCAAAAGAGTTTCCGCTTTTTTTCGTCAAATGGATTCCATCCAAACAAAATAAAGCAGACTTAGAAGCAAAAAAGGCAATCCGAGCGAATCGTTAAACGATGACAAGCCGGTTTCTCCCTGTTCGTCTCGCTTCATACAATGCTTGATCTGTTTTCTCAAAAAATCCGTCGATCCATTCACCTTTATATTAACTCATACTTGCGCTAATGGGGACTGGCACGTCTTGTCCTTTGTAGACAATACGCAGCAACTGCTCCACGCGGTAAATAATTTGTTCAGCAACCTTCTATCCATCTGCTCGCATTGTATTCTTGCATAAGATTGCAAACTCTTCACCGCCGATCCGTAAAACGGGATCCTTCTCACCTGCATTTTGCCGGATCGTCTCCGCCACTTTTTTCAAAATGATATCTCCACAAACATGACTGTACGTATCATTAAGATTTGTTTAACATGGTCGATATCCAACAAAATAAGCAGTAAGGTCACATTTGTCTGTCTGCTTCATGTTATTGACGTATCCATATCTTCTTCAAAATAACGGCGATTATACCAACCCGTCAGCTCATCCACAACCGTCATTTTTTTAAAGCTTACCCAGCACTTCTTCATATTTTAGACAGTTGTACACAATGCTTAAAAAATCGACCAGTGAATCACAAAATCGCAAAAAATACCGAGCATTTTTTCTTTATTATGACTTATATGGTCCAGCTTATTTCGTTTTATCCTTTACAAAAGACTATATAGATCTTCTTCCTTGCTATGTACATTGTAATTGATTTTACTCGATTAATAACTTAATCTGTGAATAGTACATATAACAAGGAGATCATCGTGATGAAAAACCAAACATTGCTATTAATAGATGGGTTTAATTTGTTAAGCCGTGGGTACTTTGCTACATCTTACGGGAAAGAATTAGAGCAATTGACGAAGAGCAGCAAAGGTGTTTATACAAATGCATTAAGAATATTTTTCCAAAAAACATTTAACCTTATTTCCCAATATGAAGTTACCCACCTCGCTGTCGTGTGGGATGTTAAAAAAAATGAAACAACGAGAAGATTAAAACATGATTTTTATAAAGCAACCCGCTCCGACTTGCCTGAAGCGTTAATTCAACAATTTGAAGTGTGTAAAGACGCACTTAGAAGCATAGGCATTCAACAAGTATCCGTCCCTTCATATGAAGCGGATGATGTCATTGGCACCTTAGCGAAAACGTGGTGTTCAAATGAGTATGGCCATTGTTATATTTATAGTAATGACAAGGATTTATATCAGCTTCTTAGCAAAAATATCTCTCAACTTATTGGGGGGAAAAAAGGAGATATCGTTTACTCATTCAATCACTTTCAAGATGATTATCATATTACCTCTGAGCAATGGATTGATGTGAAGGCACTTCTAGGCGATAAAAGCGATAATATTCCTGGCTGTCCGGGAATTGGCGAAAAATCAGCTTTGCCGCTCATTCAACTTTACGGCTCTTTAGAAAATATTTTCGAACAAATAGACACGCTGGATCCGAAATTTAATCGTTACAAGAAAAAGCTAATTGAAGGACAAAACTTGGCACTCATTAGTAAAGAATTATCAGCCATCATATGCGATATTCATGAGTTAAATGAGTTTCTTTTTGACGATTTGCAAGTAAATATAGAAAGAACGAATTTGATTGCAGAATTAAACGAATTGGAATTTACTATTAAATACTAAGCTGCTCAGCGCAGCAATTCGAAGCGATTTTCTTCGATGAGTTTATAAAGCTCCTTATCTTCAAAGTGTATAGTCAATGGAACACCACGACATAAATAACGGAATTCAGTCATATCGTTATCAAGCGTGTGTTCCCCCACTATTCTTAATCCTCGCGTGCTCATCTCTTTTCTTAATTCTTTTAACTGTTTGAGCGCTTGGCTTTCTTGATATTGATTGGCTGATAAATACACTCGTTTCATTTTTATCGTTGATTTTTCATTCTCCTTTAATTCACTTTGCAGTAGTCGTATCGTCAAATTATGTATGATATAGTTGTAAACAATTTTTCTGTCTTCATCTGTAATGGCCGCCATGTATATCCCCCTTATTCATTGCAGATTCATCAACGAAAATCCCCCATTATTTAAGCAACTTTTTCATAACTTAACATTTCTTCTTTAAAAGCGATATTCCTTTCAAATAAATAGATTTTTGGAAAACAAAAGACCTTGTCAACGTAATGCTGATAAGGTCTTTGCTTTTTAATAAATGAATGCTTTGATTCCTGATAATATGATCCCGATCATAAAACCACAAACGGCTCCATTCACCCGAATCCACTGCAAGTCTTTTCCAATGTTGTTTTCCATCATGTAGACAAGCGTGTCATTATCTAACTTATCCAGGTTTTCCTGCACGAGCTTCCCGATCTTAGAATGATTATCCTCAACGAGATTGGCGATTTGCTTTTGTATCCCCTTTTCAATCATGCTGTTTTTAATTGGATCTTCTTTTAGATTATTTAATAAGTCCGTTAAAAGTGGAAGAACGTACGTATCCATAAACTTGCTACTTTGAATAAAGTCTAATGCTTTTTGCTGAATTCGCTGCAAGATTTCAGTTATTTTTTCAGCCGGCTCCCACTTAGCTAGCAGATGTTGCTTCCAATTTTCGATTTCTTCTATCCATTCTTTCTTGTCTTCTATACTTCGTAACTTTGTGCGTACATGTAAAAGAAAAGCTTTTCTATTCGCATCATCCGTCTGGCGCAAATGGCTTACAACATTAAGGAGAAGATTTTGCAGTATAGTGCCTAGTTTTTCTTCATCCAATAAATTTTGAACAGACTTTAAGGCAAACTGCATGAAACCGTCTAACTCGATGTTTTTAAGTGCACGCATCGCCACACTGCCTAGTTGATGAGCTGTGTTCTCTTTTTTTGCCCATTGTTCCGCTTCACTGAGAACATAATCGAATACCTTCTCGTCATATTCATGAATCAGCACTTGATCCACGACAGATTGAAGGACCCCACTGACTTCAATAGAAGAAAGAGAATACTTTAATTCCTTTTCGATAAAAGGTGCTATCTTCTCCACTTGAATAGAACGAATTAGTTGATCTGCAAGTGAGACCATTCCTTTTCTTGCAGATTCAGAATGAAGCTCCCTTTCTAAAATTGGAAAAAGTTTTTCGGTAAATTGAATTTTTTTTAGTTTCTCTTGAATACTTTCTTTTGAAAGCCAGTCATTTTCAAGCGTAGAAACAAGTGCTTTAATCATTTTGTTACGGTTTTTAGGCAAAAGAGCTGTATGTGGAACCGGTATCCCCAGTGGATGGCGGAATAAAGCCGTGACGGCAAACCAATCGGCTAATCCACCGACCAGACCCGCTTCAAATCCTCCGTGCACAACATTCACCCACGATGACCCTTGAAATGGAATTGTTACTGCAAAACCAGTCCCCATAACAGCCAATGAAAAACTAGCTAAGTGCTTTGATTGTGTTGATTTTTTAGAAGTCATATTTCCTTTTCCCTTTACAAAATAGATTTTCTATACATAGATGAAAAAATACTTATTATTTTAATAATTTTTTATTTGAATACAATATCATAATCTTTCTGCTTTAGAATTACAATGACCTGTTTGGATCCCTGATCAGAATAACGTTTAGCTTCATATGTCTTTGTATAACCGTTTAGCTTCAAAAAAGAAGACTTGGATAAACTTCTTCGTATTTACTTTTGTAGGCGTAAAAGAAGTCGCTGAATCTTCCTGAAGTTCCCTCATTTTTTGACGAACGGCCATAAAATCAAAGAATTTCGATGCATAGTTCTCAAACTTTGGATTGGTGTAATCCGTCAAACCAAGAGAAGCAAAATGAATGAGCGAATGTGCAATAGCTCTTCGTATTCGCTGTTCAGAAGCTTTCATTTCCCTGTTTATATCCATTTCTGAAGCAGACGATCCGAGCTTTTTTTGAGCAACTTGTTTGAATATCTCTTTTAAAGATGGAAAACTTTGTTCAGAGGCCATCACACGTTCGTACGAAAATAAGCATTCAAGAATATCGATTAAATCCCTCGACCCATTCTCCCCAACAATACCAAGCTCCGCTAATAAAAACTCACCGATGTTTGCAATGCTTTTTTCGTTAACCTCAGTTGACTGTATAGTTTGATCCTCTAAATTTAATAGGCTGCTTAGAGATGTTTTTATTTCTTGAATCGATTTCTCAAGTTGAATTCGTTCCATCACTTTTCGAATGACCGTGACAATTTCAATTCGATTAATGGGCTTCATGATATAATACTCCACTCCAAGTGCGTAAGCCTCGCTGATTAATTCCTTTGATTCCACTTGGGAGATCATGATCATTTTCCCTTTGAATTGCTCAAGATGGCGTATCGTCTCAATTCCATCCCTAACAGGCATCAACAAATCAACAAAAAGAATGTCTACCTTTTGCATATTCAAAAAAGGACCTGTTAATTGATCACCATCCAATGCTTCTCCAACTACTTCACCTAAATCCCCATCTTCAATAATTTGACTTAAGATGGATCGAATGGCATCATCATCATCCACAATAAAAAAACGCATAAAATCAACCTTTCTGAATCAGCTGATGGGTTGGCAATTTTATCGAAAATACGACCCCATCTTTTTGGTTTTTAAAAATAATGTCTCCGCCAATGTTTGTGACAGCTTCTTTCACATAAGCTAGTCCAATACCTGTAGATGGATTTCCATGTTCATCATATTTTGATGTAAAACCTGGTTCAAATATAACCTTTTCGTATTTCTTAGGAATAACAGAACCACTGTTATAAACGTTAAATTCAACCATTTCATCCTGTTCAAGTAACCCGACATGGATGGTTCCACTCTCCGTTATAGCCTCTACTGCATTGGCCACTAAATTATTAACGAGTGACAAAACCGTGTAAACATGATAATTTGAATGGTTTCCTTTAATCGAATACGTAAAGACAATATGTTTTCCAAGTGAATGTGAATATTTTTCGTTACTATGGATAATTAATTGAATTAATTCCGCCACACTCATGTAATCTTTATAGCTTTCATTGGTAATTAATTTCGAAATTCCTGCGAAAATTCGTTGATTATCTTTTTTAATTTCATGTATTTCCCCGGCGATTCGTAGTGCTCTCTGGCTCATTTCATTGTCAATTCCTTTTAAAGCACGATATACATCATATGATTCTTTTGTCACTGTTTCTGCATTTTTTAATGTTTTATTCAAATAGACCGCTTCTTCATACAAATTGGAAATAAGCATCAGCATGTGCTCATTTTGTTTCCTTATTTGCCTTTCCCTTGATTGTGCTTCATATAGTTTTACCATATTAAAAAAACTCACGACAATAAAACAACGAACAAATGCGATCTTCACCATTTCAATCACTTCAACAAATGAAATGGTCGATTTCAATAAGTAATATTCAAGAAGCAGCTCTGTCCCATTGGATACTAGTTCTGTCAAAAGACCAATGAGCCCGATTAAGAGCGACCAATTGCGAAATCGTTTTACGTCTACTAGTTGAAATAAGCAAGCGTACGTAAAATAAAAGAAAAATGCTGGAAAATGATGTTGAAAAGACAGCACCGCACTTTCCATATTCCCTGTAACTAGATCAATGGTAACACGAAAAAGAACAACTGATGCAGCTGTAAAAAAACCCGGTATAATAAAAGGCACTTTTTGCAGCAACAATAAAAAGAAAAACATGGTGGGAGCGCCGAAACCGATACGGAACGTTTCATTGAACGGATAAAACTTCAGTTCCCCCGCAAGCGGCACCGTGACGATCATGAGTATAGTGATATAGATATCCTTCTGTATTAATGAACGAAGATGAAAGATCACTTCTCACCTCTTTTATTTAACTGAAAATCAGTATACAATCCCTTCACTATTAAAACAACATCGTTTACTTTTTCAAAAAAATCAGCTTCTTTTGTAGGTATTTGTATGATTCTGTAGGTACTGTTTTACATTTATACAATACCAACAACGCTCTTTGAAAGCGCTTAATATTTTAAGGGATAAGTATAGTCATCTGTCTTATCAATAGAAAGTGTTGTTCAAATCCCTATTAAATAATCGAAAGGACTGATTGTATGAAAAAGGTTAGTTTAGCTTGGCAAATATTGATTGGTTTAATAATAGGTATTGCGGTAGGTGCGATCTTTTATGGAAATCCTGCTGTTCAAACCTATTTACAGCCTATTGGTGATCTATTTATTCGATTGATTAAAATGATTGTCATTCCGATCGTCGTTGCAAGCCTCATCATCGGGGTAGCAGGTGTAGGTGATATTAAAAAGTTAGGTAAACTAGGTGGAAAAACACTTCTATACTTTGAGATTATTACAACATTTGCGATCATTATCGGTTTATTTGCTGCAAATATTTTTCAGCCGGGTGCCGGTCTCGATATGAATTCCTTAGATAAAGGAAATATTGATAGTTATGTCAATACAGCAGAAGAAGTACAAAATCACAGTTTCGCTGATACGTTTGTTCACATTGTCCCTGCAAATCTATTTGAATCGCTTGCTAAAGGTGATATGTTAGCCATTATTTTCTTTTCAGTTATCTTTGGTCTTGGCGTAGCTGCGATCGGAGAAAAAGGAAAACCGGTTCTCCAATTTTTCCAGGGTACAGCCGACGCAATGTTTTTTGTTACCAATCAAATTATGAAATTTGCTCCGTTTGGTGTATTTGCTCTCATCGGTGTGACTGTATCCAAATTTGGACTAGCTTCACTCATTCCTCTTAGTAAGCTCGTCATTTTAGTTTACGGTTCCATGTTCTTCTTCATTGTAATCGTACTAGGGTTAGTAGCAAAGCTTGTAGGGGTAAATATTTTCCACTTGTTTAAAATATTGAAAGATGAGTTAATCCTCGCTTATTCGACAGCAAGTTCAGAAACCGTTCTGCCAAAGTTAATGGAGAAAATGGAGAAATTCGGCTGTCCTAAAGCCATTGTTTCCTTTGTTATTCCGACAGGGTATTCCTTTAACTTAGATGGATCTACTCTCTATCAGGCGATAGCAGCTCTTTTTATCGCACAAATGTACGGAATTGATTTATCTATCGCTGATCAACTATCATTATTGCTCGTATTAATGGTGACATCTAAAGGAATTGCCGGGGTTCCTGGCGTATCATTTGTCGTATTACTCGCTACGCTAGGAAGTGTCGGTATACCTGCTGAAGGGCTCGCTTTCATCGCTGGAATTGACCGTATTCTCGATATGGCTCGTACCGTTGTCAATGTTGTCGGAAACTCTTTAGCAGCCATTGTTTTGTCTAAATGGGAAGGCCAATATAATCCTATAAAGGCAAAGCAATATTTAGAGGATATACAAAAATCAGCATAAAAAAGCAGACAAATTCCTATATGTAGGATAGATAAGGCAAACATGTGAAAACAAAAAGAACGAACCTATTAGATATGTCTAATAGGTTCGTTCTTTTATTAGACTTGTCAATAAAGTGAATCTGCTATCAGCGGGGGTTTTCTTTCATCCCCCGCTGATGGTTAGATGAACCAATCGGGCCTTTACGGGCAGTTTATCCCCCACTTATCCTTTTTCGATTTCTCTAAGACTTGAAGTGGGGGATCTTACTGCCCGTTAATCTGCGATAAAAAGTCAGTGGATATAATTAATTTCAAAATTAGTAGAAATTAAATGCATATCATCCAAATTCCATTCAAAAATTAAAATGGCCGATTGTTCAGATTTATGTGATAGAAGTCGTTTACCATTCTTAATAACCAAGCTTTCTGCCTCCCAAAAGGAAACAGTCTTATCTTCTCCAGTACGATTACACACAAATATAGGCAATCCAGTATCAATGGATCTCTGTTCCCACTCACCATTCGGTCCATGTAAACCTGGTCCCCATGACGAAGGAGCAACTAGGATTTCTGCCCCTTTGGTCAATAATGCTTCTGCAAGATTTTTTGTATAGGCATCTGCACATATCAACACACCAACTTTTATATAACCCAAATCTATTGGTTCGATGAACTCGCCTTCTGTAGACCAATTATCTACCCTTGTGATCTTTTTTTGTTTTCCTATTAATTCCCCATTCTGATTAATCACAAAAACTGAATTGTATAGTTTATCATCTTGTTTTGATTTTTCTGCACAACCAAGAAATACAGTTGTTTTTATCGACTCAACAATGTTTTGAAACTTAATCATCCATTTATCAGGCTGTTGTTTAATCCAATCCGTTCCAATGAGATGAGTAAACTGTAATCCGCTAGTAGCTAATTCTGGTGTTATCATCCAATCTACTTCTTTTTCTGCTGCATGCTTAACCGCTTTTTCAATAAGGGATTGATTGTATTTAATATCTCCAGCAATAGGGTTTAAGTGTAATAAAGCAATTCTTATCTTTCTCACCAATACACTCCTTCCCAATATTTATTTACCACCTAAGCTTTTAATTTATCCCGCATTAACGGGTAGTAAGACCCCTACTTCAAGACGTCGAAAAGAAAAGAAGGATAAGTGGGGGATCAACTGCCCGTAAAAGCCCGATTGGTTCGGGCCGGCCGAAGCCGGTCACTCAGGTATTGCCGCAGGACGCGGCGCTCTTTACCTGAGTTCCTTTTTATTCAGTGGAGGATGAAGAAAACCCCCACTGAATGAAGTTTCACTTTATTAATTCAAAGCCTACCATACACACTTTATTAATAAAATCTTCTTAAAGAGTAAACCACTTCATTAGTTAAAGAAGAACTCGCCTTTATTTTTCATTTAATTACACCTCATATGCTTAACATAAAGGATATTGTATTCATCCGTGTCGCCATGGACACTCCACATCATATTCTCCGTTATACATTGAAATTAGACTGTTTAAACTGCCATTATATACTCGTGAACTTACCCGCCACTTAACGTCCTTACGGACTGTTTGAAGTGGGGGCTTCTCGGTTAGTCGTTCCTTTTGATAGCTAACGAATTTGTCCTAAGACAGCCGAGCTAACTCCCTTGTTCCAAAGGTTATTTTATTGTCATTTATGCCAATGCTAATAAGCGTATTGCTTCATTTTTGATATTGATAGCTGAATTATAATCTCTATCGAGATGTACACCACATACACAAGAGTACACTCGTTCAGACAATGACATATCTTTCACATTTCCACAATGGCTACATGTTTTTGTAGAAGGAAACCATTTGTCTATTTTCACAAGTTGTTTGCCTTGTTCTTGTAGTTTATAAGCTAAAAAAGAAGTGAACATACCCCAACCATTATCAGCGACACTCTTTCCGAAATGAAGTGCTTGTGACATTCCCTTCATATTTAGGTCTTCAATAGCTATTACATCAAAAGTAGTAACTAACTCTTTAGACTTATGATGAAGGAAATTATTACGTTGGTTAGCTACTTTTTCATGTAGCTTCGCTACACGAATACGTTGTTTGTTCCAACGCTCTGAGCCTTTGGTACGTCTTGATAGTACTCGTTGTGCCTTTGCTAATTGGTCTACCATTTTACGATAGAACTTAGGATAATTGGCTTTCTTATCCTCCGAACTAACGTATAGCCCATCCATTGCAAAGTCTAAACCAACAACTGTTTCTACTTCTTTTTGTACAATCTCTTTTTCGTATTCAGTCAAGATGGACACATAGTATTTACCAGTAGGTGTCATGGAAATCGTACATGACTTGATAATATGGTCTTGCGGTATTTCTCTATGTTGTTTGATGCGTACCATTTTCAGTTTTGGCAATTTGATATGACCATTAAGCAACATAATATTTCCGTTTACGACATTCGTTGTATAAGACTTTCTGTCTTTTTTACTTTTGAATGTTGGAAAGTCATTTTGACCACTAAAGAAATTCTTATAGGCAGTTTGCAAATTTAGTTGAGCATTCGCTAGAGCTAATGAATCAACTTCTTTTAGCCACTCAAATTCTGCTTTGTATTTTGCAGGCGTTGGAATCTTTTGTTTCTTTAGTTGTTCTTTATCGTCTTTGTATTTCTCATACACTTCTTTCCGTTCAGCTAACATTTTGTTATACACGAAACGTACACAGCCGAAGGTTTTACGCATAAGATATGCTTGTTCTTCTGTTGGATACAAACGGAATTTATATGCCTTGTTATGCTTTGTCATATGATTTCACCTCACTTTTCACCTTGATTTTCAATATATTTCTCTACTACGTCTATTGGTGAACCACCAGTAGTTAGTAAGCAAAAACTTCTTGACCAAAACATCTCTTTCCAAAGTTTCTTTTTCACTTGTGGAAAGTCTCTTTTTATTAGTCGAGAACTTGCACTTTTGTAGGCATTAATGAATTTTGTCATTTCTGTATTAGGATGTGCCTTGAACAAGATATGTACATGGTCAACATCATGATTCCATTCCACCAACGTTATATTGTAGTTCTCAGATAATCGTACAAACATGTCTTGTGCATAGTCTGACAGATCATCATCAAATACATTTCTTCTATATTTTACGACCAATACAAGATGATAATACAACAATAATACTGAATGATTATTACTATCTAATTTCACTGATATACCAACCTTTATGTAATATACGACTGATTATATCATAGAAAAAATAAAAAGCACAGTTAAGTGCTTTTTGGCTACGCCAAACCGACATTCATCTCCCACCTACCGTTGGGCTATCGCCCTGCACACGCTTGAGGAAGGAGAATTCTTTCGGGAAATTCGTTAAATAGGATATAATTACTTATATCTAATTATATTTTAAATGAAGAGGTGAGGAACTTGCAAAAAAAGTTGATATTAGTCATTACTCTCTTACCTTTACTTATGTTTATAATGGCATGCTCTAATAACCAAGGAACAGATCAATCTTCTGACAAAAAAGAAACAGCATCAGATAATACGGAAAAAGTAGAATTAACTGTTTCAGCTGCAGCTAGTTTGAAGGATGCCATGACAGCTATTCAAAGTGCGTATAAAAAAGAACATCCTGAAGTGGAATTAAAATTTAACTATGGGGGGTCTGGTGCCTTGCA
This sequence comes from Domibacillus mangrovi, assembly GCF_001906925.1. GTDB lineage: Bacteria > Bacillota > Bacilli > Bacillales > Domibacillaceae > Domibacillus > Domibacillus mangrovi. The sequence continues at coordinate 95,123 of NZ_MRWQ01000001.1, forward strand.
GCAGCAGATTTCCCAAGGCGCACCTGTTGATCTCTTTTTCTCGGCTGCGGAAGATAAGTTTGACCAATTGGTAGAGAGTGGGGACATTGCAAAAGAAGACGGAGTGGGTCTTGTTGGCAATGAACTAGTACTCGTTGTCCCAAAGGAGGAACAGTCCATCATTGCAAGTTTTCATGACCTTGCAAAAGAAGAGGTGAATAAAATGTCAATTGGAACTCCTGAATCAGTACCAGCCGGGAAATACGCACAGGAGTCCCTTAAAAAGATGAAGGTATGGAGTAGTGTTGAGTCAAAAGTCGTATATGCGAAGGATGTACGTCAAGTATTATCTTATGTAGAAACAGGGAATGTTGATGCTGGAATCGTGTACAAAACAGATGCGTTCATTTCCAACAAAGTAAACATCATCGCAACAGCCAATCCCGAAACCCATACACCTATTATTTATCCAGTCGGCATTATCAAAGACTCTAACTACTACAAAGAAGCAAAAGATTTTTATAGCTATCTACAAAGCGACGAAGCGATGAAGGTTTTTAGAGATTATGGATTTACTACTGAATGAAGCTTTCATGCAAGAATTTTTGAGTCCCATTTGGTTGTCTTTGAAAATAGCAATTGTGTCAGGCTTTGTCGCCATTATAATAGGAACATTGATAGGACGGCTTATGGCCAGAAAAACTTTTAAGGGAAAAGCCATTTTGGAAACCATTCTTATGCTGCCAATGGTTCTTCCTCCTACAGTCGTCGGATTCCTTCTTATTGTTATCTTTGGAAAGAATAGCATAGCTGGGCAAGCGATTGAATGGCTTTTTAAACAGCCCATTATTTTTACTTGGTGGGCGGCTGTCATTGCTTCAGCAATTGTCGCGTTCCCACTTATGTACCAGTCCGCTAAATCAGGATTTCAAGGAGTAAATACGGAGGTTGAAGAAGCTGCTAGAGTAGACGGAGCGAATGAATGGAAAATTTTCTGTTTTATTTCTATTCCCCTAGCTTCCAGTGCTCTTATTTCAGGCAGTATATTAAGCTTTGCTCGAGCATTAGGCGAATTTGGTGCTACTTTAATGTTTGCTGGTAATATTCCAGGGAAAACTCAAACTATTCCTACTGCGATTTATGTAGCCATTGATTCTGGTAATATGACAATGGCTTGGCTATGGGTGATTTCTATCGTGATGATCTCTTTTATGATGCTTCTTACTGTCCAAATAAGACAAAAATGAAAAGAAAAGCTTGGCTGAAATAACGCTCTGCTTTTCTTTTTATTTAAGTATTATACTTAATGTCTCGGTCCCCATAGTATGACAGAAACACCGGCCAAACAAATGGCCGCACCAATCCAATCATACAAATCTGGTGCTTTTTTATCTACTCCCCATCCCCATAAGACTGAAAGAATGATAAACACTCCTCCGTAAGCGGCATAAACGCGACCGAATGTAGGGAACGTTTGAAAGGTCGCAATCACTCCGTAAAAAGCTAAAGCCACTCCTCCAACGATTCCCCAATAAAACGGTTTCCCTTCTCTTATCCATAGCCAAATCAGATATCCCCCACCAATTTCCGCTAAACCCGCAAGAATAAATAAACCAATCGTGTATATGATAATAATCCCCCTACTTCTCCATCGTCTATGTTGATAATAAATTATACAGTATTCTAAGCTTTCATAACCTTTACAGAAAAAGCATCAGAAGGTTTTCATTTATTTCAATTTTCTTTAGGATTAATGTGGTACCCCTTCGTGAAACGGTTTAACCGGAAATGGATCAATAGGATTCTTGCCTTGACAGTCTGCCTTTTATCCCGCATTAACGGGCAGTAAGACCCCCGCTTCAAGCCATCGAAAAGAAAAGGAGGATAAGCGGGGGATCAACCGCCCGTAAAAGCCCGATTGGTTCGGGCCGGCTGAAGCCGGTCACTCAGGTATTGCCGCAGGATGCGGTGCTCTTTACCTGAGTTCTTTTTTTATTCAGTGGGGGATGAAGAAAACCCCCACTGAATGAAGTTTTACTTTATTATTTTTATTCATTGGTACTTTAGCTGATGGGTTTGAAATCGGTGCAGAAGCGCCCTCCATTTTACAAGGAAACATGGTCGTGATGATTGGAGCAGCGCTAACCTTTTTATTACTGATTGCGTTTGATCAATACCAGCGTCGGAAGCAAGAAGCTAAGGGGTATTCCACATTTCGATTATCTCTTTTAATGGCTACTGGAATTGGTCTTCATAATTTTGGTGATGGTCTTGCTATTGGATCTTCTTTTTCTCTAGGATCTGTTGCACAAAGAGGGGGTTTTTCATGGTGGGGCCAGGAAGTATAGCTTTAACAAAAATCATTGCTCTTATTATATTTGAGCCTTCAAAATTGCCTGAGCTAGGGAAGTCCGTTGGAACGACGACACTAAGATAATTTAAACAGTCCATACACGGGTTAATGGATGACGATAACAAACACACTAACTAATATCAAACCAGCCCCGGTTTACGGAGCTGGTTTTCACCTTTACTATTCACTCTCTTTCTTGTATTTTCAAGCCATTTAACATGTAAAGTAAGCCGACAGAGACCTTTTCATCAACCGTATTATTTGCTTTTGTTTTTCCGAACATTCATATGCAATAGCACCATGAAAATGCTGATCAACGTAAATGCTGTTAAGGCTAAAAAAGGGATCGTGACAAAGCCAAACCAATTAATGTAATTCATATTACATGGAACTCCCTGAATACAAGGCTTCACCTCTGCAAAGCCGGGCACCTTCTGCACAAGATAATGGTAGATAGAGATCGATCCGCCAATAAGGGACAACGGAAGCACATATTTCTTTAGATGAATTTCGTTGTAAAATGCCGCAATTCCTAAAATAATGGCCAAAGGATACATAAAGATTCGCTGAATCCAGCATAGCTCACATGGAACAAATCCTTTTATTTGACTGAAGTAAAGGCTGCCAAGCGTAGCGATGACCGAAACGATCCATGCCGCATACAATGCATATTTTTGAATAAATGACTCTTTTGATGAATTATTCATCAGCCGCTGATTCCTCTTTAATTAAAGACACGATTCTTTCATAGTCAAATGGGTCTTCCAGCATGACGCCATTAACGATAATCGTCGGGGTATATGGAACATTAAATTCTTTTACCAAACCGTCATCTGTACTCACTTGTTCCGCTACAGACGTTGCTTCTGCATTCAAATCAGCTTCCAACTGCGCCACATCTACTTTCGGTGCTGTTTTGACTGCTATTTCTTTTAATTTATCTACTGTCACCCATGGATTGTCGTGTTCCTGTGTAGTAGGCTGTGCATCAAATACTGCTTTATGAAATGTCCAGAATGATTCCGGATCTTGTTTGTAGATGGATTCAGAAGCCAGTGCTGCGAGAATGGACTCTTCTCCATGAAATAGCACATTGATATATGAAAATTTCACTTTTCCAGTGTCTACATAGTCTTCCACCAATTTAGGGTATACCGTTTCGCCCCACTGTTTGCACGATGGGCACTTATAATCGCCAAACTCGACAATGGAAACAGGTGCATCCGCATTCCCTAAAGTCGGCTGTCCGTCAATAGAAGGATGCCCTTTTCTATTCGTCGTTTGATCTGTTTCCTGTGCTATTTCATCTTCTCTATTAAAAAACAACACAAGTCCAACGATCGCGGCAAACAGAATAAGCGTCGAAATCACAATTTTTTTACTGTTTTTCATAAAGTACCTCCACTTTTTTGTATGTGTTCAGCAATATATTTAGCATCTTCTCCCACCCCTTGCAGTAGTGTGGAACCGCGCCGGTACTGCCACGGCAGCCCTAAAAAATATAGTCCTGATGTTTGTGTTATGCCTCTTTTGTGTATGGGACGCCCTTCATAATTTAACACTCCATTCACTTCCAGCCAGCTGTAATCCCAAACAAAACCGGTGGACCACACAATGTTGTGGACTTCAAGCATAGACTGATCCTGAAACCGGATCTTTGTGTCTTCTCCATCTACGGCCCTGCTCTTTTGAACCACTGCCTGACTTGCCAATGCACCTTTTAATTCCGAACCGAAAATAGGATCTCCGCTTGCCTGTATCTTTTTCGCAATCCACGAATGACGAGGAGCCTTCAATATGCCCGCCTTGTCAAACCACCAAAAGATACTTTTATTTCCTATTTCCAACGGGAAAAACTTGATTTTTTGACTGATCGATAAGTACGTTTTCCGTTCGTTGGACAATTCCACGGCAATCTGAGCCCCGCTGTTGCCCCCGCCTACAACTAGCACATTGCCAGAACGCAACTGCTGTGGATTTTTATACTGCGAAGAATGGATCTGTAAAACATCCGATGACAAACTCTTTGCGAATAAAGGTATGTTTGGTTTCTGGAAAGGTCCGGATGCCACTACAATGTTCTCCGCCTTATATTCACGGTCTTCCGTTTTGATAAAAAAATGGTCCATTTCTTTTCGGACAACGAGTACTTCCGTTCTTAATTGAACCGGGAGCTCAAAATGATTTGAATAATATTCCAAATAGTTTGCGATTTCATCCTTCATCGGAAACCCTTGCGGATCACCGGTTAAGGACAGGCCGGGTAAAGAACTGTACATTCTTGGCGTAAATAGCACCAATGAATCATACCGATTTCTCCACTCATCCCCGATTTCCTGATTTTTATCTAAAATAAGGAACGACTGATTCATTTCCTTCAAATAATACCCCATGGCCAGCCCCGCTTGCCCGGCCCCTATGATGATAGTTTGATACATATCAACACCTCCTGTCACTGTCTTGGATAGGGATAAATAGACTTTCCTTGTTTACTATTTGTTTGCCCTCATGAATATAAATGAACGATCTCAGGGGAATAGGAGTGTAACTATGCACACAGTATCGTACTTGCTCAGCTTTTATCTTTTTCTTGGAACGAATGTCGGAGCGCTTGTCGCATGTATTCTTTACAAAATCCCTAAGATCAAGGCGCCGCATTTATACCTTCTTTGCGGTCTTGTTTTAACAGCATTACTTGTTTTAGAACTCATTCCACATGCTCTGAAGGAATACGGTTTTATAAGTGTTGCCTTTGGTGCTTCTCTGGGTGTGCTGATTTGTATGGGCCTTCATGACGTAATGGAAGGTAAATCGTCTCCGACATATCGGCCGGCGTTCTTTTTAATTGCATCCATTGCCGTTCACAATATTCCTACAGGCTTAGCCATCGGTTCAACAGTGGATCATCCGATTTTATCCACTTCATTTATTGCGGCCATGATGATTCATCAAATCCCGGAAGGTTTGGCGATTATGGCTTCCTTACTGCTTTCAGACAGGAAGCGACTTTCCATTCTTGTTTTTTTCCTCTTCAGCGTTCTTTTATCTGGCATTTTCTTTTTCTTTTCGATCCTAGGACATTCTTTAGCGCTGCCAATCAAATTAAACGGGCTGATTTTAGGAATAGCAATCGGTTTTTTACTCTTCACAGCTGTATGGGAATTTTTATTCAAAAAGCACAGCTGATCATTACTTTCTAGCGGTTCTTCCATCGTTCCAAAAAGCGTCTTTTCGTCCACTTGACTACTATCAAGGTGGATTTTGACCACCTTGTTATTTCGCTTTAATTGTACCAAGCACCGCCTCATAATTAAATAATCATTTGAATGTATAATTGACAATTTTGCAAACTCATCATACACTAAAAATAGACAATCAAACAAGCATTTGAATAAGGAGGATACGGATGTCAGAAAATACAAAGCTCAAACAAGCCACTGATACGTGCGAATCGCCTTGTTTTAACGAGGTAGTTGTAGAACGTGTGCAGCCGAAAATAAACGATGTGAACGGTGTTGAACTACTTTTCAAAGCCTTGTCCGATGCAACACGATTGAAAATTGTGTACGCCTTAACGCTCGAAAAAGAATTGTGTGTGTGCGATGTAGCTCATATCATCGGATCTACAACGGCTACCGCATCCCATCATTTACGGCTGCTTCGAAATATGGGGCTAGCAAAATACCGGAAAGAAGGCAAACTGGTGTATTACTCCGTAAAAGATGAACATGTTCACCAGTTAGTCAGCATTGCACTTGAACATTCTCGGGAGGACTGATCACGATGAGCGAAACAAAAAATGAGTATCGCCTGCAAGGATTATCCTGCACAAGTTGTGCCGCGAAGTTCGAAAAGAATATACGAGATATTCAGACTGTTGAAGATGTCCAGCTGAATTTTGGCGCCTCTAAAATTGCCATCGTTGGGGAAGCGTCCATCGAGCAGCTAGAAGCAGCCGGTGCGTTTGATGGCATTAAAGTCTATCCGGCAAACGAAAAACGAAAAGAAGAAAAAATTCCCTTTTTGCACAAACGCGAAAATAAAAACTCGATGGTCTCTCTCGCCTTTTTGATCTTTGGTTATGCTTCTAGTCTCACAATCGGGGAAGACAGCCCGGCTACTATATTGATTTTTGCCTTGTCGATTTTAATTGGCGGATTTCATTTATTTAAAGTCGGATTGAAAAACTTGACTAAACTTCAATTTGATATGAAAACGCTCATGACTGTGGCCATTATTGGGGCAGCGATTATTGGCGAATGGGGCGAAGGTGCGGTCGTTGTCTTTCTTTTCGCCGTAAGCGAAGCACTTGAAAGCTATTCAATGGAGAAAGCACGCCAATCGATCCGCTCTTTAATGGATATCGCACCTGATACTGCCATTATTAAACGGGGAAAAAATGAGTTTGAAGTCGATGTAGAAGACATTCAAGTCGGAGATGTTATGGTCATTAAACCCGGCCAAAAAGTAGCAATGGACGGAGAAGTGCTAAATGGTCAGTCCTCCATTAACCAAGCCGCTATTACAGGCGAATCGATTCCTGTTCATAAGCAGGCGGGTGATGAAGTATTCGCCGGATCTTTAAATGAAGAAGGCTTTTTAGAAGCTCGTGTGACGAAGCGTACAGAAGACACGACGATCGCAAAAATCATTCATTTAGTGGAAGAAGCACAATCTGAGCGTGCCCCTTCACAACAATTTGTTGATCAATTCGCTAAGTATTATACGCCGGCTATTATGATGATCGCCCTCTTTGTTGCCATCCTTCCACCTTTTTTTATAGGAGCTGACTGGTCGGAATGGATTTATCGCGGTCTTGCTGTCCTTGTTGTTGGCTGTCCGTGTGCGCTCGTTATTTCCACGCCGGTGGCGATTGTCACCGCTATTGGCAATGCAGCGAAAAATGGTGTTTTAATCAAAGGCGGGATTCATTTAGAAGAAACAGGCCGCCTAAATGTCATTGCGTTTGATAAAACAGGCACGTTAACAGAAGGAAAACCAGATGTGACCAACGTTGTTTCTTTATCTGATCTGAGTGAAAAAGACATTTTGGCTGTTGCTTCAGCCATTGAGAAATTTTCACAGCATCCTTTGGCTTCTGCTATTCTCCGGAAAGCAGCAAAAGAGAATGTAGAAGAATATATAGCTGACGACTTCCAATCAATTACGGGACAAGGTGCAAAAGCCATTTTGAACGAAACGACCTATTTTATTGGCAGTCCGACATTGTTTGATGAAATGAAAGCCATTCCCGAAAAAATTCAATATGAGATTATTGCCCTTCAACAGCAAGGAAAAACGGTGATGCTAATCGGGACAGAGGAAGAAATTAAAGGTTATGTAGCCGTAGCCGATCAAGTACGGGAAAGCAGCTTATCCATTATTCAAAAATTGCAAAAACTAGGGATTGAAAAAACCGTCATGCTGACTGGCGATAATCAATCGACTGGAAAAGCGATAGGAAAACAATTAGGGTTAAGTGAAGTAAAAGCTGATTTAATGCCTCAAGATAAACTCGAAGCCATTAAGTCACTCAGGGAACAGTATGGAAAAGTAGCCATGGTGGGCGATGGGATCAACGATGCGCCTGCTCTTGCAAGTGCCACAATTGGGATCGCGATGGGAGGTGCTGGTACCGATACAGCGTTAGAAACAGCCGATATCGCCTTAATGGCTGATGACCTTGAAAAATTACCTTATACGATCGCACTAAGCCGCAAAACACTCAATGTAATTAAACAAAATGTCACGTTTGCGTTCGGATTAAAATTGCTGGCCTTGCTTTTGATCATTCCAGGATGGCTGACCCTATGGATGGCGATCTTCGCTGATATGGGTGCCACATTAATTGTTGTACTCAACTCACTGCGTTTATTGAAAACGAAATACCATTAACAAGTACTAACAGTCCCCCTTCACTTAATATGAAGGGGGACTAAAACAGATACAGATACCTCACGCCTTAAATAAAGGCGTATTATTCGCCCGTTTTAGCGAAATGTTCGATGCGTTCACCAATTTCATCACGTACACGTCTAAAAACCGTCCATTTTTCTTCTTCTGTTCCTTCTGCTTTGGCTGGATCGTCAAATCCCCAGTGTTCACGGCGAACGGAAGGTGGTGTGATGGGGCATTTATCCGCTGCATCGCCACAGAGTGTCACAGCCAACGTTGCATTATTTAAGATTTCTGGATCAATGATATCCGATGTCTGATTTGAAATATCAATGCCCTCTTCTTTCATCACTTTTACCGCATTCGGGTTTAAGCCATGTGCTTCGATACCTGCACTCAGTACTTCCCATTCTTCACCCAAGTATTTCTTTGCCCAGCCCTCAGCGATCTGGCTACGGCAAGAATTTCCCGTACATAAGAAATAAATTGTTTTTTTTAACATAACAGCAGTCTCCTTTTACACTCCATTTTGATGTTTTATTATTAATGAATAAGCAGTAACCATAGATACAGCCCGACTAACGTGATAAACAAGGTCGGAATGGTTAAGATGATTCCTGTTTTAAAGTACGTGCTCCATGAAATCTTAACCCCCTTTAAACGAAGGACGTGAAGCCACAATAAAGTAGCAAGCGATCCAATTGGCGTAATCTTTGGACCTAAATCCGATCCAACGACGTTCGCGTAAATTAAGGCTTCCCTGACTACAGGCGATGTAGCCGTATCTGAAATTGCCAGTGCGTTGATCATCACCGTTGGCATGTTATTCATAATCGACGATAAAATAGCAGCAATAAAGCCCATACCGATTGTTGCAGCAAATAATCCCTGTTCCGCTGCTCCCTGAATGACATCAGCGAGAACCGATGTTAATCCGGCATTACGCAGACCATATACAACGACATACATACCGATGGAGAAGAACACAATCGCCCACGGCGCCCCTTTGATGACGTTTTTCGTGTGAACAGCCGGACTTTTTCGGGCCATCACCAAAAAGAATAACGCGACGATACTGGCAATAATGGAAACAGGAACGCTCAGGAATTCACTGACGAAATAACCAATCAGCAAGATTCCGAGTACAAGCCAAGACAAACGAAACATCTTATGGTCTTTGATCGCTTCATCCGGTACTTTTAACATCGACATGTCATACTGTTTCGGAATGCTTTTGCGGAAGTAAAGATAGAGCACAGTAATACTAGCCACTAATGAAAATAAATTCGGTACAATCATCCGGGACGCATATTCCAGAAATCCAATGTCAAAGTAGTCGGCGGAAACGATATTCACCAGGTTACTGACGATTAATGGCAGTGCTGTTGTATCTGCGATAAATCCACTTGCGATAATAAAAGGAAAAACCATTTGTTCTTCAAATTTCAAGTTTCGGACCATCGCCAGAACAATCGGCGTTAAAATCAGTGCAGCTCCATCATTCGCAAAAAAGGCAGCGACTAAAGCCCCCAGTATGGACACATACACAAACATTTTGACGCCATTTCCTTTGGCCATACGGGCCATATGTAGAGCCGACCATTCAAAGAAACCAATCTCATCCAAGATAAGAGAAATAATGATGATGGCTATAAATGCTAATGTGGCATTCCAAACAATCGATGTTACATCGATGACATCACCAAAGTCTACCACCCCTGCCAGCAAGGCAACCACTGCCCCTACACAAGCTGACCAGCCAATGGACAAATTTCTTGGCTGCCAAATAACAAAGATAAGCGTTACAAGAAAAATGGATGTTGCTGCAATAACAGAAAACAAATGTCTTACTCCTCTCTAGTCACAGGAAATGCGTAATCCCTGTGCTTCCAGTTCAATGAATCTTTCATTCTGATCCGGAAGATAGTTTAATAAATCATCAATTAAAAGGGCATAGTCATGATCCCGATTCAGCGAATAGAATATCCATTGTCCTCTGCGTGTTTCTTTTACCAAACTAGCATCTTTTAATTTGCGTAGATGTTGACTAATTCCAGGCTGACTCATGTTGAATATGGCGACAAATTCACATACACAGCAGTCATGCGATTGAAGCAATTTCATCATCGTAAGACGTGTCTTATCTCCGAGCAATTTCAGTATTTGTGACACTTCTTGCATATCAAGTTTTCGATCAACACTCATGTATTATCCCCCTTTCAATATTAGTATATAATAATTTAATTATATAAGTAAATGCTTTCTTTTTGCCCATTACAATCTTTTCTTTGTCCAATAATCTATTATACAATAGCTACTTTCACCCTAATTCACCCCCAAGAGCAAAAAATCTTTTATACTTTCAGTTTATTAGCGAATAGTGTCGGTTGAATAATTAAACGGCTTGATTGATAATTATATCACGGAAAAAATATGGTAGGTTATCATATTTTTTAAACGTCACCGTGCTAAAAGTGCCGTCATTGTCGTCCACCAAATCTATGATGTCAACCAGCATATGAGGAACTTTTGTCAGCCACTTCGGGAAGATAAATTTGATATCTTTTGCGCAAAGATAACACCTAAATGCCCCGCACTACTATTCTTTTCCCTAAGAAGAAAAGTCTTTTCATGTGGATGAATTCATTTCCATTCCATTTTGAATAAGACGTGGATGAGCTGGATCATTACAACGAAGAGCGTATTCAAAAAAATTAGGCTGCTGCACACCCACAGAGTTTGGGCGTGCAGCAGCCTAAAATAGGTGTTTTATGCGTGTCTCAAATCGCTATGTCAGTTCAGACATCAGTTTTTTTAAGTTGCTCATAAATGAAATTTATTTCTTCAGACCGATTTCTTCGTATGAATACCTACTTTTTCCCCTCTGGTATTGCTAAATTTAGAAGCACTGTTGCAAGTGCTCCAACGGTAATGCCGGAAGACAAAATATAATTAGCCCAGTCGGGAACACTATATAAAACGTCTTTCGGCAAAACTGTGACGGCAATCGTTAACAAGATGGGAACCCCAATAACCATCATATTGCGATCATCAATGATAATTGGCTGGATAACTTTCATACCATTCGTAACAATTGCAACACACACAATTCCAAAGATCCCATTGATGACAGGCTCAGGAATACAAGTAATGGCAGTGGAAAGCTTTGGTACAAGTCCAAGGCAGATAAGAATAATTCCACTAACGATAATCACCATTCTACTTGCGACACCGGTAATGGCAAGTAGACCGGCATTCGATGAATAACCTGTCATCGGTGTACTGCCTAAAAGCGAACTGGCGAGACAACCAAGTCCTTCACCGACTGAAGCCCGATTTAATCGTTTTTCATCAAGTTCTTCTCCGGTCACAGAGGAAATGACAAACCATGTTCCAGTCGTTTCAATTAAAATAATTAAATAGACGAATACCATAGAGATGATGGCTCCTACATTAAAAACAGGTTGTCCAAAGGGAAGAAACGATGGGAAAGAGAACCAACTTGCATCTTTAACCGGAGAAAAATCTACGCTTCCAAATAAACTTGCTGTTAATATTCCGACGATAATTGCTAGAATGACCGATACTAACCGGAAAAACGCACCTAGGCCACCAAACTTACGGCCAAGAAGCATACATATTATGACCACGCTCGCAGAAACAGAGGCAACAACAATATTTTCACCTATATTACCTTCAGCTTGATAAATATTATTTAGTCCGATTGGCATTAGTGCAATCCCGATGATAATGATCACGGTGCCTCCAACGAGAGGCGGGATTACTTTACTGACCACTTTTGCAAACCATTTTAATGGGTAACCCAAGAGAGCTATAATAATCGCGCCTGGAATTAAGCTTCCGGCAATCGCGCCAAGCCCGAATTTCCCGCCAATTACAGCAATCGTGCCAATAGGGACATATGACGGTCCTTGGACTACAGGTAGTTTAATTCCCGCGCCTGTTTGGATTATCGTTGCAATACCTGTTGCCAAAAAACACATTTGGACAAAGAACGCGGTATTTTCGACAGTCAATGATAGAAGTCCGGCAATAATAATCGGTGCAATATATAAATCCATTGCCAGTACATGCTGCAAACCTAGAAGGAACGCTTTAGGGTAACTTACCTTCTCGTTTACACCTATAATCAGGTTGTTTTCTGTTTTTTCACTCATTCCTGAATTCACCTCTTTCTGTAGAATAACTACTTTTCAATTGCATTATAAATAATAAACATAGATTTGTATATATAAACCGAACATTTTTGTATTTATTACCAACTTAGTTCGTGTTTAGGGTTGACGCATTCGTGTTAATTTGTTTAAAATGGGAGTACGAAATCAAGTCGGGAGGCTAAATATATGTTACAAGATAAGGTATTGTTAGAAGATTGGCTTGTTGCTTGCCGCTCAAACGATGTAAAAGAAAAACCAATTCAAATTACTTTAATGGGCGAACGCCTCGCCATTTTTAGAAATAGTAAGGGCGTACATGTATTTAAAGATCTATGTATCCATAGAGGAGCAGCGTTATCGTTAGGTGAAGTGAAAAATGATTGCTTAGTTTGTCCATACCATGCTTGGGAATACAATGATAGCGGCGCATGCATCACAATTCCACAGTTACCCGAGGGGAAAGCCATCCCTAAAAAAGCCAAAGCCACTTCTTATTCTTGTATTGAGAAGTACGGTTTCATTTGGGTCAATTTTGCTGGAAATGCACCGGAACTCTTCAACTATCCACAAATGGATGGCACCGACTATCATAATGTTATTTGGGGGCCACAAGAAGTTGTCGCAAAACCACCACGTATTATCGAAAACTTTCTCGATGTGGGTCATCTAGCTATTGTACACGAAGGTTCTTTAGGTACAGAAAGCCATCGGGATATTCAAGATTACAACGTGAACCATGAAGGAAACCGAATTTTTTCAGATGAAATCGCTATTTTTCAACCTGACCCAGATGGATCAGGTATTCCAAAATACGTCTATTACACGTATGAAATTCATCGGCCTTTCACAGTAAGCTTTACAAAGAAAGACCGTGAAAATAATAAATTAATGACGATATTGTTAACCGTTCGCCCTGTAGACAATGAAACATCTGTTGCATATGGCATCTTATCTTTCAACTATGCAACTGGATTGTCAGATGAATCGATAATAAAGTTCCAAGATGACATATTTGCGCAAGACAAACCGATTGTTGAAAACCAAAAGCCCGAAGAACTGCCGCTTGATTTACAAGTTGAGTTGTCACTCGTCTGTGATCGCATGAGTATTGCTTATAGACAGTACTTGAAAAAACTTGGTGTTGTGTTAGGGACAGCTTGACACACCGGCTTTACGGTCTTTATCACCCTCACTAAATACTCAAAAAAACACCTTTCTTAAATGAAAATCCATTTAGAAAGGTGTTTTTTTAAAAAGATAAGAAAGTAATTAATTTTTTAACTTGGAACGCTGTTTAGACTCTGAAAGCCAGGCCTACGTTTCTTTATTAGAACAACTTTATTGTCATTATAATTTTATTTTTTGCAATCGAAGTGCATTGAGGACAACAGAAACCGAGCTGAATGCCATGGCAGCGCCTGCGAGCCATGGTGCTAGGAAGCCTAATGCAGCAACCGGAATGCCAATTGTGTTGTAGCCGAATGCCCAGAACAAGTTTTGTTTAACATTTCGGATTGTCATCTTACTCATAAAGATCGCATCGACAATACTGTTCAGATCTCCTCTGATTAAGGTTATATCGGCTGCTTCTAATGCCACATCGGTTCCTGTTCCCATTGCCATCCCAATATCGGCCGTTGCTAGTGCCGGTGCATCATTGATTCCATCGCCAACCATCGCGACTTTTTTCCCCTGTGCCTGCAGCTTCCTTACTTCATCTGCTTTTCCTTCTGGAAGAACGTCTGCGATCACACGGTCAACATCCACCTGTCCGGCAATCAGCTGCGCTGTCTGTTTGTTATCACCTGTCATCATAATGACTTCAAGGCCCATCTCTTTTAGACGGCTGATAGCCGCTATAGATGTTTCCTTAATCGTGTCTGCAACGGCGACAATTCCTGTATACTCACCATTGATCGCTACTAGCATCGCCGTTTTCCCTTCTTTCTCCATCTTCACCATATTCGCATGGGCATCTATTGTATTCACATTGTACTGCTTCATAAGTTTACGTGTCCCTATGAGTAATTCTTTTTCTTCAATCATGGCCTTAATACCGAAACCCGGGATCGCTTCAAATTGGTCTGTTTCTTTTAATGAAATCCCTTTGTCTTTAACCCCTTGTACAATCGCCTGAGCCAGTGGATGCTCTGACTGTTTTTCTGCGGTTCCAACGAACGCGAGAAATTCTGCTTGATCAACGGATTTATGCACGAATACGTCCGTTAATACAGGCGTCCCATTCGTGATGGTCCCTGTTTTATCAAGAATGACAGTGTCAATGCCATACGTTGTTTCTAGATGCTCTCCACCTTTAAACAAAATACCGTACTCTGCAGCGCGTCCTGATCCCGCCATAATGGACGTTGGCGTCGCAAGTCCAAGTGCACAAGGACAGGCAATAACTAAAACAGCTATCAGTTTTTCAAGTGCTTCAGCGAAGTTTCCTGGCGTCACCCAAATAAACCAGATTAAAAATGTGACAACAGCTATTCCAACGACAATCGGTACAAAAATACCGGAAATTTGATCCGCTAACCGTTGAATCGGCGCTTTTGATCCTTGGGCTTCTTCTACGACTTTAATGATTTGCGACAAAGTCGTCTCTCTGCCTACTTTCGTCGCTCTCATTTTCAAAAATCCGTGTTTATTGATCGTTGCACCAATAACTTCATCACCCGGTTTTTTATCTGTTGGCAGGCTTTCGCCTGTCAGCATCGATTCATCAACAGCGGATAGCCCTTCCAAAATCATGCCGTCTACGGGAACTTTTTCACCCGGCTTCACATGAAGTATATCCCCAGCAAGCACATCTTCAAGCGGAATTTCTATCTCTTGTCCATCTCGTTCGGTGACAGCTGTTTTCGCCTGCAAACCCATTAACTTTTTAATGGCTTCGGAAGAACGGCCTTTTGCTTTTACTTCAAACAATTTCCCTAAAAGAATCAATGTAATAAGAATTGAACTCGTTTCATAATACAGTTCGACCATATGACCAGAATGGCCGATCGACTCAAATGATAAATACAAACTGTAAAAGTAAGCAGCTGATGTTCCTAGCGCAACGAGCACATCCATATTGGCACTTTTATTTTTCAGCGCTTTATAAGCTCCTATGTAGAACTGTTTTCCGATGATGAATTGTACAGGTGTCGCGAGCGCTAATTGCACCCACGGATTCATAAACACGACCGGTACATAGAGCGATGAAGTAAATTCAAAATGCCCAAACATCGCCCATAAGAGAGGCATAGAAAGAATGGCTGAAAAGATCAATTTCCTCGTCTGTGTTTCAATTTCTTTTTGCCGGTGATCCATGCTCGCTTTGCTGCTGTCTTCTTCTTTCAAAACAGCGCTATACCCAAGTGATTCCACTTTTTTAATGACTTCTGCTTTTGACAAAGTGGATGGGTTGTATTCAACCACCGCTCTCTCAAGAGCCAGATTGACACTTGCACTTGACACACCGTTCAGTTTATTTAATCCTTTTTCAATTCTTATCGCACACGCGGCACACGTCATGCCGGAAATTAAAAATTCGTTCTTTTCCACGATCACACCATAACCAAGATGGTTAATTTTTTGTTGAATCTCTTCTTCCTTTATTTTGGTTGGATCATATTTTACTTTGGATTTTTCTAAAGCTAAGTTTACTGTAGCCTTTTCTACACCATCCAGTTTATTTAACCCTCTTTCAATCCTTACGGCACAAGCGGCACACGTCATGCCAGAAATTTGAAAGCTCGTTTCCATCGCTTGATTGTTCACCTCATCACTCCTCATACCCACATGGGGTATATTTTTTGCCGGAAAGAACGTGCTGAAAAATCAGCACGCCTTATTTATATATTTTATCATAGATTAACGGGCAGTAAGACCCCACTTCAGGAATTGGAGAAACTAACGAAGGAGAAGCCAGACCCTAGATAGTACCGTCTATATCCCCTATAGATGTTTCACCTTATGCCACTT
Source organism: Domibacillus mangrovi (assembly GCF_001906925.1). Taxonomy (GTDB): domain Bacteria; phylum Bacillota; class Bacilli; order Bacillales; family Domibacillaceae; genus Domibacillus; species Domibacillus mangrovi. The sequence continues at coordinate 111,500 of NZ_MRWQ01000001.1, forward strand.
CATATCCTTGTTCATCAATGGCTTCTTTAATTTTATCCAAAGATACTTGCTGCCTATCATATTCTACATCTACTGTGTGTTCTTGCAAATGAACTTTCACTGAGTTCACACCGTCCAGTTCCCCTACACTGCCTTCAATGGATTGTATACAGTGTCCGCAAGACATGCCTTGTACAGTTAATGTTGTTTGTTCCACTAGTTTATCTTCCTTCCATTTTACGTATTTACTTTTTCATCAATTTTTGAATCGTGATAAGCAGTTCATCCACTACTTCACAATCGCCTTCTTGAATACGCTCGGCGATACAGTTTTTCATATGTCCTTCGAGAAGAATTTTAGCCACACTATTTAACGCCGCCTGCGTCGCGGAAATTTGTGTAATGATGTCATCACAATAAGCATCCTTTTCGATAAGGCCTTTAATTCCACGAATTTGTCCTTCTATCCGATTGAGCCGCGTCACTAAATTTTTTTTTATTTTTTCAGAATGGTGGCTCTTTCGATCAGAACCAGTCATGCGGGGCCTATCACAATTTTGAATCTCCATTACTTTCACGTTGCCACCTCCCTTACATATAGTTTACCATACCCCCCTAATGTATATATAGTATTTTGTTTAAATTTATCGCAGATTTTTTAGATGATAAAAATTTATTATTTTTACTACTATATACAAAAGAACCGTCCAATAAACCTGAACGGTTAAAATTTGCTTTTTTATTTATCAACAATGCCTCTTTCTTTTGTCTCAACTGGACGTGACGTATCGCTTGACCATTCACTGTAGCTCCCTGGATACAATTTAACATTCTTATACCCTGCCATTTGCAAAGCTAGTACATTCGGTGTTGCTGAAACACCTGAGCCGCAGTATACAATAACTGGTTCATCTTTACGAATATGTTCAAATCGGGATGCCTGCTCTTCTTTCGTTTTCCACTTTGTCCCTTCCAATCCTTCCGCAAAAAAACGGTTGATCGCGCCGGGAATATGGCCTGGTACACGATCAAGCGGTTCTATTTCACCGAGGTAACGCTCTGGAGCACGGGAATCAATCAGTAAGGATGAACCTGTTTCAGATGCATGTTTTACTTCTTCAATGGATGCACGCATGCCATCCTGCACGTTTAATTGAAACGAAGCCGGGCGTCGGATCGGCATTTCCGTCGTGATTTGGTACCCTTTTTCTACCCATTCGGAAAATCCACCGTCTAAAATATGTACATCGTCATGACCCGCGTATTTAAGCAGCCACCAGAGACGGCCAGCGAACATCGACACGCCGTCGTCATATGCCACAACGGTGGAGTCATTAGACACACCACAGTTTTCTAAAAAAAGTGTAAATTCGCTCATATCCGGTAATGGATGACGCCCTCCTTCTGCTCCTTTTTCTCCAGAGAGGCGATCGTCAAGATGTGCATAAAAAGCACCTGGCACGTGGCTTCGTTCATATAATTCCGCTCCTTCCGCCGGATCTGCCAGGTTGAACCGGCAGTCAAAAAGGATAACATTTCTATTTTCAAGCTGTTCGTGGAGCCATTCAGCCGTTACGATCATGTTCATTCACCTGTTCCTTTTCCATTAATTTCCTCACATTGTCTTTTGGATCCCAGCAGTTAAACCGGTAGCTCGGATTCGTTTCGAACCCGAGCCGGCGGCATCTATACATCATATTGGCAGGTGTTTTCACCGCCTCGAAATGACAACACGTTGCACATGCATGAAAGCGTGTATTATGAAGCAGATTGGATGTCACGTAAAATCCGCTCCCACTCCTCAATATTTTCACTATGTTCTAGCACATCAAGCCACGCTGTAAACTGTTCATTCACGTCTAATGAAGCGGCTTTTTTCACTTCATCTGTTCCCTTCTCCATGAACAAGAATGCACTCGTTTGAAGCGCATTTTTTTGACTGGCTAAATACAGATCTGCCAGTTCTTCGATCATTGTTTGCAGTTCCTTCATCATCACCTGCTTCTCATTTTTTTCAAAAAACGCACGAGCATTTTTAAATAATGAAAGCGGCTTTGCAAAAGGTTCTCGCGATACCTCTGTAAAGGCTGGATCAAAATCCGGCACGGCGAGTTTCTGTGCATCCAAATGGGATAAAAGCAATTCCGGCTCAATCAACGATGCTTTATTCACTAAACGCGCCTGCTTTTCATGAAGCAATTTCACACCGTGATTTTCAACGCGAATGGAGGTCGCCCGCATTTCTTGAGCAAGATCATACCCAACGGATTCAAGCAGTTCTTCCAACGCTTTTTGCAAAGACCCTTTTACATCGCCCTGTCCACTCAACGTAGCCGGATTAAATGATTCTTTGAAAAAGTCGGAGAAACGATAAAAGACACGCTGTTTAATGTAATACACAAGTTCATCGAGTTCCTGGGTCATCCGCTTTTTCTCGACATCTGTATTCTCACTGTCGATTGCAACAGCCATCCGGCTCCACTTGTCTTCCAGTTCCGCTTTCTTTTGCGTTCGATTATCACGGTTGTCTTTCGCTGTTTCAATTAATTTTTCTAACTGCAAGACGCCCCGTTCCACTTCCGCTTCCGCCGACTGAACCGCCATTGACGCAAGGTCATTTAATAAAAATGCGTGAAACGGTTCTTTAAATTGCTTCATGCCCGACTGTGGGTGACTCCATTCACCGCGCGTCGCTTCTTCGACCGCAAGCATACTTGATACGCCATGAAGACGCGGGAAACGGATGCCATATTGAAGCAGCTGCTCACGTACATACGATTTCACTTCATTCAGTTCGTCTTCATTTGCCGCTAAGTCAATCGCGTTAATAATAAAGAACATTTTGTCTAGCTCAAACGCCTCTTTTACACGGCCTAGCTGGATAAGAAATTCCCGGTCTGCTTTTGAAAACGCATGATTGTAATACGTGACAAACAAAATCGCATCGGAATTTTTAATGTATTCAAATGCGACACCCGTATGGCGGGCGTTAATCGAATCAGCTCCCGGTGTGTCCACAAGTGTAATGCCTAGACGGGTAAAATCACAGTCGTAATACAAATCAATCGAATCCACAAAACAGCTTTTTTGTTCATTGGCGACATATTGTTTAAATGTTGTCAGATCAACATTTATCGTCTCATCTGACTGGCTTTCGTAATCATGGAAGCCCGCATAAAATGCACGTAAAAAAGATAAATGTATTTTTTCTTTCCCTTCACCTTCATTCGAATCCAACACACCTGGCACCATTTGATATGCTTCACGAAGCGAAGACGCACTGAGGCCAAACAGTCCAAGTGACACGTTCACATCAGCAAGCATCATGAAGCCCGTCTTTAAATGGACATCTGCCGTGCGATGTTTTTTCCCTTCTGCTACGGGATGAATCCGGTTAACGGCAGCTGTCGTTGGATTCGGTGATACTGGCAGTACTTTTTCGCCAAGCAGCGCATTCGCAAACGACGATTTACCTGCTGAAAACGCGCCGAATAGCGCAATTGTATACGTTCTGTTTTCAAGACGCTCCGCTTTTTGTATCGCTCCTTCAATAAACCGGCCAAAACCGGGCACACCGTTTAAACGGCCTGCAAGATGACGCAGCCTTTTCACCGTAGAAGCTGCATCCATAAATGCCGTCTCCTGTACCGGTTCCATATCAATAGCCTGCTGCTCTTCTTTTCGCACTTCTTCCATATCTTCCTGCCCCGTGTAAACTGCTATATTTTCTGCCTCCACCTGCCATTTTTCTATTAGCTCATCCATCACAGGCGGGATATCCGTATCTTCTATGAGCAATGTTTCTTTCAGCTCATTTTCACGTATATTGCGCGCAAATTCAAGCGATGCAAGTTTTTCTTTTGCTATGAGGCGCTCTTTCCAAATACGGTGATCGGCCGCGAATTGTGCATATTCTCCTTCAAACTGTTCTGTTAAAATCGGTGCTGCTTCACGTTTCCATTCATCCGATATAGCACGAGCCCGCTTTTTAATGAGACTAGCGACATCTTCACAGTAATTCAGCACAGCATCTCCTGTTACACCCGCACCTGGTTTCACTGCATCTGTAATGACCAATGAATCCACTGGCACAGCTAATTCCTCCGCCTGAAGAGCTAGCGAAGGATCGTCCAAGCCGCTTTCTTTCAGCCATGAAGCGGTCACTTGCCGTACGTGCCACTCCAGCTGTGCTTCTGTCCGTTTTTTTAAATCAGCAAGCAGCGCATTCAAGCGTTTTTCACGCTCTTCTTCCGTTTTCTTTTTCGCAAACAGCATTCCTACTTTAAATTCTGGACGAGTCGATTCCAAATAACTGCGAGCCATTTCACGTGTAGATGCCGGCATTAATATTGCATTTTTCAGCACATCTTCACGTCTTCTTTCAAACTGTTTCAGCCAGAATGCCGCATCACGCTTTTCTAGTTCTTTCGCAAGAGCCGCTTCTTTTTCTTCAATGGACTGGGCCCCTGCTTCCGCAATGACCGCTTCAAACTGTGTCTTCTCTTCTTTTTGCTGATTTAAAAGCCATTCGATATGTTCATGCACGAGACGATTCATCATCGTTTCAGCTGATTGTTCAGACAGCTGCTCCCGGTTCGCCATACTATCATGAATAAGCTTCTTTACTTCATCGAAATCATTATATGGCAGATCTCTTCCATGCAGACTCGTAAAGAAAAACGCTTCTGGCTGTACATTCCACGTCGCAAACGAATCATATACAGACTGTCGGAATGCACTAAACGATAATTCTTCTTCTTTATGTTTATCAATTTGGTTAATAATTAAATACAGCTTCACTCCATGTGACAACAGTTCTTTCGTATAAATAAAGTTCAATTCTGACTGCACATGATTGTAATCCATCACGTAAAACACCATATCCGCAAGGTGAAGTGCAGACTCTGTTGAAATGCGATGCGCATCATCGGTCGAGTCAACACCCGGCGTATCCATCACAGTCACGTCAGGCGGCAAATGAGACGATGAATGTCCGATTTCAATCGATGCCACTTCATCGCCATCTTTTGCAAATTTTTTCACATGCTTTATGTCATATGGCGCTTTAAATAGGAGCGGACGGCCATCATGGTAGTTAATTTTAGCAAAGTCTTCTTCGGCCGGTTTAATTTTAACGAGATTGGCGCTTGTTGGAATGGGGCTTGACGGTAAAAGTGCTTCGCCTGTTAATTCATTAATCATCGTCGATTTACCGGCTGAAAAATGGCCACAAAACGCGACGATAAATTCATGATCATTCATTTTGCGTAAAAAGAGCTCGGCCTTTTCCGCCCGTTCAGTATCTTCATTATGTATAAATTGTTCATAAAGTCTCGCTGTGCGTGTCCGGATTGTTTCCATCATACGGCTTTTTGTCGGTGCTTCCATATTTGTTCCATCCCTTCGATGCGTACACCTTTTTTTATCATTGTATATGATTTTTAACAAATAAAAAAGGATACAATGAAAGTGGTGTGCACCTGTTTCATTGTATCCTTATCCTTATACTCATTGTCATTTATTATTTTTTAAATACAGGCGTACTCGTTTGATTTGCCGTACGATCCAGCACAAATTTCATTACTCCACCATACGTTACTACTGTCGCCGTCACAAATAACCAGATCATTCCAAACGCCTTCTTTCTTAGTTGATAATGATTTTCATCCTTGTTTGTATCTTAGCACCCATTTTCTTTTTTTGCAACCAAAAAAGATGCCCTATTCAGCATCATTCAAAAAGATGTATACAATAAGTAAGCATCACACAAGGACAAAAATGAAATCTCCCTTACCATTCGCACGAAAGACGTTATCTCTGTTTCATATAACAGCCTATTCAATGTCATATTATGCATACGTAAATATATTTATGTATATGGAATTCAACAACTGCTGTTAACCTTTTTCAATATTTAAAACTAACTCGTATTCCCCGGCTTCCTGAAACGCTATTGGCAGCTTGATCGCCTGCCTGAATCCAGAAATTTTCGAATCGCCTACAATGATCGTCGGCGGTGTAATATCAATCGTAATTCCTTTGGCAAACAATGCCGCTCCCATATTGCCTGCGATCATATTGACAACTTCGCCGGCAAATGACTCCACCATTTCACCTTCGATTGGCATACCAAACATCTTCGTCCCTAAACGTGAAAACGATTCTTCCGATCCATTTAAAATGAGGCGGCCTGGCAAATCACCCGTGATGCCGATAAAAACACCTATTGCATGATGGCTAAATGACTCCATTAATAATATTGGCTGCCCCACCTGCGCTTCGATTGGAATGACCGTCCGGATGGATTCAATGGCGCAATTCAACACTTCTTTAATAACCGCATTTTTACCTAGTTGTGTGTTTTCCATATTCGCACCCCGCTTTTTTATTCCACATTAGTAGGTATTAAGACCCCCACAAAATGAAGTTTCACTTTATTTTACTGTATATCTTCTCGATTGTCAGTATTTTTAGCTATATCTTTAGTACTCAAAAAGATATTTACATGCCATCTATTAGAATAATTAAAATATGATTGACGTGACTAGTTTTTATTTTTTAACCTTTTTTGAACATAAAAACGCCACCTCCATTTCTTTTCATGTAAGAAATGGAGATGACGTTACGACATGTTAATGTCTTTAAAACGCGGGAGTTTTTTATCGTTTTTTATGACACTTTTTCTTTCATAGTCGCATTCGCTGTCCGTTTGTGGCCGATTTCATTAAACAGTACATTAAGGACAAGTGCTGTCAAACTGCCGGCGACGATTCCATTTCCCGTTAAAATTTCCACACCGTCCGGCAGACCCGCAAATAAATCCGGTACAACTGTCACGCCAAGCCCCATCCCAACTGAGCAGGCAATAATCAATAAGTTTTCCTGTTTCTCCATGTCGACACGCCCAAGCATTTTAATGCCTTGAGCAAGCACCATTCCGAACATCGCCAGCATCGCACCGCCAAGTACACTCGACGGGATAATCGTCGTGAATGCACCGATTTTTGGCACAAGGCCCAAGAAAATTAAAAAGCCCGCTGTATAAAAAATAACGTTTCTAGACTTCACACCCGACAATTGCATAAGACCGACGTTTTGTGAAAAAGCCGTATACGGGAATGCGTTAAAAATCCCGCCGAGAATAATCGCTAATCCTTCTGCACGGTATCCTTTCGCTAAATCGTGCTCGGCCACTTCTTCATCACACATATCTGAAACAGCAAAGTAAACACCTGTAGATTCAACAAGACTCACCATCGCCACGAGAATCATCGTTAAAATACCGGACCATTCAAACGCAGGGAGGCCAAAATAAAACGGCTGAATGACATGGAACAAAGATGCATCCATAACAGGGGTAAAATCGACTTTGTCCATAAAGAAAGCAATAACCGTGCCGATCAGAAGACCGAGCAACACAGAAATGGACCGGACAAAGCCATCAAAAAAGCGATACATTAAAATAATAATAATAAGCGTCGTGAATGAAAGTATAATATTCTCAGTTGAAGCAAAGTTCTGGCTGCCTTGCCCGCCACCCATATTGTTCATAGCAACTGGAATGAGTGTCACACCAATAATCGTCACGACCGAACCCGTCACAACCGGCGGGAAAAAGCGGACAAGCCTGCTGAAAAAAGGAGCGATAAGTAAAACAAAAACGCCTGATGCAATAATGGCACCGTATATATAGTTAATACCATGCGTTGTTCCGATTGCAATCATCGGGCTGACCGCGGTAAACGTACAGCCAAGAACAATAGGAAGCCCTATACCGATCCATTTGCCGCTCCATACTTGCAGCAACGTGGCAATTCCGCACATAAAAATATCAATCGATACGAGATACGTCAGCTGTTCCGAGTTCATGCCGATCGCTGCACCTACGATTAATGGAACGAGGACTGCTCCAGCATACATGGCAAGGACGTGCTGAATGCCAAGTGAGGCTGTTTTAAATGTCGAAGGGTTCATTTTTCAGGTTCCTCTTCTTTAAACTCGATTTTTCCTTCTTTAAGCGACTTGATGCGAGCCAATGATTCGACACGTATCCCTTCTTGGTAAAGTAATTCAGCACCATTTTGAAATGACTTTTCAATGACGATACCAACACCTGCAATGGAACTGCCTGCCTGACGAACGATGTCGATCAATCCGAGCGCTGCCTGACCGTTGGCAAGAAAGTCATCAATAATAAGTACATGATCATCCGCTGATAAAAAGGCATTAGAAACGGCAATACGATTCGCCGTTTCTTTCGTAAATGAATACACATTGGCTGTCAGTAAATCATCTGTCATCGTGAGTGACTGCCGTTTACGAGCAAACACGACTGGCACATCGAGTACGAGACCCGTCATAACAGATGGTGCTATTCCACTAGATTCAAGTGTTACAATTTTTGTGATTTTTTCTGATGCAAAACGATTGGCAAATTCTTCTCCGATTTCTTTCATAAGCAAAGGATCAATTTGATGATTCAAAAAAGAATCTACTTTTAAAACGTGCTCGGACAAAATACGTCCATCTTGTTCCATTTTTTCCTGAAGACGTTTCATTACTTTCTTCCTCCTATTTACATCTTCAAGCATAAAAAAAAGCCTGAAGCATGATTTTCCTTTTAATGAACAGAGTGAACAATACCCTTCAAGCTGAAAATAGATGAAGCGTGCTGCTGTTCACTCATAGCCAGCCTATTTAAAGCAGTCCGGTAAATACTTGCAGGCCCATTCCCACGATTATATATAGGAATATCATTGATTTATGTTTTATATAATAGCAGACCATACAAAAAAATCAAGATAAAACACGAACGTTAAGTTTCTATTTTTTCTGATTATTCGTTAATATATATTCACCACTATTTCACACTTTTTTCACACTGAAAAGATTTTCCGTGATTTTCCTCACAGAATCTGTTTTTTTACACGCTTAAGATAGTGTTACAAGGAAATAAGACGATCAAGAAAGGAGTGATTTAAAATGGCTTCAGGAAAACGCAATCACAAACTTCAAGAAGAAGAGCAATCATTAAAAGGAACATTATATGCCGTATTTGGAATCGGCATTTTTGTCATCGCTTCATGGTTCGCCGTCTTTTCTATTTTCACTGATCGTTTCTAATTTGTTTGAAGGAGGAATTATACGTATGCATTTACACCGTTATGAAAAGTGGTGGATCACGTTTGGAATCGGCTCACTTGTCTTATTCCTCATCATCGTTGGAATTGGTGCGTTCCACCAAGGACATCAGCCGCCTAGTTCAGTAAAAACGATTAACTATGAACAAGTGGACAAAGTCACACCATTTAATGAACCTGGCCTTACAAAAGTGAGTGGTAAAGATTGGGACTACGAACTTGTTGTCGTTGCCTCTGCTTTCATGTACATGCCGGCTGAAGTGGAAATTCCCGTTGGGTCAACGGTGAAAATTATCGCTACAACGAAAGACGTTGTGCACGGATACGGGGTGACTGGTACAAATATTAACATGATGCTCGAACCCGGCTACATAAGTGAATATGTCACGACGATGGATAAAATAGGTGAATACCTTGTCGTATGCAACGAGTATTGCGGGACAGGGCATCACACGATGAAAATGATGTATAAGGTGGTAGACGTCAATGAATAACAGCACATTGTTACGCGTAGATAAACGTGATGCGCGCCTCGTAATGGCCCATATGTATGTTGCATTTGCAGCCCTTGCTATTGGCGGATTAATGGGACTGTTACAAGTATTTGTTCGTTCCGGGCGTTTCGAGCTTCCAGCAAATATCGGTTATTATCAAGTATTAACCGTTCACGGCGTCATGCTCGGGCTTGTCTTCACAACCTTTTTCATTCTTGGATTCCAAGCAGCTGCTGTCAGCCGTACATCCGGCACGTTTACAGCAAAACAGCGCCTTACTAGCTGGATTGGTTTTTGGATTATGCTCCTTGGCACGGTCATGTCAGCAACGATGATTTTATTAAATGAAGCAACGGTTTTATATACATTTTATGCACCGCTGCAAGCACATTGGATTTTTTATCTCGGTTTAACATTTATCGTCGTTGGCAGCTGGTTCGTCATCTTCGCCCATATGGCAAAGTACGCACAGTGGCGTAAAGAAAACAAAGGTGAATCGTCTCCGCTTTTAACGTATATGGTCGTTGCCAATTCCCTTATGTGGTTCGTTGCAACACTTGGCGTTGCAGCGGAAGTATTGCTTCAACTTTTGCCATGGTCACTCGGGTTCATTGAACGTGTCGATGTGGCAATTACACGTACATTGTTCTGGTATTTCGGTCATGCACTCGTCTATTTCTGGCTTCTTCCTGCTTATATGGCATGGTATGTCGTTATCCCGAAAGTAATCGGCGGTAAAATTTTCTCCGATTCACTTGCCCGCCTTTCATTTATTTTATTTTTATTGTTCTCCATTCCGGTCGGCATTCACCATCAGCTGACAGAACCAGGTATTACAGAGTTTTGGAAATTCGTGCAGGTTGTTTTAACCTTTATGGTTATCATCCCGTCGCTCATGACGGCATTCAGTATGTTTGCCACATTTGAGCTGCGCGGACGTGAACTCGGTGGCAAAGGATTGTTCGGCTGGTTTCACAAACTCCCCTGGGGTGATGCACGTTTCACCGTTCCATTTATTGGTATGGCTGCGTTTATTCCAGCTGGTGCCGGCGGGATCATTAACGCTTCTCACCAAATGAATCAGGTGATTCACAATACAATCTGGGTAACGGGCCATTTTCATTTAACCGTGGCGACCACTGTTTTATTAACGTTTTTCGGAATTGCTTACTGGCTCATTCCACATTTAACAGGACGTGTTTTAACACCGCAAATGAATAAACTTGCGATTATACAAGCATTTACATGGGCGTTCGGGATGACGATTATGTCCGGCGCGATGCATTGGGCGGGTCTTCTCGGGGCACCACGCCGTTCGTCTTACTCAACATATGGCGATGCTGCACAGGCAATGGAATGGATTCCGTATCAAATCGCACAGGCCGTCGGCGGCACTATCTTGTTCCTCGGCATCATTTTCGTGTTAATCATTTTCGTGAACCTATGCTGGTTTGCACCAAAAGGCGATGAAGAATTCCCTATTGGTGAAGTCGACAAAGATGCTGAACAAACACCAAAGATTCTCGAAAACTGGAAAGTTTGGATCACCGTACTAGTTGCGCTCATCTTAGTTGCCTACGCCGTTCCAATTATGGACATAATCAACGGCGGTCCACTCGGATCAAAAGGATTCAAGCTCTGGTAATATTATATAAAAAAGCGCAAAAGCAGGCCTGACGCCGCTTTTGCGCTTTTTTATCTCTTCTGGATTTTTCATCAATCCGCTTTATTCAGATTCAGAGCGGCGTGGCGGGCGCTTGCCCCAGTATTGATAGTAATCACAGCGAATAAATCCGTTGAATAGTTTTCGCTTTTTCGTCGCCGGCTTGCCATATACTTCTTCAAATTGTTCATGCGACGTGAGCATGTAAATAGACCACGTATCAAGCGATTTGAATTTGTATCCCATATCGGCATACAATTTTTCAACAGCTGGACGGTCGCTTAGCCGCTCGCCATATGGCGGATTGCCAATGATGACACCATACTCTTTATCTGTTTCAAACTGTGCAACATCTCCAACACGGAAGTTAATTAAGTCACCAAGTCCTGCTTCAAACGCATTGCTGTTGGCGATCCTGATCATAGTTGAATCAATATCAAACCCTTCAATGTCAAGCGGCTGATCGTAGTTTGCTTTGTCTTCTGCTTCCATTCGGACATCATTCCATACGTTGTCCCCAATCCAGGCCCACTGTTCAGACACAAAATCCCGGTTAAAACCAGGCGCAATGTTTTGACCGATCAGTGCTGCTTCAATCGGGATTGTCCCAGAACCGCAAAATGGATCAATAAATGGCTTATCCGGATACCAGTTTGTCAGCTGAACAAGTGCAGCAGCCAATGTTTCTTTGATTGGTGCTTCTCCTTGTCCGACCCGATAACCCCGTTTATGTAGACCTGCACCGCTCGCATCGATCGTAATCGTCACTTTATCTTTTAAGAGGGCAACTTCAAGCGGAAAATGAGCACCTGTTTCTGGCAGCCACGACTCTATTTTATACGCATGCTTTAGTCGTTCTGCAATCGCTTTTTTAACGATGGCCTGACAGTCAGATACACTGAACAGCGTTGACTTAACCGATTTCCCCTGTACTGGGAAAGATGCATCTTTCGGCAAAAACTGTTCCCACTCAATCGCTTTCGTTTTTTCAAATAATTCATCAAATGTTTCCGCATAAAATTCAGCGGCCACTACTTTGACTCGATCTGCCGTTCGCAGCCACATATTGCAACGGGCAATCGCTTTCGCATCTCCTTCAAAATACACCTTTCCGTTTTCTGTTCGCGGGGTATAACCGAGTTCTTTCACTTCTTTAGCAACGAGTGCCTCTAAACCCATAGCGGCTGTCGCAATGATTGTATACGTCATAACATCCTCTTTTCATTCGTATTCTTCCATTAGATCCAAATAATGAAAATCAATTTATTTTGCAATTGGAACTGGCTTTGAATAGGAAAAGCCTTGAATATAATCTTATAATTTGCCGGTTAACAATTGAATTTGATGCTTACTTCCAATCCCTTATAACTTTTAAATGGTCAATGGTAAAGCAGGATTCAATAATAAAATAATCCCATTTGCATCAGGGATCACGATCCCTTCTTGTATGTAGTTATAGATCATTTCATTTACTTTTTTTCGCATTGAGTTATATTTTTTCATATGAAGGCGCCTCTTCTATCAAATAGAAGAAAAGCTCCCCTAAAAAGGAGAGCCGCGTATTGTGTATATTTGAACCCTGAATAACGTTCTGTAAGCCATGTTTTGTTCCTTCGTACTGCAAACGGCCAGGGTATGACCTCGTACTCCGGTGGCAATCATCTGTCTGCAGAAACTTAAGCTTCTGCCTTTCCATTCGTTCAGTTCCGTCCGGAAAGTGCCCCTACCAAAATTTGGGTTGCTCGCTCACGGGGTTTACCTCGTTCCACCTTTATCATTTCTGATAAAGCTCCGTCACTGTGGCACTTTCAAAGTATTCACACCATATCCTCTAGGGACTTAGGTGTTTTCCCTGCCGTCAGCATTAAAATGCTGCCCTGGCTTATGGTTTCGCCAGGCGCGATCACTACAGGCATCTCAGCACTGTGCGAGCATGGACTTTCCTCTGCAGCCGCTCGGACTGCAGCGATTACCCGAACGTTATTCATTTTCGTTTCCCTATTATAATGGATGACCGTTCTAAATGCAACGAGTATTTATTCGTTGTTAAGACGATCACCAAATACGTGACGCTCTAAATTCGACAAACGCTTCAAAATATCGAAATTTGTTGACCCTGCTACTGGTTGCTGCGCGCGTATTGGCGGCTCCGGTTGTCTTTGACGGGAAGCGATGGAACTGTTTTCTTTTTTCAAACGTAAATTCTCCTGCTGTAATTCTTCAATTGCCTGTTGAAATACATCATAATCTTTAATGATCAGATCTAAAAATTGATCCACTTCATCCGGATTGTATCCGCGCATGGATGTTTTAAATTCTTTTTCGAGAATGTCTTTCCCGGTCAGCTTAAGTTGATCTGACAACATTGCCTTGCACCACCTTCATCGAGTCCTGTTTTTATACGTTAATTGTTTCAAAAACAGTGCCGTTTGTCAATTAGGAAACAGGTCGTTTAAAGGTTTATTGTTTTTTACAAAAAAGCATAGAAACTATCTTTTAAATTCGTTAGCACAAATGCAGTCAATCCGATAAACACAAAGAATAATAGAAAAATTGCACGATTCAACCTGTCATTCACCTCATAGTTATCATTTCTCTTGTTAAAATGGTACTCTTCATTTTACGATGTTTTCAAACATGTTACAACAAAATGACATTAGTTTTTAAGGTCTTTCGACTTTTTTCTTTCTAGCCGTGTCAAACGGTGTTCAACTTCCTTTCTTATCCTTTCATCTGTCACCATTTCAATTGCCTGCTCGGTTACCTTAAACGCTTCGTCTATTTCTTTCCACGTATGTTCATACAGCTTCGCCAACTCAATTGATGCATCTAATGCCCGCGTACTGCGGGAATGCCTAACGCGATCAAATAGCATTCTCGCTTCTTCAAATGATTTTCTCCGCTTATATTGCATCGCGAGTCTATAGGCAGCTTCGAGCGCCACATTATCTTGTCCCCTACCCGCTGACTGGGCAAGGGCCATTCGGGCAGCATCAACGTTGCCGGATGATTCAAACCATTTAGCGATTTCAAGGGCTGTGCGATCATCCTTTCTGGTCGAGCCATCTAGCACAAGCCGGCTAATATGTGTATACAGTGTAAGCAAGCTGAGAATATCACGCTCATTATGCTTCATTACCTGTAATATACCTTCCGGGTCCCCACGCTCTACATAATCAAAGTAAATAATTGGTGCTAAATGGCCCGGCACATCATCGATCCGCTCAATGCCCAAAATGTTTTTTTCTACGTTGACGAGCTTGACCGACTCCATTGTATGCTTAAATAATCGGCGCGATGCATGATATAGATCGAAATGGCCAAATGCAGGAAGAGCCGGCACTCGTTCACGCACAAATGTGTGGCGTGACTTCACCTGTGGCCAATCAAAAGATTTTCCATTATAGGTGACAAGTGTCGTATAATCGGTTTCTTGTAAAAACTTCGCGTAGAGTGCCGTTTCATTACCGGGTGACGGCAGGAAATATTGTTTTACTGTCACACGATTGCCTGAAATGCGGGCCGTTCCGAGCAAAAAGATAACACTGCCTGATCCTCTAAGGCCTGTTGTTTCCGTATCAAAAAAATACAAATCCGATGAAGAAAATCCTTTTGCGGACAACGGATGAGCGCCTTCAAAAGAAGACCAGTCCTCAATCGTTCTTTCCGCATCAAGAAATGTGTAATGGCCATGCTGATAATCAAGTGAATAATGCGTTTCACGGGTAATGCAATACTCGCCTTCAAAATGGAATATGTTTGCGCCTGCCGCTTCCCACATATCCCAGTGACGAATGTTCTCCTGCTGCTTTTTGATCGGTACAGCTGTCTCTTCCCGCACAAGATGTTTTTTCATCCTTTGCAGTTTTTTGGTCATACTCATCCGTCCGTACTCCTTCCTTAAAATTGGTCAATCAGTTGGATACTTTTTCGTTTTGCATTCATTCCACCGATTTCCATGCCAATGCAAGAAGGACATCCATCCTGACATGGGCATTTTTCAATTAAATCTTTTGCAGCAGCTTTCACTTCATCAAATCTCTTATACACATCTTCAGCTAAACCAATGCCGCCCGGATAATGATCATATAAGAAGATTGTTGAAAGTCCCGTATGTGTTGCTTTTATTTGCGAGACGACGTGAATATCATTGCGATCACACATCGTAAGGATCGGCACAATGTGATTCAACACATTCGCAATTCCCATTAGCAATTGCTCAAGCGCCTTTTCTTTCAATTCCGGACCGATCTCTTTTAATTCCAGCCATGCTGCGCTCGTATGCATCTCTTCTTCCGGCAGTGATATCGGTCCTGATCCAATGTTTTCAAATGTCGACAGCTTGATTTTTTTGAAAATGGTCGGAAGTGCATTCACTGTCACGTCACCATAATGAATCGCTGTCGTGTTTCGCTCTGTCGATCGATCAATTTCCAACACTTTTAACTGAACAGCTAAATTCGCATCTGTATAGTACTCCACATCCACTTTCCGTACATATGCTTTTTTATGTTCCCAGTCGAGCTTTTCAACTTGGAATTGTCTGCCTTCATGCAAATAAATGGCTTCATCATGCAAAAGTGTCATTGCGCTAAACCGGTCCATTTCACCAATAATTTTTACGTTCGCGACATCAGATTGATCGACAATCACCACATTTTCCTGTGCGGCAGAACGCAAGCTAATATTCGTTGCTGGAAATGATTCATGTGCCCAATGATATTTGCCTCCATTGTAGTGAAGTACCCGTTCTTCCTCCAAGTAATCTAATATATCATGGACTTCAATCGGCCCGAATTTTTCCTCTTCTTTAAAAGGCAGTTCGTAAGCGGCACATTTTAAATGATCAACGAGAATAATCAAATTTTCCGGATTGATCCGTGCAGATTCCGGTGAACGATCAAAAAAGTAGTCAGGGTGATGGACGACGTATTGATCGATCGGTGTAGAACTTGCAACCATAATAATAAGCGCTTCACCGTGCCTTCGCCCGGCTCGTCCGGCCTGTTGCCATGTGCTAGCAATGCTTCCTGGATAACCTGTCATCACGCACACTTGCAGCTGTCCAATATCGACACCGAGCTCCAGGGCATTTGTACTGACAACGCCTAAAATTTCTCCATCCCGCAGCCCTTTTTCAATCGCCCGCCGTTCATTAGGCAAATAACCGCCGCGGTACCCGCGGATCGTCTTCGTTCCTATCTCTTTTTTCACCAGTTCTTGAATATGGCTTAAAATAACCTCCACTCTCACCCGGCTTCTCGCAAAAATAATCGTTTGAATTTTATTCTTTAAAAATTCTTTTGCGATATTGTTAACTTCCACCGTGGCGCTCTTTCGAATATTAAGCGGTTTGTTCACGACTCGTGGATTATAAAAGACAAAATGCTTTCTTCCTCTTGGTGCCCCGTTATTATCGATCAGTCTCATCGGATTGCCTGTTAATTGCTCCGCCAGTTCTTGCGGATTCGCAATGGTCGCGGATGTACAAATAAAAATCGGACTGCTTCCATAAAAAGAACAGATTCGCTTTAATCGCCGGATTACATTCGCTACATGGCTGCCAAAGACACCGCGGTACGTATGCAGTTCATCAATTACGATATACTTCAAATTTTCAAATAAATGAACCCATTTCGTATGGTTTGGCAAAATAGCTGAATGAAGCATATCGGGATTCGTAATCACAATATGGCCTGCTTTTCGCACCTTCTGTCGGATCGCAGGCGACGTATCTCCGTCATATGTAAAACTTTTAATATCGATGCCCATTTCACTGATCATTTCATTTAATTCACTTTTCTGATCCTGAGCAAGCGCCTTTGTCGGGAAAATATATAGCGCCCGGTTCGCTTCGTTTTCAGCGATCGATTGCAGAACAGGCAAATTGTAACAAAGCGTTTTCCCTGAAGCAGTCGGTGTCACCGCCACAATATTTTCTCCACTTTCGACCGCCTTAAAAGCAGAATATTGATGCGTATATAACTCCCCGACACCTCTTTGCCAAAGAGCCTTCCGAATCCGCTCATCGATCATTTCCGGGATCGGTTTCGTTTTCGCTTCCTCCGGTTCGATCTCATGCCAATTTATAATATGTTCATTGTTTCGCAATTCAGTAATTAATTTTGAAAGTGTTTTCTTCTTCATCAACCTTCACACCTCTCCTACTATGCTAGTTTAACGAACAAACGCTCTTTTTGAAAGCCCAAAAAAAGAGCGCCTATAGCGCCCCATCCTTTTTCAATATTTTCCCAATCGATTCAAGTACGTATAACGCGGAATCTGCCGATTGAATAAATTTTGCTTTGCCAGTGTCAAAAAAATGTGCGTATGCACCGACGCGGCGTGCATTATCCGCCGTTTGTGTCACTTGAACCGCATGTACATATTTTTGTGGATTTGTTTTCAGCCAGTCAAGCGCGGATTGTTCCCAGGCATCGACCACTTTGTCCATTTCGTCAGCAAATGGCTTCACAACACTGAAAAAATCGGCTACTTCTTTTGTTTCTCTCCGCTCTTCATAAATTGATTTTGCTTTATGGATAAGCGTTTGAAGTGTGTTTGTCTGTTCAATCAACTGCACTACCTACTACCCCGTTTCATTTACATTGACCCTGCCGCCGGTTTTAACGTAGACATAAAAGAAGGTACGTCCGGTTCGCCGCATAAAAAGCGAGCGCCTTCTTCTACAAGCAGCAGCCTGTTTTGAATGCGTTCTCTTTGTAACCGCAGTCCGAATAACTGTCGATGCCGTTCAGCTGCTACTTTTGCATGTACGATTTTTTCCAGTTCCAGCGTCTGTTGTTCAATCTCGGCTAACCGTTCCATCCATTCTTCTTTTGTCATGATCGTCTCCACCCCTTTGCTGTAATAATAATAAATATTCGCACTTCTTTGTGTAATCCCTTCCCTGTCGACAAAACAGGTTGCGGTCTGGCAAAGAAAGAATAATTTCGACAATCATTATTAGAGATGGCCTGGCTTTTTTATGCATATGGCTAGCTATTATTATAGTAGCCGAATGACGTGGATTATTCAATGTTAATAGGGAAAAAGCAATAAGGCTTTTCAAGCAGGCGATTTGCTCGTTCATGTGGTATGATATAAGTGGATTTAGGAGGAGGGGAAAAAAATGGCTATCCGCTACCCGAATGGCAAAAAACATACGTATCCGGCACGTCTAAATCAATCTGAAAAACGGCTGACAGACACCACTTTCAGCAACCGGGGCATGACGCTTGAAGATGATATTAATACAACGAATTCGTATTATTTAAATCGTGGGATTGCGGTCATTCACAAAAAACCTGTCCCCATCCAAGTTGTCCGTGTTGATTATCCAGTTCGAAGTGCAGCTGTCATTAAAGAAGCTTATTTCAGGCAGGCGTCCACAACGGATTATAACGGGGTATACAAAGGAAAATACATTGATTTTGAAGCTAAAGAAACGAAAATTGCGTCTTCTTTTCCTCTCAAAAATTTTCACGAACATCAAATCAGTCATATGAAACAGGTAGAGTCGCATGGCGGCATTGCTTTTGTCATCATTCGCTTTTCTCACTTGGACGAGCTCTTTTTTCTACCTTTTCAAGCTCTGTATACATTCTGGCGTCGAATGATTGAGGGCGGACGCAAATCGATTGCGAAAGAAGAGCTCCTAGCATGCAGTATACCCCTCAAGCTCGGATTATCACCCCGAATCCCTTATTTGGATGCGGTTGAAAGCATATATTTTTAACTTTTGAAAGCGAGGAAATAAGACACATGTCTGATGAATACAAATCGAGAACTGAAAAGCGGAGCCAACAGCGAAAAAAAACGGCTCGCTCAAGCAAAATACCGAAACAGAAAAAAACATCTACCAATAAAAAGAAGTCTATTATTAAACGCATTTTGCTTGCACTCCTACTGCTTGCCTTTTTAACACTTGCAGGAGGCGCAGGACTGTTTGCTTACTTTGTAAAGGATGCACCGGAATTGGATGATGCACTGCTTCGTGATCCGATTTCATCGAAAATTAATGATATGAACGGCGACCTCATTACGAATATTGGGTCAGAACGGCGCGATTATGTTCATTATAAGGACATTCCTATTCTCATGCGAGATGCAATTTTGGCCACAGAAGATATTCGCTTTTTTAAACATAAAGGGATAGACCCGATCCGCCTCACCGGCGCCGTTGTAAAAAACGTAACAGAGGGCTTTGGCTCACAGGGCGCCAGTACAATTACCCAGCAGGTCGTGAAAATGTCCTATTTAGATTATGACAAAACCCTGAAAAGAAAGGCGCAGGAAGCATGGCTTGCATATAAACTGGAAAAAGCCTATTCAAAAGAAGAAATTTTTGAAATGTATGTAAATAAAGTCTTTATGTCAGACCGGATTAATGGAATTAAAGCAGCAGCAGATTATTATTTTGATAAAGAACTAAGTGACTTATCGTTAGCTGAAGCGGCATACATTGCCGGTATGCCACAAAGCCCGAATAACTACAATGCATTTGATTATCCTGAAAAGGCGAATAAACGAAAAAACATCGTTCTTTCTCTTATGAATCAGCATGATAAAATTACACAGTCAGAAATGGAAGAAGCTCAAAATCAAGACATTGCCGACTCCTTGACCGAACCAGTGAACAAATCAGAGGTGCAAAAAGAATATGACTCCTTTGTTGACCTTGTTGTTGAAGAAGTAGAAGATATGGGCTACAAGGCGTACTCGGACGGCTTAATCATTGAAACAACACTTGATAAAGACGCACAATTATATATGGATAAATTGTTAAACAGCGATGAATTCATTAACTACCCGAATGAATTGTTCCAAGCTGGGATTGCGCTTACGGATACACAGACTGGTGAAATTCGTGCTATTGGCGGTGGCCGTAACCAAGAAGTACAGCGTGGCTGGAACTATGCAGTTGATTCTCAGCGCCAGTCCGGCTCCGTTATTAAACCGCTTATCAATTATGGGCCAGCAATTGAATATTTGAAATGGTCAACGTACGAACAAATTGACGACAGCCCCCTCAATTATTCCAATGGTGGACCATCTGTCGGAAATGCCGGCGGTTCGTACGCCGGCATGATGACGATGCGTGAAGCACTTGTACGATCGAAAAATACACCAGCGGTTCGTACGTTGAAAGAAGTCGGATTTGAAGATTCATTTAAATTCTTGTCGGGACTAGGTATTGATATGAAGAATGAATATGAATCATATGCGATCGGTGCTAATGACGGCGAAGATGCGATATCTCCTCTGCAACTGGCTGGTGCCTATGCCGCATTTGGCAATGGCGGTACGTACAATGAACCGCATACCGTGACAAAAATTACGCTTCCGGATGGAACAGAAATTAAAAGCGAATTTAAAACTGAATCCGCCATGAGTGATTACACAGCCTACATGATTTCAGATATGCTAAAGGACGTTGTGGACCATGGAACCGGAAGAGCCGCTAATATTCCGGGACTCCCTGTTGCCGGTAAAACAGGAACAACAAACTATACGCCAGACGAACTAGCGAAATATAACATTCCATACAGTGGATCGCCGGATTCTTGGTTTGTTGGCTATACGACAAATTATACGGCCGCCGTTTGGACAGGCTATGAGAATCGGACAGAATATCTATCAACAGAAAGCCAAAAAATTGCAAAAGAATTATTTAGACAGTTAATGACGGAAGTATCATCTGATATAGCAACCAAAGACTTTAAAAAACCGGACAGTGTCGTTGAACTGGCCATTGTAAAAGGGTCCAATCCAGCCCAAATTGCTGGAAATGGCATATCTGACAGTGATAAAGTCTATGAGTTGTTCGTACGTGGTGAACAGCCTAAACGGACAATGAATAAAATTGAAGAAAAAGAACCTGTTGAAGATGACAAAGAAAAACCGGAAGAAGAGACAACTTCTGGTGAGGTAACCGGATTAAGTGCTTCAGCGGACGCAAGCGGCAACATCTCTGTCTCCTGGTCATTCAGCGGCAGTGGCGCATCATTTAGCGTGACAAACGGATCTGAAACGCAGTCGATTGGCGGATTCTCTACCGTATTTGGGGGCGGACAGCCTGGTCAGACCTACTCGATTACAGTGACAGCACTTGTCAATGGTCAAAGCGTTGACTCTGCTTCTACATCGGTCACCATTCCAGGAGGCCAAACCCCAGAGCCGGAAAACCCTGTGGTAGAACCCGAGCCAGAAAAACCAACTCCAGAGCCAGTACCGGAGCCGGAGCCAGAACCAAAGCCAGAACCAAAGCCAGAACCAAAGCCAGAACCAAAGCCAGAACCAGAGCCAGACATACCTACTGGAAATGGGAACAATGGGAATGGAAATGGGAACAACAGTGGCAGTACGCAAAGTAACAGTATTAGGGAACCTGCAGAAACAGAATAAAGTGAAACTTCATTGAGTGGGGGTTAGGTTCACAGGATGTGAATCATGCAGACGTTGTCACAGGACGTGACGATCTTAGTCTGGGTTCCGCTATCTATCCCCACTAAATAAAAAAGAACTCGGGTAAAGAGCGCCGCGTCCTGCGGCCATACCTGAGTGACCGGCTTCAGCCGGCCCGAACCAATCGGGCTTTTAAGGGCTGTTGATCCCCCGCTCATTTTTCGAAGTCTTGAAGCGAGAGTCTTACTGCCCGTTAATGCGGGATAAAAAACAAAAGCGTCTATATGGAGCAAATGCTCCATATAGACGCTTTTTTATCGCTTGCGGATGGCGTTTACTGCTGCTGCTTTCCTCAGTTCAGACATCAGTTCAACCAACTGTCGAAATGCCGGATACGTGTAGGAACTGGCGACAATAAATTGAAATCGTTCGCGGAAATTAATCGGTTTTATACCGAGCTCCGCTTCTCTTTGCTTCCAGAAAGCAGGTGCTGCCGGCGAGCCATTTACCCAGAACAGCCCCATGAAAAAAAGAGCAAGCAGAGCGTTCGTCTCTTCCTGCACATCCTTTTGTCGCTGGCGGTGCTTTTCCTCCAGAGCGGCTATTAGCCGTTCCCATATCGGAAGCAACTCTGGCAGCCCGTGTTGCTCTTTTAGCCACGGTGTGTTTTCACCGGTTATTTCATATAAAAAATAAGGATATTGATCCAGCGTTTCCGGAACTGGTACATGCTGTTCATCTGAAAAAAAGCGAAGCTCGGGTGGCATTAGAACCACCCCCGTCACGCGAAAACTTTCCGTTTCATCCGCTTTTTCCCTTCCCTGCATAGATCTAAAAGCGGGCATTCCGGGCAATTCGGGGACTGTGCCTTACAATGATAGCGTCCAAAGAAGATCATCCGATGATGCGTCACCGACCATTCATCCACCGGAATTTTTTTCATTAATGTGGCTTCTACTTCGGTCACATTATCTTTCCATCGGCAAAATCCAAGTCGCTTAGAGATACGTTCCACATGCGTATCAACCGCGATCGCCGGTACATCGAATGCAACAGATGCTACCACATTTGCTGTTTTACGGCCGACGCCTGGAAGTTTTACAAGTTCATCCTGTGTTTTTGGAACAATCCCGTTCCACTCGTCGATGATCAGATGCGACAATTTTTGAATATTTTTTGCTTTATTTCGATATAAACCGATTGAGCGAATATCTTGCTCCAGTTCTTCAAGTGGCACCGCTATATAGTCTTCTGGTGTTTTATATTTTTCAAATAATCCTTTCGTCACTTTGTTGACGAGTACATCTGTACATTGTGCAGATAATAAAACGGCAATGACTAGCTCAAACGGATTGGCATGGTTCAGTTCACAATGCGCATCGGGAAACATCTCGCCAAACGTATCGAGGCAATGACGAATTTCTTTTTTTGTCAGCATATCAAATTCTCCTTACTGCTCAAGCCAATTGTAAAATGGAACGGCATTTTCAGAACGGGTTACCTGCTCCGTGCCAGTTGGTTTACGGAATTTCCGCCCTTGTTCACGCGCCTGATCCACTGTTTTAATGCCTTGCTTTTTCCATTCAAATAAAATACGGTCTATATAGCGGAAATTCAGCTTCATTGACATCACAGCTTCACGAAGAGCTGCTTTAATGACTGACGGATCGTGTTCATCCTGGTCAATCCAAAGCGCCAGCGTTTCACATTCAATCGCTGAAAGTGGCCGGCCAAATTCTTCTTCAAACAAGCTGTATAAATCTTTTTCTGCTGTCATCGCCTGTTGCAACGACTGTCCGCGTGCATCAGATTCAAAGAGAGCAGCAATCTTGTTCCAAAGCGGTTTTAACGAATAAAATTCATAGCCAGTCTGATCGCCTTGTTCAATAGCCACCACTTGCTTTTGAATCATTTTTTTGACACAGGCTGCACAATCGGAAGACGAAATCGTCATCCGTTCCGCAAGGTCTTCAAAACTTGGAAACGATATTCCTTTTTGAGTAAACGAATAAATATGTAACAGCACCATCATCTCTTTTTCTTCGATTTGCAGCCGTTTATAGTTTTGGAGAAGAACATTTGGAATACTTGTCATCCCGTCTTCCATCCAATTCATTAATAGCTCTTTTTCTTTCAATTTCCATTCCACCTCAAACACTTTTTCATTGGCATTGTTTCATATTATACTAGCAGACACACAAAAAGAAAAGCCGCCCGAATGGACAGCTTCACTAGTAATGTTACCCTTTTTTATTATCATTAACATAATCTGCAATACGTTGTGTTGCTTTTTCAAGCAGTTCAAGTGATGTTGCATAAGAAAGACGGATGTTTTCAGGCGTCCCGAATCCGCTTCCTGGCACGACCGCTACATTTGCTTCTTCGAGAAGAGCCCCAACAAAGTCGTCCACACTGACATGACCTGTCAATTTTGCCGCTTCTGCTACGTTCGGATACAAATAAAATGCACCTTGTGGTTTCAAACATGCAACACCTGGAATAGCCGTTAACTTTTCATAAATAATGTTCAGTCGCTCTTGAAATGCTTTTTTCATCTCTTCAACGGGGGCTTGAGTGTCTGTATAAGCCGCAATGGCACCGTATTGAGATGTTGTTGTCGGATTTGATGTAGAATGGCTTGCAAGGTCTGTCATCGCTTTAATGACCTTTGCATTACCCGCAGCATAGCCAATACGCCATCCTGTCATTGAATGAGATTTTGATACACCGTTAATAATAATTGTCTGTTCTTTTAACTCTGGAGACAATTGTGCAATTGAAATGTGTTTATTGTCGCCGTATACTAATTTTTCATAAATTTCATCCGATACGACCCAAATATTTTTACGAAGTGCAACTTCACCAAGTGCTTTTAACTCATCTGCTGTGTAAAGCATACCTGTTGGATTTGATGGCGAGTTGATGATCACTGCTTTCGTTTTATCTGTGATCGCTGCTTCTAATTGTTCAGGCGTAATTTTGAAATCATTTGATTCTTTGCCGTCTACGTATACTGGAACACCATCTGCGAGCTTTACTTGCTCTGGATAACTAACCCAGTATGGTGTTGGAATAATGACCTCATCGCCTTCATTTAAAATAACCTGAAAAAGGTTGTAAAGCGCGTGTTTGGCACCTGTTGTTACAATAATTTCATTTTGTTTATATGTAATGCCTTGATCTTCTTTAAATTTATTAATGATAGCAGCTTTCAGTTCCACAAGGCCGCCTGCCGGTGTATATTTTGTCTGTCCATCTTGAAGTGATTTATATGCTGCTTCAATAATGTGATCTGGCGTATTAAAATCGGGTTCGCCTGCGCCAAGACCAATGATATCGATTCCTTGCGCTTTCATTTCTTTCGCTTTCGCTGTAATCGCAAGCGTCGCTGAAGGGGTAAGTGCTTTAACACGTTCTGCTAATTGTACATCCATTTGAATTCTCCGTTCTGTTATATGTTTTCGATTTTTCTCCACCATTTTCCGTTTGCAAACGATAAATAGTAGTAATTCAAATTGCCGTTTTTATTTTCAAACGTAAACAACCAGACAGGGGTTTCATTTTCCATGCCAAGTGTGAGCGAAAGGATCTCTACATTGCCCGCTTCCTTCTTGAAGAGAGCACGTGCTTCTTTTTCAGTTACACCTGCAGCAATTGGTTTAATAATCGGTTCTGATTTGCCATCCTTCGCTATCCAGACGGCGACATTTTTACCGTTTTCATCTTTCCCTGTCGCCGTATAGAAGACATTCGTACTCTTGTACAGGTACACTTCTTCCAATTCTGTGAGAGCGGCTTTTTCCTTCACTACCTGTACAGCTGTCGCTTTTTCTTTTTCATACGGTTTTTGTGCATTATTATACATGATTCCGATTGTTAGCGCAACAACAAAGATAGGAATACCGATTATTAATAGCCATTTTTTAAATTTTGTTCGTTTATTCATCGCTTCTTACGTTCTATAAATGGTGAAAACGGCTTTCGTTTCGTCTTCTGCATCAAGCGCCAGACCAAACATTAAATTTTCACGCTTCAGTGTCCGATTTAATGTATCGACGAGCTTATATAAATCACCGCTATTTTCAACCGTTACGGTCGACAGTACATCAATTTTCGAATCCATTGCAACCCCTCCTGTTGGCATTATAGCAGGAATATCCACTCTTTATACAGTTATTTTTCATTTGGGAGCCATTTTTCAATTAGCTCCATTGTACCGGCAATATCTTCTTCAACAGCCGGTACACCCGGGATTGACTGTAAAAAGGATTTTCCATACCCGCTTGATACAATGCGCCGGTCAAACACGACCGCAACCCCCCGGTCAGACTCTGTGCGGATCAAACGACCGAATCCTTGCCGGAAGCGGATAATCGCCTGTGGAAGTGAATATGCGGAAAATGGATTTTCCCCATCCTCTTTCAATTGCTTGCTTTTAGCCGCTACAAATGGATCATCCGGCGGTGCAAACGGAAGTCTAACAATAAACAAGACAGATAAATCTTCACCTGGGATGTCAATCCCTTCCCAAAAAGCACCAGTGCCTAGCAAAATCGCTTTGTCATACTGACGAAAATTTTTCGTTAGACGTGTGACACTTCCATTCGTAATGCCCTGCGCAATAATCGCATAATCGGCCAGCAGTTCTGTTTCTCGAATATAATCATACGTTTTTTTCAATATATCAAATGATGTAAACAAGACAAGCATTCGTCCACCGGCTGCTTCTGCGGCAGCGATAATATAATTAGCCACCGCAGCCGCATAAGCTAAACTGTCCACATCTTTCACTTCCGGCACATCATTCGGAATGACGATTCGGCAGTGATCTGCATAATTGAACGGCGATTTGAACACGTATTCCTCATATGAAAATGCAGACAAGCCAATTTCATTTGCAAAAAATTGAAATGAATCTTCCACGGTCAATGTTGCCGATGTAAACACAACATGTTTGCGTTCAAGCAAATAATGGCTAATGAGCACACCTGCGTGAACAGGCTGTGTGCGCATAGTCAATGTATTTAATAATGACCGAACGTCACCTTCCATCCAGACAACTTCGCGATCATCAGGCCGGAATACAAGTTCAAACAAACACTCATTCCACTGACGGCACCGCTCAAGTAGTACTGCTGTATCATCGATAAACAACTCATCACGCGCAGGTAGCTGTCCACGAATTTGTTCAATAGGAGCTGTTTTTTTGGATACTTCTTCAATGAACAACGAAAGATCTTTATATATACGCTCTGCTCCCCATTCGATTTGCTGCCATTCAGCCGTTTGGCGTTTCTCTTCATCAATTGCCAACTGCCTTTTGGATTGTGCCATCCATTTCGTTTTTTGCCCAAAGAAGGCCCCTATTAGGGCAAACCACTCCTCCGCCTCCACTAAAACAGATGACATCCGCTTCGTCAATGCAACAGAAGGGGGTACAGATAAATGCTTTTTCTCTATTCTCATGATTTGATAAAGCAGCCTTTTCTCATCCGGCGTACCCATTTTCCCAAGCAAAAATTTCAATTGTGAAAGTGATAGTTCTTTACCAAGGCGTTCACGTGCCGCTTTTTCAAACTGATGTGCTTCATCGACAATAACATGACCATTTTCCGGCAAAAGCGGACGCTCTGCTTTCATATCAGCAATTAAAAATGAATGATTCGTGACAATTATATCTGCATTTGCTGCTACCTCTTTTGCATACAAAAAAAAGTCATATGCACGCCACGCCTGCTTCGCTTTATTCATATAATCATCTTCCTGACACACTTCTCCCCAGAGCAGGAGTCCACCTGAAGACAAATTTAATTCATCTCCGTCTCCTGTTATCGTTTCAAGCAGCCAGACGAGAATTTGCATTTTTGCGATCGTCCGGTCGTAATTCGTCTCCCGTTCTCTTAGTACCCGTACAAACCGTGACAAGTCAAGATAATGACGTTTTCCTTTTAACACGGCTGCCTTCACATCAAACGGAAGCATCGTCTGCATTTTTTTCAGCTCGCGTTCAAGAAGCTGATGCTGCAATAATACGGTATACGTTGAAATGATAACCGGCGTGCCTGACTGCCGGCTTTTATACACACTTGGCAAAAGATAAGCGAGTGACTTTCCGGTTCCAGTGCCCGCTTCAATGACTGTGTGAACGCCGCTTTTAAGCGACTTCTGCACCGCTCTCATCATCTCCATCTGACCAGAGCGGCGCTCCATGCCAGGCACTCCTGCTAATAACGCCCAGCTTGCTTCCACTTCTTCTGGAAATGAAATCGACTTATCCGCCTCCCGCTTCACTGGCCGTTCTTTTTTACGGAGCGCAAGGCCCCTATATACCGTCCAATCTGCTGGCAGCGTTTCAATACGCTTTTTTTTCTGTACGGCCATACGCGTGAGCAGGGCGTAAATATCACTTTTCAGTCCGACAGCCAGTTTTACAAGCTGCTCAATCGTCACAAGCGGCAATTGCTCAAGCCGCTCCATTAACTGCAAAAAAAGCTGGGCCGTTGCATAGGCGTCACTGTCGGCACGATGCGGCTGCCCATGATTCAACTGAAACTGCTCAGACAGATCACCGAGCTTATAGCTGTCCGATGTTGGCAGGACTATTTTTGAAAGTTCCACCGTATCAATCACAAGCCCCTCAAATGGAGGGTAACCAGCGGCGGCAAACTCACTATTCAAAAACGTTAAATCAAACGTCACATTGTGTGCGACAAAAACGGACGCGTCCATCCATTCGTTAAAAAGACTCGCTTTCGCTGAAAATGGCGGCGCATCTTTTACCGTTTCTTCATCGATTCCTGTCAATTCTTGAATAAACGGAGGAATCGGTGCCTTCGGGTTTAAATATGTATCATACTGTTCCGTTATGGTTCCTTTTTCAATGGCTACGAATGCCGCCTGCATGATGCGGCCTCCGCTTGCATAAGAATGACCGGTCGTTTCAAAATCAGCCACCACAAATCGTAAATCATTGATCACGGCAAACACACCTTTTAGTAAATTCCTCTTCAGTTTACCATAAAAAAAGACCGCTGCACGCACAGCGGTCTGAAAGGTTACATAATAGTTGCAGCCGGTTCCTGATGCAGCATGTCCGCAATGTGATTGTTCTCGTCCATAATCAGTACGTTTGGTTTATGATCTTTCACTTTTTCTTCCGCGACCATCACATACGAAATAATGATCACAGTGTCTCCGGGCTGTACGAGCCGCGCTGCTGCACCGTTTAAACAGATAACACCGCTCCCCCGCTCGCCTGGAATAATATACGTTTCAAGACGTGCACCATTATTATTATTAACGATTTGCACCTTTTCATTTGCCATCATACCCGCTGCATCGAGTAAATTTTCATCAATTGTAATGCTTCCAACGTAGTTTAAATTTGCTTCTGTCACCGTTGCACGGTGAATTTTACCATTCATCATTGTTCGAAACATGACGCCCCTCCTTCCATAGTTAAAATGACATTATCAATTAACCGGGCATTTTTATATTGAACAGCCGCCGCTATTATAATCATTCTCTCTACTTTCCGTACTGGTTCAAGCTCCGGATACGAAAGAATTTCTACATATTCTACTTCCGCGCCTGAATGATCCCGCAAATAATCAATGGCTTGTTCTCTTAAACGTTCCACATTTATTTCACCGGCTTCAAGCGCTTCTCTCGCATGAGAAAGGGCATTGTAAATCGCCGGCGCTTTTTCACGTTCTTCTGGTAGCAAATATACATTACGCGAGCTTTTCGCAAGTCCGTCTTTTTCTCGTACCGTATCAACACCAACGATCGTAACAGACACATTGAGGGAATCGACTAAACCATAAATAACCGCCAACTGCTGTGCATCTTTTTTACCGAAATACGCCTTATCTGGCTCAGTCATATGAAACAGCTTTAAGACAACAGTTGCAACACCATCAAAATGGCCTTCCCTCTTTAATCCGCATAGTGCATTCGTCCGTTTTTTTACTGTTAACACGACTGCCGGCTCGTCTGGATACATATCGTCAACAGATGGCATAAACAAGTAATCAACGCCACAACTTTTTGCCAGTTCTGTATCATGTTCCGGATCACGTGGATACCGTTCATAATCTTCGTTCGGACCGAATTGAAGCGGATTGACGAAAATAGACATAATGACCACATCATTTTCCTTCCGTGCCTGTTTCGCCAATGTGATGTGCCCTTCATGTAAAAACCCCATTGTCGGCACGAAGCCGATGGTCTGTCCGTTCTTTTTTTCCGTGTGGACGATATCTCTTAATTGCGCTACGGCTCGGATCACCTTCATGGTTGCACACCTCCATACAGCTGGTCAAGTTCATCTTCATTCATCGTAAATGCATGTTCAGCAGCCGGAAAAACGCCTGCTTTTACATCTGTCACGTACGACTGAATAGCCGGTACACCTTGATTGTCAAAATCCGCATAGCTTTTCACAAATTTTGCCGTGCGGTCGACACCGTAGCGCACTAGGTCATGATACACAAGGACCTGTCCATCTGTTTTGGCGCCCGCACCAATGCCGATCACAGGTATTTGTAGCGCTTTTGAGATCGTTTCAGCCACTTGATGCGGCACACACTCAAGTACCAGCATAAATGCACCGGCCTGTTCCATCGCCTTCGCATCAGCCAGGAGACGATGGGCCGCTTCAGCTGTTTTTCCTTGTACTTTATATCCACCCATCACCCCCACAGACTGAGGTGTTAAACCAAGATGGGCACAAACCGGTACTCCTGCGGCCGTTAACTCATGAACACGATCGACAATATCTCCGGCTCCTTCTACTTTTACCGCATCTGCTCCTGCTTCTTGCATCAGCTTTTGTGCCGCTTTCATCGTTTCTTCTTTGTTTATGTGATACGTCATAAATGGCATATCCGTAATCGTAAATGTATCAGATGCACCGCGCTTTACTGCTTTCGTATGATGAATCATATCGTCAAGCGTCACCGATACGGTGGACTCGTAGCCAAGAACGGTCATACCGAGTGAATCACCGACAAGAACAACGTCTGCTCCACCTGATTTTACTTGTTTTGCTGATGGAAAGTCATAAGCGGTAACCATAGCAATATTTTCGTTATTTGCTTTCATTTTGATGAAATCCTCTGTTCTTTTCATCTGTTCGCCCTCCTTTTAAATTAGAGGAGACGAAACAATATAAAAAGGGTCCTCAGCAAAAAGGCAGAAGGACCCGTTCAATACGGTTTGAATGTTTCGACCCTCTGTCCCTGTCCGTATGGATCAAGGCAGTTTACGTCTTATTTTATTAGGTGAAATTTTATTTTCACTTGTTTAACCGGTGCAGCTCACTTGATACCGCCTGATTCAAGTTTATTATAGCAGGGTGTTTATTTTTTGACTACGATAATTTACTGTTCAATTTCAATATCGGCTGAATAAATATTATGAATGATTCCATTTTCATCTTCCAATTTCAAAACACCTTCATCGGTAATGCCGAGCGCTTTACCACGAATTGTCCCGGTGACAGTACGTGCAATAATATGACGTCCGATTGATATGGCATATGATTCCCATTTCTCTTTAATGAGACTGAATCCATTCATTGTATATTCATCGTAATACGTCTCCAACTTTTTCATGATTGCTTGAACAATTTTTGCACGCGAGACCGTTTCCCCTTTTTCAATCGAAATCGATGTGGCAATCTCAGCAAGCTCTTCTGGAAATTCAGGCTGGTTCACATTCACACCGATGCCAATGATAATCGAGCGGATCTGATCAGAGTCTGCTTGCAATTCAGTTAAAATACCTGTGATTTTTTTCCCATTTAGCAATAGATCATTCGGCCATTTAATGGACGGCATGACACCTGCTACATCACGAATTGCTTCTGTAACGGCAACTGCCGTAATAAGCGTAAACTGCGGGGCTTTAAAGGGAGGCAGTTCCGGCTTTAAAATGAGGCTCATCCAGATACCTGTATATTTTGGCGATTTCCATGTACGTGCCATCCGCCCCCGTCCCGCTGTTTGCTCTTCTGCGATGACGAGCGTACCCTCTTCTGCTTCCTCTGCAATTTGATGCGCTTCTTTTTGCGTTGATTCTACACTTTCTTTAAAAACAATCCGCTTGCCTAGACGGTTTGTTTCAAGCCCGATCAGCAATTCATTTTCACTTACTTTATCCGGCTTGGACGTAATACGGTACCCTTTTTTCCTGACCACTTCGAGCTCGAATCCTTCCTGGCGAAGTGATTCAATATGCTTCCAAACTGCTGTGCGTGAACAGCCAATCCTATCAGCAAGCGCTTGTCCGGAGACGAATTCGCCGTCTGCTTTTGAAAAAGTTTCAAGCAACGTATGCTTTACAGAAGATTGCACGACCGCAACCACTCCTTTATTTGTTCTTTCTCATTTTCAATTTTACGGTTCACAACCGCTTTTTCGGCTAATACGAGACATTCTTTAATCCAAATGCCGCGTTGTTTTCCGCTCCACTCCATTAAATCAGAACCCGTTAAGTCTAACTCATCCCTGTCTTTGATCGGCAGTGCCTGCCAGCGGGAGATGACGTCTGCTGATTTTGATTCACGTCCGTCAAGCACCGCTTCTACTTCAGCACAGTCAACAGATGCTTCAATCTGTGCCTCATATAACAGAATATCGTGCCAGCCTTCTGCCCGCACTCTTCTTAACGTACGAACACCTTTTTCAATTCGTTTAATCCGTTTCGCTGACATGCGCCAGTTACGTAAAAAGTCTGTTACATGTCTGTCTGCTACTTCAAAAGCAATAAGTAGCCACATTTGATCTGCATTTAATGACTTTAACGTCCTTGCAGCGATTTGGGCAAGTGCTTTTTTTTGACCGGAAAGACCCGGTAGAAACAGAAAAAGGCCTGTCTCAATGAGGACAGATAATCCTTTCTCTTTAGCTAAGCCCGCCAATAACTTATCCATTTCATTCAATTTTCGTTCAACCGCAATGTGTGACAAAAACGGCGCATATTCTTTCATTGCCTGCCTCGTGTCCATATCAAGTTCGAACGAAAGCTGACTGGCAAATCGAGCGGCACGCATCATACGGAGTGCATCTTCTGAGAATCTTTCTGATGCACTTCCCACAGTCCGAATCATTCGGTTATTCAAGTCTTGCCGTCCATTAAACGGATCGATAAACTGCCCATCTGACATCATAGCCATTGCATTCATCGTAAAATCACGACGTTTTAAATCTTCTTCCAGCGACCGGACGAACTGGACATCGTCCGGCCTTCTAAAATCACTATACGCGGATTCTGTGCGAAATGTGGTTACTTCGAAACTTTGGCCTTTAAGCAAAATAAGAACGGTTCCGTGCTCAATCCCGACGTCTACTGTGTGAAAAAAGACGGTTTTGACTTCATTTGGCGTGGCTGATGTTGCAATATCTACGTCATGAATAGGTCTATTTAAAAAAAGATCTCGTACAGCCCCTCCTACAAAGTAGGCTTCATAACCGGCCGCTTCAAGCGCCTGTAAGATCGGGAAAGCTTCTTTTAAAAAAGGATGGTCAATCATGATCATTCTCCTTTAACAGACGGTCATACACACGTTCATATTGCTCTACAATATCCGCTGAATGAAAACGGGTCTTCACCGTTTCAATGGCTTCATTTTTTACTTTTTCATACAACCATTGATCCGTTAATAGTGCTATAGCCGCTTCACTGATCGCTTCAATGTCCCCAACCGGACAGACGAACCCATTCTTTCCATCGTCAATCACTTCTGGAATCCCGCCCACATTTGTTCCAATACACGGTACACCGCACGCCATCGCTTCAAGCGCAACGAGACCGAAGCTTTCTTTTTCAGACAAAAGCAGCTTCAAGTCACTAATCGCATACAATTCTGCTAAATTGTCCTGCTTGCCTAGATAAAGGACACGCCCTTCAATCCCCAGCTCTTGGACAAGCCGGCAGACAGCTGTCATTTCAGGGCCATCGCCGACAAGAAGAAGTTTCGCAGGCATTGTCTCCACAATACGAGCAAATACATTCACAACATCTGTAACCCGCTTTACTGGCCGGAAGTTCGACACATGAATAATGACTTTTTCATCGTCTTCAATGCCATACTCTTGTTTTAAATGATAAATCGATTTAATTGGCCGGTAAACACGCTCGTCAATGAAGTTGTGTACTGTTTCAATGTATTTCTCCGGCGCAATCAGTTCCTTTGTCTGGCTTACAAGTGAATGAGATACAGCGGTAACTGCATCAGACTGTTCAATGCCAAATTTAATTGCCTGCGTGAGCGACGAATCAGATCCGAGCACCGTAATATCCGTTCCGTGCAGTGTTGTCACAATTTTCACGTTTGATTTTGCCATTTGTTTTCCTAAAATCGCACAAACTGCATGTGGAATAGCGTAATGCACGTGTAATATATCAAGCTTTTCCCTCTCAATGACATCCGCCATTTTGCTAGCAAGCGCAATATCATACGGTGGATATTGAAACACGGAGTATTGATTGACATCCACTTGATGAAAGTAAATATTATGGTACATTCGGTTCAGACGGAATGGAACAGCCGATGTAATGAAATGAATATTGTGCCCCTTTTCTGCCAGCAGCTTTCCAAGCTCCGTCGCTACAACGCCGGAGCCGCCAACTGTTGGATAACACGTTATACCAATGTTAAGTCTCATCTTATTCGCCTGCCGTTCCCTCACTCATCTCTGCTATAATACCGTTTACGATTGCGCGTGCTGTTCCAATGTTTGTCGCAAGCGGAACCGCATATACGTCGCAAAGACGCAAAAGTGCCGTTACATCTGGCTCATGCGGTTGTGCTGTTAACGGATCACGGAAGAAAAATACAAAATCAATTTCGCCACGGGCAACGCGGGCACCAATTTCCTGATCGCCTCCAAGCGGACCTGATTGAAAACGATGCACGTTAAGAGCAGTTGCTTCCATAATTCTAGTACCGGTCGTACCGGTCGCAAATAATGAATGCAAACCAAATACGTCTTTATGAAGTGAAACAAAATCGATTAAAGCATCTTTCTTTTTATCATGTGCAATAAGTGCAATGTTCATAAATAAACCCTCCATTAATCAAGAATGTTTTCAAGAC
Source organism: Domibacillus mangrovi (assembly GCF_001906925.1). Classification (GTDB taxonomy): domain Bacteria; phylum Bacillota; class Bacilli; order Bacillales; family Domibacillaceae; genus Domibacillus; species Domibacillus mangrovi. The sequence goes on from NZ_MRWQ01000001.1 coordinate 146,285, forward strand.
CGTACACAAGCGTTTTTGTTTTCATCACCGTTTCAACACACACTTTTACACCGGACATAAAGGAAGCCCGATTGTATGAATCGTGACGGATTGTGAGCGTTTCACCATCTGCACCAAATAATACTTGCTGATGAGCAATTAATCCTGGCAAACGAATACTGTGAATATGCATCCCGTTCATTTCTGCACCACGTGCACCTGGAAGCGTTTCTTTTTCTTCCGGGTGGCCTTGCTGCTTCGGTTCGCGCACGTCATTAATCATTTGGGCTGTTTTTACCGCTGTACCGGACGGCGCATCTAATTTTTTATCATGATGCAATTCAATGATTTCCACGTCGCCAAAATATTTTGCAGCCAATTGTGAAAATTTCATCATCAATACGGCACCAATGGCAAAGTTTGGTGCAATAATGCACCCAAGCTCTTTTGATTCTGATAACTCTTTTAACTCCTGAAGCTGTTCATCCGTGAATCCCGTTGTGCCGACAACAGGACGAATACCATGCTCCAGCGCTGCTTTCGTATGTATATAGCCAAATTCAGGGGTCGTCAAATCAATTAATACATCAGCTAATTGATCTGAAAAACAGTCGCGTATATCTGTATAAATCGGTGCGTCTGATCCTTTAAATCCGATATCTGACAACGTTTCGCCACCGTGTTTCCGATCAAGCGCTGCCACTAGTTCAAATTCTGGTGTGTCCATCACCATTTTTACTGCTTCTTCTCCCATGCGGCCTCGTGGACCTGCAATAATGACACGAATACTGCTCATTGTTGTTCCTCCTCGATTTTCGTCCAGCGGTCTTTATCTCTCGTCTGGAATTTAGTCATGACCTGGTCGTGTGCTGTTTGTAAGTCGATATCAAGCGAATTTGCGAGACAAATTGCCACGAACAAAACATCGCCGAGTTCTTCTTCAATCGTCTTTTCTTCTTCTGTCGATTTTTTCGGTTTTTCCCCATAATAATGGTTTATTTCACGCGCAAGCTCACCTAATTCTTCTGTCAAGCGCGCCATCATCGCTAGCGGACTGAAATAACCTTCTTTAAACTGGCTGATATAATTATCGACTTCTTTTTGCATATCCCGCATTGATTTATCCACTTTATTCACCACTTTCTCTACCTATGTTACTAATTATAAACAGACGGCGCAATTTTTTTCTGCTTATCGTTATAATAAAAGGAAGGAGGGATTTTATGTTTTTTAGCTTGCGTTTCAAAAATATCTTATTTATTTTACTCGGTTCGACTATTTTTTCATTCGGACTCGTTCATTTTAACATGCAAAACAATTTAGCAGAAGGCGGATTCACGGGTATTACGCTTTTATTATACAGCTTTTTTCATATTAATCCGGCTTATTCCAATCTTTTGCTGAATATTCCGCTTTTTCTCATCGGATGGAAATTGCTCGGACGTGTATCATTTTATTACACACTCATTGGTACGTTCAGCGTCTCCCTTTTTTTGTGGATTTTTCAGCGCTGGCAGTTTCACATTCCACTTCATGACGATCTGTTTCTCGCTGCTTTATTTGCCGGTGTCTTTATCGGTGTCGGGCTCGGCATTACGTTCCGATATGGCGGCACAACCGGCGGCGTCGATATTATTGCACGGCTTTTGTACAAATACCGGCAGATTAGTATGGGGAAAACAATGTTTATTTTTGATGCATGCGTCATCCTTGCCTCTCTTCTCACCTATATTGATTACCGGGAAGCAATGTATACACTGGTCGCCGTGTTCACTGGTGCACGCGTCATTGACTTCATGCAAGATGGAGCGTATGCAGCGCGCGGTGCGATGATTATTTCTAATCAACACGAGGAGATTGCCGCTGAAATAAACAAACGGATGGATCGGGGTGTTACTATTTTAAAAGGATATGGTTCCTACACGAAACAACGGCGTGATGTGCTCTACTGTGTCGTCGGTAAAAATGAAATTGTCCGATTAAAAAATATGATTCACGCTGTTGATCCACATGCATTTGTATCCGTTACAGTCGTTCATGACGTATTTGGCGAAGGATTCACGCTGGATGAAAACAAACAGCCGATCCAATAACAAAAGCACCGGAATCATGAAGATTCTGGTGCCTTTGATTAATCATCACTTTGCTGCATACCTGTATACATTAAGAGCAACCGCACAAGTTCAAGTACGGCAACTGCTGCAGCGGCAACATATGTCATTGCAGCAGCATTTAACACTTTCCTTGCTTTTCGTTCTTCATCATTCCGGATAATCCCGGATGACACAATTTGATTCATTGCACGATTGGAAGCATTGAATTCCACGGGCAATGTGATTACCTGGAACAATACACCCGCTGCCATTAACACAATACCGAGCAACAGCATGTTTGTCATTGTCGAAAAGATACCGATCATAATAAATACCCATGATAAGTTTGAACTAATATTCGCTACGGGCACAAGTGCATGACGGAAACGAAGAAACGCATATGCTTCTTTATCTTGAATAGCATGGCCCACTTCATGCGCTGCGACAGCGGCGCCAGCAACAGAATGACCGTGAAAATTATTTGATGATAAATGAACCGTTTTTGTCATCGGGTTATAATGATCGCTTAAAACTCCATGTGTCTCCACTACGCTTACTTGCTGCAAACCATTGTCATCGAGAATACGTCTCGCTGTTTGAGCGCCAGTAATACCTGTGGAAACCGGGACTTGTGAATATTTTTTGTACGTACTTTTCACCTTAAATTGCGCCCATAATGGTACGATAATAATAATCGCAAAGTACAGTAGAAAACTCATTTACTTCCGTCTACCTCCATGTATACTATCATTTTTGTTACTATTATTGTACCGGTCTATTCCCCTATACGTCAATGTTTACGCTTCACAACTTCTTCTTTTTTCATTCCCTTATACTTTTTTCTCCCTGTATATACAAGTGCTGAAATGATCACACCGCCAGTCAGCGCCGTTACATGAATGAGCTGTTCTTTTTCTCTCGGCTTCATCTCTTCAGCACCGCTCACCGGAACAAATACGAGAAGGAAACTCCATATAAAGGCGATGATTTTATCCATCTCTATTCCCCCCATCTACATGTCATAGTATATGCAGACTGATGGAGAAAAGATGATGATTTATCACCAGATTGTCCGGCTTGATCTAACGCACACGTACCATGTGACAAAAATCGATACAACGCTTAGCCAGAATGTAAAATAGCCAATCTCATGAATGTACAAATGAAGCTGTGAATAAACAGGATACTGCATATATACGTAATCAATCATCTCATTATGTAGAGTCCATACAGATGCAATCACTAAATGGATGACTTTAACCTTAAAAAATGGTGCATATAATAGTCCCTGTATTGCCATACCGAGATGAGAAGCGACAAGCATCCAGCCAAGCCACGACAAATGCCCCGTCACGATTAGCGTTAAAAGATTCATTACAACGGCCCATATTCCATATTTAAATAGTGTCATGACAGCGAGTGCCTGCACAAGACTCCATCTGCGTCCAATCAGCAAGCCGAATAAGGCAATCGTAAAAAACAAACTCGCTGTCGGACTATCTGGCACAAACGGCAGAAAAATCGCAGGTGTCTGTTTGAGCTGAGGCATGTACCAAATATATCCATAAATAGTGCCTACTACGTTTATCAAAAACAGTGTCCACATAAACGAGCGGTTTGACAAAAAAAAGTACAGCATCGGTAATCCTCCATAAATTGAAACTTTCATCAGTGGGGGCTTTAGGTCTACAGGACGTGGGTCATGCAGACGCTGTCACAGGACGTGACGATCTTCGGTCTTAGTCTACGTTCTGCTATCCCAACTAATGAAGAGAACTCAAGTAAAGAGCGCCGCGTCCTGCAGCAATATTTGAGTGACCAGGCTCAGCCTGACCCGAACCAATCGGGCCTTTATGGGCAGTTAACCCTCCACTTATCTTCTTCGATTCCTCAAAGTCTTGAAATGGGGTTTTTACTGCCCGTTAATCTGCGATAAAAAAAGAACCGCCGAGCAACTTCGGCAGTCCTTTCTTTTAGTTATTTTGCTTCAAGCGTCGAAATAAATTCAGACAATTTAACGAGATCTTCGTCATTGCCTTTATACATTCCGGCAGGCATGCCACCTTGACCGTTCTTTGCAATGTTAGCAATTTCTTCTGGCGTTAATCCAGTGCCAATAAGTGACGGAGCAGCTGCTCCTCCGGATAACGTATCTCCATGACAGTTAATACAGCCATTTTCTTGATAGATTTTGAATCCATCGGAATTTGTGTCAATTTCTGCTTCTTCTACGATGGCTCCCATTGCTTCTTTCGCTTCCCAGTCAACTGCATCGACTGATTCCCATGTGAGGTAAACAACTGATGCAAATGATAGCAGCATAAAGCCTGTCGCGAATGGACGCTGCGTCGGACGGCGTTTCGGTCCGCGATCGATAAACGGAGCAAGCATCAATCCACCGAATGCAAGACCTGGAATGATAAAACCGCCAATTACATTATATGGACCTGAAGCATATGTGTATTTAAGCAATTGATATAGAAACAAGAAATACCAGTCAGGCAATGGAAGATAGCCTGTATCTGTCGGATCTGCTACACGCTCAAGCGGTGATGGATGAGCGATTGTTAAGCATAGATAACCGACTAGGAATACGGACCCAACCATCCATTCCTTCAAAAGGAAGTTTGGCCAGAAAGCTTCCGTTTTGCCCGGATATTCCGAATAATCTTTTGGAATATTTGGTTTGCGTTCTGCCGGTATACGTGAGTCGCCGACGAACTTCATCCCTTTTCCACGATGCATTGTGTCCCCTCCTTCTTTTTTAAAGAATAACGGTTAATTTATTTTTTATAACGGTCCTGAAATACCTTGTTTGCGGATCATGATAAAGTGACCTGCCATTAGAGCAAGAAGAGCCGCTGGCAAGAAGAACACATGAATCGCAAAGAAACGAGTTAACGTTTGCGCACCAATAATATCAGGATGTCCGGCAAGCAATACTTTCAATTCGTGACCAATCAGCGGTGTTGAAGCCGCAATCTCAATCCCTACTTTTGTCGCAAATAATGCTTTCATATCCCAAGGAAGCAAGTAACCTGTGAAACCAAGCCCGAGCATAACGAAGAAAATAAGTACACCGACAACCCAGTTCAATTCACGCGGCTTTTTGTACGCTCCTTGGAAGAATACACGTAACGTATGTAAAAACATCATAACGATAACGAGGCTCGCACCCCAGTGATGCATACCACGTACAATTACACCAAAAGCAACTTCATTTTGTAAATAATAAACAGATTCCCAAGCATTTTTAATGTCTGGCACATAGTACATTGTCAAAAACATCCCTGACAAAATTTGAATGACAGTGACAAAAAACGTCAGACCGCCAAAACAGTATACGAATGCCGAAAAATGATGGGCCGGGTTTACGTGCTCAGGCACTTCGTGGTCGGCAATATCGCGCCACATTGGCGTAATATCGAGACGTTCGTCAACCCAGTCATAAATTTTATTAAGCATTTATTACGCCTCCTTTACACGTTGTTTGCCTCCGGTTTGCCGAGTTGCAGCAAGCCGTCTTTTTCAGCTGTTGGATAAACATCAAGCGGTTTAAGCGGTGGTGTACCTGGAACATTTTTTCCGTTCTTTTCGTACAGGCCGTTATGGCATGGACAGAAAAACTTGTCTTTATGATCGTTTCCTTCCCAGCTGACTGTGCAGCCAAGATGTTTACACACTGGTGATAATGCAACGATGTCGCCTTTGTTATTTTTGTATACCCAGGCGGTGTGCGTTACTTCAGATGTGTACCATGCATCGGTTTGCTCATAAGAAAAGTCGACGCGTACAGGCGTATCCGTTAATTCAGATACTTTTTGCTGTGTCGGATGGAAATCGCCGGCTGCTTCTCCTTTCAGCACTGGATCTACAGCAAAACGCACCATCGGCATCAACATGCCCGCTGCCATGAAACCGCCTACACCTGTTAATGTGTAGTTCAGGAACTGACGTCTTGATACAGGTTGTTTTTTACTCATTCTTTTCCCCCCTCTATACAATAAGCTTCGTCCACGACGGACCGTGTATGAGCATAAACATAAACTAGGACATCATTATGATAATCTATACAACGTAACAGGTCAATAACATCCGGAATGAAAACAGATATTAGGTTGTGACGATTTTTTGAATTATGATACACTATCCTGCCATTTCTGTACAATAATATTGACAATTTGCTTTGCCTGGTTTTCAATCAGTGAATATTTCACACTGTCTTCCATATCCCCAAGCGGTACAGATGGCACCCAAATAACAGCCGCACCCGTTTCTTCTTCCCTTTCTCTCCATCTGCTATCTGATGTGAATAAGAAGACATGTTTAAATCCTGCTTTTTTCAGCCTATCTGTCCACTCAGCAGCATCGCTTGCCCATTCATCAAGATCCGGCAAATAAGCGTGCGGAGGTGTGACGAGCAAACGCCCTTTAAATTGTTTTTCAAGAAATGTGACGAGCAGTTGAATAAATTCATACTGTTCTGCTGCTCCACTCATACCCGGACCAAAGTCAGCCGGCACAACAGGTACAATAGCCGTGTCAATATACTCTTTTTGTTGCAAAAAAAGAGCCGTATCTTTCCCATTCCAGTTCATTTTTCTCACCTCTTTTTTTATTCCGCATTATCGGGCAGTATGATCTTCTTTTCAAGAGCTTCAAGGGGTACAGGGATTCAAAGAAGCATAGATTGGGATCAACGCCCGCTTGGTTCGGGTCAGGCTGATCCTGGTCACTCAAATGTTCCCGCAGGACGCGGCGCTCTTTACTTGAGTTCTCTTCATTAGTTGGGATAGCGGAACGCAGACTAAGACCGTCACGTCCTGTGACAACGTCTGTATGACCCACGTCCTGTAGGCCTAAACCCGACCAATGGAAGTTTTACTTTATCATACACTCCCTTTTCTACTGTTGCAAACATAAGTGCGGGGCAATTGACAAAAGAAAAACGTCTGTTTACTTATCAGACGTTTTAATATGTTTTGCGAGGTCATTTAATTGATCAGTCAACTGTAAAAAGCATTCTTTGTCTCCCCGATCAAGTGCTTCATCAATTTTTTCATTGAGTCGATCGCGTTGAAATTCATAGACACTCCATTTCAAAAACTGTTCTGCCAATTCTTTTTCTTTTTCTGTTAACCTTATTTGCTTTGGCATAAAAGGATTTTCTTCTCGTACAGCTGCATATTGATGCGACTGAGGAGCACCGTTAAACTTCAATTCAATAAAAATGTCTTCTTCTTTATTTAAACGTATATCATGAAACGATTTCTCCGCGTCTGTTGTCATAATATTGTCTTTAAAAAAACGAAACGGTGCGCTGTCTACACAGTGTGCAGACATAATCATGCCGCGCGGGCAATATTGGGCATCATCGACAAAGTGCACATTTTCCATCAGCTGATCGTGACTCATTAAATAGTTTAAAATCCAGACAGATTCTCTTCTTTTCAACTGATAATGATTTAAAAACCAGCGGATAAAATCTTTTTTCTCATGAGCGGAAACCGGGGCAGTCACTATCATCACTCCCAATCACTTAGTATACATCCATTTTAAGACGATCGACTAAATCTATCCATTCCTCACTTTGCGGTTCTTCTTTCAAAAGTATTTCGAAGACGTCTAGTGCTTCATCACGGCGGCCTTCTTCAAGTAAAAAGTATCCATACTCTGATAAAAATTCCGTGTTTTCTTTTAATATAGGGAACAACTGTTCATACAGTTCGCCTGCTTCTTCATAGTCTTCCAGACGCTCGGCCGCACGCGCCGCATCCCATAAAAGAAGAGGTTCTGCACTACCCGATTCCCGGAACAGCGAAACAATTTCAAGCACGCCTGCGTACTGTTCTTTTTTCATTAAAAGCGCATTTAACGCAAATGCCGCTTCTATGTATTCTGGATCAAGGGCTAACGATTCGCGCAAATGAGATTCTCCTTCTTCTTCCAATCCGCTTTTCAAGGCCAGTTTGCCAGCTAACAAATATAATTCTTTTTGGTACGCATCACGGGCAATGCCAGATCTTGCCGCTTCAAGAGCTGGTTCGATTTCATCTTCCATTTCATATGCACGGGCAAGATGTAGATAAATAGAATGGTAATCCGGGTCTAGTTCAGTTGCTTCTGTTAATTTCATCGCCGCCAGCTTATACTGTCCTGCTTGAAAGGCAGTGAAACCATACATGAAGAGCGTATCAACATCCACTTTTGATTCAAGCGCTTTCTTATAGAATGGCAAACTTTCTTCAAACGCTCCGCCGGCACTGTATGCTTCGGCCAATCGTTTATAAATCAAAATGCCAGCGATCTCCGTTTCATTCGATTCAGCAAGCGTCTCGTATTGCCGTACTGCTTCCAAAAACTTTCCTTCTTCTAAATATAATTCACCGAGTGCCAAATGTATGATTGGCTCATCTGGCTCTACACGCTGCGCTTTCAATAATTTTTGTTCACTTACTTCATACAGTCCTTGCATTTGATAAATATCTGCCAGAACGAGCAGCGAGCGCGCATAAAACGGATCGGTATCATCAATCTCCTCCAGAATCACCATCGCTTCTTCTTCTCGGTCCATCTCGACCAATGTCTCGGCTAAAAGCAGCGACAACTCGCCTTCTCCGGGAAACGACTGTAAGAGTACCATGAAAAGCTGCCTTGCTTCATCTAAAAAACCTAGCTGGAGCAATTGCTCGCCCAGCATGAATTGTTCTTCTGCATCACTTGAGGCAAGTACACTCTCATACAGTGAAGACGCCTTTTCCATGTCTCCCTGTTCAAGATGTGCGATCATTTTCTCTGCATTTTTCATACACATTCGCCTCTTCTTTCATCAAACTTCTTTTCTTGATTCTTTATTTTAATCAAACATATTCAAATCTTCAACTTTTTCGCTTGTATTGTTAATTCTATTCTTTTTGTTCATTTCCTTCTTTTTCTAAACAGGAAAAACGCCCTCGACCAGAGGACGTTATTTGATCAGCTGATTCACATGTTCGAAAAATTCCGGATAAGATACCGCAATCGCTTCGGGATTTTCAAGTTCGACTTCTCCATCTGCAATAAGTGCTGCAATAGCCATGACCATGCCAATACGGTGATCACCATGTGACGAAACAGATCCACCGTGCAGCTTCGATTTTCCTCGAATAATCATTCCGTCATCGGTTGCTTCAATGTCTGCACCAAGTTTTTTCAACTCATCGACAACTGTGTCGATGCGATTCGTCTCTTTTACTTTTAGCTCTTCCGCATCACGAATAATCGTATCACCTTCTGCTTGCGTAGCCAGAAGCGCTATAACCGGTATTTCATCAATTAAGCGAGGAATAAGTGCTCCGCTAATTTCGGTTCCTTTTAATTTGGACGTACGGACTGTAATCGTCCCAATTTCTTCGCCTTTAAAAGATGTTTGTTCAATCGTCATATCGGCACCCATTTGTTTAAATACATCAACAATACCAGTACGCGTTTCATTTAACCCCGTATTTTCAAGTACAATCTCACTACCTGGAGCAATGGCAGCAGCAACCATAAAAAATGCCGCGGAAGAAATGTCACCTGGTACGTATACATCGGTTCCTTTAAAAGACTGACCACCTTTAATGATGATTCGGTCTTCTTCACGGCGGACGATTCCGCCAAACTGTTCAATCATTTTTTCCGTGTGGTCACGCGTTGCTTCTGGTTCGATAATAACGGATTCACCTTCTGCCTGCAGTGCGGCGAAAATAATGGCTGATTTTACCTGAGCGCTCGCCACAGGAAGCCTATACTCTATCGTCTTCAGCTTGCTGCCTCGAATAGATAGCGGCGTAAACCGTCCATTATCGCGCCCTGCTATATCCGCTCCCATTGATGTTAGCGGTACCGTTACACGGTCCATTGGGCGTCTGGCGATCGATTCATCGCCAATCATAACCGAATGGAATGGCAATCCTGCAAGAATGCCCAGCATAAGACGCGTTGTCGTCCCAGAGTTACCTGTATCAAGAATGGCCGACGGTTCTTTTAATCCATCCCATCCTGTTCCATGAACAATAATTTCTTCGTCTGTTTCTTCAATCTCTACGCCAAGTTTGCGGAAGCAATCAATTGTGCTTAAACAGTCTTCTCCTTTTAAAAAGTGACGAATGACCGTTTTTCCATTTGCAAGCGCACCGAACATAATCGAACGATGCGAAATGGATTTGTCGCCGGGCACTTCAATTCTCCCGTCAAGAGACGGTTGTCTGAAATTCAGTTTCATTTGTTCATACCCTCTCTTATGCTAAAAATAAGTCGTACGTCGTTTTTTGTTCAATGCAGATTTTTGCACGTAAGCGATCTTTTTCATTTTGAAAACTAATGACAAGAACACCGAATACATCTTCGCGTGTTTCCATAATGCGAATATTTGTAATACTAATGCGCTCTTCAGCTAAATAGCCCGTCAACTCCGAAATAACCCCCGGGTAATCGGGTACATCCACGTACAGCTCGTAAAAAGAAGGAATCGCACCTTGTGAACGTATCGGCAAAGAATCACGAAATGTTTTAGCATCATCAAAATAACGATACAACCCATCCGCATCTTCTTTTTCCAAAATAGACAAGATGTCATTCATTTCATCGCGCCAGTCTGCTAGAAGTGTAAGCATCATCTCTTTATTATGAAGCGAAATGTCTTTCCACATTTCTGGATTAGATGACGCTATGCGCGTAATATCTCTAAAGCCGCCAGCCGCCAGCCGTTCAATTAGCGGATTTTCATCGTTAAATTTTCGTGCTTGGTGAACGAGGGAAGCGGCAATAATATGCGGAAAGTGGCTAATGACACCCGTCATTTCATCATGCTGCTCTGCTGTCACTTCCATTATTTTCGCCCTTGTGCCTTCTAGCCATTTTTTTAAAATGGCTATATTCTTTTCTTCTGCCAATTTTGGTGGTGTTAACAAATAAAACGCATTTTCAAAAAGCAATTCTTTTGCTGCTGCAACACCACTTTTATGCGATCCTGCCATCGGGTGACCGCCTATAAATGCAATGCCTTTCTCTTCTAATACACGTGCCCGCTCCATAATACGGCTTTTCGTACTGCCTGTATCCGTAATTAATACACCTTTTTTTAGTGGAAGTGATGCAAGGTGCTCAATCATATACTCCGTCTGCAAAACAGGTACAGCAATAATAATTAAATCTGCAGTGGCTGCTCCAGCTTCAAATGAGGCGGCTTTTTCATCAATAATATTAAGCGCGTCCGCAAGTCCAAGTTCAGATTCACGTAAATCATATCCGACAATATGTGCCTTTGGATGCGCTTTTTTAATCGCCTTAGCAAGTGATCCGCCAATTAAGCCAAGGCCTGCAATAAACACATTTCCTCTCATAGGCGAGTACACCTTCTATCTCTTCACAGTTTCTGTCAAAAAGCTTTTCATCGCTTTCATGACGCCTTCGTTTTGTTCTTTGGAACCGATTGTTACGCGGACAGTGCCTGGAACGCCAAGCGCTGCGCCTGACCGAACGATGTAACCTTTTGACATTAAATATTCAAACAGCTCATTGCTGTCGCATTTAAAATCGATCAAAATGAAGTTAGCTTCAGACGGATAATAATCTAAGTTTTCTTCCTTACAAAATGCATAGAACTGTTCTAAGCCCGCTTTGTTTTCAGAGCTGCACATTTCAATAAATGATTGATCACTTATGGCTGCCGCTGCCGCCTGCTGTCCAAGTGAGTTTACATTGAACGGTTCGCGAACAGGATCAAGCTGAGCGATTAATGACTCATCCGCAAATCCGTAACCGATACGGAATGCCGCAAGACCGTAAATTTTTGAAAATGTGCGAAGAACGATCACATTTTTATATTGCTTGATGATCTCACGTGCGTCGAAATAATCTTCTGCTGTGACGTACTCATAATACGCTTCATCAAGCACAACGAATACATCTTGTGGTACGCGGTCCAAAAATGCGCGAAGCTCGCTGTCTGTAATATGTATGCCAGTCGGATTATTTGGGCTGCACAGCCAGACAATTGCTGTGTTTTCATCGATCGCATTGGCCATCTTATCAAGGTCATGCGCGCCTTCTAAAAGCTCAATTTCACGGATTTCCGCGCCTTCAACAATGGCATTATGACGATATTGAGGAAATGTTGGCGCCGCCATTACCGTATTTTTACCCGGTTCTAGCATGGCACGGGAAATCATTAAAATAATTTCATCAGAGCCGTTGCCGAAAATGAGCTGTTTTTCGTCAAGTTGTAAAAATTCAGATATCACTGTACGCAAACTACCTGTGTAGCCATCCGGATAAATCGCAAATGAATCAGCATACGCACGAATGCACTCTTTCACTTTTTCAGATGATCCAAATGGATTTTCATTCGATGCCAGTTTCACAACTTTTTTCAGTCCATATTCTTTTTTTACATCATCTGTCGTCCGCCCTGGCTGATAAGCTTTTAATGATAACATTTGCTCTTTCCATTTCATCTTTACGGTCCCCTTTCAATTTGTCGATTGCTGTAAATCCGGTCTTAAAACGACTGCGCCCTCTAAATAGATATGGCGAATATCTTTTTGCGCGACTTCTGTGTTCACATGCATCATAATGCGAATGCATTTCTCTAAGCCGCCTTTTATTGATAATTCCTGCATACACATGACAGGCACGTATTCCCATCCTTTTAATTCACGAAGAGCACGTGCTGGAAACATTGCATCCAGATCATTTGTCGCTGAAATAAAAGCCGAGCATACGCTATCCGGATCAATTTTGTTTTGTTCAATCATGTCCGCAATCAAACGTTCTGTTGCTTCTACCATTTCTGCACCATCGTTTTGCTTCACTGTAATGGCTCCCCGAATTCCTCTTACCAACGCACGGCCTCCTTTCGAAATTGTTCATCTATTTTTTGCAATTCTTCCTTCGTCATATCCGTCACATATGGGTGACCTATTTCATTTAACAAAACAAACCGGACCGTGCCACCAAATGCTTTTTTATCCCGCGTCATGACATCGTATATATCATCAAATGAAAATGCTGTTCCCGATTCAACCGGATATCCTAGCCCTTTTAGCCACGAAGCAAAAGACGAAATGTCAAATGAAAGACCATTTTTGGACGCTGATGCATATAGGGCAAAAATCATTCCACAAGCAATCGCTTCTCCATGTGCCACATTGCCGTAGCCGGACAACGATTCAATCGCGTGACCATACGTGTGACCAAAGTTTAAATGTGCACGAACACCCGTTTCAAACTCATCTTCTTTCACGATTGTCCCTTTAATTTCAATGCCTCTCTTCAAGCTATGCTCCAGAAAAGAACTAGCAATATCTGTTACAGCGTTCACATTCACACGGATGTCGTGATATAGATCTACATCCGCGATTAGTGCATGTTTAATCACTTCCGCAAACCCACTTCTCGTTTCTTTTTCAGACAGCGAGTGTAAAAATAGCGTGTCGTACATAACCGCTTCTGGCTGATGAAATGCACCGATCATATTTTTACCGAGCGGATGATTAACAGCTGTTTTCCCGCCCACTGCACTGTCATGCGCTAAAATTGTTGTTGGTACTTGAATAAATGGAATGCCCCGCATATACGTTGCAGCACAAAAGCCAGCTAAATCCCCACATGCGCCGCCGCCAAATGCGACGACGAGTGAATGACGGTCAAGTGCACATTCGAGCATTCGTGTTAAACACTGTTCAAATACGCTGAATGATTTCGCTAATTCTCCTGCTGGTACGTTATGCCAGTCAGCTGGAATTCCTTTAGGCAATGCTGATTCAAGGCGTGCTCCATGAATTGTACGCACCGATTCATCTGCAATGATAAATAATCGTGTCGGTTTTTGTTTCATTTCGTCAACGAAAGAAGCGATCGCATTGACCGCTCCCTCACCGATGATGACAGGATATGTTTTATTCACTGTTTCTATCATCACTTGGTTCATTTATCAAAACCCCTTTGCGTACTGCTTATGGGCCTCAATCTGTCCAATCAAAGCATCCATCCGGTCGCCATTAAATTGCTCTAAAATGGCCTGTGCAAGTTCCCAAGCAACCGCTGCTTCTGCGACAACTGCTGCTGCTGGTACAGCACAGCTGTCCGAGCGCTCAATGCTTGCTGTAAACGTTTCTTTCGTATCAATATCTACACTCTCAAGCGGTTTATACAGCGTTGGTATCGGCTTCATAACACCGCGTACAACGATTGGCATTCCATTTGTCATCCCGCCTTCAAATCCGCCAAGACGATTCGTTTTCCGGTAAAAGCCTTCTTCTTCGTTCCAGGCAATTTCATCATGCACTTCACTGCCAAATTTATGGGCTGCTTCAAAGCCAATGCCAATTTCCACACCTTTAAACGCATTTATGCTAACGATGGCTGCTGCAACCTTTGCATCAAGCTTCCGATCGTAATGCACATAGCTTCCTACACCAATCGGCATTCCTTCTGCGATGACTTCCACCACACCGCCGATTGAGTCACCATTTTTCTTGGCACTATCAATCGCTTCGATCATTTTCTTCGCTGCGTCTTCATCTAAACAGCGAACAGACGATTCTTCGCTGCGCTCTTGCAGCTCTTGAATCGTATTGAATTGAACACTTTCTGCACGGATACCGCCGATTTCAATGACATGAGAAGCAATTTCAATACCGAGCAGTTTCAACAGCTTTTTCGCTGCGGCACCAGCGGCTACACGCACTGTCGTTTCACGTGCTGATGAACGCTCAAGCACGTTCCGCATATCCCGGTGTCCATATTTAATCCCACCGTTTAAGTCAGCATGTCCAGGACGAGGGCGGGTAATTTGACGTTTCACTTCCTCAACCGCTTCTTCTCGTTCAAGCGGTTCAATGCCCATAATTTTAGTCCAATGTTTCCAGTCATCGTTTTCAACAACGAGCGTCACTGGAGAACCGAGCGTCTCGCCATGGCGCACCCCAGATTTGATCGCCACTAAATCCTTTTCAATCTGCATACGACGTCCGCGGCCATGTCCTTTTTGACGGCGCAGTAAATCGGTGTTAATATCTTCGGCTAAAAGCTCCATTCCGGCTGGCAGCCCCTCAATAATTGCTGTCAACTGTGGACCATGTGATTCTCCTGCTGTTAAATATCTCATTTTTGTTCTCCCTTCAGTACGTTAAAGCGGTTATGTACTACTATATCATATTTTATATTTATGGAACAGCTAAAACGGCTATTTTTGAGCATTTTATCACAATTCTATGTTTATTTGTGACAAATTTAAAAAGCCGTTATGGCCCCTCCTTTACCCTTTTTTATAAAAAAACGTATCTTCTACTTCAAACCCATATCGCTCCGGATTAAAAATTTGTTCTGTACTGCCAACAAACAGCACGCCGCCGGGACGCAGTGCCGCATTAAATTTATGGTACAGCTTATCTTTTGCCTCTTCTGTAAAATAGATCATGACATTCCGGCAGACAATTAAATCATAGCCTGATTCGAACCGATCGGACAGCAAATTTTGCTGTTTAAATGCCACCGTACGTTTAATTTCATCAACTATTTTAAAATATGGTCCTTCTTCTTGAAAAAACTTCTTCCTCACCGCATCCGGTACTTCTGCCAATGAACGCTCGGAATAAATACCTATTTTCGCTTTTTGAATCGCGTTCTGATCAAGATCTGTTGCTTGCACCTTCACCGCGGACAGTGGCATAACGTTCGAGAACACCATAGCCATGGTATATGGCTCTTCTCCTGTTGAACATGCCGCGCTCCATACTTTTAAGCGGCTGTTTTCTTTGAGAAGACGCGGCAAGATTTTCTTCTCCAGCACGTCCCAACGTTTCCAATTTCGGTAAAACTCCGACACATTAATCGTCATTCGATCCAGAAATTCATTCATCATATCTTGATTGCTGCTTAATACGTCGAAAAAGTCCGAAAACGATGGATAGCCTTTTTTTTCATAAAGTGACGTTAGCCGGCGTTTCATCTGAGCTTCTTTATATAAAGAAAGGTCAATTCCTGTTTTCTTTTTAATGGACGAAACAAATTTTTCATAATCGTCTATTTCACTCACCCTTTCCCCCGTTAATTCAGTCTACTTTTATTATAGCTGAATTTAGGATAAGTAGTGGTATCATTTTCAAACAAAAAAAGCTTTCAGCCTCAAAAACAGCTAAAAGCTTTCAAAATTAATATACCCATTCAGAACCAGACTTTTGATAGTCGGTCAATTCTTCTTCTTTAAAGAAAATACCGATTTCACGAGCCGCACTTTCCGGAGAATCAGAACCATGAATAATGTTTTTGCCAACACTTACCGCATAGTCACCGCGGATTGTTGCTGGTGCTGCATCTTTCGGGTTTGTAGCCCCCATCATTTGACGGGCAGTCGCGATCACATTCTCGCCTTCCCATACCATCGCAAAAACAGGACCAGATGTAATGAAATCCACAAGTTCACCGAAAAAAGGACGTTCTTTATGCTCACCATAATGCTGTTCCGCTGTTTCGCGTGGTACGTGCATTAGTTTTGCTCCAACAAGACGAAATCCCTTTTTCTCAAAACGTGCTGTAATTTCACCAATTAATCCACGTTGTACGCCATCTGGTTTAACCATTAAGTATGTTTTTTCCATCGTTTATCACTCCTAAAATTATGTATACCGCCTGCATGCGGACATGATGAATCGTATCATTTTCATTATAAATTTACAACGTTTTCATGGAAAAAATCAATATTTTCTGCGGCCTATAAAGTGGGCTATTTCACGAAGCGAGTTTTGATGACGTCCCTGTGGAAGTTCATCTAGAATAGCTAGTGCACGGTGTAAATAACGGCTGCTTAATTCATTTGATCGTTCGATTGCACCACTTTGCTTCAACAAAAAAATAATTTCATTAATATCCTGCCTATCTGTATGCGCAGAAACATTTATAATACGGCTACGAAGTTCATCTTGCTTCATTGCATACAAAACAGGCAATGTGATATTCCCTTGCAAAAGATCACTGCCGGCCGGTTTCCCCAGCTCTTGTTCGCTGGCAATAAAATCGAGTATATCATCGGTAATTTGGAATGACATCCCTACGTTATAGCCAAACTCGTACAGTTTACGATGGACGTGAGCAGGCGCTCCTGCCGTAATCGCACCGAGTTGACAACTAGTAGCAATTAAAATCGCTGTTTTTCGTTTGATACGACGCAAATAGTCACGCAAATGTTGGTCATACCGATATTTATCTTGTATTTGTATAATTTCACCAATGCACAGTTCTGTCATCGTATGTGACAAAATTTGATGGGCTTCCGAATCATCTATTTGTGCCATGCATTCAAGGGCTGCTGCAAAAATAAAATCACCTGTATACATGGCAACACGGTTATCCCATTCTGCTTTCACCGTCTTTTCTCCACGTCGTATAACCGCGTCGTCGATGACATCATCATGGACGAGCGAAGCCATATGGATTAATTCAAGTGCCGCAGCGGCATGCTTTATCCGGTGAATATCGTATTCGCCAAATTTCGCACCTAGCAAAAGCAAAACCGGACGAATGCGTTTTCCACCTGCCTTGAGCAAATGGATAGATGCCTCTTCTAATACAGGAGAATGAGATTTCACCGCGCGTTCAAGTTCTTTTTCAATTAAATCAATATCCGCTTTGAGAAGCGAATAAATCAGTTTAATATTCATTCTTTTCTTCACCCGGCTTTTGGTCTATTGTTTATTCCCATAATGTGTCGCCGCCACGCCGCCTGTATGCGGCTTGAAGCGTACATTTGTAAATCCTGCCTGCTGAAACATCCTCGCCAATTCTTTCATATCAGGAAAGTGACGAGCAGATTCTTGCAGCCATGAATATTCATCATAGCTTTTAGCAAACAAACGGCCAATTGCCGGCATCACATAGCGGAAATACAATGTATATCCTTCTTTGAATAGCGGCAGTTCCGGCTGACTCGTTTCTAGACAAACGGCCATGCCGCCCGGTTTTAACACACGATTCATCTCTTTGAGCACCTGCATATAATCCGGCACATTGCGAAGACCAAAACCGATTGTGACATAATCAAATGTATTATCTTCAAATGGTAGCTCCATTGCGTTGCCATGAACAAGCTCTATTTGATCCAAGCGTGCCGACTGCACTTTTTCTTGCCCAACTTGCAGCATATTTTTACTGAAGTCCAGTCCTTTGACTGTCCCTTCTTTGCCGACTGCTTCAGCAAGAGCCATCGTCCAGTCTGCTGTACCGCAGCAAACATCAAGCGCTGAAGATCCAGCAGGCACATTCATGATTTTCATTGTTTCTTTACGCCACCGTTTATGCTGCTGAAAACTGATGACAGAATTCATTCTATCGTAATTCCCATAAATTTTTTCAAACACATGATGAACTTTTTCTTCTTTCGATTGTTGCATGTCGTCACCCTTCTTCCGTATATCGAAGTTCACGGTCAAATATACGGTCATATTCTGCCTGTACAACGGCTGCTGTTTGATTATCCAGCTTTTGTATATGCATAAGAATACTGCTTTCAAGTTCATCTAAATGGCCCTTTATTTCATCCATCACACGGGATGAACGATTCAGCATATGAAGGAGCACATCGTATACAATAAATGGACTTTTTATTTCATTGCGAAGACGCTCCGCTGTCAATAATAAAGACATCGCTTCAATTAAATTACTATCTGCCTTATTTTCTATATAGACAGCGCGAATAATATTCGATTCAATCACGCGTACAGTCTGGAATACTTCTGCTGATGACATACCTTCTTTTTGGTGAAGCGCTGTCTTCATTTCATTTACTTGTTTAACAGCTTCAGCCAACATACTAACATAATGAATAGATTTCGCTTCTGCCAGTGTCCGGTAGTATACCCCACTGAAATAATCACCTGCTAGGGCAATTAACTGATCCTTTTGCGTGATCTCCGTCAAGATTGGTACAATCTGATCGTGCGTATCAAGGGCCAGTTGAATGATTATAGCAGCTGTCATTTGCTTTCGTACTTGAAGTGTTGTTCGTTCCTTGTCTGTAAATGCCAGCATCAAAGCAGATACCCGCAGAGAGTTAATGTCGGGAGCACCGATCACTTTGACCAAAAATGACTGTGAACATGTCCGTCTAATTTCCTCTACTAGCGCTGTCTGTTCAATTTGCCACTCATTCATCTCTAAAACCCCTCAATCTCAAATCATTGTTTCTTATTTCCCGTTCAATTAAAAACAAGTACAGTATACCATAAATCGCTCATTATGACGAACGAATGAGCGCAAGGAGTTCTGTCCGAAGCTGTGAATCATTTTCATAGCGGCCTCGTGCTGCTGTCGTCACTGTTTTCGCACCCGGTTTCTTCACGCCACGCATCGCCATACACATATGCTCCGCTTCTACAATCACCATCGCACCATGCGGCTCTAGCATTTCCATAATGGCGTTTGCAACTTCATTTGTAATCCGTTCTTGCAGCTGTGGACGCCGTGCCACCGTTTCAACAGCACGAGCTAGTTTGCTAAGACCCGTTACTTTTCCGCCTTTTGGCAGGTAAGCGACATGGGCATGTCCAAAAAATGGAACAAGATGATGTTCACACATCGAATAGAACGGAATATCCTTTACAAGTACAAGCTCTTCATACTGCTCCTCAAAGACTGTTTTAAAATATTCTTTTGGATCCGTATGAAGACCAGAAAAAACTTCTTCATACATTTTCGCTACCCTCTTTGGTGTCTCCTGCAGGCCTTCACGGTCCGGATTTTCTCCCACTGCTTCTAAAATGAGGCGCACAGCCTCTTGAATTTTGGCATGATCTACTCCAGCCATTTTAATCACTCCTATATATGCTCAATGCGTTTATTTATGTACTATTGTACTATTATCCATATTAGCACACCAATTCATTGCCCCGCAAAGGGAAGTTTTTCATAAAAAATGGAACCGCCCTTAATAGAGCAGTCCCATCTGCAGCCTCAATTGGCTATGTACTTATTTAACTGCATCTTTTAAAGCTTTACCCGGTTTGAATGCAGGTACCTTACTTGCAGCAATTTCGATTTCTTCACCTGTTTGTGGATTGCGTCCTTTACGTGCAGAACGTTCGCGTACTTCGAAATTTCCGAAACCAATCAATTGTACTTTGTCGCCTTTTGCCAATGTGTTCTGGATGGCATCGAAAAGAGCATCCACCGCTTTCGTAGCGTCTTTCTTTGAAAGTTCTGCTGTTTCTGCCACTTCATTGATTAAATCAGTTTTATTCATGCCATTCACCTCCTCCTGGATAGGACCCGATAAACATTGTTGTATCAATGTTTTACCGTAATTCTGTTAAAAGATTATCACATGTGTTCGGTCATATCAAGTAGAATCCCCCTCAAACGTTCAATTTCACCATTTCCATACAAAAAAGACTCTCGAAATCGAGAGCCTGACCGTTTTCATAGTAAAATAGCAATCATGCCGCCCGATCCTTCATTAATGATTTTCTCAAGCGTATCTTTTAATTTATAGCGTGCATTGTCCGGCATAAGAGATACTTTTGATTGGATACCCTCACGGACAATCGAGCTTAAATTACGCCCGAAAATATCGCTTTCCCAAACGGACAATGGATCTTCATCATAGTTTTTCATGACGTGCTGTACAAGTTCTTCACTTTGTTTTTCTGTCCCTATGATAGGAGAGAATTCTGAGTCTACATCAACTTTAATCATATGAATAGATGGTGCGACCGCTCTTATTCTGACACCATATCTTGAGCCGTGACGAATAATTTCCGGTTCTTCAAGACGCATATCCGAAAGCGACGGCACCGCAACTCCATAGCCCGTTTGTCGCACCATATTCACTGCTTCTTCCACCTGTCCGTATTCTTCTTTAATGCGGGCATAATGCTGCATAATTTCCAGCAAGTGTTCTTTACCTCGCAACGGTTCACCAATAATTTCGTTGACAATGGTTTCATACAAACCGTCCGGTGCGTTTAAATTAATTTCTGCAACACCCTGACCCATGTCCATCCCAGTTAAAACAGCTGATTGTATATACTCGCCTCCGCCAAATTGATCGACAACACGATTGACATCGCGAAGCCGCTTAATATCTTTCACTGTTTCTTTGACCATGTCATTATAGCGGTCACGCAGCCAATGAGATTCATCAAGTGCCATAATCCACGAAGGCAAATGTACGTTTACTTCGTGGACTGGGAACTCAAACAGCGCTTCTTGCAGCACATGCAACACATTCGACTCTGTCATCGCTTCCACAGACATTGCCAGTACCGGAATATCATATTTCTCACTTAGTTCTTGTTGTAACTGTACCGTTTCAGCATGCTCAGGTCTTGCGGTATTAATAATGACAATAAACGGTTTACCTACTTCTTTAAGCCCTTCAATCGCTTTTTCTTCCGCTTCTACATATACGCTGCGTCTTATCTCACCAAACGAGCCATCTGTTGTAACCACAACACCAATTGTCGAATGCTCTTCAATCACTTTGCGCGTTCCGATATCAGCTGCTTCATGAAATGGGACTGGCTCATCAAACCATGGCGTTTGAATCATCCGCGGGCCATGTTCATCTTCATACCCTATCGCTTCCGGAATGACATAGCCGACACAGTCAACGAGCCGGATGTTCACTTGCACACCGCCTGCCTGCACGGCAGCCGCACGGCTTGGGACAAATTTCGGTTCAGTCGTCATAATCGTTTTACCAGATGCGCTTTGCGGTAGCTCATCCTGTGCTCTACGCCGCTCCGATTCACTGTCCATATTTGGCAAGACGAGCAGTTCCATAAAACGCTTAATGAATGTTGATTTCCCCGTCCGAACAGCACCAACCACGCCTAAGTAAATATCTCCTTCCGTTCGCTCTGCTATATCTTTCATCAGCTCTGCCTTTTCCATGAGGAGCCCCCTTCCGTACTTAACGGCCCGTCCGCCGCCAACAATACATTGTATGAACGTGTGCCTGTCTTTATGAAAAAAAGAAGTCTGACTAGGTTAGTCAGACTTCTTGCCGTTCATAAAAATAGGTTCTCCCTGCTCATCCACTGTGTATGGGACAGAGTAAGCCGGTACAAACGGCGATGATTTCACGAGTAATGAACGGATATCCTCACCTGACTCTGGCTTTTCTTTCGTTTCCTGCAATATGGCATACAAATCGGCTGCATAATCAATATACAACGTTCCATCACCACTCATAACAAGCGGCAGTTGCTTCTGTGAATATGGACTGGTCACATACGGTTCTTCTTTATAACCGAGTTCCTTGAAATTAATCGAATACACGTTATCAGCAAGTGTATCTTTAAACGGAGGATACTTATGTGCAATCAACCGAATATGAATGCTTCGAATTTGCTCGGCAATGCGTAAGTCGATTAATTTAACGGTTGGATCGGTTTCCACATCCACAAGAACATACTGGTAAACACCACCGTTTTCAAACGCATTTCCTGGCGGTTCTGCCATATACTGCGGTGAAATTTTACTGAAGTCAATCGGGTATTTTTCATATAGATCCGGGTCATCTTCTTTTGTTTTAATAGGCAAAATCCCATCCTGCTCCGATTGAAATTGATCGACCGCTACCTGTACAGCCTTCAATTGATCTTCATATGGCACTTGATTTTGACTGCGGTTTTCATCGGGATATAAACAGCCGCTTAAGAATAGCACCGCGGTCATCATTACAAAAACAACTGTTTGATTTTTTTTCTTCATCGCACGATACTCCTTTATAGGCCAGTCGGACCACTTAACACCACATAAGCCACAATAAGACCGCCAATGCCCATGCACATATAGGCAAAAAGTGCAGTCACACCTTTTATAACCCTGTTGTTTATTTTATATCGGCTTACATATATCGAAAAAATGGCGATAATCATCAGCCCCATTCCAGCAAATGATATCCACATTTTGAGCATTGATGCTGACATTCCGGTTCGTCCTTTCGTTTATAATACCTCGTCCTGTTTCGCTCCTAGCACATTGATTAAATCTTCCAGTTCATGTTTTTTGACACGGGCCATTAATTCATCCACCGCTTTTTTCGGATCCTGCTGTTTAAATAAAATATTATACAATGCATTTGTAATTGGCATTTGCACGTCATACTTTGCAGATAACTGATGAGCGGCTTCCGTCGTGCGTACTCCTTCAACGACCATGCCCATATTTCCCAGTACTTCAGCAAGCTTCTGTCCTTTTCCAAGCATATTGCCAGCACGCCAATTACGTGAATGTACACTCGTACATGTTACAATTAAGTCGCCGATACCAGCAAGGCCCGAAAATGTGAGCGGATTAGCTCCCATTTTCGTCCCGAGCCGAGCAATTTCAGCGAGGCCGCGTGTAATCAAGGCCGCTTTTGCATTATCGCCATAACCGATACCATCTGATATCCCTGCGGCAAGCGCGATAATATTTTTCAGCGCACCACCGATTTCAACACCGATAATATCTGGATTTGTATAGACCCGAAAATGCTGATTCATAAATAAATCTTGTATTTCTCCTGCAGCTTCGGGCGACTTTGAGGAAACCGTAACCGTTGTCGGATGACGCAAGCTTACTTCTTCTGCATGAGAAGGACCGGACAGCACAACCACATTGCGAAGCACATTTGCAGGTATTTCTTGTTCAATCATTTCAGATATGCGCAAAAGTGAATCTGGTTCAATTCCTTTTGATACATGAACGATCGTGACAGGCGTCGTAGCTACCGTTACGACTTCGGCAACCACTTCTCTGATTGCCTTTGTCGGCACAGCTAACACCACAATGTCAACGTCTACAAGCGCCTCTTCTAAAGATATTGTGCTCGTAATGTTTTCAGGCAGCTTAATATTCGGCAAATAACGGCTGTTCATATGAGTCATGTTTATCTCATTCACTCGCTCTTCATTTTCCGTCCATAAAAAGACATTATGCCTATTGTCTGCAAGAACGAGCGCAAGCGCCGTTCCCCAGCTGCCTGCTCCAAGTACGGCAATTTTCTTAGTCACGCGAACCCCTGCCTTTCTGATTATTTTCTCGCACGTGCGATAATATGAAGGGGTGTACCCTCAAACACAAACGCATCACGAATACGGTTTTCTAAGAAGCGAATATACGAAAAATGCATCAGTTCCGGCTCATTGACAAAAACAACAAATGTCGGCGGCTTGACTGCAACCTGTGTCGCATAGTACACGCGAAGACGTTTCCCTTTATCCGCCGGCGCAGGGTTCATCGCGACTGCATCCGCAATGACATCATTTAACACGCTTGATTGAACACGCATTGAATGGCTTTCACTTGCCCGGTCAATAAATGGCATGAGCGTATGAATTCGTTTTTTCGTTTTCGCGGATAAATATACGATCGGTGCATAATCCAAAAACTGAAAATGACTGCGAATATTTTCTTCAAATTCACTCATCGTTTTTTCATCTTTTTCAACTGCATCCCATTTATTCACAACAATGACGACTGCCCGTCCCGCTTCATGTGCATAACCAGCAATATGTTTGTCCTGCTCGCGAATGCCTTCTTCTGCATTTAGGACGACGAGGACAACGTCAGAGCGTTCAATTGCACGCATCGCACGTAATACACTGTATTTTTCTGTCGTTTCATATACTTTTCCACGTTTACGTATACCCGCTGTATCAATCAGCACATACTTCTGCCCGTTATACGTATAAGGCGAGTCAACCGCATCCCGTGTTGTGCCAGCAATATCACTGACGATAACCCTCTCTTCACCAAGAAGTGCATTCACAAGTGACGACTTGCCCACATTTGGACGGCCGATCAATGAAAATTTAATTGTGTCATCATCGTACGGCTTATCTTCGCCGGTAGGAAAATGTGAAACTACTTCATCGAGAAGGTCACCTAAACCAATTCCGTGTGAACCGGAAATCGGATAAACTTCACCAAAACCGAGCGAATAAAAATCATATATATCGCTGCGCATATCCGGATTATCAATTTTATTGACGCCTAGTACGATTGGTTTTTTCGATCGGTACAAAATTTTTGCCACTTCTTCATCTGCTGATGTGACGCCTTCACGTCCATTGACAATAAAGACGATAACATCCGCTTCATCAATAGCGATTTCTGCCTGCTGCCGAATTTGCTCCAAGAATGGTTCGTCACTCAAATCGATTCCGCCTGTATCAATTAAATTGAATTCATGCGTCAGCCACTCTCCAGAGCTGTAAATTCGATCACGTGTTACACCAGGCACATCTTCGACAATCGAAATACGCTCGCCGGCAATGCGGTTAAAGATCGTCGATTTCCCGACATTTGGCCTGCCGACGATGGCTACAGTCCGTTTCATTATTGCATCTTCCCCTTCAATAGTTCATTCATTTATTCCCGTTTTATTTATTTTGTTCAAAAGAAAACCCTTCTGCCGCGAGAAGGGGTTCAGTCAACATCTTATTTTACCAATATTTCTTTCATGAATCAAATGACGGCGGAATTCTCACCGCAAACCGATCAGGATCACATTTACGAACCCGCAGCCAATGATGCGTTTCACCATGAATAACGAGCGGCACCTGATGAAGGTCTGTTATCGTTTTTGCACCGAGTGCACACATCATCATCCGCATATCTTTCTTTAATTGTTCTACATATTCGATTAATGCATCTGCACCATCATTGATTAAAACGTTTAATAGAAAGCCAGACATGCCCGCTGCTGATGCACCGAGCGCTAGTGATTTCACTAAATCTTCAGCTGTTTGAAGACCTCCTGATGCGATGGTTCTTTTCCCCGGTGCTCCTATTACCGTTTCTACTATAGACGATGCCGTAGGAAGACCCCAGTTATTAAAAAACGACATTGGTTTTTCAGATCGTTCATTTTCGATCATTGCAAAATTGGTCCCACCAAAACCTCCTGTATCAATCGCTGCCACAGGAAGTTCATTTAACAGTGCAGCCGTTTCACGTCCTATGCCAAATCCTGTCTCTTTCACAATCACTGGAACAGGTACACGCTTCGAAATCAATTCGATTCGCTCCGCCATTCCACGAAAGTCACGATCTCCTTCTGGCATGGCCAATTCTTGAATCACATTTAAATGAATTTGCAGAGCATCTGCTTCAATCATGTCACACACCGCTAGCGCTTCATCCGGTGTTGCTTCTGATCCAATATTCGCGAATATAAGCCCGTTCTTGTTCACTTTCCTTGCTACTGTAAATGTATCTCGTTCTTGCGAATGACGCAGCGCTGACATTTGCGATCCTACTGCCATCGGAATTCTGCATGTTGCAGCCATTTCTGCTAGCTGCCGGTTAATATCAGCCGTTTTTTTTCCGCCTCCGCCTGTCATCGCATTCACAAAAATTGGCGAACTCCATTGAAGTCCGCCAATTTCGGTTGAAAGCGATATGTCGTTGACAGAGGAACCCGGGATGCTACGATGAACGAACTGAATATCACCCAGTCCAGTACCTCGGCTTTGTCCCGTTGAAAGCGCATAGTGAATATGATCAATCTTTCGCTCCGCTCTGCTCAATTATTCATCACCATCTTATTTTAAGTCTTTTAATTGATCACCTAGAATATCGCCAATTTGGAATCCAGAACTTTCTTCAGGCATTTCATATGAATCATATGATTCTTCCGGTTCATGTTCTTCAAACGGCTTCATGCTAAGAGAAAGACGATGCTCCTCTTCATTAGCATCCAGCACTTTTACTTTTACATTCTGTCCTTCTTCAAGCACTTCATGTGGTGTACCGATATGACGGTTAGAGATTTGTGAAATATGCACAAGTCCTTCCACACCAGGGAACACTTCTACAAAAGCACCATACGAGACGAGACGTTTCACTGTCCCTTCAAGCTCTGATCCGATCGGTGCACGGTCCGCAATATTCTCCCACGGTCCAGGAAGCGTTTCTTTAATCGACAATGAAATACGCTCGCTGTCACGGTCAATCGAAAGCACTTTCACTTTTACTTCTTGACCTTCTGCCAACACATCAGATGGTTTTTCAACATGCTCATGAGACAGTTGTGAGATGTGGACCAGTCCATCGACGCCGCCAATATCAACAAATGCGCCAAAATCTGTTAAACGCTGTACTTTCCCTTCAAGCACATCGCCCGCTTGAATGTCTTCAAGCACTTTTTGTTTATTTTCTGCTTTTTCGATATCAAGAACAGCACGATGTGACAAGATCAATCGGTTTTTATCCTGCTCAAGTTCGACAATTTTAAGCTTGATCACTCTACCTTTATAATCTTCAAAATCTTCCACGAAGTGATCTTCAACAAGTGAAGCAGGTATAAATCCACGTATGCCAAGATCGACAACGAGGCCGCCTTTAACGACTTCTCTAATTTCCGCTTCAAAAATCTCACCGTCTTCAAAACGGCGTTGCATATCTTCCCATGCTGTTTCCGCGTCTGCTTTCCGTTTTGATAAAACGTAAAGATCATCTTCTTCTTTTGTAACAAGCAGCTTTAGCTCGTCGCCTTCTTTGACAACGTCCGATGCTTTTTCTACGTGAAGGCTTGACAGTTCACTGATCGGAATAATGCCGTCTTTCTTGCTGTCCGCGATTTCCACCTGGACTTGCTTTTCTTCGACTTTCACGACCGTGGCGCTCACTTTATCACCAACGGAGTAGTTGTTCACTTCTACCTGGTTCATATCCTCTGTCATATGTAATCCTCCTCAATACAAAACTGCTACAATTTTTTTAAAAATTCTTTCTTCTAACTTCTTACAAACGAGCGGATTTGTCAAGTTGAAAGCTCACACAGAATGTTCCTGAATCAACCGGCCAATTGCATTCATAATAGTTTCTGTTGCTTCTTCAGCGGAGGCTTTTTTCACACGGAGTTCACTCATATCAATAGGCGGACCATATACAACTTTTAACTTGCGGCCTACTTTATAAGGACCAATGACTGCACACGGCACAACTGCTGCCTCTGTGCGCAATGCAAAAAAACCTGCACCGGAAAGCCCTTTTCCGAGCTGTCCATTTTTGGAACGCGTGCCTTCAGGAAACAGACCGAGTACTTGCCCTTCTTTTAACATTTTCAACCCGCCTCGAAGCGCTTCACGATCGCTCATTCCCCGTTTGACAGGAAAAGCATTTAATCCACGCATTAGTTTGCCTGTCCATTTTGTCTTAAACAGCTCTTCCTTCGCCATAAAATGAACTGGACGTTTCGATGTTATGCCGACAACAGGCGGATCAAGATTGTCGATATGATTAGCACACAAAAGAACGCCGCCTTCTTTCGGAAAATGCTCCACTCCTAATACTTGAATGCGGTAGACCGGCGTTAATACTAGTTTAACCACTGTTTTTGCTACTGTATAAAGTGTTACCACCGTCATCCGTTCCTCTCAGTCACATTCGCCATGATCGCTTCCACTACTTGCTCAATTGTCATAAATGTCGTGTCGATTTCAATCGCATCATCCGCTTTTTTAAGCGGTGACTCTACACGTTCCGTATCCATGCGATCGCGCTCAGCAATCTCTCTTTTTAAATTCTCCAAATCTGACGAAAATCCTTTTTTAAGATTTTCTGCATGACGTCTTTTTGCCCGTTCCTCCACGCCGGCTAGTAAAAATATTTTTAATTCTGCGTCGGGAAGAACACTCGTCCCAATGTCTCGGCCATCCATAACGACACCGCCGTTTGCAGCCAGATGCTGCTGACGGATCGTCATATCACGGCGGACTTCGCTGTGGCGAGCCACTTTGGACACGTTATTCGTCACAGCATCTGTTCGGATCGCATCGGTTACATCCACACTATCGAGAAACACACTTTGACCGTTTACTCCTTGTTTTAATGTAATTTCCGTCCTAGCAAGAAGCTCGCCAAGTTCTTTTCCGTCCTCCAAATTTATGCCGTTTTGTAACGCTTTATACGTAATGGATCGATACATTGCACCTGTATCGATGTAAATATATGAAAGCCGTGATGCCACAAGTTTTGCCGTTGTACTTTTTCCAGCAGCGGCCGGCCCGTCAATCGCAATTTGAATCTTTCTCTCCATTTTGTCACCTCTATCAAAAAGTTCTTTTTTATTTTAACATAGTTATGTATAGATACAAAAAAGAACCCGCTCCTGGGTTCTTATTCTAAACCTTTTTTTCTCAATTGAAGCTGCCGCTCAAAACAAAAACGCATTAATACCTGTTGTTCCATGTGACTAATATTTTGAAATTGAAAGGACGCGATGCTGCGCCCTTTCTTTTCATCCGATTGAATCCGTACGAGAGAAGCATCCAGTTCAAGATAATGATTTTCTTTATTATTTGATGGAATCACAGCATATAAACGTGCCGTTTTCTCCTTTTCCATCATAATTGAATGTGGCAATACAATTGCTGCCCCCCCTGCGCTCATATCTTCTGTTACCGCTTTAAAAGAGGGATATCCTTCAAACTGTACAGCAACATCGATCGCGGTTTGAACACGAACGAATTTTCTTCTTTGGACGCGTAGATAATCACTCGTGCCTGGGTCGTGCAAGATGAGCATCGGAATTTCCTTTTTGACTCTGCCGATTACTCCCGTACGAAACATATATAAAGCCGACGCAGATGCCGGGTCAATGAAACTGGCGGCCAACTGCATACCATCAAGCAAAATGACCGTCCGATTTGTTTCAATATTTACCGGATAATCAATGAAGATTTTCCCATCTTCAATATCTACAACTCTGCATCGATATTCTTCTTTATCATTTTCACTTTCATACGGTTCAAGAGTCATTGTCAAACCAGCTTCAATCATTTCCATTTTCACTCACTTCCCCCAGAAAATATGCCTTTTGACCTAAATCGTTATCCGAGGAAAATTATAATCGAAATGACTTTGAGGTGCAATGGACATTCTTATTTAATACCCTGCTTCCGCTTCGGCAAGCTTTTCAATCCGCTCTTCTTTTCCGTCTTTTGCATTAATAAAAATTCGATAAGAGGCCGTTCCATTTTCAGCTAAAAATTCATAGCATAGTACATCTTCACCCACGTCATTTGTTACGACCGCCTTTTGCACTTCCATGACAGTCAGCTTTGGATGAAGTTCTTTTTTCGCTTCATCCGACGTTAGTGTAGGTGATTCAATATCTCTTTCACGCCTATTTTTCCAATAGTTTTGTGCCTCTAGACCTGAGACAACACCATTGTCAAGTGCCGTTTTGATCGTCACAGACTCTGGATAAATCAATATGTCATCTTGCTTCGTCGTAAACGTAAAAACGGCCGTATGATCGTATTGGGCACTATTTGTCATAACCATGTTGTCAAATCCGTGCTTTTCTAAAAAAGTGGCCGCTTTTTTAGATGCGTCATGAAGGCTGATTTTTCCTTTTCCACTCGTTTTATTCACATTGAAAGTAAGTGGATAACCGCCTTTTTCCGTCACATCCATACTGGCTTCTTCTCCATTTTTGCCGATAACGGCCACATTATAAAACGGAATAGCTGCCCCTTTCAAATTTTTCTCCACAGTTGTCACTTCCGCATCAATATTAAAATAGTCTTTTGCTATGGATGCTGCTTCTGCTTTCGTCACTTTATTCCCTTTTAACCGCTTTAATCCATCATCTGAAACGGATTGTTCCACCTGACCTGCTTGAAATACGTCAGCTTCGGAAAACTCGGATGCTTTGTTCTCAATCGTATTAAACCCATCTATAACAGTATTATCAGCCGGTTCATCCCCTTTCGCTGTCGCATGCGCAATATCGGTCCAACGCAAATTTTTATCCAGTACAGACATTTGTACGGACCGTAATTCTTTTTGAAGATCAGCCGCCTGACTATATAATGTTTCCAATTGATTATATTCTTTATCGGTTAAAGGTTCGTTATCCAAATCACGAACAGCTGTTTTATACGTAAAATCGCCACTTGACCCAAGAAACTCTTCTGTTTTAGAAAATGGCATAAATCCGAGCGGCAGCCGGCTAATTGCATTATGCGCTTCAGACGTGAGCCTCCACACGTCTGTTAACGCCGGTGTTAAATTTCCTTTTGAATTCATAGCCAATGCTTCACCCGTCCGGTCATGAATAACATCTATTTGATAGACAAGTTCATGAAACGCCTGTTGATAGCCATTTTCCGCTTCAATGTACATGGCTTCTTTTTGCCGGTACTGCGAAAAACCCCATATGGCTGTGACGGCAAGTAGCAAAGTAAGACCAGCTATTGTAAATGAACGCATCGTTTTCACTCCTATTCACAGTAAATATGTCGTCCGATTTTTTTAATTTGCGGCCTCGACCAGATCCATGCGCTCGTTGCCGTATCTGGATTAAAATAATAAAGCGCTTCACCAGTCGGGTCCCATCCGTTTATCGCATCGAGCACGGCTTTTTTGGCCGTTTCATTTGGCGTCAGCCATATTTGACCGTCCGCTACAGCCGTAAATGCACCCGGTTCAAAAATAACCCCCGATGCTGTGTTTGGAAAGCTTTCACTGGCTACTCGATTTAAAATAACAGCTGCCACAGCTACTTGCCCTTCATATGGCTCCCCGCGTGATTCTCCGTACACAGCATTCGCCATCAACTGAATATCATTTTGTGAAAAACCAGGCGGTGAATTAACAGACTGCGATGTCGTGTCAGCACCACCATAGTAGGTAAACGACCGCCCTTTATGGATTTGGCTTTTCACGTGTGCTTCATCATATTTCGAAGCCTTCTCTAGCTTTTTTTTCGTTGCGGCCCCGGCTAAGCCATCAACTGGCAAGCCAAATGATTCTTGGAAATTTCGCAGCGCCCAATAGGTCGACCAACCGAATACGCCATCTATCGAATCACGATAATAGCCCGTATACTGAAGCCGTGCCTGCAATTCAATAACATCGTCTCCTTCTGCTCCGCGCTGAATGATCTGATTGGAAAACGCGCCTGCATGATGAGCTGTTAAAAGAAGAATCAATGTCACACAAACTACAGCCGCTTTTTTCCCCTTTTTCATATATGTCACCTTCCTGTTTCAATATGCTAGTAGTGTGACACGAGATTCACTGTTTTATGCACAAAAAAGACGCGGTGAGAGAGATTCTCTTTCACCGCGTCTTTACGCTTTCGTCCGATGATATATTTCCGTTAATAGATGTGCTTTTTTTACTTTTCGCAGCGCAAACCACCATAAAAACAGCATGAATGGAATGATATAATACACCCATGTCGTTTCAATAAATAAAATATAATCAAATAATCCGTGCAGCAAGAACGAAAGCAAAAAGGCTAAAAAGAGCATGTTCTTTTCTAAATGACTTTTTCCAAATTTCGCCTTCCCAAAATAATAGCCCATAATAACACCGAATAACGCATGACTCGATACCGGCAAAAGCGCTCTCAAAAATGCGTGTTCTACACCATGTACGGCTAAATAAAGCACATTTTCCGCTGTAGCAAAACCAAGAGACACGCTCGTTGCATATACGATGCCGTCATATGGTTCATCAAAATGTGTATGACTATAAATCAAATAATATAAAATAAACCATTTCATGAACTCTTCTAGCATAGCTACAGATAGAAATGCCTGCAAAAACCCACCGGACAAAACCTGTTCTTCTTCCAGTACATATTGTAAAAACATGACAGGGAACGTAATAACGGCGCCATATAAAAATGCTTTAGCTACCGTCGCTATCGGCTCTGATTCATAACGGTCCCGCAAATAAAAATAACAGAGAAGCGCAAGACCTGGTGCAATCCCCGCTGAAAGAATCGGGAGCATACGCTTTTCCTCTTTTCTTTCTGTTTCCCCCATCGTATCATGAGACATGGAGATTGAAAATAAGGAGTGCATGTTATGTCGAAAAAACACATTTTATTCATTCATACAGGCGGGACGATTTCGATGAAAAAACGTGAGGAAACGGGCGGCGTAGAACCGGATGACGGTAATCCCATCGCAAACGTCATTGAGATCCCAGGCGTCGATGCGGTCTACACAGTAAAAGAGCCGTTTCAAATCCCGTCTCCTCACATGACTGTGAACGAAATGATGGCCTTAAAAAAACTCATCGAGCAGACCGAGGCAGATGGAGTCGTTGTGACACATGGGACTGATACGATGGAGGAAACAGCTTATTTTTTGGACTTAACCCTTTCAATTGACATTCCAGTCGTCATCACCGGCGCAATGCGCTCAAGCAATGAAATCGGTGCAGATGGACTTTCCAACTTGATCGCAGCAGTTAAAACAGCTGTCAGCGATCAATCTGCAGATAAAGGCGTACTTGTCGTAATGAATGAAACGATTCATAGCGCCCAGTATGTAACAAAAGCACATTCGAGTGATCTTAACGCATTTCAAAGTTTTGACGCTGGGCCTGTCGGTGTTATAACGAAAACAGGTGCCCATTTTTTTAGTACACCATCTGCTTCAGAAACGTTCGTTATCGGATCAATGGATTTCACCATTCCATTATTAAAATCATATGCGGGCATGGACGATGTTCTTCTCAATCAGCTCAGCCATTGTGACGGCGTCGTCATTGAAGCACTTGGGCAAGGTAATTTGCCGCCTGCCGCTGCACAATCCGCAATCCGATTAATTGAATCCGGCGTACCCGTCGTCATCGCTTCTAGGTGTGTAAGCGGCATTGTCCAACCTGTCTATTCCTATGAAGGCGGGGGCCTTACTTTAAAGGAAGCAGGTGCACTTTTTGCAGACGGGTTAAACGGCCAAAAAGCACGGTTAAAATTACTCACTGCCTTATCCTCCGGCCGCAAAGAAGAATTACCATACATTTTCGCATAAAAAAAGGTGGGCATTAAGCCTCACCTTTTTCTCTTTCTTCAATCGCTGCCGCAATTTCCCCCCCGTGATAGCGGCCATTTTCAATAAATATTTCATTTGCATCATTGCCCGCTGCAATTACGCCAGCAATAAAAATACCGTCTACGTTCGTTTCTTTCGTTTCTTCATTGTAATTCGGCCGTCCTGTCTCTTTATCAATCTCCACGCCCATTCTCATTAAAAATGAATGATCAGGATGATAGCCCGTCATTGCAAAAACGAAATCACTTTTGATTGAGAACAGTTCACCGTTCTGTTCATATGTAATTGAATCTATTGTAATTTTTTTCGCTTCTGCATTAAAAATCATGGCGATTTCTCCGTCTCTTACAAGTGCGGCAAACTCCGGTAAAATCCATGGCTTCACGCTCGGTGAATACTCACTGCCGCGGTAAATGACCGTTACCCTTGCACCTGCTTTGTGCAGCTCCAATGCTGCATCCACCGCTGAGTTTTTCCCGCCGATGACAACGATGTCTGTATCAAAAAACGGATGGGCTTCTTTAAAATAATGAAAAACATGGCCAAGTTCTTCACCTGGAATCTTCATATAGTTTGGATGATCGTAGTAGCCTGTTGCAATAATGACATATGATGTTTCATATTTGTCTTTTGTCGTATGTACATGAAATAACCCATTTTCCTGCTTCTCAACACTAGTTACTTGCTCAAATCGGTGAATGCTCAGTTCTTTCAATTTTACGACTTCACGGTAATAAACGAGGGCCTGATTGCGATGTGGTTTCCGCTCTTCAATAATGAACGGCACATCACCAATCGCCAGTTTTTCACTGGAACTAAAAAACGTCTGATGGGTTGGATATTCATAAATAGCATTCACGACGTTTCCTTTTTCAATCACGAGCGGGTTTTTTCCGATTTGCTTTAACGCAATTGCCGCTGCTAACCCGCATGGGCCACCTCCAACAATAATACAGTCTTCTTTTTTCATCACAATCGCTCCTATCCTGTGCTTCCCTACTCTACATTGTAGAAAAAATAGAGAGATAATTCAATTAGACACTCTTACAGCCGGCTGCTCATCCACTGATTCCACTCTTGCGGTGTCTCACCGACAGCATAAGGTGCTGCTCCATCCGGCAAAAGTCCGTTCATTGCCGAACCACCTATACCAATTTCGATATTTGAATAAGCTGCTTTTAATTTATTCGCTAATTGGATTGTCGGTGCTATGTTGTCAAGCATTTTACAAGATAAAAATAAAAATTTCGGCTTCACTGTATCGACTACGGTAAAAATATCGTCTTCTTTTTCTCTTAAGCTCGCGCCAAGATAGACAACTTCATAGCCAAGCCGTCTGACGAACAATGTAAAAATAAGCAGTCCAAGTTCATACCACTCACCCGGGCCGCATACAGCCACTACCTTTGGTAAAATACCGTTATGCGGGAATGAATGCATAACCATGCCGATACGTGAGCGAAGAATCGAAGTGGCAAAATGCTCATGTGCCGTTGTAATTTCGCCTTCTTCCCATAGCTCTCCGATCCGAATAAGGAGAGATGCGAGAATTTGAATGGTCATATAGTCAATCGTATACAGTGCAAATCCTTTGTTAATGAGTTCCTGTGCCTTCACTTCATCAAAGCGAAGAAGCGCTTGTAAAAGCTCTTCAAACAGCGCTTCTTGCTGACTCATTTCTGTCGCTTCAACATAAGGATAAGATCCGGGTTCTGTTTCGTGCTGATCAAGGATAGCTGCTGCCTGACTGATCGTCAAACCTTGCTGTACTTTTTCAGAGAGCCATTTTAACTTACGAATATGCTCATCCGTATACAACCGGTGACCTGCATCGTTGCGCACCGGTTCTAAAATGTGATAACGGCGTTCCCATGCTCTCAGGGTACCCGGCTGAATACCTGTTACCTTGGAAACAGCTTTAATGTTGTATTTTCCTTCATTCATGATATTCGTCCTTTCCCGGTAGTCATACAGTCATTATATGGTACGTCAAATTTAGGCCTTCTCCTCTGACCGGGAAATGGTAATAAGATGTGTTTCTGCTCGGGCGCCTAGACGAAATGGAATGCCTGTCGTACCATATCCGTTTGACACAAGCGCATGGATCCCGTTTACTTTTTTCCATTGTCCTTTTTCGTATAGCCCCCATGGCCCGAATCTAATTTGTCCACCATGCGTGTGACCACTTAACAAGATGGCTACACGGTCTTTTTGTTGAATCGTCCGGATAAACGCTGGGTTGTGACTCACCACTACTTTGTACGAATGGGGGGGCACATTTTGAAAAAGAGCCTGTTTGTCGCTCTTTCCTTTGCTCAAGTCGTCTGCACCGAGTAAATACACATCCGGCGTAAGCCGGGCAGACCCGTTTTTCAACACTGTCACATTCCATTCAGAAAAAATAGTTACAAGACGGTCCCACTCTATTTCATAATCATTATTGCCTGGCACAAAATAAAGCGGTGCGATCGAAGACAGCCGCTTTATATTTTCCCGGATCCTCTTTTCCCTAACCCCACCCTCACATAAATCTCCGCCAATAATAACGGCCTGCACGTGTCCTCTTACACGTTTAATAATAGACGAATGAATCAGTCTGCGATGAATATCTGAAATAAAAAAAAGCGCGATCGGCGCCTTTTCCGGAAATCGTTTGTCGGCTATCACAGTTTCTTTTACTTCATTGTAAAATGCTTCTTTCCACATATAAAGACCGGCTGCAGCAAAAGGGACTGCCGCGAACATAAGTTGTTTCAGCATGATGAGCTTCCCTTCAATTCTATAAACTATTTTATTTTGCATCATGTGCTGTTTCTTTATCCACTGCATCATTCTGCTCCGTAAAGACTTGTTCTACAGGCGGTTTGTCTTCTTTATATACATACACCGCCAGAAAAGGCAATACGATAAAACAAATAAGAAGAGCTGTTAAAAGAGGGTAATGCCTCTTTTTTTCGCCTTTTTCTTTCAACGGCCGCTGCGGTGCCCCTGCCTCTTCCTGATGTTTGTTCTTTACTTTTTCAAGCGGCTGTTTATGTTGTTCGGCCATTTCACGATATGGGTCTTTCTTCATAACGGTTCCTCCCCAGGCTAAATCGTAAAAAGCAATTAACTATTCTTATTATACTTGACAAGAACGCGTTGGTTAATAGGTCATTTTCCCGGTAGTAACTGAGCTAGCATATTGCGCCAGTTCAGCTGTTCTTCACTGCGTCTGCTTACTGATTCACTTTTATATATGGACAAATCAATACTGCGGCAGCAGTCACAGCAGTGCGGCTGTTTAATTGGCTTTTCGTTAAATAAGTGCATATAGTTCGCCCGGCGGCAGTTTGTGGACAAAATCCATGTAACCATTTCATTGCGTTTTTCCGCTTTTCGTGCCAGTAAATGATCTCGTTTTTCTTTCATATATACAGCCGCATTCAAGCTTTTTTTATTTGCTTCTCGTTTATAATGAACAGCAAAACGCTCTTGCGTCTCAGATAGCGACGGCTGTATATCGCGCGGACTCACCGAATACTCCGCCAACTGCCTAACCTGTCCGTCATCTGGAAACTCCATCTCTGCAATAAATTCATGACGCGACTCATCCCCATAGGCATATAAAAGAACAGCAATTGATGGATTCCCATCACGTCCTGCCCGCCCAATTTCTTGTAAATAAGACTCTATTTGCGGGGGCATATGATAATGAATAACAAATCGGACATTTTCTTTATTAATGCCCATCCCAAATGCACTCGTTGCGCATACAACATCTAGTTCCCCCTTTAAAAATTGATGTTGAATAAGTAAGCGATCATCTGCCTCCATCCCGCCATGATAATAGGCGGCCCTTATAATACCCGCCTGTTTTAATTGAATGACTGCTTCTTCTGTTGCTTTCCTTCCTGAAAAATAGACGATTCCAGGCTTTTTAAAAAAAGTAACAAGTTCAATAAGCCGGCGGTGCTTGTCAACTTGATTTTGAAGCATCTCTACCTGTAAAGCAATATTCGGCCGATTTACAGAAAATACCCATTTTTTCACTTCCGTTAGATGAAGGCCCTCTATAATATCCTGTCGTACTTTTTCTGTGGCTGTTGCGGTTAACGCAAGCGTCAGCGGGCTGCCAAGTTCATGACGAACGTCGCCCAGCAGACGATAATCCGGACGAAAATCATATCCCCACTGTGAAATACAGTGCGCTTCATCCACAACAAATAACGAAACAGTTAACGGACATAGCGCCCCAATTACGTGCGGCAATTGAAGCATTTCTGGTGATAAAAAAATAAATTTGTACCGGCTCAAATTGGCAAGTGCCGCTGTTTTTTCTTCATATTGTAAAAATGAATTTAACGCAATAACCCGTTTTTCCCCTCGCATCTTTAATTGTTCCACCTGATCCTGCATAAGCGATAGAAGCGGCGATACGATTAAGACCGTCCCCGGAAGTAAACAAGCGGGTAACTGATAACAGAGCGATTTTCCTGTTCCGGTTGGCAGCATGCTTAATGTATGCTGTCCAGATAAAACGGACTCGATCGTCTCACGCTGTCCAGGGCGAAATGCTGCAAAACCAAATCGCTCATAAAGCACATTTTCTACGTTCATACCGATTTCCCACTTTCTTTCGCCAGTACGAGTCGGATTTGAAAATAAGAATGATCCGGCAGTTTTTCTTTTAATGGCTTTAATTGACGGTTTGAAACACGCCTTGCTGCTTCAATGACCGCTGCCTCTTTTTCTTCTTCAATAAACGGGCGTATCGAAAATGATGGATCATTCAACGCCAGCTCAACAATATGGTCTTCAATCGTTGCTTTTTTTAGCCGCCTGCTTGCAGCAATTTGGTCTATTGTCATCGTTTTTTTTAAGTAATCCGCTGTCTGGCGTGCCGATATTGTCAATGTCAGCGGATCATGTATGTCCATCAACACCGCCTGCAGCAATGGGGTTCTCGGACCTGATTCTGTTATATGTTTGATCATCGAATGGAGAGCATGAAGAAATCGGAACCAGTATTCTGTTTCTTCCATTTCAAGCCGTTCCGCTGCTTGTGCAATCGTTTTACCGGTCTGTTTATGACCTGAAAAACGGATAACAATACACTCAGGCCGTTCTTGCAGTTGTTGAAAGAGACAATCGAGTTCACCATAAAGACGGGGTGAGAGTTCTTTTTTTGAACATGGCATATAGGTTAAATATCTCTTCACCCATTCAAGGATTCGGTCATCACGCGTTACCGGATAGTAAGACGAATCACTGTAAGCAAGATGAGAAGCTACCTGAACAAGCAGTTGCATTCGACTAAAAAACACAGAGGCTGCCCCAGAGAAATGCCATCCCGATAATTCGTTAAACGAACCTGTCTGCTGAAAAAGGCGATTCATCTTTTCTACTCCTTCTTGTGTAACGAAAGGACGCTGCAAATCACCCGTTATGTATGCTTTTTTTATAAGGCCGTTCATCATGGTTTCAAATGAGGAGAGTGTTAAGAATGGAGCAGTATGAAACCATTTCGTTAATCGGTATAAATGTGCATCTTGAATCGTCTGTGCGGATTTTTTTCCTTTTAGTAAATGATAAACAGATGATGATGTGCGTTCTCCTTCTACAGCCTTTATAGCATTTACAATAACCGCCTCTAGACACCTCACATACATCACCTCTTTTTTACTTCATTTTGTAATTTCACTTTATTGTACCACAAAACGTGCGTTCTTGTCTTTTTATCCCCTCAAAATGTATGCGTTTTCATTAAATTTCAAAGAATTTTGTATTGAAAAGTAATTTAATCAGACTTAAAATGAGGAGTAGAAGTGTTTAATCGACGCTTACTGACAAATTTTATAGGAGGTCCATCATGGCAAAGTATACGATTGTCGATAAAGACACATGTATCGCTTGTGGTGCTTGTGGCGCTGCAGCACCCGATATTTATGATTATGACGACGAGGGCCTTGCATTCGTTATTTTAGATGATAACGAAGGTACTGCTGCCGTTCCTGATATTCTGGAAGAAGACATGCAGGACGCATTTGAAGGTTGCCCGACAGACTCAATCAAAATTGCTGATGAAGCATTTGACGGCGATCCCCTTAAATTCGAATAGAAAAAGTAGCCCTGCTTCTTTAAGGAGCAGGGCTTCTTTTTTGTTAAGCCGCCAGCTGTTTTTTCGTCCAGCTATTCAAGCGAACAAAAATCATGTAATATACAATACCAACGATCATTCCTTTTACAATGTTAAATGGCAAAATACTCGTGACAATCATTTGACGCATTTCCGGACCACTCATAGCCGGTGAGCCTAGGAACAGTGTATACGCCGGTAAAATAACATAGTAGTTCAGCACACTCATCATCACAGACATGAAGATAACACCCGTTAAAATCGCAAATGGCATCGCTTTTTTAGACTCAAATCGTTTATATACGTAATAAACAGGTAATATAAAGGTAACTCCTGCCACAAAGTTGGCAAGATGGCCTACTGGAACGCCAGTTGGACTTCCTATCATAATAAAATTCAATACATTTTTCAAAAATTCGACTGTAATGCCCGCAATTGGGCCGAAGACAACAGCGGCAATCAGTGCGGGAATATCGCTGAAGTCAATCATTAAAAAGGGTGGAAATGGCGGGATTGGAAAATTGATCAGCATCAACAAATACGATATTGTTGAAAGCAGTCCCAGCATCGTTAATACACGTACTTTGTTCTTCTTCATATTTAATTCTCCCCTTCTTGTGATCCATCTCTTCAGAAGGAAGGTATACCGAAAAGCAAACATCCCCTTAAGCAGGAGGCCTAAGGGGAGAAAAGTCATGCTCAAATAAACGTCCATCATGCATCATTTTGAACGCCGGCATACCTTCATCTTCTCCCATCCAGACTATACTGTCGGCTCTCGGAATCGCACCGGATCCTGCCTTATCGGCTCGCGGGCTTAAGGAGACTGATCTCCAATTACCGCCGGTCGGGAATTTCACCACGCCCCGAAGATGAATTGATTAAATTTGAAATTTATTATCTCAGATTTGGAATTATTTTGTCAAGCTTGTCTTGGTATGGTAAAGAAAAAAACAGTACCTTGTCCAAGATGACTTTGTACTTTAATCGTACCACCGTGCGCATGAACGATGTTTTTTGCAATCGATAAACCAAGCCCGGTTCCTGAACGTCCGCGCGTCCGCGCTTTATCTGCTTTATAAAAACGTTCAAAAACAAAGGGTAAATCCTCTTCCGGAATACCAGAACCGGAATCTTCGACGCGAATGACATGATACAGTTCTTTTACTTCATGCACGACTGTCACGTTTCCCTTCTCCGGCGTATGACGCAGCGCATTGTCGATTAAATTTGTAAGCACCTGTTCAATCCGGTCTTCATCAATCGATACTGGCGCATGAGAATAACTCGTTTTCGCTGACAAGTGTATGTTTTTTTCCTTTGCAACACCCTGAAATTTATTGGTCACACGGATCAAAAATGGCTCAATGTCTGTCTCTTCTTTATTAAGCGTCATATGGCCGGCCTGCATACGGGCAAGATCCAACAGTTCATTAACAAGACGCCCCATCCGCAATGACTCTTCATGAATAATTTGTGCGATTTCTCGCTTTTCTTCTTCTGTAGACGCAATATCATCGACGATGGCTTCACTATAGCCTTGCATCATGGAAATCGGCGTACGTAATTCATGGGATACGTTGGCAATAAAGTCTTCACGCAATTTATCAAGACGCCTTTCTTCCGTCATATCCCGAACGACCGTCACGGCACCGCGTACGGATTCATCATTATAAAGCGGGCTGACGATGATGACATAAGAACGGCCCTGCATCGTCAATTCACCTTCCTGCTCTGTTTCTGTTTTAACCGCTTCTTTAAATAAAGCAGTTAACAGTGTCGGCACTTCGTCTTCATTGCCACTCCCTTTGTTTTCAAATTGCCAGTTATGTAAAAACTGATGCGCTGGCGGGTTCGTAATCAGCACGTTTGCGTTTTGATCGAGTGTAATAACCCCATCTGCCATTGAACTTAAAATACTCGATAGCTGTTCCTTTTCTTGATTAAGCGCATGAATGTTTCCTTTCAACTGATACCCCATTTTATTAAAGGACGTTGCCAGTGCCCCTATTTCATCATTCGTTAAAATGGGTACTTTCATATCAAAATTCCCTTGCGTCAATTCTGTTGCTGCTTCCCGCATTTTCCGAAGCGGTGCTGTGACACGTGTGGATAGAAAGAAAGCAAAAAAGGTGGTTAAAATGATGGCGATACCCGCTGCCGCTAAAATAAGTTTTGTCGTCTGTTGGGTCGTTTCTTTCATTACTTGCAGCGACTGATAAATAAAGACAGCTCCATTTTCCCCCTTATTCATTTGAAAAGGCACACCGACAATAAATGAATTTTCATAGCGGCTGTCTAAACTCGATCCTTCGTCAATTGGCACTTCTGCCTGCACTTTTTGCTGGTCCTCAAAAACGGCTGACAACGTCGGGTCACCGGTAATGGTTTCTTTGCTTAATTTCGCTTCATCTATTTCAACAGGCGAATAATGATAGACATCTTCATTTTCAGCGATCATGACGTGAGCCGGATCATCTACAAGCTCCCACGCAACTTCTAAACCGGTCGCTTTATTTTCATGATCAGCAATGACCGTTGCAATTTTTTCTGCTGTATTTTCCAGCTGCTGCTCAACTTGAGTAATGTGATAGTTTTCGAAAAACTCAAGCAGTAAAATCGTTAAAAAGGCTAGAACAAATGAAACGAGAAGCAGGATTGTAGCCCATAGCTTCCCGACAACACTTCGCCATATTTTCATTCATTTCCGACCTCAAATTTGTAGCCAACGCCCCAGACAGTAATAATCATTTTAGCTGCCTGTTCTGATACTTTATTCAGCTTTTCACGAAGCCGCTTTACATGCGTATCCACTGTTCGTAAATCCCCGAAAAATTCATAATGCCACACCTCTTTTAATAAATGCTCACGGTCAAACACTTTATCCGGTGCTTTAGCGAGAAAATAAAGAAGTTCATATTCTTTCGGTGTTAAATTCACTTCTTCCCCATCGGCCGTTACGCGATGAGCATCGTTATCAATCGTTAAATGTTTATAGACGATTAAATCTTTCGTTTTCGTATCAGCCTGCAAGTATGTTGTCGGGGATGACCGGCGTAAAAGCGCTTTTACTCGCAAAACGACTTCACGCGGGCTGAACGGCTTCACAATATAATCATCTGTGCCTACTTCAAAGCCTTGCACACGGTTTGCTTCTTCTCCTTTAGCCGTCAATATAATGACTGGCGTCGTTTTTGTCTCTCGAAGCTCACGGCATACTTCAATACCATCTTTGCCTGGCATCATTAAATCAAGCAAGATACAATCGTAATCACTAGCTGTCGCTTTTTCCAACGCCTCTTCCCCATTCGCCGCTTCATCAATCACATAATTTTCTCGCTCTAAATACATACGAAGCAAACGGCGAATGCGATCCTCGTCATCTACCACTAAAATTCTCATTTCTTTTTCCAATGATATTCCCCTCCCAAGTACACACGATATCCCCATTATAGTACAAAAAAATGCCTCCGCCAAAGCAGAGGCATTTTTCTTATCCTGCATATGAATGTAAGCCGGCAATAACAAGGTTAACCGCGACAAGGTTAAACATGATAATCCCGAAACCTATCACAGCAAGCCAGGCCGATTTTTCACCATGCCATCCTTTTGATAGACGGAGGTGAAGAAATGCAGCGTAAAATAAAAACGTAATAAGCGCCCACACTTCTTTCGGGTCCCAGCCCCAAAAACGTGTCCAGGCAATTTGCGCCCAGATCATCGCGAAAATAAGCGCCCCCAGTGTAAAAACAGGAAAGCCTATTAGGACAGATCGGTAACTAATTTCATCGAGCAAATCAGAGCTGACATTGCGGACAAGCGGCTGCAAAAGGGCTGCAACTCGTTTACGTGTAATTAGTCGAATGGCAAGATAAAGAATAATACCAGCACCAAGAGACCAAAGTACCGTATTTAATTTTTTTGCATTAATTAATGCCGGCATATCAACAAATGGACTCATTTTCCCATCTGTTACAAGTACCCCTTCATTCGGCCCAACAAGTGCGGGAACGTTATATTCCATTACGGCTGCTGCTTCTTCTTTATTAACATAGTCAAAGGTTGCACTGTAATCTGCAAGCGCAAAACCAGTTGTTACGATGATAAAGCCGACAACCGTTACGATAAAGAACATCACCGTCTCAAGCCACTTTGTTTTTTTCGTGCTAATAGATTGATCGATATTTTTCACAAGATAGATGATACCGGCAATGAAACTAATCGCTAATATCGCTTGTCCCAATGCGGCTGTTGTCACATGGATATGTAGCCATTGACTTTGAAGCGCGGGAATTAACGGGCTGATTTCACGAGGAAACATGCTTGCATACGCAATAATGATAATCGCGACAGGCAAAGCAAACAAACCGAGCACAGCCGTTTTATAAATAAAGAACATTAAAATGAACGCCCCGACGATCATCATGCCAAAAAATGTTGTAAACTCAAATAAGTTACTAACCGGTGCATGCCCTGCCGCTGCCCAGCGTGTGAAAAAATACCCTAACTGTGCTACAAATCCAATGACCGTAACCGTAAT
Source organism: Domibacillus mangrovi (assembly GCF_001906925.1). GTDB lineage: Bacteria > Bacillota > Bacilli > Bacillales > Domibacillaceae > Domibacillus > Domibacillus mangrovi. The sequence goes on from NZ_MRWQ01000001.1 coordinate 190,829, forward strand.
GGCCAGCTTTCCCCACCGATTTAATCCCTTGCCTTCACGAAGGCCTTTTTGGCGGATTGATCCGCCAAAAAGAATGGTCGCGACTAAATATAAAAGAAATGCTGCATACAGCAACGTGCTGCTTACTCCTGCTAAATCTGACATTGAGCTTTTGTCCCCCTTTAATCCGTTTGTCTATCTTCCGGCTCTGGAAGCGCTGTCCCCTCTAAAATTGTATGAATTTCTCTTTTCAATCCGTGCCAGTTTTTATTCGTATGACCGGCCATATAAATAGATCCATCTTTTTCACGAATCCAGATTCGGCGGTGATTCCAGTATGCGCCTTGAATAACACCGATCATGAAGATGATACCGCCAATGCTAAGTATAGGCAGGGTTAAATCTTTACGGATGGTCAATGCGGATACATCACGCGTTTCCAGGTTTTTAAACGCCATTTTATACGTCGTTTCACCGAGCGGTTCCATCGTATTTTGAATTTCAACAAAACTTACTTCACCGTCCGGCTTTTCAGGTGAAATCATGTTAAAGAGAAAAGCTGGTTTGTTTGGCAAAGGAGATTTTGAAATCGGCTCTCCTTCTTCCGTAAACCCGTCAAAATCAGGGTAATAGCCAAGCAACTCTACTTTATAACCGTTACCGAGATCATACATTGCCTGCTGATCAAACAAATCAACGACGACTTCACCAAATTCTCTGCCTGTTTCTTTATTCGTCAGCGCAAAATGCATCGCCTTCATTTCATCTTGGCGGAAACTTGTCTGATACACAGCAAAATTGTCAAATTTCATCGGCTCATTCACTCGTATATCATCATGCTTTACTTCTGAAAGTTCAGGTTTTGCACCCGGCAGACCATTGTTTTCATCGCGATAAAGAATGGCATCTGTCTGATAATTTTTTGCCACTGTGCCTACGCGATTAATCGCTTCATTGAAAACTTCCGAATCTTCACCTTCTTCATAATTTTCAAGCGTGAATTGGTCATTTTTCACGTAATATTCTCCGTCCGTACCCGGAATTTGCATCGTTTCACCTTCGCGAATCCAAAGCAATTCATCAACGTACATCCCTTGTACGGAGCGCAGCATTGCACCAAATAAAAAAAGAATGAGCCCGATGTGATTGACATAAGGCCCCCATCTTGAGAATCGATTTTTCTCTGCCAAAAGAGAGCCGTTTTTTTCTCGGATTTTATAATGTTTCTTTTTCAGTTCAGCACGAACTTTTTCCATGTCTGCTTCTTGCAGCGAACCGGGTTGCTCCGCAAAAAGACGCTGCTTCTTCATGAATGACTCGTGCCGGTCGACACGTTGCGTTTTCAAAGCGCGGTACAGCGGAATGACCCGGTCAAGACTACAAATAACGAGTGACACGCCAAGCGCCGCAATGAGTGCTGAGAACCAGATTGAATTATATAAATCATGAAACCCGATCATATAATATATCTTCCCGAACCAGCCGTATACATCTTCATAATAGACTTCCGGTCCCACATTTGACGGAATGTAAAATTCCTGCGGCAAAATGGTCCCGAATGAGGCGGCGACAAGGATCAATACAATGATCCATATGCCGACTTTGACAGAGGAAAAAAAGTTCCACACTTTATCAATAATCGTCTTGTTATATGTTTGTGAGCGGCGGGCACTCCCTTCATAGCGCATATCGACGAGATTCTCTTTTTTTGCTTCGTCTGTCAGCGACCGGCCGCACGATTCACATAAAATCGTGCCGTGCGGATTCACATGCCCGCATTCGCACTTTACTTTCCCCATACTAAAACTCCCTTTATGATTATGGTTTCACCTGTTCGAATAACGCCCGCACCTGATCTTCTGCAATTAAGCCGCCGATAACAATTTGGTCGATCGTCCCGTCAGGCGTAATCATAAACGTTGTCGGAAGCGGATTAACCCCATATGTGTTCATCACTTCTTTACTTTTGTCGATGGCAATCGGGAATGTTAACCCGTACTGGTCCGCAAAGTTTTGCACTTGAAAATTGGACTCTCCCACATTGACAGCTAGAATTTCCACTTCGCCCGCATACTCCTGCGCCATTTTTTCCATGTGCGGCATTTCTTTTTTACACGGTTCACACCATGTACCCCAGAAGTTTAAAAAGACGCCCTTTCCTTCATAATCCGATAAGCGGTGCTGCTTGCCATTCATGTCGGTCAATACAAAATCAGGTGCTTTCTCTCCCACTTCAAGCGTACCGCGCGATTCTTTCGTCAAATTTGTGTAAAGCGTATAAATGACGAGTCCCGCAAGCACACCGAGAATGGCCGTTCGTATGTACAGCCGTTTTTTCTTTTTATCCATTGACTGCCAACCTCCACTTATTTCTTTCACAATGCCGGCATGTTTGAAAACTACGTACATTATATCATTACTTGTTGTATTTGCAGAAAATAGCACCGCTCTGTTATGTGAACGTTTTATGAACTAGCGCAGGCTGCCTGTTTCAGCGAGCGTACGCAGTTGTTTTACTTCATGAGCCGTTAACTCACGGTATTCTCCTGCATTCAGTCCGTGCAGCGTTAAATGTGCAAATCGCTCACGCCGAAGCTTCTGAACGGGATGACCTATTGTTTCAAACATGCGGCGCACTTGACGATTTCGTCCTTCATGAATGGTCACTTCAAGAAGCGAACGGTTCTTCTTACGGTCAATAGCTAGTTCTTTCACTTTTGCTGGTGCCGTTTTTCCGTCTTCGAGTTGCAGCCCTGACATAATTCGCTTCAGCAAATGCCGCTCTACAATGCCCTCTGTTTTCACAATGTACGTTTTATCCATTTGATAGCGCGGGTGCGTCATTAAGTTGGCGAATTCACCGTCATTCGTCATGAGAAGTAAACCCGATGTATCATAATCAAGACGGCCAACTGGGAAAATACGCTCTTCCACATGCGGGAAATAATCAACGACCGTTTTCCTGTTTTTATCGTCTGTCACTGCTGAAATAATCCCGCGCGGTTTATAAAATAAATAATAGACTTTTCGCTCACGCTCAATTGGCACACCTTCTACTTTTACTTCATCATTCAATCCAACTTTTGTGCCGAGTTCTGTAATTTTTTTCCCATTGACGCTCACTTTTCCTTCTTCAATAAGCTGCTCCGCTTTTCTTCGCGACGCAATGCCTGCCTGTGCAATCACTTTTTGCAATCGTTCCATTTATTTCACCTCTATTTGTGTCTTCAATACCCTAAAGCATTATGGCACAAATAGAGAAAAAGAGAAAGAAAACAGATTAAAAAAGACCTGGCTATAAAAGCCAGGTGACAGCAAAAACAGCTGATATAAACGCAGCAGCATCTGCGAGCAGCCCGATTTTCAGCGCATCGCCCGTTTTTTTGATACCGGCTGCACCAAAGTAAATAGCCAGCACGTACAGCGTTGTATCGGTACTTCCCTGCATAACAGCCGCAAGTTTTGCAATATATGAATCCGCACCGAATTCACGCATAATCTGATCAAGCATAGCCAGTGTAGCGGATCCGGAAATCGGCCGAATAATAGCAAGAGGTACGACTTCTGACGGGATGCCAAATAGTGATGTGACCGGCGCAAAGAGACTAGCTAGCCATGCGGCGGCACCTGACGCGCGAAACACAGCGACTGCTGCCATCATAATCACTAAGTGCGGAACAATCGCAATCCATGTATGCAATCCCTCTTTTGCTCCATCCGTTAATGTCTCATAAATGTTCACTTTCCGATACACCCCTGCCGCAATAACAAAAGCAATGATTACCGGAATGAGCCAGACGGCCATTATCCGCTCCTCTTACGGGCATAATGACGGTCAATCACAATCGCAAAGCAAGCCGATAGAACAGTCGCTAGGAAGGCTGGCAAAATAATATCAGCCGGATTCGTTGCTCCATGCTTTAAGCCTATCGCAATGACCGTCGTCGGAATGAGCGTAACACCAGCTGTATTTAATGCGAGAAACGTGATCATAGAACGGCTGGCTGAGTCTTTATCTCCGTTTAATTGGCGCAGTTCCCGCATCGCTCTAAGCCCAATCGGTGTCGCCGCGTTGCCTAACCCAAAAAAATTCGCCGCCATATTAGAGGCGATCAAACCAAACACAGGATGACTGTGCGGAATGTCGGGAAACAGACGGCGAAGGATGGGCTGGACAATAGCAGCAAGAGAACGAACAAGCCCTGCCGCTTCAGCTGTTTTCATGACGCCTGTCCAAAATAAAATGACGCCAGCAAGCGATAGAGCGAGTTGAATTGATAGCTCCATCGATTGAAAAAGCGCTGTATTTACATCCGCCATCGTGCCATTAACTGCTGCAAAAACAAAGCCAGATAATAGTAAAAAAGCAAAGGCTGCACTAACCATTAGCGGATCGCCTCCTTCATTTTTGTCCATATTGATGCGTCCTGGTTAGGGTTTTCAGACCGGTAAATGGGGACTTCAAGCTGTTTTGTTTCGCCAATCCAAAGTTCTGCCCTGCCGCCTTTCTTTTTCTGTTCCAGCACAATACGCACATAAGAGCTCTTTTTCTCTTTATCTGTTAACGGAAAACGCACTGTTTTTTTCGCATAAAAAAAGTTATGTTCTCCCGGCACAGTAAATCGTTCTTTTTCCACGACAGTGATTGGTTTATACTCTGTAAAACCGTCCTCAAAAAGTGCTTGATGATCACGCCAGTCATCTGGTGCATCAAGTGTTACAGCAACAAGTTGAAGGCCATTTTTCTTCGCGGTTGTAACAAGTGTACGGCCGGTCTTTTTCGTATAGCCTGTTTTACCGCCTGTGACCATGCCGCCTGTCCTGACAAGTCGATGTTTATTTTCCCAAACGCGTACCGGGCTGCTTTTCGTTTTATATAAAGCGGTTCCAGCAATTTTACGGTATTCAGGATTTTCCATCGCTTTTGCCGTCAGCAATGCCATATCATAGGCAGTAGACTGATGACTCGGATCATCAAGACCGTGTGGGTTCATGAAAACGGTATTTTTCATACCGATCTGTTGTGCTTTTTTATTCATCATCGCAACAAACTTAGGCGTACTGCCACCGACAAATTCACTGATCACAAGTGCAGCATCATTTCCAGAGCGCAGCATTAAACCGTATACGAGTTCTTCAAGCGTAAGCGACTGACCTTTTTCCAAATACAGACTCGATCCTTCCACTTGCAGTGCCCGTTCACTGAATTTTACTTTTTCGTTCATACGGCCGGACTCGATTGCGAGAAGCGCGGTCATGATTTTCGTGATACTTGCAATGGCCCGCCGTTCATGCGCCGACTTCGACGCCAGCACACGACCGCTGTCCATATCCATCAATACAGCGTTCCTCGCTGAGACAGACGGTTCTGCATCGGCTCTGGATGGGACAGCCGCGATGCAGAAAAGAATGGATACGACGATCACCAACAGTTTTTTTTTCATTTGTCCGCTCCTCCCTTTTTTCACTACTGTATGAAAAAAGAGACGTGTTCATGATTATTCTTCTATCGTTTCGCCCATTGCCTCTTCAAATCGGTCAAAAAATAAATCAGCTTCCTGTTGAACCTGGACTTCTCCTTCTGACAATGACGGGAGCTCATCAAGGCTTTTTAATTGAAAGGCATCAAGAAATTCAGTCGTTGTCTTATATAGAATGGGCCTGCCTGCTCCTTCAGCACGTCCCGCTTCTTCAATTAACCCTCGGGCAGCGAGCGTTGCAATCGGCCGATCCGTTTTCACTCCGCGTATATCTTCCACTTCAATTCGTGTCACTGGCTGATTGTACGCAATAATCGCCAGTGTTTCGAGTGCAGCCTGCGACAATGTTTTCGGCGACGGTTTTTCAGCTAGCGCCTGAATAAACGGAGCATTTTCCTTTTTCGTCATTAACCTGTAATCCTCGCCGTACGTTGTGATCGTTACACCCCGCATATCGTCGTGTAAGAACGCCTCAGCCATCCGCTCGATCACATGCTGAACCGTTTGCACATCCACCTCTAGTACATCAGCCATTTGTGCTGCTGACAATCCTTCATCTCCTGCAGCGAACAAAAGGCTCTCAATAATACTTTCATTTGTCATTCGTTGTACCTCCAGACACCACATACAATTGAGCAAAACTCCCTTTCTGCATAACAGTAATTTCATTTTGTTTCATTAACTCAAGAATGGCTAAAAAACTGACAACAAGTTCCTCCCGCTCATGTGACTGGAACAAGTCTTCAAAAAGAACCGGCACCTTTGCATCATGCAGTGTTTTCATTAGCATCTTCATTCGGGTCTCCACAGACATTTCTTGCCGTCTGACGGTCGCTTGTCTCGGTACAGACAGTTTTTTGCGGCGCGTCATTTTTTGAAAAGCACCGAGCATATCGTAAATCGTCACATTAAGCGGACCTTCTTTAACTGGAGCAAACAGTCCATCCGCCGGCGAACGAGAAAATAATTTTGTCCGTTCTTTTTCCAATTCCTGCAGTTTAACGGCCGCTTCTTTATACTTTTTGTATTCAATCAGACGGCGCATCAATTCTTCACCCGTATCTTCCTCTTCGTCATATTCATCGTCTGTTGAAGCATGGTCCGGCAAAAGCGAACGGCTTTTCATTGCAATAAGCGTCGCTGCCATGACAAGATACTCACTCGCTATATCAAGTTCGAGCTCCTGCATCGTGTTGACATACAATAAATATTGATTTGTAATTTCTGCAGCTGGGATATCGTATATATCAATTTCTAATTTGTTGATTAAATGAAGAAGCAGATCAAGCGGCCCTTCAAAAGAATCAATCTTTACTTTATATTCCATTTTCTTTCTCCTGTTTCCCATTGCCTTTTTTGCATAAATTAAAGTATAGTATATTTCACATTCACTTTCGACATTTTCTAGTTGAGTATGTGAATGAACCTTGCTAAACTAAATCCAACTAATTGACTGGGGGAAAATAATGTACACATACCCTGTGCCGTACCTTGCTTTTTTGGCACATTTTCATATTGATCGTGATTACTTTGAATGTCATGAACTGCTCGAAGAACATTGGAAAGAAACAGACGGCGCACGTGATTCTGTCTGGGTAGGTTTAATTCAATCAGCCGTCTACCTTTACCATTACCGTCGTGGTAACATAAATGGAGCCAAACGAATGGCGGAAAAAGCGATAGACTGTTTTTCAAAAAGACAGCAAGAACTTATCCAGCTCGGCATTGATGCCGATCGCTTTACAGCAGTCATTCAAAAATCGCTTGATCATCTTCAAGAAGGGGTTCCTTTTTCACCTCTGCTGATCCCGATTACAGATGAGATGCTAGTTGATGATCTTGCCCAATTCACCCAAACGTTTGAGCCAGAGCTAAATGAACAGTTTTTATTTGAAAAACATAAGCTTCGCGATCGATCTGATGTCATCAGGGCACGCAATCTTGCAATCCAATTAAAAAAAGCCGGGAAGGCGCCGTTATAAACGGCTGCCTTTACCGGCTTCTTTTGTACACTTTTCGTAAAAACGGCTTATCGCTTCGCCCGGCACTACGTTTAAATCCGGATGCGTTTTTTTAACTTCAGCGATCATTTTTGTTCCAATTCCCTCATCACGGTAAGACGGATTGACCGCAATGTGTAAAATCTCTACTTTCTTTTGCTCAATTACGACGCCTACAACGCCTACAATGTCTTCATCCACTTTCCATAAATACAACTGCCAGTCATCGTTTGATTCGTAACACTCCATTGTTTCCTTCAGCGTTTTCAATTCTTTTTCCTGGGGCATATACGAAAGCAGGCCCATCGCAATCTTCTTAAACGATTTTTTATATCGAATCAGCATATAAAATCCCTCTTCAATTAGCAGGATTTACCTGCATGATTTCGTTACCCCTACTATATTACTAAAACGGTCTTACGTCCGCAAGATAGTTCCTTTATTTCACAATAAAAACCCAGTAATATACGCCCCAACCAAGCGCCACCAACATTAGCAATATAAGCAAAATCACATTACTTTTCATCACTATACCGACCTTTCAATTCATCTGTGGCAATTGAAGCGGCAAGTCCAGTTTAATCAAATCCTCATATGTTTCACGGCGAATAACGACTTTCGCTTCACCATTTTCAACAAACACAACAGGCGGACGGGGGATACGGTTATAGTTATTCGCCATTGAATAGCCGTATGCACCTGTACAGAACATAGCTAATAAGTCACCTGTTGCTGCTTTTGGTAGCGGCAAGTCCCAAATAAGCATATCACCGGATTCGCAGCATTTCCCTGCAATAGATACAACTTCCTCAACTGGATCATTTACTCGGTTAGCAAGGACCGCTTCATATTTTGCCTCATATAAAGCCGGACGAATATTGTCGCTCATGCCACCGTCTATCGCTACATATTTGCGTACATTCGGCACATCTTTTACCGAACCTGTTTCATAAATGGTAACACCTGCATCTCCAACAAGTGAACGACCCGGTTCAATCCAGATTTCCGGCATGTTCATGTCAAACCGCTCCGTTTCTTCCTGCACTTTACGAATAATTTCTTCCACATAAGCAGCAGGCTCCAACGGATCATCCTCGGCCGTGTATCGAATGCCAAAGCCGCCGCCAAGATTTAAAACCGTCGATTCAAATGCGAGACGTTCTTTCCAATCTGCCAATTTCCCGATAATTTTTTCTGCTGCCATCGTAAATCCTGTCGTTTCAAAAATTTGTGAACCGATGTGACAATGTAAGCCGAGCACGTTGATAAACGGTTTCTCTATGGCCGTCACAAGTGCTTCTTCTGCCTGCCCATTGTTTAGATCAAAACCAAACTTGGAATCTTCCTGTCCAGTTAGAATATAGTCATGTGTATGCGCTTCAATACCCGGTGTAATACGCAGCAAAATGCTCATTTTTTGTCTGCGCGACTGACTAATTTCATCAATTAATGCCAGTTCGTGAAAGTTATCGGCGACAATACAACCGATATTAGCGTCGAACGCCATTTCCAATTCTTCGCGGCTTTTATTATTTCCGTGAAAGTGAATTCGTTCTACCGGAAATCCAGCTTTTTGAGCAGTATACAGTTCCCCACCGGATACGACATCAAGTGACAGCCCTTCCTGCTCAGCCAGCTGCATCATCGCAACAGAAGCAAATGCTTTACTTGCATATGCTACTTGCGCTGTAATACCCATTTTATCAAATGTTTGCTTAAATCCTCTTGCTCGTTCACGAATGAGCGCCACATCGTATAAATAAAGCGGTGTTCCGTATTTTGCCGCCAGTTCAACAACATCGACGCCCCCAATTTCTAAATGGCCGCGCGTATTGACGGCTGCCGTTCCATATGTATGCATAATTATATCGCCCCGATCTTTTAACATCATGCTAAGCAAGACTCAGCATCAGAATAAAAGTACTATATCACACATTGGCTGCCTACTCAATACACGAAGAAAATCACCGGTCAATCAGAAGGTGTCCGGTTAATTTCCGGTATTCCTGATTGTTCCGGTGCTTGTTTACGAATCAATATCGTTCCTAATGACTTGGCGTCGAACGGGATAAGCGGCCATAAATAAGGCGCACCGAACGGCTTCAAACGGACGAGAAACAAAAATATAAGGGTGGTGACAATCACAAATCCAGCCGGTCCGAAAAAAGCAACTGCGAGAATTAAAATGAGTCGAGCCATTTTATTCGCAATCCCGAGTTCATAACTTGGCGTTGAAAATGTACCAATAGCAGCAAGCGCTGTATACAAAATGACTTCCGGGACGAAAAGACCAGTATCAATTGCGATTTGGCCAATCATGACGGCAGCGACAAGTCCCATCGCGGTCGAAAGCGGCTGCGGCGTGTGGATCGCCGCAATACGAAGCCATTCGATTCCTACATCAGCGATTATAATTTGTACGGCAAGCGGAATATTCGTTTCTTCATTTGGCCCGATAAACGAGAGTGACTTCGGTAGCATTTCCGGGTGCTCCGCAAATAAGAACCAGAGCGGCAATAAAAAAAGTGACATCCAAAGACCGACAAAACGAAGCATCCGAATAAAAGTACCAGCCGCCGGCAGCTCCCGATACTCTTCTGCATGCTGTAAATGCTGCAAATAAGTGGCGGGCATAATCATAACAGCAGGCGATGTATCAGTGAACAGGAGCACATGTCCTTCGAGTAAATGAGCCGCACCTATATCGGCCCGCTCTGTATAACGAACGAGCGGAAATGGATTATAACGCTGCTTGACGAGAAATTCTTCAATCGTTTTGTCCGCCATTGGAACACCGTCAATATCAATTTTCCCAATTTCTGTTTTTATTTTTTCCACAAGATCTGCATTTGCAATTCCTTCCATATAGCCAACGGCCACATCTATTTGAGACACAGTACCTGCTTTCATCATTTCAAAGCGCAGCTGCCCGTTTCGAATTCTCCGTCTCGTGAGTGCCGTGTTCACAATAATGTTTTCCACATAGCCGTCCCGCGAGCCTCGCACTACTTTTTCTGTATCCGGCTCTTCCGGCTGACGTCCTGGATAACTGCGCACATCTACCGCAAATAACCTATTTGGCACTGCAATAACAATGAGGCCAGACAATAAAAAAAGCGGCAGTTTCGTTTGGTCATTCACTTCCTCAACCGATTGATGAGCAAGATGATTTTTTACCAGTTCTGCTGTTGTTTCTTTTCGTTTTTTCTCAATCGTAAGAAGAGTCTCCATCAGTTCAACAATAAATTGTGTTTCACATAATCCATTAATAAAATAAAGATGGAGCGGCTCATCGGCAATGATCAGTTTTCTTACACCCACATCAAAACTTTTGCCAAGCCCTGCTTCTTTTTCTAAATATGTATCGATCTCATTCGGATGAATGGCCATCATCTGGCCTCCTTTCAAAGCGGTGAAAAAAAGATCCACTGAATAAGCGAACCGACTGTTTTCCCAATCGCCACAGCCATCATTAAGTGATTGACTTTCGCAAATACACCAATTCTGCGGGCTAGTATCGGAAATACATTTAATACTTCTGTTAAAGCAGCAGCAGCCATTCCAATGAATAAACCGCTAAATAAACCAATAAACGCAGTTGTAAAAGCAGGGAACGATAACTGTACAGAAAAAATATGCAAACATGTTCCTGCAAGAACACCAACAACGAGTGCCAATTCATATACATGAATAAATAGTTTCGTTTTCGTTGCCGACATAAGACGTGGAATAACGCCAAGTACTGTAATGAACGCGACATAACCAGCACCAGTTGCAAGTCCTCCTGCCAGCCCTAAAAAAAGAAGAAAAGCTATTTCCATTTTACTTCTGTTCCTTTTCATTCGCTGCCAGATACCCATTAATATCTTCTTCGTATTTAAACATTTCCAGGTCAAGAGGCCCCGGTTCCTCATTCAACCGTTTTTGCCAAAGCCGGTTAAAAAAGAGGATCATACCGAGGCCAAGACCAATTGAATAAGGTATTTGCAACATTAATGGTTTTTCAACTTTCTCTCCGGTAATGATTTCATACAGCATAATATGCACTTTTTGCATCGACACATCTTCATGAAAATTCATGATCGTAAGTGCTGCACCCGTAAATAACAAAATCCAAACGAATATCACTTTCCAAAGTGGAGATGGCACCTCGGCACTTTGTAGACTGACAATCGCTTCTGTATCACCCGCAATAACCGCTTGGGCGTCTGGCAACACTTCTTTCATCGCATCAATGACTTCTAGGATCGTCACAACAACAATGTTTCCTGCTATAGGAGGCACCTTTTTCACAACAATCTTTTCAAGCACAGGGAGCATATATTCGCTCGCCTGCACGTCTGCGACATCAAAAAAAGAAATGCATCGCTGGTCGAGACGAATGTGGCGTTTTAAGCTAATATATATCGTTTCCTCCACACTTAGCACCTCCGCTTTATACGGAGTTTCCCCGTGCTGCTTACTTTTTATTCATGTCATTGCGCATACTGCGAATAATCTGCTTTTCCAGCCTCGAAACTTGCACTTGCGAAATGCCTATGCGTGCGGCTGTTTCTGCCTGTGTACAGTCTTTATAATAGCGCAAATAAATAATAAGCCGCTCCCGCTCATTTAATTTTTCCACTGCTTCTTTTAAAACGAGCGTATCAAACCATTGTACATCCGGTGCAGCCAGCTGATCGAGCAGTGTAATTGGTTCTCCTTCATTTTCATACACTGTTTCGTGAATCGACGCCGGCTTTCGAGCCGATTCCTGTGCCATTAACGCTTCTTCTACTGAAATATCAAGCCGTTCTGCCAGCTCTGAGATGGTTGGCGGGCGCCCAAATTGAGCGGTAAACTCTTCACGTTCACGCCTTATTTTCCCCGCCGTTTCTTTTAACCGTCTGCTTACTTTTACTTCCCCATCATCGCGTAGAAAACGCTGAATTTCTCCAATGATCATCGGCACCGCGTAAGTGGAAAACTTTACATTGTATGAGAGGTCAAATTTATCAATGCACTTTAACAAACCGATGCAACCAATTTGAAACAAGTCGTCCGCTTCATACCCCCTGTTTAAAAAGCGCTGTACGACGGACCAAACAAGTCTTGTATTCCATTCAACGAGCTTGTTTCTCGCTTGCGTGTCCCCAGACTGACTTTTTGCAATGAGTGACTTCACTTCATTATCAGACAGCTGAACAGCTTGTTTCATATGACGGACGCTCCGTTATACACAACGGACACGCTTTCCAGCAAGCCGTTTTTTAAACCGGACAATTGTACCTGTCGACATGCTTGATTCCACATCAAGCATGTCAGTAAAATGCTCCATAATCGTAAAGCCCATACCTGCTCGTTCCATTTCCGGTTTTGTTGTAAATAATGGTTCTTTCGCTTCTTCTATGTTATGAATGCCACGCCCTTCATCACGGACTATAACATCAATTTCACCATCATCAATCGTAGCAGTAATGTAGACGATCCCCCCAGGATTGCTGTCATAACCATGAATAATTGCGTTCGTTACCGCCTCTGACACGGCCGTTTTTAATTCTGCAAGATCGTCCATTGTCGGATTTAATTTTGTCGCAAATGCCGCAACGGCTACACGGGCAAATCCTTCATTTTCACCGAGTGCGTTAAAGGACAAATTCATAACGTTTTGCATGGTTCTTCCCCCAATCTGCGCAATGCATCTTGCTCGGTTGGCTCTACATACATAATTTTAAACAAGCCTGACAACTGAAAAAGCCGCTTTACTTGTGTGGACAATCCACATACTGTCACATTGCCGCCCATTTCGTTAACCTGACGATAACGGCCTAGAATGACACCGAGCCCAGAGCTATCCATAAAATGAAGTCCAGCTAAATTCCAGATTAAATGCTGTGTTTGGTGCTTCTCCATTTCCGACACAACAAATTCTTTTACTTGCTCCGCATAATAATGGTCCAATTCTCCTCCAAGCCGGACACATAAAACTTTCCCCGTTACTTCTGCTGTCATCGTTATCATGTTGCATTCCTCCTTTTCATGCTGATATGTTGCATTTCGATTTCCCTTTCCTTATCTCCTTCTTCTTTACAAAAGTAGGAAAAACACCTTAATTTTCGACATATAAAAGAGACTGACGAATGTCAGTCCCGAATCACTTTGTATATTAATGTTGGCCGTTCTACACTTCCTTCCTTAAAACAGTATGCTTCTTTAACTTTTCGAACCGAATCATCCGGTTTCGCTGTATCAGCATGCAGCGTGACGAGAACATCCCCTTTTTTCACAATATCACCGATTTTTTTGTTTAGTGTAATACCGACTGCATGATTAATACTGTCATCTTTTGTCGCACGCCCTGCTCCTAAATACATGGCTGCGATCCCAATTGATTCAGCGTCAATTTTAGTTACGTAGCCTTCTTTGTCCGATGTAACCTGAATATGATGAGCAGCCTGTGGAAGCTTATTCAGGTCGTCAATCATATCAATATTGCCGCCCTGTGCGATTACGAACTGACGGAACACTTCAAATGCTTTGCCGTTTTCCAAATTTCGTTCCAGTGCTGCATATGCTTCGTCATAATCGCTGTATGCTCCCGCGAGAACGGTCATATGCGTTGCAATCTCAAGTGACAAGAGACGTAAATCCTCTACTTTTGCTCCCTGTAAAATGGCGATTGCTTCTTTAATCTCATTCGCGTTGCCAACTTCAAACCCAAGCGGCTGGTTCATGTCACTAATAATCGCAACCGTTTTTTTGCCTAAATTTTTACCAATATTGACCATTTCTTTCGCCAATGCTTCTGAATCTTCAAGCGTTTTCATAAATGCCCCGGAACCTGTTTTTACATCTAGCACAATACTGTCTGCACCTGACGCGAGTTTTTTACTCATAATCGAACCGGCAATAAGCGGAATTGATTCGACTGTCGCTGTCACATCGCGTAGTGCATACAGTTTTTTATCAGCAGGCGCTAGGTTGCCTGTCTGTCCGGTAACGGCTAATTTATGCTTATTCACATTGTCGATAAACTGTTCTTCCGTCATTTCAATGTTAAAGCCGTCAATTGACTCTAATTTGTCAAGCGTGCCGCCTGTATGACCGAGTCCACGTCCTGACATTTTTGCGACCGGTACACCGGCTGATGCGACGAGCGGCCCGACAATTAATGTTACTTTGTCTCCTACACCGCCCGTTGAATGCTTATCGACTTTATAGCCTTCAATCGCTGACAAATCAATTGATTCACCCGAGTCCACCATTGCTTTCGTTAATAGAGCTGTTTCATGCGGGAGCATTCCTTGAAAATAAATCGCCATCATAAGCGCAGATACTTGATAATCTGGAATAGCTCCTTTTGTGTAGCCTTCAATGAAAAATTGAATTTCTGCCTCTGTTAATTCGTTGCCGTTTCTTTTTTTATAAATAATATCGACCATTCTCATTGGACTCACACCTTTATAAAGATTTGACGATTTCTTTTACATACTCTAAAAAGTCAACACGCACTTTTTCCGTCGTTTCGATTACTTCGTCATGTGTAAGCGGTTGATTCAGAATGCCGGATGCCATATTAGAAATGCATGAAATACCAAGAACATTCATTTCGCCATGACGAGCAGCGATCACTTCAGGTACCGTTGACATACCAACCGCATCTGCACCAAGAACACGTGCCATGCGTACTTCCGCTGGTGTTTCATACGCCGGTCCTGTATTTCCTGCGTACACACCTTCCCAAACAGATATGCCTATTTTTGCTGCTGCTTCTTTGGCGAGGTTGCGCAGTTCACGACTGTATGCTTCAGACATATCTGGAAAACGCGAACCAAGACGCTGATCGTTTTTACCGATCAATGGATTGCCGCCCATTAAATTTAAATGATCCGCAATAAGCATTAAATCGCCCGGCTTAAATGATTCATTGACACCACCCGCTGCATTTGTGACAATGATCGTTTCAATACCAAGTTCTTTCATAACACGTACCGGAAATGTGACCTGCTCAAATGAATAGCCTTCATAATAATGAAAGCGTCCTTTCATTGCGGCTACCGTTTTACCAGACAATGTTCCAATGACAAGCTCGCCTGTATGTCCTTCCACCGTCGATACTGGAAAATGAGGAATCTCTTCATATGGAATCGACATAGCGTGTTCCACTTCATCTGCCAGTACACCAAGACCAGAACCTAAAATCAAACCGATTTCCGGTTTGTTATCCAGTTTCTTCGTTAAATATTGCACCGCTTCCTCAATAGCTATATAGTTCATCGTAATTCCTCCATAAAACTTTTTCCGTATTCAGGCATTTCCACATTAAAGTTATCAGCAATAGACGCCCCAATATCTGCAAATGTTGTACGCAACGCCAACTCGTTCCCCTTTGAAAATTTCTTTGAATAAACGAGCAAAGGCACGTATTCGCGTGTATGATCTGTGCCGGTGTGTACAGGATCATTTCCATGATCTGCGGTTATAATAAGTAAATCGTCTTCTTGTAATACATCCATCAATTCTGGCAGACGTGCATCAAATTCTTCGAGTGCCTTGCCATAACCTTCCGGATCACGCCGGTGGCCATAAAGCGCATCAAAATCAACTAGATTTATAAACGATAAACCGTTAAAATCTTTTTTTGCGACGTCGATAAACGTATCCATTCCGTCCATATTTGATTTTGTCCGAATCGCTTCTGTTACGCCTTCTCCATCATAAATATCAGCAATTTTCCCAACGGCAATGACATCAAAATTCGCGTCTTTTAACTCGTTCATGACGGTACGGCCAAATGGCTTTAACGCATAGTCATGGCGATTGGCGGTCCGTTCAAATTTTCCCGGTTCACCAATAAACGGACGGGCAATCACACGGCCAACCATATAATCACCTGTTTTTGTCATCTCACGGGCCGTTTTGCAAATTCGATACAATTCATCAATCGGCACGATCTCTTCATGGGCAGCAATTTGCAACACGGAGTCCGCTGACGTATACACAATAAGTGCACCCGTTTCTACATGTTCTTTGCCAAGTTCATCAAGGATTTCTGTTCCACTCGCCGGCTTGTTGCCGATCACTTTCCGGCCTGTCCTTTGTTCAAGCTCTCTAATTAATGATTTTGGAAAACCATCTGGAAATACTTGAAAAGGTGCCTGAATATTCAAGCCCATTATTTCCCAATGACCTGTCATCGTATCTTTACCTGTTGACGCTTCCTGCATTTTTGTGTAAAAAGCACGCGGTGGTAAAGCTTTCGCAATTCCTTTAATTTCTCTTATATTTGACAGCCCCAGTGATCCTATATTCGGCATGTTCAATCCGCCCATTCGCTCTGCAATATGGCCAAGTGTGTCAGCACCTTCATCACCGAACTGTGCTGCATCTGGTGCTTCTCCAATCCCTACTGAATCAAGCACAATTAAGTGAATTCGGTTAAATCGATCATTCTTCATTTTCATCATACTCCTTCCTTCTAGTTATTTTTATTTGTTAACCTCCATGGATTAAACTCCTCATCGTCAGAAGTCTGACTTCTTCTTTTTATTATAATCGATCTGTTTTAGAATTACAAAAAGCACCTGAAAAATTTCAGGCGCGCGGGTGAAACTGTGAATAAACATCTTTTAACCTTGTTTTTGTCACATGTGTGTAAATTTGAGTTGTTGAAATGTCTGCGTGGCCTAGCATTTCCTGCACGGCGCGTAAATCTGCTCCATTCTCCAAAAGATGGGTCGCAAATGAATGTCTAAGTGTATGCGGTGTCATCTCTTTTTCAATCGTCGCTTTTTTAGCCAAGGCTTTAATAATCTTCCAGAACCCTTGCCGCGTCAGCCGTTTGCCATAATGATTTAAAAACAGTGCATCATCACTATGTTTTTTCGACACAAGCGCTGGCCGCCCATGTTGCAAATATCGCTCGATTGCCAGAAGCGCCTGGCGTCCTGCCGGAACGATCCGCTCTTTATCTCCTTTTCCCGTACAGCGGACAAATCCCATCATCAAATGTACATCTTCTTTATTTAATGATGTTAATTCGCTGACACGTAAACCGGATGCATACATGAGTTCCATCATCGCTTTATCACGCATGCCGAGCGGTGTCGATACGTCTGCTGCCGAAAGAAGTGCTTCTGTTTCATCCATGCTCAGCACTTTCGGAAGCGAGCGGCCTGATTTGGGCGTTTCAATATGATGGGTCGGGTCGTGATCAGTGACGCGATCTTGTATTAAAAAATGATGCCATGAACGGATAGTAGATATGTGACGAGCAATCGTTTTTGGCGATTTCCCCTGCTCCTTTAACTGCTCTAGGAAGTGCAAAATATGTACCCGCTTCACCTTGTTTATCGTTAGCTGTTCAACTTTTTCCAAATAGTCCGTGTAGTGAACAAGATCGCGCCGGTACGCGGCAATTGTATTGTCGGCCAATCCTTTCTCGACAATTAAAAAATGCAGAAAATCATTCATATGCTCTTTCATACCATCACCCCTAATGATAAAAAACCTTTCGAATTCAATCGAAAGGTTTTATTCAACATGCTGTTTTTCAAGATCTTCTCTTTCATCTTCTTTTTGTTTTGTTTGGCACCTGCTACAAATTCCATGAAATGTCAAGCGATGATCTTTAATTTTAAAATTCCATCTGCTCTCAACAATTTCTTCCACATCGTCAAGTAAGTCTTCTTGAATTTCATCCACTGCACCGCATTCAATGCAAACGAGATGATGATGGAAATGTGCTGCGCCTTCTTGTCTGAGATCATAGCGGGAGACACCATCTCCAAAGTTTATTTTATCCACTACTTTAAGTTCGTTTAATAGTTCAAGCGTTCTGTAGACTGTAGCCAACCCAATTTCAGGTGCTTTTTCTTTAACGAGGAGGTACACGTCTTCAGCGCTTAAATGGTCCTCTTCATGTTCAAGAAGAACACGCACAGTAGCTTCGCGCTGCGGTGTCAATTTGTAGCTTGCTGCATGCAGCTGTTTTTTAATACGATCAATTCGGCTTTCCATTGTTGTCCCCTCCCTCGCCTATATAACTTTCATTATAACAAAACGATGCTATTAATTAAAAGAATTTATTTATAAGAACATTCATCAATTGGCTGGACACAAACGCTTCAATAAATGCTGCACCAAGAATCGCCACCATAACGGCACCTGCATACCCGAGATACGTCATCACACTTTTCGCTACAGGTAGCGGAACAGTTTGGCGCACCGTTAATTTTTGCAGAAGACGGATCGAGCAAGATGCCGACATGACGGCGGTAAATAAAAAAGCGGGAATGAGTATCATATTTTGCGGGAAAATGGTGCAAAGTGCAAGCCAGAGCCCGTCCCATTTCATTTGCTGAATAAGAAAACCGACGGAAAAACCAGTCACAGCTCCTTTTAAAAATAGTAATATAAAAATAAGAGGCAAACCAATCACCGATATGCCTGCGACCCACATTGCACCTGTGAATTTTATATTATGAATGACACTTTCCCAAAATAAATCAACAGGATTGGCAACACTGCCGGAAGATGCTTGTGTAAAGAATTCTTTTACGTATGAATAAAGCTCTGATTTTTGAAGCGGCATCATGCTGTTCACCATCAGGGCGCCAAATACAGTTCCTGTCATGAGCAGTACCGCCGTAAACAGATAAAGTGCTGCCCGTTTTTGAATGTGATGATTGATGGCAGTCCACATAAATAAAGGCCTCCCCTCTCTTTTGCCCACTATATGAGGGGAGGGAACCAATTATACCAGATCGTTTAATCGTACATATTGCAGAGCCCACATCGTTTTCGCATCATAAATACGTTCTTCTTTTAACAGCTGTTCTGCTTCTTCTATCGTCACTTCCATTAATTCAACAAATTCATCATCGTCTACAGTGAGTCCATCATCTACTTTTACAAGGTCTTCTGCGAGAAACACATGAACAATTTCGTCTGCAAATCCTGGCGATGTGTAAAATGACTGCACATGTGTCATACGGCCGGGACGATAGCCCGTTTCTTCTTCGAGCTCTCGTTTTGCTGACAATTCAGGAACCTCACCCGCCTCCAATTTCCCTGCCGGCACTTCAACAAGCGGGCGTTCAAGTGCTTTGCGATACTGCTCAACGAGAATAATTTTTTTGTCCTCTGTCAAGGCGATCACACAGACAGCACCCGGATGTTTAATGATTTCCCGCTTCGCTTCTTTTCCGTCCGGTAACAATACATCATCGACTTGCAGGCTAATCACTTTTCCTTTGTATAGGGGTTTCGTTTTAATCGTTTTTTCTTCAAATTTATGCATAAGTATCCTCTTTTCTTTTTTCTTCACCCTTATGATACACTACAAAAAAAGGAAGGTGATTGAAATGAACACACGTGAACTCGGCAACACGGGTATTTTTGTTAGTGAACTTGGACTCGGCTGCATGTCAATCGGCATAGAAGAGCCCTATGCTGAAGCCATTTTAAATGCCGCTCTTGATGAAGGGATTACCTATTTTGATACAGCTGACTTGTACGATTTCGGCGTAAACGAGCAACTTGTAGGAAAAACACTTCAATCCGTCCGTGATCAAGTAGTTATCGCTTCAAAAGCAGGAAACCGCTGGACCCATTCAAAAGACAGCTGGACATGGGACCCTTCTAAAGCACACATTAAAGAAGCAGCGAAACAAAGCTTGAAACGGCTTGGTACTGACTATATTGACTTATATCAGTTGCATGGCGGCACACTCGATGATCCGATTGATGAGACAATTGAAGCCTTTGAAGAACTAAAAGAAGAAGGATTCATCCGTGCATACGGCATTTCATCGATCCGTCCGACAGTTATTAATCAATATGTAGAACGGTCTTCCATTTCAAGTGTCATGATGCAATACAGCATCTTAGACCGACGTCCTGAGATTCAGGTGCTTCCTATTTTAGCAGAGAATAGCGTCAGTGTCCTCGCCCGCGGTCCGATTGCTTTCGGTCTGCTAAGCGCAAATTGGCGGGAGAAGCTTTCAAAAGCAGCAAAAAAAGGATTGAAGTGGTATAACGAGGCAGAGTTAACGTCTATTTTAACAACATTTGAACGTGATCGCCCATCTGAACGCACGTTAAATGGTCTTGCTTTTCGCTACGTGCTGCACCATACAGCAACTGCTGCAGTCGTCGCCGGTGCCAGTTCCATCGAACAGCTAAAAGAAAATGCCCGTGCGGTACGTGAAACCGCGCTGACGGAGGAAGAGTACAAATGGATTCAAGATATAGTAAAAATAGCCGATTACGACGCACATCGTCTATAAAAAAAGCAGTCATTTCCAGCGGTTCCGCAGCTATATTATTAGCAGCTAGTGCAGGCATCTATATATCTAACCGTATTTTATATATGACGAAAAAAGCGGATGCTTCAATCGTTGAACGAGAAACGAAAGCCGGCCGTTTCAATCGACATACATATGATCAGCTACCGAAAGAAGATGTGTGGATCACAACGGCAGACGGCATTCGATTAAAAAGCGTATTTATCACGCCAAACCCTGGAAACCCGTTTGTGATTTTTTGCCACGGTGTCACCGAACATAAAATAAATTCAATTAAATATATGAATTTATTTTTAAAACATGGATTTAACGCTATTTTATATGATCACCGCCGGCATGGGGAATCAGAAGGCACATTTACGAGTTACGGTCACTTTGAAAAAAAAGATTTAAAAGCAGTTGTGGACGAATTAATTCGTCGTGAAGGAGATCTTGTCCGCTTTGGCATTCACGGAGAATCAATGGGGGCTGCTACGCTCCTTTTGTATGCCGGCACGGTAGAAGACCGTGCTGACTTTTATGTAGCAGACTGTCCATTTTCTGAATTTCAAAAGCAAATACAGCATCAGATGAACAGAGAAATTGGCCAGGCGCCACGTTTCTTAATGACAATTGCCGAATGGACAGTCTGGCTGCGTGCCCGCTATAAACTATCTGAATTGTCGCCCCTTGAAGCTGTCAAGAATATTGAAAAGCCCGTGTTGTTTATTCACAGCCTGGATGATGATTTTATTTTGCCCGAAATGACTGAAGCACTGTTTGAAGCAAAGAATGGACCGAAAGAATTGTACATGGCGCCCAGCGGTGCTCATGCACAGTCTTACAATGAAAATGCGGAGCAATATGAAGAAGCAATCGATCATTTTTTAATGAAATATAAATTGTCCCCTAAACGGTAGAAAGAGGAGCAATAGTGTCAGCTCCTCTTTGTTATTTTTGGAAAAATGCTTTTCGGCCCATCCGCTCGACGGTTCCAGGAAATAAAGAGTAAATAAAACTGCCCATACCCATCCATTTCGGCATATTCACTTCCCGTACCGGTCGGCCAATAACCGCTATTGTTTTTTTCGACACATCAGCGGGATCTAGCATAAACTTCTTTGCATTTTTCAAATATGTGCCTTCTGGATCTGCTTTGTCAAAAAACGGGGTTGCAATCGGCCCCGGATTGATGGCTGTTACCCTTACATTCGACCGGCCTAGTTCCATGCGAATGCTGTTCGTATAACCTAAAACCGCATGTTTTGTCGCAGCGTACACAGCCGATTTTGGCGTCGCCAGCTTTCCTGCCTGTGAGGAAATATTGATAATATGACCGCTCTTGCGTTTGATCATTTGCGGCATAACAAGCTCTGAACAGTTAATTAAACCTGTAACATTCACATTCATCATTTGTTCTGTTTCTTCTTGTTTCATTTCATGAGCCCATGCAAAATAACCGACACCTGCATTGTTAATTAACACATCAACATGTCCGATTTCAGTAAATAGAGCACATAAAGCCGTTCGGTCTGTCACATCTGCTTGATAAACACGTACGGTATTTGACGATGTTTCAAGTTCTTGTTTTAGTTGTTGCAGTCGTTCCATCCGCCGGGCAATTAATACAACGGAGTAACCGGAAGAAACAGCTTCTTTTGCAAGCTCTGTCCCTAAGCCGGAAGACGCACCCGTAATGACAACTATTTGTTTCACGTTCGTTACCCCCTGTAATAAATAACACCATTTTCAATCGTTTCAACTTGAATATCTCCACGTTCGAGTAAATAGTCAAACTGTCCTGTCGTTTCCGATAATGTTAAACCCGTTTCTTTTATATATATCTCTGGAAATAGCTTTGTACATACCTCAAAAATAGTCATTGGCTTTTCTTTTAACATCGACAAAATAAACATCGCTCGGTCGTGCTGTCGCGCAAATCGGCGTTCAATTAACGAATGGATAGATTTTATGTCGTTTCCATGACCTGTTAATGCCTGCTGAATGTCCATATACATGATTTTACGCAGCGAATTGTTGTACTGCAGCAACGGCTTCGATCGCTCCGCTCCACGTACAGAAGGCGGTTCTAGAAGCGGATTAGACGATACACTTTTTAATACGTGATCACCTGCTAACAGACACCCATCTTTTTCCCGGTAAAAGACGAGATGGCTTTGCGCATGACCTGGTGTTTCTAACACGTGCCACCCTGGCAATGCCGGCAGCTCGTCTCCTTCTTTTAGTTCTCCTGTTAGCACACTTTTTTCACAACCAAACTTTAGTGTGTTATCAAGGTTATTCGCCAATTGAATCATCTCTTGCGGCACGCCTAATGCACGAAAGAGATCGATAAAAAATTCACGGCGCCAATTCAAAAAAGATTCATTGTATGAAATCCAGTTTCCACAGTAGGAATGGCCGTAAATGTCCACATCAAAATCATCAAGCAGTCCGATATGATCAGGGTGATGGTGCGTTAGAATGACCTGCTCAATATCAGATACTTTATAGCCTGCTTCAGCTACTCCCAATTGAAAAGCAGCTCTTGCTTCCGGTGTATTTATACCTGCATCAATTAACGTAAGCCGGTCTCCTTTCACTAAATATGTGTTGACATCACCAATCGGAAAAGGAGTAGGTACAGTTATTTTAATAATCTTGTCATATTTTTTAATTCCCATTATGCTCACCTGCCATTTTTGTAAAATAACATTTCAATTATTTAGTGTACTCGTTCTAGGATGAATTGTCATTCATCCCCCACTTCTCTCTTGACAAAAATACTTCTTTTCCGAGATAATCGCTTTGAATACTTAATTTGTTTAGGCAACAGGAGGAATGACGTTGAAAGCAGTTTTTATCGGGGCTGGGTCTATGGCTGAGGCCATTATTGCCGGTGCATTGAAAAGCGGGGCCCTTCAAGCAGAAAACACGTATGTGACGAACCAGGACAATCTTGCACGTTTAAAAGAATTAACGACTCAATATGGTATTCAAGCAGGATACGACGTTGAAACAGCTTTGAAAGATGCTGATGTTATTGTCCTGGCTATGAAGCCGAAAGATGCCGCATCAGGTCTTGAAGCTATTCGGCCTTACATAAATGAAGATTCAGTCGTGATTAGTTTACTTGCCGGTGTTGGCATTAATTTCATGGAACAAATCATTGGAAAAAGATGTGCTGTCATTCGTTCAATGCCAAACACATCCGCTGCTGTCGGAAAATCAGCAACAGCGATGGCACTAAATAAACGCGTTACAGCCGAACAGCATCAAGCAGCAATCGACCTTTTTTCAGCAATTGGACTTGCGATTACCGTTGAAGAATCACAGATGGATGCCGTGACAGCCATTTCTGGCAGCGGCCCTGCCTACATTTACTATGTTGCTGAAGCAATGCAGGCAGCAGGTGAAGAACTCGGTCTTGACCATGACACAGCGAAATCGCTCTTAATTCAGACACTTCTCGGTGCAGCTGACATGCTTTCGGAGTCTGATGGCCAAGCAGTCGCTCTTCGAAAAGCAATTACAAGTGCTGGCGGAACGACAGAAGCAGCGATCCGGACATTTGATGAACATCATGTGAAAGAATCGATTGCCGCTGGTGTGAAGGAGGCAGCTTCTCAGTCAAAACGGCTTGGCGAAGCATACAAGCGTTAATCGACGTTCACTTCCATTAAGTCTTGAGCGATTACAACGGGTTGAAAGAGAGCTTCTGCTTCGTTTAATAGCTGTCTCGCATCTTCTATCGTGTAGCGGGAACTAATGTGGGTTAAGCATAATTTTTTCACTCTTGCGCGCAATGCCGTTTCGGCCGCCTGTGTCGTTGTGGAGTGATAGTAGTCATGAGCCATCCGTTCATTTTCCGCATTAAATGTAGCTTCATGAACAAGCAAATCAGCATTCTTTGCCAACCTTACTGCTTCATCACTTTGCCGTGTATCTCCGAGAATGGTAACGATTTTCCCCTGTTGTGGTTCATTTGTGTAACGCTCAGGGTCAATTATTCGCCCGTCCGGCAAGGTGACGGAGTGTCCTTCTTTTATTTGTTTATAAATAGGACCTGGTGGGATCTTGTCTTCTCGCAGACGGTCCACGAGAAGCTCGCCCGCTTTTTCTTTCTCAGCAAACCGGTAACCGAGTGAATAAATACCATGATCCAGTTTCCCTGCCGTGACAGTCATTCCACCATCTTCAAAAACGATTCCCTCCTCAATTTCTTCAATGAAAAGAGGATATTGCAGATGCGTTTTGCTGACATGAAGCGCGGTTTCAATAAACGCGCGTATACCAGTCGGACCATATACCGTAAGCGGTTCTGTTCCGCCTTGAAATGAACGGCTCCCAAGCAAGCCTGGTAGCCCAAAAATATGATCACCATGTAAATGAGTAATAAATATTTTTTCAATGCGGCGCGGTTTTATCGTTGTATGCAAAATCTGGTGCTGCGTTGCTTCGCCGCAATCAATGAGCCAGACAGCACCGCGTTCATTTAACATTTTCAGTGCAATGGACGTAACATTGCGTATTTTGCCGGGCACACCAGCACCCGTTCCAAGAAATAATACTTCCATGGTCATCACTCCTTATATGTATCTTATATTGTCTTTATTCTTATAATAAACAAAAATACTTGTCACTTTCATTATTTTGTGAAAAAATGCAATAGTACTAATATAAAATATGATTTTCAAAAGCGGGGGTATTAACGTGAATAAATCTGAAACGCCAGCTGCTCTGACGATTCTGTTCGGTGCAACAGGAGACCTGGCAAAACGTAAGTTATATCCATCTCTTTATCGTTTGTATCGTAAAGGACACTTAGCTTCCGGATTTGCTGTTATCGGAACAGCTCGCCGTGAATGGGATAACGACATTTTCCGTGAGCACGTAAAAAAATCGGTTATAGAATTGACAACAGATCAGGACCAAATAGATGAATTCATTTCACATTTTTATTATTTACCGCATGACGTATCTGATTCCAATTCATATATCGAATTGCGTACGCTTGCCAATGAGCTTGACCACCAGTATTCACTCGGAGGCAACCGCCTATTTTACCTGGCGATGGCACCCGAATTTTTTGGCACGATTGCCGACCACTTAAAATATGACAATTTAACAGATACAGAAGGCTTCGGCCGTCTTGTAATTGAAAAGCCATTTGGCCATGATTTGCCGTCCGCACAAGAATTAAATGCACAAATTCGCCGTTCTTTCGACGAAAAAGATATTTACCGGATCGACCATTATCTTGGAAAAGAAATGGTACAAAACATTGAATCAATCCGCTTCGCTAACGCTTTGTTTGAACCGCTGTGGAATAACCGGTATATTTCCAATATTCAAATTACATCAAGCGAGACACTCGGCGTAGAAGAACGCGGAGGCTATTATGAAACAAGTGGTGCGTTGAAAGATATGGTTCAAAACCATATGCTCCAAATGGTTTCTCTTCTTGCGATGGAACCGCCAATCAGTCTTCAAGATGACGATATTCGCAGCGAAAAAGTGCGCGCATTTCGATCTATGCGTCCGTTAACACTCGAAACTGTCAATGAATACTTCGTCCGCGGACAATACGGACCAAGCGAAAACGGTAACATGCTTGGTTACCGTGAAGAATTAAATGTCAATCCGGAATCCAATACGGAAACGTACGTTGCCGGTAAAGTCATGTTTGACAATTTCCGATGGGCAGGCGTCCCTTTTTACATTCGTACCGGTAAAAGAATGCCGCTCAAATCAACAAAAATTGTCGTTCAATTTAAAAACATTCCAATGAATTTATATTATCGTTCAAATGAGCAGGAATTGGAACCTAATTTACTTGTCATTCATATTCAACCGGAGGAAGGGATCACGCTACATCTAAATGCGAAACGTGCCGGTCATCAATTGCAAACGAATCCTGTAAAACTTAGCTATGCAAATAGCGGTACAGATATTATGAATACGCCTGAAGCATATGAAAAATTGATTCACGATGCTATGCGCGGCGATTCTACAAACTTTACACATTGGGATGAAGTTGCCCTTTCATGGAGCTTTGTTGATGTTATTGCCGAAGCTTGGAGAAATGAAAAAGCTCCTTATCCAAATTATCCGGCCAGCACGACAGGACCGAAAGCTGCAGATGAACTGCTTGAGCAAGACGGCTTCTTCTGGTGGCCATTAGATATGCTTGACGTAGATGTCTGTAATTAATTTTTAGCAGGTGCTCATTCGGCACCTGCTTTTTGAAGTCTTTTTTTATGATATAATAATTCATTTATAGCCAAATTGAGCAGTATCATACTCGTTTTATATAGAAAAAGCACCGTTTTGCACGGTGCTTTTTTATATTTTTATAAAAATAATATTGATCACAAATCAATTACTTTATTACTACTCCATCCATTCAGATTGATAGAATTACCTGCAAAATACTCATATTTGATTCTAACTTTTCTTTCAACGTAGTAAAATGGTTGCGTTCACCACACACACCTATCAGCTATAAAGCAACATTATCTTGTGCTAATATAAACCATGACAAGGCGGCAAATTAATTGAGAAAAGCAACAAACATCACCCCTAATGTTTCTATATCAGGTACCACAAAAGGTTCGGTAAGGACGGGTTGATTGCGCAGGCAGCATGGAGTAATCAGCCTGTTCGGGAGAATGCGCGTAAGGGCTTGAAAGAACATCAAGTAGCCGCTCCATCACGCTATAGTCTCCTTGTTTCACGGCAGCTTCTAGTGCGGCTTCTACCCGATGGTTCCTAGGGATTACCGCAGGATTGCTGTTCAGCATCAACTGATGCGAAGAGGCTTTCGATTTTTGCTGCCTGCCTAGTCTTGCCTGCCATAGCTCATGCCACTGAGCAAATTCTGCAGTTCCAAACAGGGCCGTATTCTCCTGCGTATCAAACGTTAATGCGCGGAAGGTGTTTGTATAGTCTGCATGATGCTTCTGCATCATACTGAGGAGGTCTTCAATAAGGGATTCATCCTGTGCCTCTTCGTTAAATATTCCCAGTTTAGCTCTCATTCCCACAAGCCAATTCCAGTGATACAACTCAGTAAAACCTGAAATCGCATCCTGAGCCATTTCGACAGCCTTGACCTGATCGTCATGCAACAGCGGCAATAGGGTTTCAGCAAATCGTGCGAGATTCCATCCAGCAATATGCGGCTGGTTGCCGTAGGCATAGCGTCCTTGAAGGTCAATGGAACTGAATACCGTTGCCGGGTCATAAGCATCCATGAAGGCGCAAGGACCATAATCGATGGTTTCTCCGCTAATGGTCATGTTGTCAGTATTCATAACTCCATGGATGAAGCCAACCAGCTGCCATTTGGCAATCAGAATAGCCTGACGTTTAATCACTTCCTGAAGCAAGATAAGATATCGATCCTCATCAGCGTCAACGTCTGGGTAATGGCGCTTTAATGCATAATCAGCCAGAACCCTCAGTTCCTGGGCAGTGCCCCATTTTGCAACGTATTGAAAGGTACCGAAGCGCAGATGACTGGCGGCCACACGAGTCAGAATTGCACCAGGCTGGTCTGTTTCACGAATTACTGACTCACCGGTTGTCGCCACTGCTAGACTACGGGTGGTAGGAATATCAAGCGCATGCATGGCTTCGCTGATAATATATTCGCGCAGCATCGGCCCAAGTGCTGCTCGGCCATCGCCCCCTCGGGAATATGGCGTTTTACCTGAGCCTTTGAGCTGAATATCAAACCGTTCACCTAAAGGGGTAATCTGTTCGCCAATTAGCATAGCCCGGCCGTCCCCTAACATCGTAAAGTGTCCAAATTGATGCCCCGCATAAGCTTGAGCAAGCGGCAAAGAGCCTTGAGGAATCCGGTTGCCAACAAGCATCTCTACGCCACCTTTGCTTTGCAGCGCCTGGACGTTTAACCCGAGAGATGTTGCCAAGGAATCGTTGAGAATGATCAACCCCGGTGAGCGTACAGAGATTGGATTGAGGTTGGTAAAAAATGATTTCGGCAGACGGGCATAACTGTTGTCCAAATTCCATCCTGTTTCTATTATTTCTTTTCTATTTGTCATGGTATCACCTTTTTTCTTTTGTCTTTTTGTATCCTAGTTTCTTCTTTCGCATAAAATGAAACTTCATTCAGTAGGGTTTTCCTCATCCCCCACTGAATAAACAGGAACTCAGGTAAAGAGCGCCGCGTCCTGCGGCAATACTTGAGTGACCGGCTTCGGCCAGCCCGGACCAATCGGGCTTTTATCAGCAGTGGATCCTCCCCTTTCGAAGTCTTGAAGCGGAGGTCTTACTGCCCGTTAATGCGGGATAAAACAGATCACAGGCATTCTATGCTATTTTTAGTTATTTACTTTCTATATCAACACAAGGCAGCCTCTTTTCAATGTCTACTTCTGCCAATTTATTATAACCTTTCCACACAAAGATGATGCCCTTTAAATATTTTTTAGGTATGTACTGAAATAAGAAATGTTAGGGCTAAAATGATGAAAGCGACTCTCCATCTAATGTAGATTGGTTGGATTTGAGTCAATAAGTTAGGCACAAAAAGTGAGGATGATGCTGTCTTTCGAACTTGAACCTCTGTTGCTAGTTCAACATTTGTTTGGCTAATAGGTCTTACACGTTCAATGACTGTAATAACCATTTTTCCAAATTTAAAAAAGCTGAGGAACACAATTCCTCAGCTTTTTGCAAACGCATTATTACCCACTATTTCTGTTTTATATTATTCAATTGTCAATTTTACTTTTAATTACAATACTAAAAATTTCACCGTTAGTTAAGGTGTACCCCTCTAATCTGGGTCTAGAGATAAGTCTTTATTACTTCTCCATCCATTCCGTATGGAACGTGCCTTCTTTATCCAGTCGACGATATGTGTGAGCACCGAAGTAGTCACGCTGCGCTTGAATAAGGTTAGCCGGCAAGATAGCGCTGCGGTAACTATCATAATAGGCCATTGCCGATGACAATGTCGGTACAGGGACGCCATTCAATACGGCATGTGAGATCGTTTCACGAAGTGCCGAATGATATTCATTCGTGATCGCACTGAAATGTGGATCAAGAAGCAAGTTATCAAGTGCAGCATCACGATCGTATGCTTCTTTAATTTTTTGCAAAAATTGTGCACGGATGATACAGCCGCCGCGGAAAATCATTGCGATGTCACCGTATTTCAAATCCCATCCGTACTCTTCAGAAGCTGCTTTCATTTGCGCAAATCCTTGTGCGTACGAGCATATTTTACCCATATAAAGTGCACGGCGGACAGATTCAATAAATGCGGAACGGTCGCCGTCAAATGTACGCTCCGGCCCATTTAAGACGTCGGAAGCTCTTACACGTTCTTCTTTAAGTGCAGAAATAAAGCGGGCAAATACTGATTCTGTAACAAGCGGAAGCGGTACGCCAAGATCAAGGGCACTTTGACTCGTCCATTTCCCTGTTCCTTTTTGTGCTGCTTCATCTAAAATAAGGTCAACAAGCGGTTTACCCGTGTCATCGTCTTTTTTCGTGAAAATATCAGCTGTAATTTCGATTAAGTAGCTGTCAAGTTCCCCTTTATTCCATTCAGAGAATACAGTGTGAAGCTCTTCTGCAGATAGCCCAAGTACATCTTTCAATAATGAGTACGCTTCTGCGATCAGCTGCATGTCGCCATACTCGATACCGTTATGAACCATTTTTACATAGTGACCCGCTCCGTCGCCCCCAATATATGTACAGCACGCTTCGCCGTCAACTTTTGCTGAAATATCTTTCAAAATCGGTGCAACAAGCTCATATGCTTCTTTTTGACCACCTGGCATGATGGATGGGCCTGTTAATGCACCTTCTTCACCGCCTGATACGCCTGTACCAATAAAGTGGAATCCAAGTTCTGCAAGCTCTGTATTACGGCGCTGCGTGTCTTTATAGAACGTATTGCCGCCATCGATAATAATATCGCCTTTTTCAAGATGAGGCTTCAATTGATCAATTGTTTTATCTGTTGCTTCACCGGCTTTTACCATAAGTAAAATTTTACGCGGTACTTCAAGCGATGCAACAAATTCTTCGATTGAATAAGCTGGTACAATATTTTTGCCTTCGCTTTCTTTCAGCATTTCATCTGTTTTTTCAGATGAACGATTGAACACAGACACTGTATAACCACGGCTTTCAATGTTCCATGCTAAGTTTTTGCCCATTACGGCAAGTCCAATTACACCAATTTGCTGCTTCGTCATAAAAATAAATCCTTCTTTCTCTCATAATTTTTTTATTCTGCTACAATTTCAACGATAGCCGTTGCCATTTCAGCGAGCTTGACGAGTTCTTTCACCGGCATTTTTTCATCGACCGTATGAATATCTTCATATCCGACAGCTAGGTTCACAGTCGGAATGCCGAATCCGGCGATAACGTTCGCATCGCTCCCGCCCCCGCTCGTGAGCAGCTGAGAGGGGCGATTAATTTTTGCTGCCGCCTTTTGTGCGATCTTGACTACATGGTCGTTCGCATCAAACTTAAAGCCTGGATACATCACGGCCACATCCACTTCGGCACGGCCACCCATTTCAGCAGCTACTTCTTCAAATGCCTTTTTCATTTTAAACGTCTGTGCGTCCATTTTTGCTGGTTCAAGTGAACGGGCTTCCGCTAAAATCTGCACATAATCGCAGACAATATTCGTCGCTTGTCCACCTTCAAAACGGCCAATGTTCGCTGTCGTTTCTTCGTCAATGCGGCCAAGCGGCATACGCGAAATAGATTTAGCCGCCATCGTAATCGCGGACACACCCTTTTCCGGTGCAACTCCAGCATGTGCTGTTTTTCCGTAAATTCGTGCCGTCACTTTCGCTTGTGTTGGTGCTGCTACAATAATATTGCCCACATCACCATCACTGTCAAGTGCAAAGCCGTATTTTGCTTTTATAAGCGTAGGATCAAGCGCTTTTGCACCAACGAGACCAGACTCTTCACCGACCGTAATAATAAATTGAATCATCCCGTGTGCAATATTTCGTTCTTTCAATAGACGAACCATTTCGAATATTGCAGCTAAACCCGCTTTATCATCTGCACCAAGAATGGTCGTACCATCTGTTTTTACATAGCCGTCCTCTACAATTGGTTTTACACTTTTACCAGGCACAACAGTGTCCATATGAGACGTGAAGTAAATCGGATCGATTCCTTCTTTCACAGCTGGCAATGTACAAATTAGATTACCTGCTCCATGGCCTGTTTTTGACATCGTATCATCTTCATATACATCGACGCCGAGTACAGTAAATTTCGCTTTTAACGATTCGGCTATCCGTTGCTCATGTTTCGTTTCCGAATCGATTTGAACGAGTTCCAGAAATTCATTCAATAAACGTTCTTCATTAACCACGCTGCACCTCCAAATTTTCTGCCAATTTAATTATAAACGTTTTTTTAAAAAAAATCAGCCTGAAGAAACTGTTCTTCTGGCTGATTCACGATTATAAAGGAATATTTCCATGTTTTTTCTTCGGTCGTTCTTCTTTTTTTGTCCGCATCATGTCTAATGCCTGTATAATTTTAATACGTGTTTCACGCGGATCAATGACATCATCAACCATACCCCGTGCCGCTGCGACATACGGATTGGCAAATTTTTCACGGTATTCATCAATTTTTGCTGTCTTCGTTGCTTCTGGATGATCACTCGCTGCTATTTCACGAGCAAATATAATGTTCGCTGCTCCTTCCGGCCCCATAACCGCAATTTCTGCATTTGGCCATGAGAATACAAGATCTGCACCAATTGATTTTGAGTTAAGGGCTACATAAGCGCCACCGTATGCTTTTCGCAAAATAACCGTAATTTTCGGCACTGTTGCTTCGGAATACGCATATAAAATTTTTGCCCCATGACGAATAATACCGCCATGTTCTTGCTTCACGCCTGGGAAAAAACCCGACACATCTTCAAATGTAACAATCGGGATATTAAATGAATCACAAAAACGGATGAATCGCGCCGCTTTATCTGATGAATCTATATCTAATCCACCTGCCATATATTTTGGCTGGTTGCAGACGAGACCAATTGTTTCCCCTTTGACACGAGCAAAGCCGATCACCATATTTTTCGCAAATTCTTTTTGTACTTCCATAAATGATTCTTGATCAACAACATGCTCAAGTACTTTACGTACATCATATGGACGAAGCCCGTTAAATGGCACAACTTCTGTTAGATCCTCACGGTAATCACTTTCACGAGACATTGCATTCACAACCGGTGCCTTCTCTTCATTATTTTGCGGTAAATAGGATAATAGCGCACGCACCATTTCCAAAACTTCTTCTTCCGTGCCCGCACGGAAATGAGCGTTGCCGCTTACTGCATTATGTACTTTCGATCCACCCAAATCTTCGGACGTAATTTTTTCTCCTGTAACTGTTTCAATTACTTTCGGTCCGGTAATAAACATTTGACTCGTTTGGTCAACCATAAACACAAAATCGGTTATCGCCGGTGAATAAACGGCTCCACCTGCACACGGTCCTAAAATAACCGATATTTGCGGAATGACTCCAGAATAGATGGCATTCCGGTAAAAAATATGTCCATAACCATCAAGTGATAAAACTCCTTCTTGAATACGCGCACCTCCGGAATCATTCAACCCGATAAAGGGGGTTCCATTTTTAGCTGCCAAATCCATGACATTGGCTATTTTTTGTGCATGCATTTCACCAAGTGCGCCGCCAAAAACAGTAAAATCCTGCGAAAACAAGTAAATGGGACGACCGTTCACTTTTCCGTATCCTGTTACAACGCCATCACCAGGCCCTTTTATCCCATCTAAACCAAAGTCTGTATTACGATGTTCGATAAATGGGTTCAACTCTATAAATGAGCCTTCATCCACCAATAATTCAATTCGTTCACGCGCAGTTAATTTGCCTTTTTCATGCTGTTTATCGATTCGTTCATCACCGCCGCCAAGCTCGACTTCACGACGCCGATCCTGCAATTCGTGAATGCTGTCAAATATATCCGACATTACGATTCCTCTCCTTTTTCACAAAGCTCCATTAATACACCACCTGTTGATTTTGGGTGCATAAAGGCGACTTGTGCCCCGCCTGCACCCGGTTTCGGTATTTCGTTAATCATTTGGATTCCCCGTTTTTTTATATCAGCAATGCGGGCTTCAATATGTTCCACACTATAAGCAATATGATGAATTCCCTGGCCTCGGCTTGCAATAAATTTCGCAATCGGGCTGTCAGGGCTTGTCGGTTCGAGCAGTTCAATCTTTATGTTGCCCGCATCAATAAAAGCGACATTGACCCCTTGCGATTTTACTAATTCTGTTTTCACATATGTCATGCCCAGCTGCTCTGTATATAATGAAATCGATTCATCGAGTGATGCGACCGCAATCCCGATATGATCCACTTTTTTCATATTCATTACCCCTTTGAAATACATGCTCAAACAGCGTGAACAACTCACCACTTAACGCTTTTGCGAGCAGTTTGAAGTGGGAGCTTCCTGTTTTACAGATCACCGCATAGTAGTTATCCTGATACGTCTTACACGATCTCCACAGGCGTAGATTATACTGTTTGGACATGACCCTGCCCTACAGTTCTGATCACTCACTTCGCCACGGACAATTGTTCCACCCCTTTTTTGAGGATGTTCAGGCTGGCATTATGGTCACGATCCAGTACAGTTCCGCATGAAGTGCAGATATGTGTACGGACAGAAAGTGATTTTTTCACTCGTTCGCCACAGGAAGAACAGTCTTGTGAGGTGTACTTAGGTTCCACCTTGACAAGCACGCCGCCCTGGTTTTCACACTTATAGGCCAACATGTTCCTGAACATGCCCCATCCAGCGTCAGAAATGGATTTAGACAGTTTTTTGTTCTTCACCATATTACGGATATTCAGATTTTCCACCGCAATCACTGAATAGTCTTTTGACAAGTTATAGCTTAGTTTATGGAGGAAATCACGGCGCTGGTTCGCCACTTTTCCATGAAGCTGCCGAACAGGCTGTACTTGCTTGATATAGTTTGCAGAGCCTTTTTTCTTCTTAGAAAGTGCGCGTTGTGCTTTTTTTAGCTGTTTCTCTTTCTTGCGGAGAAATCTTGGATTTTCATACGCCGTCCCATTAGAAAGAACCGCGTACTTATTAATCCCAACGTCAATACCAACCGCATTGTCTGTATCAATAGATGAAGGCAGCGCTTGTCTTTCGACACAAAAAATAGCGTACCATCTGTGGCCTTGACGTTTGACAATAAGTTGCTTAATCTTTCCTTCCAGTGGACGATGTAAAAGAATATCTATCTCACCTAATTTTGTATTGTATAGTTGTCCAGTACCTGAAAAAGACATAGCGAATCTGTACCCTTTACTGTTCAGGCCAAATTGAGGAAAAGTTATACTTTTATATTCTTTGGACTTTTTCATTTTTGGATATTTTGTATCTTTGCGAAAGAAATTATCGAATGCTTTTTTCAATCGCAAAAAGACATCCTGCACAGATTGAGAAGGAACTCCCTTTAGAAAAGGATATGTCTCTTGATCCATTTTTAGCTGTTTTCGCATATCGTACATGTCATAGTTTTCTTTCTTTTGTTTGTATTTGCGCTGTTTATCCAAGAGGGCAGAATTATAGAGTTGACGACAATAGTGCAGCCAGCGATCTAGCATGTCTTTCTGTTCTTTTGTTGGAAAAATTTCGTATTTGTGATTGAGCAGCATTGCCGTCACCTCCAATTATTTCTGACCTTGGCTTTCGATGTATTTTTTAATGATTTCTATGGGAGCGCCGCCAGTTGTCAATAGACAGAAGCTTTTTGACCAAAACATTTCTTTCCACAATCTTTCTCTGACTTGCGGAAAATCTCTTTTAATTAACCGAGAACTTGCGCTTTTGTAAGCATTGATGAATTTTGATAACTCCGTATTCGGATGAGCTTTGAACAAAACATGGATGTGGTCATTGTCATGATTCCATTCCATCAATGTAATATTGTAATTCTCTCCAATACGTATGAATATTTCTTTCGCATAGTCAGAAATATCATCATGGATGACTTTTCTTCTGTACTTTACGGATAAGATCAAATGATAGTGCATCAGGAATACTGAATGATTATTGCTATCTAACTTCATTGATACATCAGCCTTTCTTTCTTATAAGACTGATTATATCAAAGAGAAAGAAAAAGACAAGAACCTCTGGCTAACGCCAGCCGAAATTCATCTCCCACTTTCACTGGGCTACGCCCATAACGCTTAGAAGTGGGAGGTTTCTTTCGGAGAGTATGCTAAATTTAATTCGATAAATGTCGATCAATATCCTCTTTTTCGACCGTTTTCTCCGGTTGCATGTCTATTCGTTTACAAGTACAATAGTAGATACTAACGGATGTAAAGGAGAAAGAATTACATGCGCAACAAAACGGTTCGAAAGATTATTGTGTATTTAATGTTATTTGCGATGCTGGCATCAACCGTGATGTTCGGCTTAACGATGTTTATGTAGATTGTGGGGTGTGCTTTTTCAGCCGCTCTTTTTTCATGCCGCGAAAGCGGGCTTTAATAAGCAAATACTGCTCCATCTCCCGCACAAACTGGTAAAGAGCTGCACGTGCTTCAAATTCTTCACGTGTCACTGGAAGCGGCATCTCTTCAAATAGCTGTTTCATTTCATCAAGCCGGGTCAGATGCAAATAAGCTGTGTTGCCTGGATGAATATGTATTTTTAACTCTTCCATAAAATCCGCAATCATTCCTGCCTGTTCCGGCCGATGCAAAATCGTCACAACAATCGATAAAATACGCTCTATAATATCAAACTGCTTTTCACGCATCGTGAAATATTGATAAAACAGGCTGTCATATCTCGAAATATGGTTTTGAACATCTTTAAAAGCAAGCGTTTTTGCTTGTTTGAGCAGTTCAGCTGTTTCAGTTAATTCTTTCCCATCCCACGAATGATCATTCGTCCGCAAATAGAGGATAATTTCTTCAAATATCCGTCCGAATAACCGCTCTGTTTCTTCCTGCATCTGAACTAATTTACGCTCGACACTCGGCATATAAGAGTTTAATAACAGTGCTACCCCAATGCCAATTAAAATAAGACCGATTTCATTTATAAGGAGTCCCACTGTCAGCTGATCGGCTGCATACAAATGTAATATAACGACTGTGCTTGACACGATGCCTTCCTGTGATTTGAGAGCGACTGTCGTTGGGATAAATAAGATCATAATGATTCCAATCACAATGGCCTGATGCGAAAAAACCTCAAAAAACAAAACTGAATAAAATAATGCCACTAAACAAGCGACGAGCCGTGTCCATGCTGCCTGGAGCGACCGCTGCTTCGTATTTTGAATACATAGTATTGTAATGATGCCTGCAGAAACCGCGTTATCAAGTCCTATCCATTCAGCTAAAAGAATAGATACAACAATTCCTATAGCCGTTTTGGCAGTGCGGTAGCCGATTTTAATCATCATTCCCACTCCTGCTTAATAAAGCCTTGCCACATGCGGCAAGGCTTTATCTTATAATTATACTTCTTCACAATACTGATCAAACAGTTTTTGAAGGTTCTCAACGACTGACATCGGATGGTGTCCTTCAATTTCATGACGTTCAACCATTGCTTTCACTTCGCCGTCCTTTACGATCGCAAAAGATGGTGAAGACGGTGGATAACCCGTAAAGAAACTACGCGCTTGTGCTGTGGCCTCTTTGTCCTGTCCGGCAAAAACCGTCACAAGACGATCTGGGCGCTTATCGTAATGAATGGCGTGTGCCGCTGCCGGACGTGCAATACCACCTGCACAACCACATACAGAGTTGACCATTACAAGTGTCGTCCCTTTTTCGTTCAGTGTTGCATCTACTTCTTCAGGTGTTGTTAATTCTGTATAGCCAGCCGCTTTAATTTCATCGCGTGCCTGACGGACGACATCGTTCATAAAAAAATTAAAATCCATTCCCATCTTTATTCTCTCCTTTATTTAGTTAGTAGATATATCATAAGTGAAAGTATCGTTTATTACAATGAAATGGACCGAGTATTCCTTGATATATTCATAAAAAATAAATGTTTAACTTATTCATTCTCAGGGTAAAATAGTAAGGCAACTAAATCCATACCCTTAAACTCCCTGTATTTGACCATCCGGATTTATCCGGGTGGTCTTTTTTAATTCATCGTGCCTGTCCTGGCTGCTTCAAAGCTCGGCAACAGAGCATTTCACTTTTGGCTACCATCTAAAATTATTAGATTGTCTCTGTTCCATACACTTGTTTAAATAGTTGTTCCGCAGCCTGCGACGGTGGAATATCGCCGTTCATTGCATCCTGCTCTAACTGGCCAATCTGTTCTTTCACGTATGGATGCCGGTAAAATTGATTTTTGAGTTTTTCCATAATGAGTGTATGGAGCCATTCTTTCGTCTGAAAGCGGCGGCGCTCAATCAAAACACCGCTCTTCTCCGTCACCTGTCTAAATTCTTTGATCATCGTCCAGATCATATCGATTCCTTCATTTTTCAATGCCGAGCACGTATACGCTTTTGATTCCCAGCCTTTCGTTGCCGGCTGCAGAACATGCAAGATTTGATTGTATTCCCGCTTCGTTTTCTCAGCAAGGGACTTATTTGCACCATCTGCTTTATTAACAACGACAGCATCCACTAGCTCCATAATGCCTTTTTTCATCCCTTGAAGCTCATCTCCTGCTCCGGTCAGTGCAAGGAGCATAAAAAAGTCGACCATGCTGCGGACGATGAATTCACTTTGCCCGACGCCGACCGTTTCAATTAAAACCACATCATATCCGGCCGCTTCACATAAAGCAAGCGTTTCTCTCGTTTTACGGTGGACACCTCCCAATGTGCCGCCAGATGGAGACGGCCGTATAAAGGCATTCGGGTGTTTGGCAAGCTGCTCCATTCTCGTTTTATCTCCTAAAATAGAGC
This sequence comes from Domibacillus mangrovi, assembly GCF_001906925.1. Classification (GTDB taxonomy): domain Bacteria; phylum Bacillota; class Bacilli; order Bacillales; family Domibacillaceae; genus Domibacillus; species Domibacillus mangrovi. The sequence goes on from NZ_MRWQ01000001.1 coordinate 229,558, forward strand.
CACCTGAAAGAGATGAACTAGGGTCAATGGTGAGCACAGCGACGCGGTAACCCGCATCGCATAGCATCATCCCAAATGATTCGATGAATGTACTCTTCCCGGCACCGGGTACACCCGTGATCCCGATCCGAATTGCATTTCCCGTATGAGACAATAGCTTTTGCAACAGATCTTGCCCATACTTATAATGATCGGCTGCATTGCTTTCAATAAACGTAATCGCTTTCGCCAATTCTTTTACTGAACCATTCACGATACCATCTACCATCACATTTAAATCCGGCAATACTGATTTTTTTTTCCGGAACGTTTTCCGCTGTGGCGCTGCCATACCATCATGTGCACCCGTCACGCCTTTTCTGACATATTGTTGTTCTTCCGTCATTCTATCACTTCCTCGTAACCAAGCCGATCATACACTTTCTCTAAAATGACCTGGGCAGATACCGGAATAACAGTACCAGGTCCAAAAATAGCTGCTGCTCCTTTTTCTTTTAAAAAGTCATAATCCTGTGCTGGAATGACACCGCCAACGAACACGACGATATCATCGCGGCCAAGCTTCTTCAGTTCCTCCACTAATGCCGGCAACAATGTTTTGTGACCAGCTGCAAGTGAACTAAAACCAACTGCATGAACGTCATTTTCTACTGCTTGTTTTGCTGTTTCTTCTGGCGTCTGGAAAAGCGGCCCTATATCGACATCAAAACCGAGATCCGCATAGGCTGTAGCAATTACTTTCGCTCCTCGATCATGACCATCCTGTCCCATTTTGGCAACTAAAATACGCGGACGGCGTCCTTCTTGCTCTTCAAATTCCGCTGTTAACTGCTGGACGAACGTTATTTGCTCTGAATCAGAAAAATGAGCACTGTATACACCACTGACGGACCTGATCACCGCCTTATGTCTCCCGCTCGCCGCTTCAACGGCATCGGAAATTTCCCCAAGAGTCGCTCGTAACCTTGCAGCTGCCACTGCAAGTTCAAGCAAGTTGCCAACACCGGACTGTACAGACACTGTAATGGCATCTAGTGCACTCTTTACCTTCACTTCATCACGATTTGCTCTTGTTTTTTCAATTCGCTCTATTTGTTTCAAACGGACCGCTGTATTGTCAATATCCAAAATATCAATGGGGTCTTCTTTTTTTAGTCGATATTTATTCACCCCAATGATTGTTTCTTCATTGGAATCAATTTTAGCTTGACGACGGGCTGCTGCTTCTTCAATTTTCATTTTTGGAAGTCCCGTTTCAATGGCTTTCGTCATTCCGCCCAGTTCTTCAATTTCTTCAATATGAGCCCACGCACGCTCCATCAATTCATTCGTCAGCGCTTCTACATAATACGAACCGCCCCATGGATCAATGACATTCGTGATCCCTGTTTCTTCCTGCAAAAATAATTGTGTATTGCGGGCAATGCGCGCCGAAAAATCCGTCGGGAGTGCAATCGCTTCATCTAAAGCATTTGTATGCAATGACTGTGTATGACCCATCGCGGCTGCGTGTCCTTCAATTAACGTACGTGTGACATTATTAAACGGATCCTGCTCCGTTAAACTCCATCCCGATGTCTGCGAATGCGTACGAAGGGCCATTGATTTTTCATTAGACGGATTGAACGACTTCATCAGCTGTGCCCATATACGGCGGGCTGCGCGCATTTTTGCGACTTCCATAAAATAATTCATACCGATCGCCCAGAAAAACGACAGGCGCGGTGCAAACGAATCAATATCAATGCCTGCAGCAAGCCCGGTCCTTACGTATTCAAGACCATTCGCGAGCGTATACGCAAGTTCAATATCAGCCGTTGCTCCTGCTTCTTGCATATGGTAGCCAGAAATAGAGATCGAGTTAAACTTCGGCATCTCTTTTGATGTATAGTCGAAAATATCAGCAATAATCCGCATCGATGTTTCCGGCGGATAAATATACGTATTACGTACCATATACTCTTTTAAAATGTCATTTTGAATCGTACCGGACAACTTTTCACGCGTCACACCCTGTTCTTCAGCTGTAACGATGTAAAAAGCCATAATAGGCAAAACGGCTCCGTTCATCGTCATCGACACCGACATTTGATCCAGTGGAATGCCGTCAAATAAAATATTTGTATCTTCCACTGAATCAATAGCCACACCTGCTTTTCCAACATCGCCAACGACGCGAGGATGATCCGAATCATAGCCCCGGTGTGTCGGCAAGTCAAATGCAACGGACAGCCCTTTTTGGCCCATCGCCAGATTACGCCGATAAAACGCATTACTTTCTTCCGCAGTCGAAAAACCTGCATACTGGCGGATGGTCCACGGACGATTCACATACATCGTCGGATATGGGCCACGTGTATAAGGAGCAATACCCGGATAATCGTTTATATGGCCAAGTGACTTTATATCTTCTTCTGTATAAATAGCTTTCAGCCGGATCGATTCATTCGTTTCAAACGACAAATCATCGAATGATTTTTTCACGTCCTGTTCCAGCGCTGCTATCCATTCATCAAGCGGTTTTTTGACTCTTTCTTTAAATGGATTATAGTCCTTTAAATTCAACGTTCGGTCCCCCCTTCAAATAATGAAAGCAGTGCCCATAATTTGTCCACAATATTTTCTCCAGGCGCAATGAAGCCATCTAGCCCCGGTACTTGCCATTTTCCAGCCACATTAATGACTGCTTCCCCCGACACTTTTCTCAACTCTTCTACGAGTTCTGATCCGAATTGTTCATACGTTGAATCTGATCCGCAAATACAATAGTATGGAAAGTCATTCGTTTCAACAAATCGGACTGCTTCTTTCACTGTTTCAATGTTTTCAGACAGTACCGTCTGAATGCCCCCCACAGCGAGTATACCCATTACATAATCTGTACGCGGTTTATTCGTTTTCAACTTACCGAGGCAAATAATGCCTGCCTTTACAGACTTATCAGTTTGTTCAATCGCCGCCACTTTTTGACGAAGCTGCTCGAACGGCTCTGCCAATCTTTTTGGCGTAAGCATTACAATTTTTTCGCCTTCCATGTTTGATCTTTTTGTTTTCTGTTGTACATATTTATGTTCTTCGGTCATATTTGCATATATATTCGTACCTATTAACAACTGTTTGCGGGTCCCTATCTTTTTTTCTCGTTTCACCTGTACAGCAGCAATCTCTTTTTGTATCGTTCCTGCTTTAAGTACGTGTTCAATTCCGCCTACTTCTTCTATCCCGGCAAATTCATCCCATGCCATACGGCCGATTTCATTCGTTAACGACTCAATGTAATAAGAACCGCCTGCAGGATCAATCACTTTATCAAGATGCGCTTCATGTTTCAAAATTAGCGGAATATTGCGGGCAATCCGTTCAGACAACTCTGTTACACTTCTAGTTACCTGATTAAACGGCAAAACATGCAAGTAATCAATATTGCCCAGCACAGCAGAAAACGCAGCACTGCCCGTACGTAAAATGTTAACGTGTGGATCAAGCGCTGATAACGTCTGTTCACTCGTTTCCACACTGATTGCTGGCTTCGATCGTTCATCTAGTTCGTATACATCCATGACTGCCGACCAAAGCGTCCGGAATGCGCGGATTTTCGCTATTTCCGTAAAAAATCGTGGTCCTACAGCGAAATGAACAATCATTTTCGAGACCATTTCATTTTTATTAGAGGCCATTTTCATATAAAAGACGGCTTCGGATAAAGCCACAGCCAGTTCCTGCACAGCGTTTGCACCTGCCATGTGGTAAGGTACAATGTTGACCGTAATAAATGACTGATTATGTATGTGTTCTAGCACTTCTTTTGATGGAAAAACACCTGCTGCTGCACCTTCTGATACAGGGTCAATAGCTAATTCTATCGCCTGTTTTGGAAATGTACCTAAACGGTCAAACCCTCTCGTAAACGGTTTTTCTCCTGGCAGCGAGGATTGTCCCCCTTTTACATCGGCTTTCGTGTAAAGCGGCTTCAATTTAATATTTTCTGCCGTTTCTGTATACAGTTCAGACAATGACTTTCCCTTTAAAGACGACCGTGCAGCCTGTTTCCATTCTTCCAATGTAACAGCCGGAAAGGTTTGTTCCTTCATGTTTCCACCCCTTTTGCTGAAATCGTTTTCATTTTGAAGCGCTAGCGAAAAAGAAACACATTTCTTTCTCCTTGATTGTATTATAAACGGTACAGGGGAGGCAATCGGTATAGGACAAAACGTGAAAATTTATGAATGGCATGCTATTCTATTAGTATCTCTTTTTTTAAAGAGCAATTTTTTATTCAGGAGCGAAAACATGAGAAAACTATTTAGTCTGCTTATTATTGTCCTTTTTAGTTTGGGGACCGTCGTCTCAGCGGATAGCGTACCCGGTGACATCATTGTCACACTCGGCGAAAATCTGACACCTCTCCAAAAAGAACAGCTGCTAAAAGAAATGGACGTACCTGCTGATGTGCAGACCATTACGGTTTCAAATGCAGAAGAACATCAATATTTAGGTGACTACATTCCAAAAGCACAAATCGGAACGAATGCGATCTCTTCTAGTAAAATTACAACAGCTGAGTCTGGTGCTGGCCTAAATGTCGAAACGAAAAATATTACGTGGGTTTCAAAAGAAATGTACACAAACGCGCTGACAACAGCGAGCGTAAAAGATGCAGAAATTTATATTACCGCGCCGTTTAAAGTATCTGGTACGGCTGCCTTAACTGGAATTATTAAAGCATATGAGTCGACAACCGGTGAAAAAATTCCGGAAGAGCAAAAGCAAGTCGCAAATGAAGAAATGGTCACAACAGCGAAACTAGGCGATGAAATCGGTCAGGAAGAAGCAACAAATCTAATCGAACGGATTAAGGAAGAAGTCGCCGTACAAAATCCACAGACTATTCAGGAAATTAAAGTGATCATTAACAACATTTCAAATGAATTGAATATTCAACTAAGTGATTCGCAACGAGATCAGCTCGCATCATTGTTTGATAAAATGAAAAACTTGAACATTAACTGGGATCAAGTTAATTCACAAATTGATAAAGCGAAAGAACAATGGGACAGCTTTAAAAGCTCAGAAGAAGGACAAGGCATTCTTCAGTCCATCCTTGACTTTCTTCAGTCGATTGTAGATGCCATCGCTGGATTATTTAAATAATCAAAAGGTGTTTTCTCACTTGAGAAAACACCTTTTTTTAATATAGCGGCATTGTTTCTTCCGACGCACTTTCGAGCAATTCTTTCACGCGTTGCATAAAACGCCCGCAAATAAGTCCATCAAGCACACGGTGATCAATTGATAAGCAAAGGTTCACCATGTCGCGCACAGCGATCATGCCATCGATGATAACCGGCCGCTTCACAATCGATTCAACTTGTAAAATCGCTGCTTGCGGGTAATTAATAATACCCATCGACTGTACAGAACCAAATGAACCGGTGTTGTTCACGGTAAATGTACCGCTATTGACATCTTCTGATGACAATATACCGGAGCGTGCTTTTTGTGCAAGGTCAACTACATTTTTTGCGATGCCTTTCACCGATTTCTCGTCGGCTTGCTTTACAACAGGTACATACAATTTATCATCGGCCGCTACTGCAATGGAAATATTAATATCTTTTTTACGGACGATATGGTCGCCTGCCCACATCGCATTCATTTCTGGAAATTCCTTTAATGCCCGGGCCACGGCTTTCACAAAAAAAGCAAAATAAGTAATATTATAGCCTTCACTTTCTTTAAATGACTTCTTGATAGAATCACGGTATCCAACGAGTTTTGTTACATCGACTTCAATCATCATCCACGCATGCGGTACTTCCTGTTTCGTGCGCACCATATTAGCCGCAACACTTTGTTTCACACTATCTAGTGGAACAATCGTGTCGCCATCACCACTTCCTATGTGTGGTACAACAACAGGCTGAGTTTCGGCAAGGCGCATCTGCCCCTGTCTAGACTGAGTTTCGGCAGGTTGCGGCTGTTCATCGGCATGAATAAGTGCCTGCACATCTTTTCTTGTAATCCGGCCGCCTTTCCCTGACCCTTTCATTGCCTTTAAATCAAGATCGTGCTGCTGTGCAAGTTTTAAGACAGCAGGTGAATAACGGGTACGATTATCTATGACAGTTGTGTGTGTCGATTGAATGACTTCTTCTTGCGTTTGGACAGCTTGTGCTTCCTCTGTTTCAATCGTGCAAATAACGTCTCCAACAGACAATACCTCATCTTCATTCGCTACAATTTCTTGTATAGCCCCTGTAAACGATGACGGAATTTCGGCGCTTACTTTATCCGTTAACACTTCTGCAATTGGTTCATATTTATTTACATGGTCGCCTGGTGTCACGAGCCATTTTGTAATCGTACCTTCCGTGACACTCTCTCCAAGCTTCGGCATTGTTATATGTTGTATCACCATGTTGAAAAACCCCTTTCTGACAAACAGTTAAAATTCAGCCAACTCTCGCATTGCTTTCTCGACTTTTTCAGGATTCATCATAAAATATTTCTCCATCGTCGGTGCATATGGCATAGCCGGTATCTCAGGTCCCGCGAGCCGCTGAATCGGCGCATCGAGATCAAACAAGCAATTTTCTGCAATGATCGCCGACACCTCGCTTATAATGCTTCCTTCTTTATTATCTTCTGTCACGAGCAGTACTTTTCCTGTTTTTGCAGCTGACTCAATGATTGTTTCTTGATCGAGTGGATACACCGTACGTAAATCAACAACTTCCGTTTCAATCCCGTCTTTCGCTAATTTTTCGGCAGCCTGCATAGCAAAATGAACGCACAAGCCGTACGTAATAACGGTTATATCGTCCCCTTTTCGTTTCACATCCGCTTTTCCGATTGGCAGCACATAATCGGCTTCTGGTACTTCTCCTTTTATGGATCGATACGCTTTTTTATGTTCGAAAAACAGGACCGGATCCTCATCTCGAATCGCTGCTTTTAACAATCCTTTCACATCATAAGGTGTTGACGGCATGACAATTTTCAAACCAGGCTGATTGGCAAAAATCGCTTCAACAGACTGCGAATGATAAAGCGCGCCATGAATGCCTCCACCATATGGGGCACGTATGACAACTGGGCAGTCCCAATCATTGTTTGAGCGATAGCGAATACGGGCGGCTTCTGAAATAATTTGATTGACTGCCGGCATGATAAAATCGGCAAATTGCATTTCAGCAACAGGCCTCTTCCCGACCATCGCTGCGCCAATCGCAACACCTGCAATAGCAGATTCAGAAAGCGGCGTATCAAGTACCCGTTCCTCTCCAAACTGTTCATACAGTCCTTGCGTCGCTTTAAAAACGCCACCTTTTCTCCCAATGTCTTCTCCAAGAATAAACACATTTGAATCGCGCTCCATTTCTTCTCGGAGCGCCATTGTAACAGCATCAATATAAGAAATAACAGGCATTACCTGGTCCCCTCCTGTTCTGTTTCAGCGTAAACGAAGTCGAGTGCCTGTTCCGGTTTTGCATACGGTGCTTGTTCAGCATAATCGGTCGCTTCATTGATCAATTGCTCAATATCACGTTCCATTTGCTGTTCCCGGTCATCCGTTAAAACACCCGTTTCTTTCACATATGTACGGAATGTAATCATTGGGTCTTCCAGTTTCGCTTTTTCCACTTCCTCTGCCGTACGATACGAACGATCATCGTCATCGGATGTGTGCGGTGTCAGACGATACATCATCGTTTCAATCAATGTCGGCCCTTCGCCTCGTCGTGCACGATCCGCCGCTTCTTTCACATACTGATATACTTCAAGCGGATCATTTCCATTAATTCTATATCCAGGCATGCCATAGCCAATAGCCCGATCCGACACTTTGGCAGAACCGAGCTGCTTATCTGCCGGTACTGAAATCGCATATTGATTATTTTCACACATTAAGATAACTGGAAGCTTATGAACCCCTGCAAAATTCGCTCCTTCGTGAAAATCCCCTTGATTGGATGATCCTTCACCGAATGTAACGAATGATATACAGTCTTTTTTCTCCATTTTTGCGGCGAGCGCAATGCCTACTGCATGAGGCACCTGTGTCGTAACCGGCGATGAATTTGTGACGATCCGGTTTTTCTTTTGTCCGTAATGACCAGGCATTTGCCGGCCGCCTGAGTTTGGATCTTCTGCTTTAGCAAATACGAACAGCATTAATTCTTTAACCGTCATGCCAAACGCCAGCACAATGCCCGTGTCCCGATAATATGGCAATATGTAATCTTGACTGCGGTCGAGTGCAAATGCAGCGCCGACCTGTGCAGCTTCCTGACCTTGTCCAGATACAACAAATGGGATTTTGCCCGACCGGTTTAATAACCACATACGTTCATCTATCCGGCGCGCAAGCAGCATCGTTTCATACATCGCAAGCACTGTTTCATCAGATAACCCCATGTTTTTATGTCTATTTTCCATGTTTATTCTCCTTTTACATATGAATGGCTTTACCATCGACTAACAGCGCCGCTTCACCAATCGCTTCAGACAATGTTGGATGCGGATGGATCATCGTACCTACTTCCCAAGCTGATGCATCAAGAACGCGTGCTAATGCTGCTTCTGAAATAAGTTCTGTCGCATTCGGGCCAATGATATGAACACCGAGTAAATCATCTGTTTTTTCATCCGCAACAATTTTCACAAATCCATCATTTTCACCAAAAACGAGTGCTTTCCCAATCGCTTGAAACGGAAACTTACCTGTTTTCACTTGAAACCCTTTTTTTCTAGCTTCCTGTTCAGTCAATCCAACACTCGCAGCTTCAGGGCTTGAATATATACATTTGGAGACTGTCGTATAATCAATCGGATGAATATCCCCTCCTGCTATATGTTCCACTGCTGTGATCCCTTCATAAGATGCAACATGTGCTAGCTGCAGCCCGCCGATCACATCGCCAATCGCATAAATGTGAGATTCATTTGTTTGCATCCTATCATTCACTTGAATATACCCATTTTCAACGATAATTTCTGTATTTTCCAGTCCAATGTGTTCAATATTTGCAGCACGGCCGACAGAAACAAGCATTTTTTCTGCTTCAACTACTTGTAGGCCATTCTTCGTTTCTACTTCTACCCGAATCACACCTTGCTTTTTTTCTACTGTATCTGGGCGCACTTTTGCACCGGTCATAATCCGTATGCCTCGCTTTGTTAACAGACGAGCCATCTCTGCTGAAACATCCTCATCTTCAGTCGGGATTATACGGTCCTCATATTCAATAACAGTTACGTTTGCACCAAAATCAGCAAGCATTGATGCCCATTCAATGCCAATCACCCCTCCGCCAACAATAATGACAGACGATGGTACTTCTTGAAGTTGAAGTGCTTCATTCGACGATAAAATCCATTCTTCATCCACTTCAAAACCTGGTAATATTTTCGGACGGGACCCGGTCGCAATAATGACCTGTTTAGGAACAAGCATAATGTTATCCGTCCCATCGTTCATTTCAACGGAAATCGTGCCGGCCATCGGTGAAAATATAGATGGACCAAGTAATCTACCAACCCCGCTGTATATGTCTATTTTACCTTTCTTCACTAATGATTGTACCCCGTTATATAACGTATGAACAATTTTTTCTTTTCTTTCCTGTACATGCTTAAACTGAAGCGATGTATTTTCTGTCTCTATGCCAAATACAGTTGCTTCTTTAACTGTTCTAAACACTTCCGCACTTCTAAGCAAAGCTTTCGTTGGAATACAGCCTTTATGTAGACATGTGCCGCCTAGCTTTTCTTTTTCAACGATGGCTGTTGTAAGCCCAGCTTGTGCGGCGCGAATGGCTGATACATAGCCACCTGTTCCTCCGCCTAAAATGACAAGATCGTATTCTTTCACCACATTTATTCGCCCCTTCATATATATCCTATCATCATTGTATACAGTTTTTAAAACTATGTCATGTGATAAGTTGATTTTTTATTATTTTAAATGTTGACGAGGCTTTCTTGACAAATGATACGGGTGCGTTATGATTTGTGAATAAGACTTTTTGAAAGAGGGTTTCGATCAATGATCCGCATCATTGCTTTACTTATTCTCGTCGTTCCTGGCTTTCTTGCCGGAGTGGGGATTAAATTAATACGCGACATGCTTTTTGGTATTTTACAGCCTCCATTTCCTTTTTTATGGATGCAATTTATAGCTGGTTTGCTATTGTTTCTCGGCGGTCTCGGTTTTGTGGCCGGCTTTATTTTTAGACGTGACCGGAAGCAAAATAAAGTGCAACCAAAATTTCAGGATAAAGAATAACGAAAAGCGGCCTCAATCAGATGTTTGGTTGAAACCGCTCTTCTTGTTTTTCCGGCTGTTTCTTCTTTTCCACCATAAAGATGGTAACGCCTGCTAATCTATTGTATCAGAAACAACCTTTCCAATTAAATGATCTTTTTTAAACATAATATTGATATAAACCAAGGTTTTATTTTTTTCAATCGAAAAAACACTTTCAATTTTTTAGTTAACTATACTAAGAAATTGAAAGTGCTGCGATGAAGTTATCGACGTCCATTTTACTTTATAGTCTTGAGATAATGAATTTATCACTGTTTTAAACCTTTACGAAGCCATATATTCAATACGTAATTTGTCCGCGACCATCGCAATAAATTCACTATTTGTTGGTTTTGCTTTTGTGACAGACACCGTATAGCCAAACATTTTAGCAATAGACTCCATATTTCCCCGACTCCAAGCCACTTCAATTGCATGGCGGATTGCACGTTCAACACGGCTCGGTGTTGTGTTATATTTACGGGCAACTTCTGGATAAAGTACTTTCGTAATCGATCCTAGTAATTCAATATCATTGAAAACCATCGTAATCGCTTCACGTAAATATAAATAACCTTTAATATGAGCTGGTACACCAATTTCATGAATGACGGCCGTAATACTCGCATCAATATTTTTCTTTGGTTTTTTCATCGTTTCCCGATGTTCCATATGTTGAACTGGATTTTCACTTCCGCTCACCTGGCGAATTTGGCTAATCAGGCTATCCATGTCGAATGGTTTTAACATAAAATAAGATGCACCAAATTCAACGGCTTTTTTCGTTACATCTTCTTGTCCAAATGCCGTCAGCATAATAACATGCGGCAATTTCTCCTGCTCACTGATATTTAAACGTTCCAAAACGGCAAGCCCATCCATATGCGGCATTATGATATCAAGAATTAAAACATCTGCCTCTATTTCTGGAAGCATCGTTAAACATTCTTGTCCATTGTATGCTGTACCTACAACTGTCATATCATCCTGACTTGAAATAACTTCTTCGAGCAGCTGAACAAGCTGCCTGTTGTCATCTACGATTGCTACTTTAATTTTACTCACATTCGTTTCCTCCTTATCCACTTTAACCTTACTAATACCATTCTAATGGAATTTTCGACAAAGAGGAATGAAAACCTTTAAAAAACTGAAAATATATATTTTACACAATTTTATGTCATTTTTCGACGTTTTTCTTTTCTTTTTTCGTCAAAAAGAGGGCAAATGCCCTCTTTTTAAATAATTCCTGCATCTTTTAACATCCAGTCAATATGAACACCATAACCCGAAAGCGGATCATTAACAAATACATGGGTGACTGCTCCAATAATTCGACCGTTTTGAATAATTGGACTTCCGCTCATTCCTTGTACAATCCCACCTGTTTTGCCAATTAAGCGAGTATCGGTCATTTTAATGATCATTCCTTTTATTTCTGGTTTTGTCTGTTGAATAGTACGTGTGATCGACACTTTATACATTTCAACAGTTTCATTTTCAGTAACTGTCAAAATTTCAGCTGGTCCTTCAACAACTTCATCCGGATGAGCAGCAGGATAAAGCCTCCCGCCATCAATATCTGCAGAAAGACGACCGAAAATACCGAATGGAGTGTTCGACGTTACGGTTCCCCATTTTTTCCCATCCGGAATAACGGCTGTTTTTTCACCAGGAATCCCTTCCTTTGCTTTTTGAATACCAGTAATTTGAGCTGGATGAATTGTTCCTTTTATTGGTGAAAATGGCTGTCCAGACTGTACATCACTAATGATATGACCAAGTGCACCATATTTTTTGGATTTAGGTTCAAAAAATGTCAATGTCCCGATGCCTGCTGTCCGGTTTTTAATGTACACACCTAGTTTATACGTATTTGTTTCTCCATCCTTTATCGGGGTGACTGTTATCTGAATGTTCTTTTTTCCGCGCAGCACTGATAATTGAAGCGGCTTATTTTGTTCGCCTGCTGATTGAACAAGTGGCCGAATTGACTGCGGCTCGGTTATTTTCTTTTCATTTACACTTACAATAACGTCACCTGGCAGGAGTCCAGCTGACTCTCCAGGTGACTGTTTGTCACCCGATGTACCAATGAAATGAAACCCGACAATATACAACCCTTTCGTCTGCAATTGAAGACCCACTGATTGACCACCCGGTATGACAAAAATACGTTCCCGTTCTTCTTTTGCTGCTGGAAAACCCGCTGACTGTAACAAATCCTGTTCTGCCTGTTCTGCTTGAATGGCTGTTCCTGAGCCAATCCCTATAGATAACATTAACAAAAATGAAAAAAGATATCGATATGATGCTTTTCTTACCGTCATACCACTCCCTCCTTCTTGTCTTGCCTTGTTACTTTGTCCGGAGGGAGGTATGATTATAACGGTAATATGGGGCGAAGATGGATGTCATTTCAAACAGCTGAATTTTTTAATTTTGCGGATAATGTAAGCAATTCTTTCGCATGTTCTTTCGTCAAATCCGTCATTTCTACACCGGAAATCATTCTTCCAATTTCTACTGCTTTTTCATCCTCACTAAGCGGTGTTACGACTGTGCTCGTCCGCTTTCTATCATGGCTTTTTTGAATATATAAATGTGTATCCGCCATAGCAGCCACTTGTGGCAAATGAGAAATACAAAGCACTTGTGAATAAACGGCAATTTTATAAATTTTTTCGCCAATCGCTTGTGCAACACGGCCACTTACACCTGTATCCACTTCGTCAAAGATAATCGACGTGACACCTTGATGTTTGGAAAAGATCGTTTTCATTGCTAGCATAACCCGTGACATTTCACCTCCAGAGGCAATTTTCACAAGCGGCTTAAGCGGTTCTCCAGGATTAGTCGTCATATAAAATTCAATTTGATCTATGCCATCTTTTTTAAATTGTCCATTTTCTGACTGAACATGCACACTAAAGGCCGTTTTTTCCATATATAACTCTTTTAGTTCACGGTGAATCGCTTCTTCTAATTTCTTCGAATATGAATGGCGCAGTTTAGACAATTCCCTCCCCTCTGCTGTAAGTGTTACTTCTATTGCCATCAATTCTTTTTGTAAACGGCTCACATGTGTTTCACGATGCGTCAATTGGTCCATTTCTTCCGCAATTTTATGGCCATACTGTAAAATATCATCAATTGTCGCTCCATACTTTCGTTTTAATTGATTGATTTCGTTTAACCGGCTTTCAATTTCATTCAACCTTGCGGGGTTAAACTCAAGTGTATCGAGAATAGAACTTACATCGCGTACAGTATCTTCAAGAACGTAAAAACTGTTAGCCGCAGCATCGTAAAGTGACTTGTATTCATCATTAATGCCTGCTGCGGATTCAAGTCCGTTTACACTTAATCCAAGCCAATCAAGCGCTTTTCCATCACCAGATAGCGCACTGTAAGCTTCCGATAACGCAGCATACAACTTTTCATAGTTAGCTAATTGCTGCCTTTCTGACTCCAATTTTTCTTCCTCGCCTATTGTTAATTCTGCCTTTTCAATTTCATTAAATTGAAATTGAATTAAATCAAGACGGTGAGCTAAATTTTGTTCATTTTCACTGAGACGACGTATTTCTTTTTGTAAATGCTCATAACGATTATAAATGTTTCTATATTGTTCTTTTGCGTATTGAATCGCTGCCCCGCCAAAATCATCCAGCAAGCGAAGATGACTCCCCGCGTTCATTAATTCCTGGTGCTCATGCTGGCCGTGAATATCCATTAAACGAGAACCAATTTCACGTAAAATCGACAGCGTGACCATTTTACCATTCACACGACAGACACTTTTGCCGGCCGCGGAAATTTCACGGCGCAAAATGACCGCTTCCTCTTCTACATCAATACCAAATTCACGACATACGTGAAAACAGGGATGGTTTTCATTCAAGGTAAACATCCCTTCAATCTCTGCTTTTTTCTCACCATGCCGGACAAATTCACCGGAGCCTCGTCCACCGGTTAACAATTGCAATGCATCAATGATAATTGATTTCCCTGCTCCTGTTTCCCCTGTTAAGACAGTTAATCCTCGTTCAAATGATAATTCAAGCGCATCAATAATCGCAAAATGGCGGATCGATAATTCTTGAAGCACGATCGTCACATCCTTATTAAAGCATTTCTAAAAAACGGGAAGATACCACTTCTGTCTGTTCTGGTGCACGACAAATAAGCAAACAAGTGTCATCGCCACAAATCGTACCCATAATTTCTTCCCAATCCAGATTATCAATTAATGCGCCGACCGCCTGAGCGTTGCCAGGCAATGTTTTCATAACGACAAAATGGCCTGCTGAATCAATGCTGACGAAACAATCAACAAGTGAACGTTTTAATTTTTGCAAGGGGTTAAATCGCTGATCTGCAGGCAAACTATATTTATAACGGCCATCCATTAATGGTACTTTTACTAGATGCAGTTCTTTAATATCACGTGAAATCGTTGCTTGTGTCACGTTATAACCCGCTTCTCTTAGCAATTCAACAAGTTCATCCTGTGTTTCAATTTCGTTGTTCGCAATCATTTCTCTAATTTTAATATGTCGCTGCCCTTTATTCATAATACCCACCTCATAATGTATAATTATACTTATTTATACATTATCATACTGTATTTATTTTGAAAAGTATATAAAAAGAAGCCGGCTTCTTTTTCAATGAAAGAGCCGGCCACTCGGAGTTGAACATAATTTGATCAACTTTTTTCTTTAAATTCATGATGAGCTGCTTCCACGGCCTGTTCAGGCGTAATCGGTAAACGCACAATGCCTTCATTGCCTTCACCCGGCCAGCGAATATGCAGTAAAAATTCAATATTGCCATCGCCGCCTGTAATCGGTGAATGCGAAAGGTTCACGACGACGTAACCGAGCTGCGAAGAAAGATTTACAATTTTTTCAATCACTGCTTTATGAATGACTTTATCACGTACAATCCCTTTTTTGCCGACTTGGTCGCGGCCGGCTTCAAATTGAGGTTTAACTAGTGCTACAACGTCGCTTCCCGCCACGAGCAGTGTTTTTAAAACAGGTAAAATAAGGGAGAGTGATATAAACGAAACATCGATCACCGCAAATTGCGGCATTCCTTTCAACAAATCAGCCGGCTTCACGTAACGGAAATTCGTCCGCTCCATGACGACAACCCGTTCATCCTGTCGCATCTTCCAGGCCAACTGATTATAGCCGACATCGAGTGCATACGAAAGTGTTGCACCGTTTTGCAAGGCACAGTCGGTAAAACCGCCTGTTGATGCACCAATGTCAATTAATATTTTATCCTGTACAGTCACATCAAATACACGCAATGCTTTTTCAAGCTTTAAGCCTCCGCGGCTGACGTACGGCATTGTTTTTCCTTTTATTTCAAGAGGTGCATCAATTGGGATTTTTTCACCTGGTTTATCGATGCGTTCTTCATTAGAATACACAATGCCAGCCATAACGGCTCGTTTCGCTTTTTCTCTCGTTTCCATTAATCCTTTTTCAACGAGCAATACATCAATTCGTTCTTTTTTTGCCATCATTATGCTCTTTCCTCTTGTTTTTCGGGCACGAGTGCTGCCATTTTACGCACCGCTTCTTCCACCGTTAGATCAATTTCTTCAAGCAGTTTATTAACGCTTCCGTGTTCAATAAACCGATCTGGGATGCCCATCCGGTCAATGACGGCACTGTGGAAGCCTGATTCCTGCGCATATTCAAGTACCGCACTGCCAAATCCACCTTCCAGAACCGCTTCCTCAATCGTCAAAATCGGTATATTTTCACTAAGCAGATCGTCCATCATTGATTTATCAAACGGTTTGATGAAACGGGCATTGACCACTTTGACATGAACATCACGTTCATTGAGCACCAATGCAGCCTCCATTGCCATCGGAATGGTTGTACCAAATGTTAAAATAACAGCATCTGTTCCTTCTTTTAACACTTCCCATGAACCGATTGGGATCGTCGTCATCTTAGGGTCCATCTCAACACCGAGACCATTGCCCCGAGGGAAACGCATTGCAATCGGGCCACCGTCATATTGAATCGCTGTATTGACCATATGACGACCTTCATTTTCATCTTTCGGCATCATTAGCACCATATTGGGCAAATGACGCAGGAACGCAATGTCAAATACGCCTTGATGAGTTTCTCCATCTGCACCGACAAGTCCAGATCGATCGATACCAATGAATACATTTAAATTGGGGCGGCAAATGTCATGAACTACTTGATCGTACGCGCGCTGAAGGAATGTCGAGTAAATGGCTAGAAATGGCTTCATTCCTTGTGTAGCTAGTCCCGCTGCAACCGTTGCCGCATGTTGTTCTGCAATCCCGACATCAAACATTCGATCTGGAAACTCTTCTGCAAAACCGAGCAGTTTGGATCCGACGGGCATCGCCGGTGTAATCGCGACAACACGCTCATCTGTACGGGCAATTTCACGCACCGTTTCACTGACAAGCGCGCTCCACGCCGGCGGTTCATTTTTTGCTTTAATGATCGCACCGGTTTCCATTTTATACGGCCCGGTTCCATGCCATGAACCGACTTTGTCTGTCTCGGCTGGCTTATATCCTTTTCCTTTTTTCGTAATGACATGAACAAGTACTGGTCCTTCTGTCCGTTTTGCCTGTTCTAAACTTTTAATTAAATCGTCAAAACTATGACCATCCGTTGGGCCTAAATATGTGAATCCTAATTCTTCAAAAAACATGCCTGGGACGAGCAAATACTTTAAGCTGTCTTTTAAACGTTCTGCTGTATTTGCCACTTTTCCGCCAACAGCGGGAATACGTTTTAAAATTAATTCGAATTCATCTTTAAGTTTGTTGTATTTGCCACCTGTCCGCATACGCCCAAGTATGCCATGTAGGGCACCGACGTTCGGTGCAATCGACATTTCGTTATCATTTAAAATAACAATCATATTCGTTTTTTCATGACCAATATGGTTCAATGCTTCAAGCGCCATGCCGCCTGTTAACGCACCGTCCCCTATGATGGGAACGATATGTGAATCCGTTTTTTTCAAGTCTCGGGCAATGGCCATACCCATTGCAGCAGATAGAGATGTTGAACTATGGCCTGTTTCCCAAACATCATGTTCACTTTCCGCCGTTTTTGGGAAACCGCACAGTCCTTTATACTGGCGCAATGTATCAAACTTATCTGCGCGGCCTGTTAAAATTTTATGAACATACGATTGATGGCCGACGTCCCATAAAAATTTATCATTCGGGCTTCTAAAGCAGTGATGGAGCGCTACAGTCAACTCGACTACGCCAAGATTTGGACCAATATGGCCGCCTGTTACAGACAGTTTTTCAATTAAAAATTTTCGGATTGCTATGCTTAATTGTTCCATTTCATGTACGTTCATTTTTTTCACAAAAGATGGGTCTGTTATTGATAAAAGATCCAAATGGATCAACTCACTTTCATATCTGTTTCAGATCATTGTTGGAATGTATCGCTATTATAGCATATGTTTACAGATGCTAACCAATTTCCGATATTAGGTGGTGCGCTCAACAATTAAGCTTGCGAATGATTCGAGCAATGGCGCAGGACGACCAAGTGAGGCAAGTGCATCATAAGCCCCTTTTAATTCTTCTGCCAGCTTTTCTTTCGCTCCAGCCATAGAAAGAAGGGACGGGTACGTGCTTTTCTCGTTGGACTCATCACTTCCGACACGCTTTCCAATTTCTTCTTCCGTCCCTTCCACATCAAGAATGTCATCACGTATTTGGAACGCAAGACCGATATGTTGGGCATATTTTTCAAGCAATGCTGTTTCCCGTTTATCCGCACCGCCGATTAATGCACCGGCCATCACACTAAAAGCAAGAAGACGGCCTGTTTTATGAAGATGTATGTACTCAAGTTCAGGCAGTGACAGCATTCTCTTTTCGCCTTCCATGTCAGCCATTTGTCCACCGACCATTCCTTCAGGTCCGGCAGCAGAAGCAAGCATTTGAATAAGTTTAATCAAATGTTCAGGAGAATGAGCAGTTGACGATGCAATCAGTTCAAATGCATATGTTAACAGCCCGTCTCCTGCCAGAATCGCTGTTGCTTCACCAAATACTTTATGGTTTGTTGGCTGGCCTCGCCGCAGTGCATCATCATCCATCGCCGGCAAATCGTCGTGAATGAGAGAATATGTATGGATCATTTCAAGCGCACATGCTACGTCGAGTCCTTTTTCTGCTTTTTGACCGTACGTTTCCAGCACTGCTAACAACAACATCGGCCGAATTCGCTTTCCGCCTGCTTTCAATGAATATGCCATTGATTCTTTAATTGATACAGGTGCTTCGAGTATTTCCACACGTTCAAGTAAATACGGTTCAAAAACGAAAGACTTTTCCTCGATATACCTTTTAATATTTGTCATTATTCCTCACCATCCAATTGAAACGGTTCTTCCCCTTCTTTTGTCACAATTTTGGCTAAATCTGATTCTGCTTTTTTTAATTTAGTATGACAAAGTGCAGATAATTCCATACCGCGCTTATATTCTTCGAGTGCTTCTTCAAGCGGTACATCCCCCTCTTCCAGGCGGGCTGTAATTTTTTCCAACCGTTCCATCGCTTGTTCGAAGCTTAATTCTTCAGATTTCATCGTCTTTCCCTCCGATTGATTGAATATCTGTGTACAACGTGCCGTCCGCCAGCCTAATGCGAATTTTATCGCCCGCTTTCACATCTTGTACGGATTTTACTAATGTATCATCATGATATGTTAAACTGTACCCTCTTTCCATCACTTTGAGCGGACTCAATGCATGAAGCAGTGAAATCGTTCTTTCAAAACGGCCTTTTTTATCTTCTACTGCTGACTCTGCCATATAACGGAGGCGCTGGTTTATTTTATTTAATTGCGTTGTTTCTATTTGAATGCGCTGCTCAGGGCCCTGTCGCTGAAGTCGAGATGCAGCATGATCAGCTGCTATTTTTTTACCGTCAAAAATCGATTGCGTGATGCGGATTAACCTTTCCTGCAGTCTGTCTGCCTGTTCAGACTGTTGTCTGTATAGTGCCTGCGGATAACGTATTATATAGGCATTCATCACTGCTTGATGACGATTGCGCGATGCACGGACCATCTCGGCTGTTGCCCGGGTGAGCCGTTTTTGCTTTGATAAAAGACGTTCGACTACTTCCTCCACGTGCGGCACTGCCATCTCGGCGGCGGCAGTCGGTGTCGGAGCCCGCAAATTTGCTGCAAAATCAGCAATCGTAAAATCGGTTTCGTGGCCGACGGCTGAAATCACTGGTATACGTGATGCACAAATCGCACGGGCAACCCGTTCTTCATTAAATGCCCACAGTTCTTCAATAGATCCGCCGCCCCGGCCGGCAATGATGACATCTGCCCGTTTATCCAAATTGGCCCGCTCTATTTGCGATACAATCGAAGCGGCTGCTTTTTCTCCCTGAACTAGTGCAGGATAAATCAACATTTCAACAGCCGGATAGCGCCGATTCATCGTCGTCATAATATCACGCACAGCAGCGCCGGTCGGCGAAGTGATAACGGCTACACATGTTGGGTATGCGGGGATTGGCTTTTTTCGATCCGCCTGAAATAACCCTTCTTGCTCTAGTTTCTTTTTCAGCTGTTCATAAGCAAAATAAAGATCGCCAACACCGTCCAGCTGCATCTTTTTCACATACATTTGGTATTGTCCACTCGAGTCATAAACGGTTATATCACCTGTCAATACGACTTGCATCCCGTTTTCCGGCCGAAACTTTAATGACCGATTCGCCGCAAGAAACATAACGGCCAAAATGCGCGCACTGTCGTCTTTCAGCGTAAAATACATATGTCCGCTCGAATGATGCTTAAAGTTGGAGATCTCCCCCTTTACGGCTACGTCTTTTAAATACGGATCCGCATCAAATTTTCGCTTTATATATTTAGTTAGTGACTTTACGGTCAAACATTGATTGGCTTCCATTTCTGTTCACCTTTTTCTTCAAATAAAAAACTGTCTTTCCGATTATAGCATGATCGGAAAGACAGTTTCATGAATCGGCTGTTCACTTTATTTTGCTGATTTTGCTTTAGCAGCTTTGACTGTATTGAATAAAAGCATCGTGATCGTCATAGGACCAACGCCACCTGGAACCGGTGTAATCGCGCCTGCTACTTCTTTCACATTGTTAAAGTCAACGTCTCCGCACAATTTACCGGCATCATTCCGATTCATTCCAACATCAATCACAACAGCACCTGGTTTAATATGATCTGCTGTAACATAATTGGCGATGCCTACTGCTGAAATCACAACGTCTGCCTGACGTGTAATCGCTGGAAGATCTTTCGTGCGGGAATGACAAATTGTCACAGTTGCGTTATGCATCAATGAAAGAAGCGCTGCTGGTTTACCAACGATATTGCTTCGTCCAATCACCACCACATGTTTTCCTTCAAGTGAGATATTTTCTTTTTCCAGCATTTTAATGATGCCGTATGGCGTACAAGAGTAAAATGAATCTTTACCGATTACCATTTTGCCAACATTCACTGGATGGAATCCATCCACGTCTTTTTCCGGTGCAATCGCGTCGATTACTTTATCTTCCGAAATATGTTTTGGAAGCGGCAGTTGCACGAGAATACCATGAATACGGTCATCATTGTTCAGTTCTTCCACTTTTTGAAGCAGTTTTTCTTCTGTATAGTCTGCCGGGTAACGGTGAACTTCCGAATGAATGCCGATTTCTTTGCTGCTTCTTTCCTTGCTGTTGACATACGTGTGAGACGCCTGGTCGTCACCCACAATAACGACAGCAAGTCCTGGCGTCATACCTGTCTGTTTGAGCGCCTCGATTTCTTCTTTTAATTCGGCACGAATGTCTTTTGCGATTGCTTTTCCATCAATAATTGCTGCTGTCATAAAAAAACCCCTCACTTATTCCATTGATTTATTTATTTTCGATAATACACCATTAATAAATTTGCTGGCACGTTCATCGCTAAAATGTTTTGCCAATTCGACCGCTTCGTTAATCGCAACTTTTGCCGGTACATCTTCTGATTGTTTCATTTCGTATACAGCAAGACGTAAAATGTTCCGATCGACTTTTGCCAGGCGGTCAAACGACCATTTTTCAAGATTTTCTTTTATTGTGTTGTCAATATCTTCAAGGTTGCGTTCCACACCTTCAACGACATCATACAAATAACTGCTTTCGCCGTCATCTCCGTTTAACACGTTTTCAATTGCTTCTAATGCTTCCGCTCCGCTTAAATCCATTTGATAAAGAGCCTGGATACCCTTTTCACGCGCTGTCCGTCTATTCATTCATAATTTGCTCCTTTTAATTTAATGCCTTTATGATCATAGCATAAAACGAGCCTTGCGAAAACATACGAAAAACGCTTCGGACATGCCGAAGCGTCATTTTTATATTTCTTCTTCGTATTCCTGTTCCGGCTGTTTCGTTTCAAACTGAATGCCAACAATGTGAATGTTCACTTCATCAGCTTCAAGTGCTGTCATATTTAAAAGCGTCTGCCTGATGCCTTCTTGTATGAGCTGCGCGACACGCGGAATCGAGACGCCGAATTTCACGACACAGTACACGTCCACTTTAATACCATCTTCTGTTAAATCAACTCGGACACCTTTGCCATGATTTTTTTTCCCAAGTCGTTCGACGACACCTGATGCAAAACTGCCGCGCATTTTTTCAACGCCCTCTACTTCAGATGCGGCAATGCCGGCAATCACTTCGATGACTTCTGGTGCGATTTCAATACGGCCGTGGCCGTTTTCACCGTTGCTCATTTCCAGTACTTGATTAGTTAATTGTTGTTCTGCCATTATGATGCACCTCCGATATTAGGATTGGGACTTCATCACGTCATACGTTTCAAGAAACTTCGTATTGAACTCGCCGCCAATAAACACGTCATGCTCAAGCAGTTTTTGGTGAAACGGAATGGTTGTGTATACACCATCTATAACGAATTCAGACAATGCCCGCTTCATACGTGCAATGGCTTCCTCTCGTGTTTTGCCGTGTACAATAACCTTTGCGACCATTGAATCATAGTATGGTGGAATCATGTAGCCCGGATAGACAGCTGAATCGATTCGAACCCCATACCCGCCTGGGGGCAAATACCCTTCAACCCGGCCTGGTGACGGCATAAAGTTTTTCTCCGGGTTTTCTGCGTTAATTCGGCACTCCATCGCCCATCCATCAAACGTTATGTCCTCTTGTGCCAAAGAAAGCTCTTCACCCGATGCCACATAAATTTGTTCTTTGATTAAATCCACGCCTGTGACCATTTCTGTCACCGGATGCTCTACTTGAATACGAGTGTTCATTTCCATGAAATAAAACGTGCTTTGATTTACATCGTAAATAAATTCTACCGTGCCTGCCCCTGTATAATCAACCGCTTTAGCTGCTTTCACAGCTGCTTCACCCATGGTTGCTCTCGTTTTCTCATCAAGTGCTGGTGACGGTGTTTCTTCCAGCAGCTTTTGCATGCGGCGCTGAATCGTACAGTCACGCTCCCCAAGATGGATGACATTCCCATGTGTATCAGCAAGCACTTGAATTTCAACGTGGCGGAAATCTTCAATGAACTTTTCCAAATACACGCCTGGATTCCCGAACGCCGTTGCTGCTTCCTGCTGAGTCATGCTTATACCTTTTTCAAGTTCCCCTGGATCACGGGCAACTCGTATTCCTTTTCCGCCGCCGCCGGCAGTTGCTTTAATGATAACTGGGTAGCCGATTTGCTTAGCCGTTTCCAAACCCTCTTCTATATCTTGAATGATACCGGCTGAACCAGGTACAATCGGGACACCCGCTTTCTCCATCGTATCACGGGCAACATCTTTCGTCCCCATTTGTGTGATCGCTTCCGGCGTTGGGCCGATAAATATGATATTGCATTCACGGCATAGCTCTGCAAAATCGGCATTTTCAGCAAGAAATCCATAGCCCGGGTGAATCGCATCTGCTTCTGTTAATTTCGCTACGCTGACGATATTCGTGAAATTTAAGTAACTATCTTTTGATGCCGTTGGGCCGATACAATAGGCTTCATCTGCTATTTGTACGTGCAAAGCATCACGGTCCGCTTCAGAAAATACAGCAACCGTTTCAATATTAAGCTCTTTGCAGGCACGAATAATGCGCACCGCAATTTCGCCACGATTGGCAATTAATACTTTTTTTATCATCGCAAATCCTCCTTATTCCGGTTTCACTAAAAAGAGCGGCTGTCCATATTCTACAAGTTGCCCATCTTTTACGAGAATTTCAACGATTTCGCCGTCTACTTCTGCTTCAATTTCATTGAATAGTTTCATCGCTTCAACGATGCAAACCACTGATTGAGCATTAATTTTATCACCCAATTTTACGTACACATCTGCATCTGGCGACGGTGATTGATAAAAAGTCCCTACCATCGGAGATGTGATTTTATGTAAATCAGTTTCATCAATTGCTGACTTCGGTGCTTCCGGTGCCTGCACTTCTTGCACAACAGGTGCAGATTTTGGTGCCTCCTGAACTGGTACACTTTTTACAACTGGTGCTTCCGATGCTGCTGCGTATGTAGTCGTGCCTGTTGATTTCTTCATTTTCAGCTTGCTTCCTGCTGATTCAAAAACAAATTCTTCGATCCCTGATTGATCCACAAGTTTGATCAACTCTCTAATTTCTTGTACTTTCATTTCCTCAACACCCCTTCAATATACATAATGTCCAGAGCATCTTCATTCAAAAATGAGAAAACTCCTTTTCTCATTCTATCTTTTTTTCGTCAATTAGCAAATATAGAATAAGAATGAAAAAGGGCTCACCTATGCAAAGGCGAGCATTTCTTGCTATTTAAACGGCTGAAATTCAACTGAAACAGGCATTTTTTCGCCCATTTCTTCTTTCGCAATCCGGATAATTTCATTTGCTGCTTCTGCTGAATGACTGTCCGATTTTACCGTAATTCTCACTTCGCCATCGCTTGTCCGAACGAGTGCGTCATCATATCCTTTTGATTTAATAAGCGTCTCTACCATCTGTTCTTTCGACGTAAGTGCATCAAGTTCCTTCATATCATCGTATGCTTCATTTTTTGCTTCAACTGATACATCCGCAGATGCCACCTTAGCAGTCAACTCTTCTTTTAAACGACTTCGCTCGTCATCCGTTTCAAGCCGGATTAATTCAAAAACCTCATCACCAGCCGTTTCTTCTACCTTCACGTCCACATCTTTCGCTGCAGATTCCGGTACTGATTCTTCAAGTATTGATGCAGGCATTAATTTATCCGGGCCGGTCACATAATACACACCTAATACCGCCGTTAAACTCACCATTGTAAATAACCATACTGTTTGTTTTTTCGGCATTATTCTGTCTCCTCCGTTTTCCCGGGTATAACAGCCACGCGATGCACCGGTACACCAAGCATCCGCGTCACTGCTTCCATAATTCGTTTTTTCACATGCACATTTTCTGCACCGTCCGCGACGACAAGCACCCCTTGAATATCCGGCTTACGCACTTCTAAAATAACTGGATTTTCGGTATCACCATTCCTAATAATGGCTACCTGTTCTTCTTTTGTTACATCGCCATTCCCTGTTGAAGATGATGTATTTTTCTCCAGTACTTTCCTCTCAGATGACGCAAGATTGACAACGACTGACACGTGTCCGGTCCCGGCAATTTGATTTAACGCGTTTGTTAATTCCCGTTCATATTCGCTTTTCACATCTACTTTTACCGCTGCTGTCTCATCTCTTGGCTCTTCACTTTTAATCGAGTCTTCTTTCTGCAAATCACCAAGAGCCATTATAGCAATTCCACCTCCCAACATAACGGCGATCCATTTTAACGGCTTGTCTGCCTTACCTTTTTTCCAAAAAGAAAACAGCCGGTTCCGCTCACTCACCTCCTGAACCTCCCTTTTGAATCACCATATTCATTCGGACGGCATCTATATTCCACTTTTGAGACAACAAATCAATTATTTTTTCTTCCGGGCAGCTCTCTTCTGTTCCTTTTACTGTTAAAAGGGCATGTTTAAGTTCATTGTCCTCTATATCCGCTTCCACACTTCTTACATCACATGAAGGATATGATTGAAGTGCCAATTCCGCATCTGCAAATAACTGTTGATTCATATACGGATTCGCTGTCAATGATTCCATTTCAGCCATTTGTTTAAGATGATCATCTGTTTTCTGTTGAAATACAGTCGTTTTTTGTTCATTTTCTAGTGAAAAAGAAAAGTCAACACCGGTCAACAGTGCAAATACTGGTGTGATGATAGCCGTTAAAATAACAAGTCCAGCCACAAGACGCACGTATTTCTGCATAGACGACTCTGGAATAATCATGTCTATAATAGCTGCACATAAGAGTACAGCCAGCACACCGGTCAACCAGTCAAAAATGGATTGCATACGTTCACCTCATCATGTACGCGGCATTGCCAGCCGCAACGACGGCAGCCATCATTAAAAAGTACATAAATGATACGAGAGCAAGCGCTGCGAGAACAAACGACATCGTTTTTCCGATGATGTCAAGACACGAGGCAGCAGCAGAATCCCCGAGCGGCTGCAGCACAGCAGCGGCTACTTTGTATAGAAAAGCAAGAATCATAATTTTCAATACAGGGAATATCGCTGTTAACAAAAGAAGAGCAATGCCCGCTGCACCCGCTGTATTATTAATCATTAAAGCGGCTCCTGAAGCCGTATCAGCCGCATCCGCCATCATTCGTCCGACAACAGGGACGAATGTTCCGCTTATAAATTTAGCCGTCTTTACAGTTAATCCGTCCGCCGTTGCGGCACTCATCCCCCGCATTGTCATAACGGTGAGAAATGCGGCCATAAATGCACTGAGCAAAGACACACTGATTATGCGGAGCAATGAAGCAATCCGGTCTGCTTTATAATGGTCCGATAATAAACCGACTAAGCTGAATAAAACAGAGAAAACGAGACATGGCAATACAATTTGATCAATTAAAACACCTGATACATTCATCATAAATAAAAGAAGCGGTGGAAACAGAGCTGCTGATACAACAGCACCGGATAATGCAAGCAATGCCAGAAGCACCGGCATAAAAGCCGTCATAAACACCGTCATGTTTTCCACTGCATCAGATGCTGATTCAATCGCCAGTCGGAATGTGTTCATCGCAAGAATAAAAATCGGAATTAAAATAGCTGCTTCTGCTGTTTTACTCACCGTTTGCTGACCAAATGCATATCCCATCGTCTTCAACACGGATGCCAAAACAGACAACAAAAAAATAATCGATAGCAATTTAAGATTCTCTGTAACCTCAAACAAGATATACGACTGAAACATATCGATCCAATTTTCTAGCGAAAAAAACGACTTGATATCCAAATTATTGATGTCCATGTCCATTTGACTAGGTAAAAACGGTCCGTATATGTGCTTGATCTCACTCCAACGATCTTCGATTGCAGATAAATCAATGTTTTTCATAATTGGATCAAGGACTTGTCCTATTTTTTTCACCGCCCTGGCAGCATCGACATGACCGTTTCAATTAGCAACGCTAAAATTGGCAGCACAAGTGTCATAATAATGATTTTTCCGGCCATTTCCATTTTTGCTGCCAGCGCGTTTTGACCCGCGTCTTTTGCGATATTCGCAATAAATTCTGAAATATACGCAACACCAACTGCTTTTAATACCGTTTCAACGTATATTCTTTCCGCACCGGCGTATGCTGCCAATTTTCTGACCGATGCAATAAGAATCGCTATTTCTCCCGCCAGCCCGTATAAAAGAAGGCTACAGACGAAAAAAACGAACAGCAACGAGTAGCCTGCATTGTATTCACGCAGCAAAATGGACAGAAAGACAGCAACGAGCACGATAGCGGCAACGTAGGTGATATCAATTGTTCAAACGCTCCTGTCACTGGAATAAGAAAACTGATTTTATTTTGTCAAACAGTTGTCCAACGATTGTTGCAGCCATAAATAAAATATACAAAAAGCCAAATAATGTTACCCACTGAGCGTATTCTTTTTTGCCCAGCTGCTCTAAAATAGTATGCAAAAAAGCAGCGATGATGCCAATACCGGCTATTTTAAAAAGAAGATCCACGTCCACATTCATGTCATTCCCCGCCTTACATAAGCAAAATGGCTGTTAACAGGCCAGATAGAACGCTAATGGCACGAACCATGCTAGCAAAACGTTGCTCTTCTGCCACTGCTTCTTCTCTTCTCTTTTCCAACTGCTTAAGCACATGTTTAATTCTTCTCTCTTCTGCTTCCTGTGTACACGAACCGAGCATGTGACCTGCCTGTTCAATAAGACGGATATCTGACTGTTTCAAGTCAAAGAATTCATTATGCCGCTGCAACGTATGTGTCCATACGTTCGCAGCACTCATTTCAGTTGACGACAGCTCCTCCGCAAAATCACGAAAAAATAATGCGGCCGGTTTTTCAATCGTCTCCGCAATAAAGCGGGCTGTCGTTTCAATCGAATCAGCTCCGAAAAGGATGGCTGATTGCAGCGTTAAAAGCGCGGATTCAAATTGACGAATATGCAGAACCCGATTTGTATACGCTTTTGATTTGCGCTGGCCGATGAGAAATGAAGCGAGAATAATGAAAAAGGCACCAGCCCATTTCATCGGAGCGCCATAGCTGGTTTCAACACTCTGCCCTGCTCGTCTCGAATGGTGCACTCATGATTTTGGTTCATTTCCATGTAACGTTTAAACAGACCACTCTCTTTTATCGTACGAATGATCGGTCTCCGAATCACTTCTTCATATGAATGTGCATGAACTGTCGCAATGACAGATATTCCTGCATTCAGTGCTTCTGACATGGCGTAAGCATCTTCAGCACGGCCTATTTCGTCCACAATAATAACGTCCGGGCTCATCGACCGGATCATCATCATCATCCCTTCTGATTTCGGGCATGCATCAAGTACATCAGCCCGCTTCCCAACGTCCAATTGTGGGACTCCATTCAAACATCCGGCAATTTCGGAACGCTCGTCCACAATAGATGTTTTACAAGATAGAACGCCCCGCTCTGTCAACCCTGTAGCAGCTGTCCTTGCAAGATCGCGTAGCAATGTCGTTTTTCCGGAGCGGGGCGGACCTATGAGAAGCGTACTCTGCCAGCCATTTTCATATAGAAAAGGTAACAAGTGATGCGCGCATCCTTTCTTTTCTTTCGCAATACGAATGTTAAAAAAAGATAAATTGCTCATCGAATATACAGAACCTTTTTTTAACACCGCTTGTCCCGCCAATCCGATTCGATGACCGCCTTCAATCGTGATGTAACCCTTTTTCAGTTGTTCTTCCAGCCTGTAGAACGAATGCTTTGTTAATTTATGCACAAATGCAAGCCGCTCTTTTTCTGTAAATATGAGTGGAAGAACATACTGCTTGTTCCCCGAAAGTTCAATAGGCTGACCCGTTCTGAGCCTAATTTCTTCTATGTGAGGATCCTTTTTCAAAATAGTCGTCACTGAACGGGCAACCATTTCTGGCAAATAGGGCAAAATGGCTTCATACGTCAAGACAACCAGCGCCTCCTTTCGCTCTTTTCACACTGTATGAGTGAAAATCCTAAAATATGAATTTGTCATGAGAAGCAAATGCTAAATTCGTGTCTTCTACGAAGCTCCCTTGTACTAGCACCTATACGTCTATTCTATGCCTTAAAAATAAAAAGCCCGTCATTTAAAATGACGGGTCCTTCCCTGTATTATAGATTGATATGGGCAATCGCATTTTGAGCAAGTGTCCGATATGCGATATCGTCCATCGGTGGATTATGTAGCCCTGCACGAACGTTTTGCCAATAACGATGGAGCGGATTTTTTTCAGACAGGCTGCGAGCACCAACGAGACGCATCGCCATATCAGTCACGTCAATTGCTGTGTTTGTAACGAATGATTTTGCCGCTGCCATTTGCGGTTTGATCGGTTCATCAGGTGCGCGGTCATATAATTCAGCTGTCCGGTATAAAAATTGCTGCGCTGCCATTAATTTCATTTCCATCTCACCGATCAGCTGTTCCGTGACCGGTAATGTGCCGATCGGCTGATCAAGCGAAGCTGGCGTATAGTTTGCTGCAAACTCGACCGCATAATCACGGGCAGCACCCGCAATACCGATGTAGCATGCTGGAATGTGTAAAAGCGAGCCGTTCCGGCGTAACCTTTTAGATCCATCCAGTTTCTCAACAATATAATCTGACGGAATACGAACATTTTCAATGACCAAATCATGACTTGCCGTTCCACGCATCGCAACACTGTCCCATGTTTCTCTAATCGAGATCCCTTTTGAATCAGCCGGAACGAGGAATACGGCTGATTCTTCTGTTCCTTGAATGGATGCCGACACAAAAAAATAATCGAGTACCGGTGCAGCGGATGTAAATGTTTTTTCTCCATTTATCACGTATTCACCGTCATCTAACAATGCAGTCGTTTTAAACGCAGCACCCCGAAGTGGACTGCCTGCATTTCGTTCACTCGCTGCCGCATTCACGAGCTTTCCTTCATTCACTTCTTCTTTCAAAAAATCGGTAATGGCCGGATTCCAATGTTCATGTTCGGCATATTCCATCAATATACCAGTATGCCAACCAATTGACAAAGCCGTTGCCCCGCACCCTTTTGCAATTAGTTCCTGGCATTGAACAAAATCAAGTAGCGACATCCCTCCATTCTCTCTCATCATCGCTTTCGTATAGCCTATTTCCTTCAAATCCTCTATATTATCAAACGGAAATGAATTTAACTGATCAAGAGCTGGTTCTCTCGTTTGAAACATTGGTATAAGTGTTCGTAATTCCTCTTTCATATCCAATTTATACTACCTTCTTTCTATTCATTTTCTTTCATCCCACGAAGGACAAAAAATAAAAAGGAGCGCACCGGTTAGGTACACTCCTTTTGGATTACGCACGTGATACGTATGATCCGTCAGTTGTGTTAACGATCAGTACGTCGCCTTCGTTGATGAAGAACGGAACGTTGACAGATAGACCTGTTTCAACGATCGCCGGTTTTGTACCGCCTGACGTTGTATCTCCTTTAATACCTGGCTCAGTTGCCGTTACTTTCAATTCCACTGTGTTCGGAAGTTCGACACCTAGTGTTTCCGTTCCATACATCATGATCGATACGTCCATGTTTTCTTTCAAAAACTTCAATTCATATTCAATTTGTCCTGCTGGAAGTTCTAATTGATCGTATGACTCGTTATCCATGAATACGTGCTGATCGCCATTTGCATACAAATATTGCATACGACGATTGTCAATTTGCGCTTTTTCTACTTTTTCACCAGCACGGAATGTTTTTTCTTGAATCGCACCTGTACGAAGGTTACGAAGCTTCGAGCGCACAAACGCTGCGCCTTTACCCGGTTTTACGTGTTGGAAATCGACCACTCGCCAAATACCGCCGTCTGTTTCAATTGTTAAACCTGTCCGAAAGTCATTTACTGAAATCATGTGTGTTCCTCCTGGTAATTACAAAATAATAAGCTCTTTTGCAGAATGTGTGAGCATCTCGTTCCCGCTGTCTGTCAATAAAATATCATCTTCAATTCGAACACCGCCGATTCCTGGCAAATAAATGCCCGGTTCCACCGTCACAACCATACCAGCTGTAAGCGGTTTATCGTTGCGAAGGGACAGCGTTGGACTCTCGTGTATTTCCAGTCCAAGGCCGTGTCCGGTCGAATGGCCAAACGCATCTCCGTATCCTTTTAATGTAATGATGTCACGCGTTATAGCGTCCGCTTCCTTCCCTGTCATCCCCGGTCGAATTTGGTCCACAGCCGTCATCTGTGCTTCAAGAACAATTTCATATATTTCTTTCAGCTGTGCAGACGGTTCACCGACCGCGACTGTACGCGTAATATCCGATGCATATCCTTTGTAAAATGCACCAAAATCAAGCGTAACGAAATCACCGGATTTGATTATTTTATCGCTTGCCACACCATGCGGTAAAGCAGATCGCACACCGGAAGCAACGATAATATCAAAAGAGGAAGAAGTTGCACCGCATTTTCTCATGTAAAATTCGAGTTCGTTTGACACATCAATTTCTCGTATCCCTGGCTTTAAAAAATCGAGAATGTGTTTGAACGCTCCATCCGCGATGTCACACGCTTTCTTTAATATCTTAATCTCTGATTCCGTCTTAATCAAGCGCAAGTTTTCAACGAGGCCAGCCACTGGTTTAAGCGTACCTTTAAATTGCTTCTTTAACTGTTCATATTCTTGATGCGAGACATATTCCGTTTCAAATCCAAGCGTTGATAGGCCAAGCTTTTCCGCCTGTTCCATCGCTTCCTGTAAAATGGGTTTTGAATGCTGGACAATCGTAAATCCCTCTGCCTGTCTCGCTGCTTGCTCCATATAGCGGAAATCCGTTAAGAACACCGCTGCATGCTGTGTAACTATGACAGCGCCAGCCGTTCCTGTGAACCCAGTCACATAGCGGCGGTTATACGGGCTCATAATAAATAGTCCATCTATGCCGTTTTCTGCTAACTGTACACGCAGTTTTTCAAGTAGCAACATGTATTAGACCTCCCGATTCATTAAATAGTCGAGCGCCATTTCATAGCCGTACAGACCAAATCCACAAAGCTGACCAGCTGCATGAGGTGCAATAACCGAATGATGACGAAATGCTTCACGCGCATGAATATTTGAAATATGCACTTCTACAACCGGCACTGTAATACTTGCAACGGCATCTCCAATAGCGTGACTGTAATGTGTAAATGCACCGGGATTAAAGATAATTCCATCCATTCCCTCGTCTTCTGCCAGATGAAGGCGATCCACTAGTTCTCCTTCAAAATTGGAACAGAACGTAATCACCTCTAGGTCTGCTTTTTTCCCACGTTCAATCACGCGCTCTTCCAATTCATCTAGCGTTGTGTAGCCGTAAATATGAGGCTCACGCTTGCCCAGTCTGTTTAAATTGACACCGTTCATCAATAGAACTTTTTTCATTCTCCCCGTCCTCCGCCTATTCTTTTCACAAAACAGTTTATCATATTTAGAGCATAAATGACTACCTGCCCCGTTCATAAAACCACGAAGCAGATACACTGATAAATACACAATAACATAAAAGCAGGCAGAATACGGTAATCAAATTAAGTGTACTTTGGGAAATGAATGCGAAAAGCAATAAAAAAAGAACGATTCCCATAACAAACCCTGCAAGTAAGGGCGTTCTTTTCCTAAATAGTGCATAGTATAATAAAGAAAGCACAATGGAAATGATAATAATGATCAAAGCAGCAATGATGTATTGAATGGCTGTTGATTGACGCAAAAATAAACCAGGCACTATTGGATTTACTTTTGAGAAATGAAACGTATAGGCCAGCCAGCTGAACATAAACAACAGGCTTCCTGATGCAATGCCTATTTGAATAATTTTTCCGTTGAGATAGTCTGATTGCTTAGGTATTTTTTGGTTTTTCATTCTTTCTCCTCCATCTGATACGTCTTGCTTTTATTTTGGCCGTTTTATCGCTAAAATATAAGCAAGACCCGTCATACTACCTCTAAATGAAGGAAGATACTGATCGGTAATTAAGTAGAGGTCGTTATTGCGTCACTCGAAAAATTAATTTCCATTGAAGAAAACGCTGAAAAAGGATTAAAATTAGACGAAATTGTCTAATATATAAGTAACACTATTTTCTGGGAGGTGGCTTTAATGAGTATTCGTACTGTCGTAACGTCCATTATTGTCGCACTTGCTGCCATTGGTCTCGTGTCTATGATGATCACCTCTCCCGGGCAGCTCGTGAAGCAACTTATTTTTGCAGCTGTGTCTGTCGCCATTGTAATGTTTCTGTTCCGTTTGTTTATGGGAAAACGAACGGGCGGTAATACTGAAAATCGTGCCTATTCAAAAGCTGTAAAGCAATCCCAAAAAAAGCATCCGAATTCTAAAACAAAATATGCGTCGGCACGTTCTACCTCTCTTTCAACTAAGTTGAATAAAAAGCCGATCCGACGTAAAGATTCTTCACATTTAACCGTGATCGAAGGAAATAAAGGAAAACGTAGAACCCGTGCTTCTTCCGAATAAACCCGCCGCTTATACTGGCGGTTTTTTCTATTTCTATACGCAACAAAGGAGCCGCTCCCTGAGGAACGGCTCCTTTACTCGATTATAATCCACATTTCAACTGGGCGCCGCAGTTTGTGCATGTGTTGCAGCCGCCTAATTCTTCTACTGTACCTTTTCGGCAAACCGGACATGTATTGCCGATTTCGCTGCCGATTGTGACATTTGTTGAACGCAAATCTTGAATCGTATCAACAAGAACAACATGATTTTCAAATTCTTTCGGTTCGGTTTTTTCTTCTTCATCCCAGCTATTTTCTTCTGCTTTTAACGTTAAAACTTGAGCATCACGGCTACCATCGACGTATACTGTACCGCCTTTTGCTCCACCTTTGTATAAACGCTCGTACACACCTTCTACTTGCTCAACTGTGTAGCCCCGTGGTGCGTTTACTGTTTTGGAGATCGAGCTGTCAATCCAACGCTGGATCACACATTGAACATCTGCATGTGCTTCCGGCGCAAGACCCATTGCCGTCACAAAATACGCTGGCAGTTGATCTGGATCTGCTTTAGGATTACGCGCAAGATAATCCGTTACGATATCCGCTTTCACCTCGATAAATTTCCCCAGACGCCCGCTTCTATAATAGGTAAATGAGAAATATGGTTCTAACCCTGTAGACACTCCAACCATTGTTCCTGTGCTGCCCGTTGGTGCAACAGTTAATAGATGAGAGTTGCGAATACCATTCTCAACGATCGCTTCACGAACATGATCAGGCATTTTTTTCATGTAGCCCGTATTAATGAACGCATCGCGCAGACGGTTCCTTTCATCAAGGGTTTCTCCTTCAAGGAATGGGAAGCTGCCTTTTTCTTTTGCAAGCTCGACAGACGTCTCATACGCCGTCACAGCGATTGCTTCAAACACTTCATCAACAAGTACGTTACCTTCTCGTGAACCGTACTCTTTTTCGCAGTATATAAGCAAGTCTGCTAGACCCATAACTCCAAGTCCAACACGTCGTTCGCCAAGCGCCTGCTTCTGGTTCTCTTCAAGGAAGTAAGGCGTCGCGTCGATGACGTTATCCTGCATACGAACACCCGTTCGAACAGTTTCTTTCAACTTATCAAAATTCACTGTTTTCGTGTCTTTATTCGCCATTTCAGCTAAATTAACCGCGGCAAGGTTACAAACAGAAAACGGTGCAAGTGGCTGTTCTCCACAAGGATTTGTTGCAACGACTTGCTGTCCATACGCTTTTGCATTCGTCATTTCGTTCGCATTGTCGATAAAGAAAATGCCCGGTTCTGCGGAGTATGTCGCGCAGACGTTGATCAAGTTCCATAATTCCCGTGCTTTAATTTTCCGATATAAACGAATTTCATGGCCTTCTTTTTCCCACTCGCGAACGTCACCGACTTTATGCCAGTTTTCGTTATAGTTTGCCATCTCTTCTTTGCTGTACTTTTCCACAGCTGGGAAACGGAGATCGTATTCCTCATCGTTTTCGACAGCTTCCATGAATTCTTTCGTTAAGCAAATCGAAATGTTTGCACCCGTCAAAAATTCAGCGTTATGCACACTGTACGTACCACCTGTGCGAAGTTTTTCTTCTGCATCTTTAAATATTTCAGGGCTGAATCCACCGTAGCCAGGAATGTTTTTATAATTCACAACGCCTTGATACATTTGCTCTTCACGTTCAGTGAGCGGCTTAAAGTTCAACTTGTCTTTTGCCGCTTTTTTAATTTGTTCGTCTTCTGTATTTTCAAGCAAATAACGCAAAATACGCGGATTTTGCATTTTAGAAATAATAAATTCAACAATATCAGGATGCCAGTCCGCCAACATAATCATTTGGGCCAATTTGTTACGTTGATTCGTTAGATCAACTCTCTAAGTCGCCCTAGAGTTCAGACCATATCTTACACTCTATGAGTGCCCCCGCACTTCGGAATCACTTGATCCCTACTCTACTCGCTTCCACTTATTCAGTGTGCTTTCGCTGGTCGTTGAACCTTCTCCCTTTAAGGAGCTTGGCTGCTGATTGTCTTTATCCACTTGTTGTTTTCAAGCATTCACGTTGACCGTTTCCAGTTGCGTTGTAGCCAACAAGTCATGCAAAGAGTTTCCAGCAATTCACGAGGTTTATTTAAAGACGAGGCACTTAAATTGATTTACCACGTCTTGACCCACCCTGCTCAACAAGGTGTGTCAGTTTCGCAATATCATCAAGCCATGAAACAGAGCCGGATGATTTGCCGTTTACGCCTTTAGCTAGTGTGTTACGCGGACGGAGTGTAGAACCATTCGTGCCGACACCGCCGCCGCGGCTCATGATTTCCATCACTTGTTTGCGATGCTCTGAAATGCCTTCTCGTGAGTCAGCAACAAAAGGCATCACGTAGCAGTTAAAATACGTTACGTCCGTATCTGCTCCCGCTCCGTACAATACACGTCCTGCCGGAATAAAGTTTAAATTCACAAGTTCATGATAAAATTTATCGAACCATTCTTTTCGTTTTTCTTCTGTTTTTTCAACGGATGAAAGACCAGCAGCATTACGCTTGGCAATTTGTTCGTAAAACACTTCAAGCGGCTTTTCAATGACGTCAAATCCACGTTGTACAATTCCAGTTGATGCTTCGTGTTGATCATCAATCGCGTTTCTGTATTCTTCATCAATTAAGACAGACACTTTTTTTGTTTCACGGTCGATCGCTGTAACAAAACCTGTTCCACGCGCTGGAAACTTTGGATCTTCTTTAATCGTCAACACGACGAAATCGCCTTCAGACAGAGTGATCTTTTCCGTATCCTTAAATGAATAACGGTCGATCATGACGAGACGGGAAACACCTTTGTGTGTAATCTTCATATCCGATGTAACAGGATGTACCTGTGGAAAAATGCTGATGTCCTTGTTTAATCTGTCGACGTTTAGCGACATGTGCGTTGTGGACGTAGCAGGCATGCAAACAACTCCTTTATTATTCTGTTTCATTAAATCATATACCCATATTTCAGTAGAAAAAACGAAAACAAACACAATATATTGTGTTTGCCTTTTCATACATATCCTACATATTGAGTGAGAATCATATTTTTGTCAAGCCGCCTTTTTGCTTAAAAAAGTGGTAAAAAGGCTTAACCCCTGTAATTTAAACGCATAAAAATATTTTCCGAAGATACAAAACAGGCAGCAGCCCATAAACTTTTATCTCCGGAAATTCCATTCATGATTTTCATAGCGTTCTCTTTGAATCGTTTCAATTTGATATACTTGCTCATCGGTTAAAACAAGCGGTTCTAGTTCAATATTAAGCCCTTTTTCAAATCCCTGTTTAAATGCAATACGCGCTTCATTCAACGTCACATGGTTTGAACAAAGCGCATTAATCGCAACAGCTTTATCTTTAAATGTACGTTTCATCCGTTCTTTCACCCGGTCGCTTGAATAGTAAAATAAGCTAAATAGCTTTTCCTCATCAATTTCAAGCAAAATCGATCCATGTTGCAAAATTACACCTTGCTGCCTTGTCTGTGCACTACCAGCTACTTTTCGGCCTTCTACGACAAGCTCATACCAGCTCGGTGCATCAAAACAGACGCTGGAGCGCGGATTTTTCAAACTTGCTTTCTCTTCTTCCGTTCTCGGCACGGCAAATTCAGCATCTAGACCGAGAGCCCGAAATCCTTGCAGCACACCTTCTGAAATGACTCTATATGCTTCTATAACACCTGCAGGCATTTTAGGATGCTCTTCACTAACGATGACGCTATAAGTTAGTTCATGCTCATGCAAAACGCCCCTTCCACCGGTTGGACGGCGTACAAAGCCAATACTCTGCTCCTTAAGCGCATCAAAGTTCACTTCTTTTTCCGCTTTTTGAAAGTAACCGATCGACAGTGCTGCCGGCTCCCATCCGTAAAATCGCACAACTGGTGGAATCTTGCCTTTACTGTGCCAATCAAGAAGTGCTTCATCTACCGCCATATTATACGCAGGGCCATGATTGCCTGTGTCAAGAAATGCCCATCTTTCTTTCTTCATCATTAACGCCTTCTTTTCATAGTTAATTCCCTTGTATAGTCTAACAAATCAAAGGTAAAATTCAAAGCTGTGAACACTGCTTTTTTAAAAGAGAATTTTCTTTTCATCTGATGAGCATATAGATATAATGAAAGGAGCAGTTTATTTGAAAGGGGAACACGACGTTGCTTTATTCTATTGCCGCAGTGCTCGGAGCGATTATCTTGTACGCTCTCTTTATGTATTTCTCCCAAAAACGTGCGGTAAAACCGCTCAGCCAAGAAGAATTTGTGCAAGGATACCGGAAAGCGCAGCTGATTGATGTGCGCGAACCGAATGAATATAATGGCGGACACATTCTCGGCGCACGCAATATTCCCGTTACGCAAATAAAACAGCGTATGAAAGAAATTCGTCCCGACAAACCTGTTTATTTGTATTGCCAGAGTGGACTTCGCAGCGGACGTGCTGCGCAGATGCTGTATCGAAAAGGGTACCGGGATATTTATCATCTCCAAGGTGGATTTAAGAAATGGACAGGCAAAATTAAAATGAAATAAAAAAGGAGCAGAATCTGCTCCTTTTTTATTATGGCAACGGAATCTCTTCAGTACTTCCGTTCATAAAATTGTCATCTTTATATGTATGAAGCGTATATGTTCCTTTCTCAACGTTTACTAAAACGACTTCTTCTTTCGGGTCATCTAATATGACCACCTCTTTCGTATCACCTGTTTCCACATTCAATTCATACAAACTGCCACCTTTGGTCACCGTGCCCTGTGACAAACCAACAATGACATATACATGAGTGTCATCTTTCCACTCCACATATTTAATGGTCTCTTGTCCTTCATCTGCTGGCCATGAAAATAGTGTCGTTGTTTCTGCCTCTTTTACAACGAGTACACCATTCCCTTCTTCTATACTACCCGGACCGCGCCCTTCAATAGCCGCTTCTTTATTACCGTTTGGTGATACCTTCCAATCTGTCCCAAACTCAAGCTCAAATGAATCTGTTTTTTCTATTACAAACAACCGATTTGGTTCTTCTGAATCAGGCTTTTTATCTTCCACAATCGGTTTTTCTTCGACCGGTTCGGGATCCTCCGCCTGATAACGTGCCAATAACATAAAACCTAACGATATAACAAAGAATAATAGGACTGCTCTTTTCATACAAAAACCCCCTTCTTACCCATTTTTACATAAAAGTAGCACACTTTTTGTTTCATTATGTATTCATACTATTTATTCATTCGGGCATACTGATCTCATATTTCTCTTTCATCGTATCATCATTTCTAACGATCAGCAACTAGATTAAAAAGGAGGTATTTTTGCATTGAAACCGCCCATTTTAATTGATGACTCATGGGAAAAGCAACTACCCGCCTGGCTCCATTCTGCTCCCATCGTTAGTAACTGGCCGCTTTTTACATTAGCAGCCAAAACGAAAAAGCTCGTTATTCCAACTGATTTTCATGGACTGCTCACACCTGACTTTCTCCCTTCTATTCAATTTATGCCACACCAAATAGAAGCAGCGCGGACAGTCATGGAAGAAATGAATGGAACCGCTATTTTAGCAGATGAAGTCGGACTTGGAAAAACAATTGAAGCGGGGCTTATTTTAAAAGAATACATGCTGCGGGGCCTTGTATCTCGCACCCTTATTTTGACACCCGCCTCTCTCGTCAATCAATGGGCAAAAGAACTACGTGATAAGTGTAAAATTTATGCACTCGTACAAAAAAAGAAACCGAACTGGTCGTGGAATGGCGTCCAAATTGCCTCCATTGATTCGGCCAAACAACCAAAATATGCGGATTCCATTGCAAATACGATGTTCGACATGGTGATTATTGACGAAGCACACCGTCTAAAAAATCCCGCTACTTTAAATTATCAATTTGTCCGCCGTTTGACAAAAACATATTGCCTGCTTTTAACAGCGACACCTGTACAAAATAACGTTGATGAACTCTTTCATCTCGTTTCACTATTAAAACCAGGTCATTTTGGTAATAACGAATCTTTCAATAACCGATTTAAAAGAGGAAAGCGATCCATTCACGATCAGGATGTTTTTAAAGAGCTGCTACAAAAGGTCATGATTCGAAACAAACGGGATGATATGGATCAGCAACCCGTAAAACGGTGTGTCGAAACGATCCGGATCACTCCATCAAAAGAAGAAAAAGCATTTTACGATTCACTCGCCCACTTAAAAGAAGATGTACCAAATGCGATGACTCTGCTCACATTACAACGGGAAGCATGCAGCAGCAAATACGCTGCACTAAGCACGATTCAAAAACTAAATGGACAAAAATATAAAAAGATCGCCCTTCTAGCCGAACAGATCAACATAAATTCAAAAGCGGAAAAAACATTAGCTATTATGAGAAAACACCCGGAAAAAACCATTGTCTTTACACAGTACCGGGCAACACAGCGCTATCTCGAACACTACTTTAAGGAAAATGGATTATTAGCCGTTTCCTTTCAAGGTAACTTCAAAAAAGGGAAAAAAGACTGGATGGTTGAACTCTTTAAAGGGCCTGCTCAAGTTTTCATTGCGACAGAATCAGGCAGTGAGGGACTTAATTTACAATTTTGCCGTCAGCTCATTAACTTTGACCTGCCTTGGAATCCGATGAAATTAGAACAACGGATCGGACGCATTCATCGCCTTGGACAAGCTCAGGACGTACACATTTATC
The DNA here is from genome assembly GCF_001906925.1 of Domibacillus mangrovi. GTDB lineage: Bacteria > Bacillota > Bacilli > Bacillales > Domibacillaceae > Domibacillus > Domibacillus mangrovi. The sequence continues at coordinate 269,783 of NZ_MRWQ01000001.1, forward strand.
ATCTCGCTTATGAGCAAACTGTTGAAGACCGTATGCTTACACTGTTGCATGAAAAAATCCATTTATTCCAGTCAGCAATTGGCAAGTTGGATGATATTCTGGAAGAAAATTGGGTGGAAGAGCATTTGCACGATGCCTTTCATCATTCAAAAAGCATTCGTGAATGGGAAATTAAAGTGCATAATCTTACTGCTGCATTGGAGTGAATTATATATGATGACTTTTCTCAAACAATTTTTCACGGCCTGTAATTGTCATATTACCCATCAAAACGATGAATCGATTACTGTAGAGTTATCCGAACAGGTGGACCGGGCAATCATGAATCGTCCTTTTTACTGGCACTATAAAGATCAGCTGAACGAAAAAGGAACACCCATGACTGTTTCTTTTTATGTAAAAGACACCGGTCAGCCTCTGCGTGCCCACGAAGAATACATCAGCTTCGGTTCGCCAAGGTTTCATCAGTTGCTTCACTATGCCGGACAACAGTCGCTATTTATCCGTCTTTACGAAGAGTGTTCATCCGTAAAGCCTCTTCAACTGGAACCATGGCTGTTCGTCCATTTTTTAATTTCATATGAAGCAAACGGAAAAAAAGAGAGAATCGAATCGCTCGCTCTTCATTTAATCAGTGGAAAAATCCAACGTGACTTTTTAACCAAAATAAGCGATGTTCCTTTTGCTCAAACGATTCCTTCCTTTCATTACGTGTTATCGCCGTTCATTACTCCCATAAGCGGACTGAAGCGAATTCAGAAAATGATAATGAACGAACTCAATCAGGAAAACCACGAATGGGCAAAAGAAGCAAAAAATAAACAGGAAAAGGAAATTTCATTGCTTCGTTCTTTTTATAAAAATAATTCAGATAACAGTGATGAATATACACGTGAAAAAGAAGCCATTATTCGCCGTTTCGAGCCGGTTATTCGACTATCTGTCTGGAACGGTGGGCTTCTCTATTTATCTGCCGGCCGCTGTCAGTCATTTACTGATGCTCAATCCGTTTTGTAAGTCGATGGTTCTCTTTATCATAAAGAAATGTAGCATAAAACTGGCGATGCCCTCTCGTTGTCGTAATGCGAATAATCCGTTCTATTTCTGATGGATCTAATAGCTGTACATCCGTTATTCCTTTATTTGTTTTCATTGTAAAGGAAGCAGTGTCCGGATTTTTTAGTATGGCTCTAATGGCCATCAGTTCAACTAGCCGCATTTCATAATATTCCGTTAGCTGATCGGCCGTTTTCATTTTTGTCACTGCTGCATCTGTTGCCGTTACAGCAGCAGCACTCATCAAAAAAAGCAGTATTAGGACGTGGGGATAAATCATCCCCAACTCATTTTTACGAAGACGTTTGATTGAATGGATAAAGCGATGTTCCTTCTTCTTCTCCATCTTGAAAGGTAACATGAATATACAATTTCCCTCCTTTAAGTGCAAAAGCTGCTTTTTTCACATTTTGTAGCATCACTTCATGTCCTTGCCCATTTATTTGTCTCCGCAGTTTATCCTCATACTGGCTGATCGATGTGGTGGACCCTTCCAATTCATAATTGAGTTTCCCATCCATCACGTTCCAATTACTGGATTTTTGCAGTTCATTGCGCAGCTGTATAATAAAAATTTCCCATTCTGTATTTTTTTCAGATTTACTTGCATCTAGAATACGATACGTTGCATCATACATTAACGGAAATGATGCAGCACATGTCATGAACACTGTCAGCGCAATAAGAGCTTCAGCAAGGGTATACCCTCTATCATTCTGATACACAAACCGTTTTATCAGCAGTTGATACACATGCCTGATTTTTTCCATTCTCCATTTCCCAATAAATCTGGCCTGTATAATTAGGCGTGTCCATTTCATATGTGAATGAAGCGGGTCCGTACAACCTCGATTCTGCTTCTTCATATAATTTTCTCATTCCTTCCTGACGCTCCCACCTCTTTGACGTTTCAGCTTCAATTTTCATGCATAATGGCAAAATAAAAGTAGCTGCAACGAATAACGCGGTCAGTGCTAGAAGACTTTCAGCCAGTGTAAATCCTTCTTCACTCTTCCAGAAAATAAAAACGTCCCCTTCCAATTAAAAAAATTAGTTTTATTCGCTTCTCTTCTGATTTAAAATAAACAGTGCCAAACCGGTTCGTCATCCCCGTTTTTTGAAACATAATATCCATCATACTTCCCTTTACAGGAATGAAGTACGCGGGAATATCCCGCTCGACTATTATGTAACGGGGATATTCATACGTGGAAATAGTATATTTATGCTGTCCTGATTCATAAAAATTGACCATAACGTGCACATTATTCAAAATTGCGTACGACTGTGCTTCAAATAAATCGCGCTCCAGCTTGTTAAAAAATTGCTGTTCATTCATTTCATTCGTTACATTCAAAATCGGAATGAGCACCGCTCCAAAACATGCTATAAATACTGTTAACACAAGCATTATTTCCAACAGTGTAAAGCCGCCTTCTTTATGATTCACTTACCAAAACTTCGCCTTCCGCATCAATTGTAAGATCCTCGCCGCCTGGACATTTCGTTTCATCTTTCCTCAAGTATCCATCTGTTACCATCGTTTCAATAGAATCAGGAAAATTCTTATTGTCAATCCGATACGCTTGTACTTGTCCTTGTACCATATGCGCAAAAGCATCACAGCCTTTTGCATTGATGTTTTGGCTTTGTTTCGCCACGTTCGGAATCGCAATGAACAATAAGACGGTAATAACAAGTAAAACAATCATCATTTCGATTAGCGTAAAAGCTTTTTCGTTTTGTACCCACTTTTTCATCTTTTATTCCTCCTTTTATACTGAGGTCATCATTTCAAACATCGGCAGCATAATAGATAAGTAAACGGTCATGACAACTGCTCCAATAAACAAAAAAACAGCTGGTTGGATAAAACTGGTCAACCTTTTTATTTTTTCTTCAACCAGTTCATCACAAAACTCCGCATACATAAGCAGCTCTTCGCCAAGACGTCCATTTGCCCCGCCATGACCTGTCAAAGCCGATAACTTTTTATCAAACCATGTAATCTGTTTAATCGCTTCTTGAAGTGATGCACCGTTCATTAAGCGTTTATCAATGACCTCTGAAACGGCGGTGAGCATCGGATATATTGTCTGGCGCTCAAATACATGAAGCATTTCATTCACAGCAAATCCGCTGTTTAACAATTGAGAGGCTTCGCGAGCAAACAGACGTGTGAAATATAGTTGAAAAAACGTACGGACGTACGGAATACGGATGAGCATATCTGCTTTCTTTTTAGGCGATAACAAGCGGTAACGAGCATATAAAAAGATCGAAAAACCAATGGCACATGGAAGTAAAATGAGCATGATCGAAGGTACCCATTCTAGAAAAAAGAGCAGTAATAAAATCATACCTTCAGGCTTGTATCCCATTGATGCATGTAAATCATGAAATTGTGGAAGGACAAATGTATTTAGTACTGCCAGAAGCATTACTAATAAACATAATAGAAAAATAGGGTACTGAAGTAATTTCATCAAATTTTCTTTTGATTGTTCCGTTTTTTTCCATTGTTTTCCTGCATGAAGAAGTACGCCCTGTACATTTCCATGTTTTTCAGCGAAATACACTTGAAGGCAAATAAGCGATGGCACATGAAGAATAGGTAGAATTTCATGAAGAGGTGTTCCGGCTTGCAACATTTGCCGGATGTGTTTTGTTTGTTTCCCGTCGATTCCTGGTATGTTTAACATTAAAAAATCAATTGACTCTCTAATCGTAAACCCTTTTTCAAGCATTTCACCAAGCCGAAAAATAAACTCAGCGCCACTTTTCGCTGTCTTCCGCTTCTTCATAAATCCAGCGAGCCCACTCTTCCTCGGAGAGATATCCATAGGCAATCCCCTTTCCAATTTCATCCTTCAACCGCTTGTATACCACACGATGGTCTCCAGCCCTCACCTCCTTTAAAACAGATGTAAGCATGCGTCCAGATAAAAGTTCACATACGATAGCTTGACGTGTAAAATGAACACAATCAGGCTCACATTGAGCACCACATTTAGGGCAGCTGATACGCACGAGTCTTTGTGCAGTAATCCCCACGATTGTTTGGCTGATTTCATGATGCGTGACACCAAATTCAAGGAGACGGCCAATGACACCTGCTGCATCACGTGCATGAATAGTTGACATGACTAAATGACCGGTAAGAGCGCTTCTAACAGCAACTCGAGCCGTTTCTTCATCACGTATTTCTCCAACCATAATCACATCCGGGTCATGTCGTAAAATCGCTTTTAACCCAGTAGCATACGTAATTCCCGCTTTTTCATTTACTTGTATTTGCAATAAGGAATCGTGTTGTTTTTCGACAGGATCTTCGAGAGTAATAACATGTTTATTTAACATTGCAGCACTATGCTGAATCATGGAGTAAAGCGTGGTCGATTTACCGCTTCCCGTTGGACCACTGAGTAAAACGAGGCCAGTTGAATGGTTTAGTAATGATGTTAATTTTTTTGCTGTATCTGGAAAAAGAGTTAAATCAGAAAGAGATGGTACGTGTTCTTGAGGCAGGAGGCGGATAACAAGGCTTTCTTTTTGAGGAATGGCTGGTAGTGTTGAAATGCGTAGAGAAGTTGAGATGCCATTAATGATCTGTTTAAATGCTCCACTCTGCGGCTTTCGCTTTTCGCCGATATCCATCGATGCCATAAACTTTAAATACGATATCAGTCGTTCACCTTCATGGATGGAAAATGAATCGGTACCCGTCAGTGTACCACCTGCTCGAATTTTCATTATGTAGCCGTTTACTTTTGGCATTAAATGAATATCAGTTGCCTGCATTTGAACCGCAGTCATTAAGACATGTTTAATTTTTTGTTCGACGTGCAAACCGTCACCTTCTTTCTTTTTTACACCATACTACAATTTCCGGACAGTTTCATCAGATATTTTAAAGTTTACAAAATCTTAACAAAAAAGCCTTTAAAGCAAAATGCTTTAAAGGCTTTAGCGGGATTCATTTTTTACCGCGTTTTTGAATTACATCATGAACGTTGACCAGTATGTAAAGCCTGCAAAAGAAACGGTCAAATATGCGAAAAAGACGTAAATGTACATGCGTTCAGTGAGACGTAAATAACCTAATAACAAGAAAAATCCAGTTTGACCGAGGAAAAGCAATGCAGTTTTATCCATGTGTCCGAGATAAAACATCAATGAGAAGATCCCGGTCCAGAATGCCATCATGCGAAACATGCGATCCATTAAGTATCCCTCCTTTGTCATACACTCCATCAATATCATATTATAAAGGAACAGTGACAGATTTGTAAATGTTTCTTTCGGTCAGTTTGTGACGATTGCGTGATACGTACAATCTTGACACCCTTCTAACATCGTTGTTTTTTGGTGCAATTCTACATCATCAAATAGCGCTTCTAATGTTCCTTTTAAAAAAGCGGTATGTATTTTGCACGTAATCTCAGCTTCATCATGAAGCATTCCTTTGAACGGGCAGTTATATATAATAAATTGAACATGCCATCCATCTTCTTTAGGCTCCGCTTCTAACACATAACCAATTCGGGTAGCTAGTGACTGCAGCATAGATAATTTCTCATCCTCTGTTAAAGAAGATACATAGTTCTTAGCCCTAGACTCCACTGCACGACGACCTGCTTTAACGGCCGCTACCTCGGCCATTTTTAATCCATCTTCACCAAACATTTGCACCGTTTCCACTAAAATATTAGCAAGAAGCTGATAATCACGATGTGGAAATGACAGCTGCACCGCTTCTTCAGCTGGTCTATACACTTTACCTGGCCGGCCGCCTTTTCCAGTTTTGTTTAAATGAGAACAAATCAATTGAACATCTTCTAATTTTGTCAAATGAAGACGTGCAACATTTGGATGAATGCCGAATTCATTTGCTACATCCTGTACAGTTACTTTATCGTGTTCTTTTAATATATATTCATAAATCGAATATCTAGTTGCATCGGCCAATGTACCTGTTACTTTCAAGATTGTATCCAATATGCCACCCCATTGTCGTTTTTTATTTATTATAAACAACAATCTTATGGTAGAAAATGATAAAAGTCATACTTTTCACGTATTACGAAAAAAAGACACAATCACGAATATCGAATTAAAAATAATGGCTTTTGATTATCAGTAATCCGATATTTTTACTTTTTTAAAAACCATTTAAAAATGGATTGCTGTCCATTTCATTGGCAATGGACGTAGCAGGTCCATGTCCGGGCAGCACAATCGTTTCTTCTGGCAATGACAACAGCCTGTTATGAATGCTGTCGAGCAAATCCTGGTGATTGCCTCCAGGAAGGTCTGTCCGTCCGATGCTGCCCATAAATAATGTGTCTCCAGCAAATAAGGAGCCTCCTTCTTCAAAATAATAAGAAATGCTGCCGGGTGAATGACCCGGTGTATGAAATAACTTAAATTGAAATGGACCGATTATGAGTTCTTCTTCCTTTTCTAGAATAAAATCTGCTGGTGGTGCTGAAATCGCACCCATCCCAAACCGGCTTGAACCATTTAATTCCGGATTTCCAAGCCACTGTTCTTCTGATTTATGAATGTAAACAGGACTGTTAAACGTTTGTCTAATATGTTCAACGGCCCCAATATGATCAAAATGAGCATGTGTTAGCAGTATAGCAAGCGGTTTTAAAGCATTTCCATCCAGCCACTCTGCCAACGCTTCGCCCTCGGAACCTGGATCAAAAATAATGCATTCTGTTTTATGAGAAAGCACATAACAATTCGTTGCAAGCGGACCAAGCGGTAATTGTGTCCAATCCATATAATCTCCACCTCTCCTTTTTCGTACTATTGTATCGTAACAGGAAATCTTGTCTGATAAAAGAACAATGCGTTTCCACTCTCGACAAAAGGATTAAAACACTATACAATAATGTTGTGTATACTGCTATTACATAGTTTTTTCTTTTATTGATCTAATCAGAAAGGGGTTTAATAAAATGAACGGTTTAACGATTATTTTCGCTTTAGTGGCGATTCTTGCTGTATTCGGCACAATCAGCGCCTTGAAAAACAAAAACCCGCTTGGTATTTTATTTGGGCTCGGCACTGCCGGCGTCATCGGCTGGTTTACAATCATGACCATTATTAACCAAGGTTATCCAGCAGCTCACTAAAAAACAGGCACCCGTTTGTAACGGGTGCTTTTTTCATATTAAAAAACTGCCTCGGAAGGCAGTTTTTTAATGCTCTTTTTTCGCAGAATCCGGATCGTAGAAACGAAGCAGATCTCCATAAATAATACGGTCGGAATAATTCAATTCTGTTGCCGCTTTTTCGATATAGGGCTCACAGTAACTGCTATCTGTCGGTTGTTCAGTTGCTTTATCCCAGCACTTGCTATCTGCATAAACATAATCTTCTGTTATAAAACGGCCATCACGGAATGCAGCAAAGCTTTCATGATCTTCTGAATTCAAGTCCTGACCGAATTGAATATCTCCTTTTGTATCAATTCCAAATAAATGCAGCAATGTTGGCCTTATATCAATCTGCCCACCGACCGTTGAAATTTCCCGTCCATCAACACCTGGAATGTGAATCATAAATGGCACTTTTTGAAGCTGTGCCGATACAAACGGCGTTACTTCTTTACCTAAGTATTGCGACATTGCTTCATTATGATTCTCAGAAATACCATAATGATCCCCATACAGCACAATGACAGAATTCTCATATAGTCCAGATTCTTTCAATTCTTCAACAAAACGTTTCAATGATTCATCTGTATAGCGGACCGTTACAAAATAACGATTCAGTGTACCGCTATTTGAATTGTACTCATCAATCATTTTGTCTTCTTCGTCATAATAGAACGGATGATGGTTTGTGAGAGTAATCATTTTCGAATAAAACGGCTTCGGCATCTCTTTCATTAAACCGACAGATTGTTCAAAGAACGGAATATCTTTCATTCCCCAGTTGACACTGTTATCTTCTGTTATTTCATAGTCTTCCTCATCATAGAAACGCTCATACCCGATTGAATCGTACATAATGTCACGGTTCCAGAAACTTTTATTATTCGCATGCATCGCATTCGCATAATAGCCGTTCTCCGCCAGTTTTTCAGCCATTGAATTGAATTCATTGCCTGAGTGAGTAAAGAACACAGCTCCGCGACTGAGCGGATAAAGAGAGTTCTCTGTTAAAAATTCAGCATCAGACGTTTTTCCCTGTCCGGTCTGATGATAAAAGTTTGTATAATTTAAACTTTCTTCCGCAAAATCATTTAAAAATGGTGTAATTTCCTGACCATTCACTTTATTATTCAAGACAAATGCCTGTGTCGATTCTACTGATACCATAATTAAGTTTTTGCCCTTTGCTACACCGAACAATTCATCATTCGGCGCCGCATATTTAGCGTCCGCAAAGTTATCTACTTCTGTCATTTCACTGCTGTTAGCGAGCGCACGCTGTGCAGATGATTTTGACTGTAAAAAGACATCATAAATATGGTAGTTAAATGTACCAATATTTTTGACGAGCATTTCGCGGTCAAATGTTCTTGTCAATAATTGTGGACGTTCAATTTCAGCAAGACCAAGATTTAAAAACATAATCGCAAAAGCTGATAAAAAGTAAGCACGGCGATTCATTTTTGACATTGGGTGAAATTGCATAAAGGACGGCTTAAATTTCAACAGAAGGAATAAAATAATGACATCTGCAAAATATAAGATGTCAGTTAGACTGAATTCTTCTGTTACACTGTTGCCAAGATCGGCAAAGTTACTTGTTTGGAATAACAATGGCATTGTAATGAAATCATTAAAAAAGCGGTAAAACACGACATTTGCATAAAGCAAAAAGCTTAATAAAAAACTCATTGTGAGCAAATAACGATTTCGTACTTTATCACTTTTAAATAAAAAACCGACTCCCATGACCAACATAATAAAGCTAATCGGATTAATCAGCAAAATAAACTCTTGTAACGTATTTTCGATATCAATGTTAAAGCTTGTTTTATAGACGAGATATGTTTTCATCCATAAGAACAAAACGGCCACAGCAATAAGCGATATGTTGCTGCGAATTGTTCTTTTCATTTTTCCAGCCTCCTCGTTACATCTGTAACATCGTTCTGGGGTTGAAATAAACTCTCAACCTTTGTAAATTATCTTCCACAATCTTAATACTTTTTTTACAAAAAATCAAACAGAACAATACAAAATGTCTTTATAATATTTTCATGACGATTCTATACGTTATTCATACGCACCGATTGTTAAAAAGTTTCATAAAAAAATCCAGTCCAACAATCGCGGACTGGATTTGTTATGAAACGGTCTTTACTTTAGCCAAGTACGCTGCACCGATCACGCCTGCATCGTTGCCAAGCGTCGCCTTCTCGATAGAAAGAACTTCCATCGCTCGCGGGAATGTATACTGGCGTACGTATTGTTCAAGCGGTAAAAGAAGCGCATCGCCTGCTTCTGATACACCACCGCCCACAACGATTTTTGCTGGATTCATCGTATTAGCAATATTCCCTATAGCAAGCCCAAGATAATACGCACACCGATCAATGACCCGTTTCGCCGCTTCGTCACCTTTTGAGGCTTGAAGAAACACTGCTCGAGCATCAGGTGCTTCTTTTCCTTCTTCTTTGTAAAGATTAACGATGCCTGTTGCCGATGCCACCGTTTCCAAACAGCCATGCTTCCCACAGTTGCATAAAATTCCGTTTTCCGGGACTACCGTAATATGACCGATTTCACCAGCTGATCCGCTTACGCCGGTAAAAATCATTCCTTTTGATACGATTCCGCCACCAACACCTGTTCCAATTGTTATACAGACAAGATCTCCTGTTCCGTTTCCGGCACCTCTCCACATTTCACCCAGCGCTGCACAGTTCGCATCATTTTCGATAAAAACGGGCAGTTTAAGTGCTTCTTCTAGTAACCTCTTTAATGGATAGTTATTTACCCATCCAAGATTTACAGCACCGGAAATGGTTCCTTTTATGGGATCAGCAGGACCTGGTGCACCAACACCAACTGCAATCACATCAACGTTTGTCAATCCGTCTTGTTTAAGTTCGTTGGAGAAAGAACGGACGATGTCGGATACAATATTTGTACCGCCATCTGCTTGATCTGTCGGAATTGCCCATTTGCGAATAATGTCACCTTCCACTGTTAAAAAAGCCATTTTAATGGTTGTGCCACCAATGTCAACTGCAGCAAGACATTTTCCTCCCATCGTCAACTCTCCTGTTCTTTTTCTTTTTCAATCGCAATGTTCTGGCGCAAAAGCAACAGCGCCATCTGGTATTCCTGTGTTTCGACGAGCTGTGATTGATATAATTCTTTCAACTCAGCTTCCATTAACTGCAAATCCGCTACGCGGTTACCAATATATACAAACACACCGTATCGTTTTAACAGCTGCTGTACATCATAAATTGTTCTCATTTTCGTTCACCTTACCCATTACTCAAGTTTTTTTGCCAACTCCTGATAGTTCGCAGCATCTGGCGCATACGTAAGTGCTTCTTCGATAGATTGCTTCGCTTTTTCTAACTGCCCGTTCTCAACATAAATGAGTGCCATATTAAAATATGCTTCATGAAAATTCGCCCGTTCACGAGTAGCCTGTTTCAAATGCTGCTCCGCTTCTACAAGACGGCCATCTCCCATCTCAATGAAGGCAAGATAAAAATATGTTTCTGCAGAAGGCTCGCCACCGTCTTCTAAAAAAGCCTTTAGCATTTGCTCTGCTTCTGCATCATTTCCGACGTTGATTTCTTCCTGAACCCGCAAATTAACAGAATCGGCATCAAGTGCTGCATAGCCGCTTTGAAAACCGAGCACAAGCCCTATTGCAACGGATGCAACCGTTGCAATGATAAAAGCAAGTTGCTGTAAAACACGTCGTTTTTTAGGAAAATGAACAATACCTGTCGCGAGAAAACCACCAATTAATCCACCAATATGACCTGCATTATCAATTCCTGGGACCGTAAATCCAAAGACAAGGTTAATCCCAATCACAAAAAGTACATTCATACCCATTGTCCGAAAAAAAAGCTTGGGCTTTGTAACGCCAAAATAAAGCAATGCCCCAAACAAACCGAAAATCGCCCCGCTCGCACCAGCTGCTAAGTTAGGCGTTAATAAAAAGCTGAGCAGACTGCCGGTAAAGCCAGAAAATAAATAAATCCAGATAAAGCGAAGACGGCCATAAATTTGTTCAACAGCTATGCCTAAATAATAAAGAGCAAGCGAGTTCATGATAAGATGAAGCAAACCGATATGCAAAAATATCGGTGTAATAAACCGCCACCATTCTCCTTCTAAAATAAGTGGATTGAATTTCGCACCAAATTCAAGTAACACAGTTGTATTTGTACTCCCGCCAGCAAGTGTCATCAGAATAAAAAGAATAATGTTAATGGCTGTAAAGAGATACGTGAAAAATGGTTTCCCATAATGAAAAAAGCGCTCTTCCTCTTCTTTTCGCTTTACTTCATGTGATAATACGGATCTCTCATACGCAGCTGCTTCATCTTCAGCTCCATCAAAATCACGTCGTTCTGGAACAGGTGATAAAACTAATCCCAACTGCCGAAGCGACTGATTGAGATCTTTTTCGGTAAAGAGCAGTGTGTCTACCTTTGTTTTGCCGCCTTGTGGTGACAGAACAGGTTTTAAATAGCTTTCATATTCATTAACTGGCGGGTGTTGAGAAACCACAATATTCAATAAAGACAATTTTCTCATACCCATCTTTTTACGGATTTGTTCACCATTCCAGACAATCCGTTTTACATCCCGACCGAGATCTGCCGCCCATCCAAGATCCTGATTCTTTAATCTTATTAACATTGCTTCTTTATTTGAACGGTTCTCCAGCCATATTTCCCGTTTGTCCTGGCTTAAACGAGCAATGGTGTACTCTTGCTCAATAACGAAAAAAAACGCCAGCCGCCAGAAAATCACATCCGTTTGTATATTCATTTCATCACTACTTTCGTACATCTTATTGTTCCCACTATAGCGAAACACATTCAGCTGGTAAAGTAAGAAGAATTACTTCAAACATTTTATGACAAATTCGTCTGTCACAATTTTCTGAACAGGTAAATCGTGTACTTCTACCGGGATATCACTACTTAACTGAAATGAAAATGCCAGTGATACAGTATAACCTGTAAATTCAGGTAAAAAACGATCATAATATCCGCCACCAAATCCAATTCTATATCCATTTTCATTAAATAATAGTCCTGGAACGATCATAAAATCAATACTTTCACAAGATATAGCGCTTGTTTTATCAACGACCGGTTCATATATACCCGCATAAATTTTCTCAAGTTCTTGAAAATCAGAAAGAAAATAAAACTGCATCTCTTTTGTTACAGGTACACATTTTGGCACACAAACTTTTTTTCCACTCATCCACGCATGACGAACGATCGACCACGTATCAACTTCGAACGGTGCAGACACTGTTAATGCAACTATGTCAGAGTTCCGCCACTCAGGAAGCGCATACAAATGCTGCGTGATACGGTAACATCGTTGCTCATATTCCGTTTTTTCGAGTGCCGACAACTTCGCTTTTATGTTTATTCGCATTTGTTTTTTATTCATAATTCCCTCCATCAAAAAGAAAAAACAGCAGGAAAGTTTCCTGCTGCTTACTTCGTTTCACGATGCACTGTCATTTTTTTTAATCGCGGGCTGTATTTTTTCAACTCGAGACGATCCGGGTTGTTACGTTTGTTTTTTGTTGTGATGTAATTGCGATCACCGCTCTCAGTGCAAGCCAATGTAATATTTACACGCATAGTTTATTTCCCTCCAAACTTGTCTCGCTTATTATGTTCAATGCGACTTTACTATAATAGCACTTTTTCATCAGAAACACCAGCCTGTTTTTTCAAGATTGATGAATGTGAATCACCAAGTACATTAACCTGCGTTTTTTCAAGTGGGTTTGACGCAGAGTAGCTGTGAGAACACGGATATAATTGCTTTGGCATACTAATTCCTGTAATGCCCCTTTTGAGCCTTTTTTCGGCCAGTGCATATTGACGAAGTGTACCAATATCCTGCCAATACGCATTTGTTTCATATACATAAACAGGCTCTTCATTAGCAATTAGTGCCGGGAATACATCTTTTGCAAAATCAACTTCTCCACTGAATGCATAATCGGAAAAAAGAGAAGGTTCAATTAAATAAATACCTGTACTTACCTGATTCGTCAAGAGGCGTGGTTCGTCTGGTTTCTCCAGAATAGATATAAGACGGCCTTCTTGGTCCGCTAGACACACACCAAATTGTTCCGGCCGCTCTGATGGGGTTATGACTATGGTGACACGCGCTTTGTGTTCTTTATGAAAAGCATATGCATCGCGAAGCGACACATTTGTCAGTGCATCGCCACTCAATACGGCCACCGTTTCTTCAAATAAATCACTCGATGCAAAAAGACTCCCCGCTGTTCCAAGCGGTGCTGTTTCCTCAATGTATTGAATGTCCAGCCCAATTTCTTCTCCATTCCCCGCATACTGTTTGATGATCTCTTTTTTATAACAGACTGTCATAAATACACGGCGAATCTCATTCATCTTGAATACATTCAAATTGTAATCTAAAAGCGGTCTATTCAATAGTGGCACCATTGGCTTGGGGATATAATCTGTAATCGGTCGGAGACGTTTTCCTCTTCCTCCTGCAAGCAATACTCCTATCATGTGCGAACACCTTCCATTTTCTTGATAAAAACGGTTTGATCGTACACCTTTTCTGTCTGCTCACTGATGTGTTTCCAACTATACAACGCTTTGGCCATTTCATGCCCATTCGCACCAAGTTCTTTTGCAAGATCCGGACGTTCTAAAATTGTTGTGATTTTTTCTGATAAATCACCTGCATTTCCCGGCTCAAATAAAAGACCTGTTTGCTCATGCAAGACAAATGACTTAAGCCCACCTGTCGCTGAGGCAATAACCGGCTTTTGAAAGGCCATTGCTTCAAGCGCTACTATGCCGAACGGCTCATAAAGACTTGGAAAAACAGCTGCTTCACACGTCTGAAATAATGCTTTTCTCTCATCATCGCTCACATAGCCGACAAAATGAATGATGCCTTCGAAACCGCGCTTCCTCGCTTCCATTCGCCACTCTTCTAAAAGCGGACCCTTACCCGCAATAATAAACTGAATATTCGTTTTTTTCAAGCTTTTTAAATCCATATTAAAAAATGTTTGAAATCCTTTTTCAAACACCATGCGCCCAAGTGAAAAGATGAACGGACCCATTTGGTTGAATCGTCCTTCTACCGTTGTTTTCTCTTCAAATTCAACACCGTTTGGAATAACATGAATGTCTTTTCGTTTCGCTTCATAATGCACACGTAGTTCCTCTTTCATAGGCTGGCTACATACAATTACCGTGTCTGATATCGAAATAAGTTCCTTTTCTTTCAATGCAATAGCAGACTGCAATTCATTATGAATTCCATTATTACGGCCATGTTCTGTTGCATGAATAGTGGACACAATTGGAAGCCAATGATTACCTGAGAGAAGAATAGCTGCGTCACCGGTTAACCAATCATGCGTATGAATCACCGATATATCATAATCACGAATGAGTGCTTCTCCCTTTTGGAATAAACACATATTCAAATCTGCCACACGGCGCATGAAGTCGGGCTCACCTTCATGGAGAGGACCTGTACGGTATATATGAACACCATTTACACATTCATATTCTGGAGAACCTTGATACGAAGATGTCAGAACAATGACTTCGCGGCCTGATTCAACGAGTGCTTCGGCAAGCCCATGCACATGCCTTGCCATGCCACCAATAATATTCGGCGGATATTCCCACGTAAGCATCAAAATGGCACCGTCCATCTCATCCATCTCTTCACTTAAAATTGTTGGAATAAGTTCAACACCGTAATGAAGTCTCATCCTTTGATGAGCATAATCAAAATCCGGAAAATCTTTACTCGCTCCGTCCAGCAAATAGCGAAGAGAATCTTTCGCACTTTCCAATTCAGCATCAAGATTCTGCAAACAAGCATATAAACAAAATGCCCATTCTAAATCGAGGACACCACCCGCCTCGCACATTTGAGTGGCCGCCTTTTCATCCCACTCGTTTTTCAGTTGGAATACAGCTTCACATCGATTCAATTCGTCTGTTGTCATTAACGGCTTCCCTTCATTCATACGTTCATATACGAGTGGAATATGAATAATCCGTTCATGAAATTGTCTGGCAGGTGCTTGAACGGCTAATGAATCAATCTCCTCAAAAAAAGTGCGGGCATTATCATCACCTAATCGCATGACCACTGGAATCAATAGCTTATGATCCACATTCATTTGTCCGTACTCATATGGCAAAATCGATAAACCATGCGGCGAAATCCAATGAAACATATCACGTTCATGCGCTGGAAATGCCTCCTCATGAATCATTACAAATTGACAGCCTTCACGGTAGAGGAGTTCATCGATTCCCGGCATATAGGCACCGCGTGGAAGCCAAATGGATGGGGGAACCTCGTCAAAAAGCTCCTGCCAAATTTTCGCTGTCCGTTTAATGTCTTCACCAGCCGCTTCCTTCACTGGATATGACGTGAGCGGGAATTGACTGAGCGCCATCGGTATGAGCAGCAATTTATTTTCCTTGATTAGCGCCCGGCAAGCTTCGATAAATGAACTGTCATGCTTGCGTAATACAGCTGCGGCTTCATGGTTCGGCTCTTGCTGCATAAATGCTTGAACGGCCATCTTCCCTCTTACACCATTCAGCCAGCCTAATGTAAATAAGTTGATCGTAGCAGCAATCGGCCGATCACCTGTTGATTTTTCAGCAGCTGCAAGTATATAACCATACACATCCATAATTTTCATTATTTCTTTACTACTCATACTTGAACCGGCAAGAACGAGAGGCCGAAACGGACTATCTGCCAGTGCCATGATAGAAAATGGATATTCCATTTTACGTATACCTCCATTCATTTTTGTGCATGAATCACGTCGAGCAGTCAGGATGCTCAATCCAGGCAGGAACACGGAATGGGTTCTGATGAAACTGCTCTGCATCATACATCTTGTAAACGTAGTCTCCGCTGCTTTGATACGGTGTATGAACAGGATGAGATTGCAAGATTGGAAAGAATAAATACGACTCTGTTAAAAAACCGAGTTCACAAATATATGAGCGATTTCTTCTTAATCCTTTTATCGTCCAAAATTGATCGCTTACACTTACTTTTATACATGTAACAGAGTGCGCATTCATACCATTAAAATAAATATCAGTAATATCAAAAATTCGCAAATCCATTATGGCTGGATTAAGCGGTTTGTTACAGCGTTTAGCCGCTTCTAAAATAGATGGGTGAACGCGCCATCTACAATACAAACGGTCTGCTGATAAAAAAACTGCATTTAAATCACTTTGCCAAGACATCCCATCCCGCTCCAACACACATTTTCGCCATTTGTATTTTACTTTTTCAACGGATAAATCAAGCTTATCTGCAATTTGCTTCCAAGTAGAATGCTGGTTGTTTAATCGGACAATATCTTTATTCAATATGTATCACCCCGGTCTGGCAGTTTTTCCTTAAATTGTTTATAATGCTATCGTACCACGTTCCAAACGGTGCGGCAATCTGCATCATTCTCATCTTTTTCCTGCTCATATGTGGTATAATAGGATGACTAGCATCAAGGAGGACACTATTATGAATGGACTGCTCATTGGGCTTGCTGCAGCAGGCACCGCCTTTATCGTACTGTCTTTCTTTCTAAAAGACAGACAACAGCAACTCGAAAAAGATCTGGAAGAATTATCGTTGCAAATGTTGCAAGAACATTATCAAATAAACAAAAAAATAAGACTTATTGAAGAAGAATTATTAATCAGTGATGATCTTTCTCCTTCCATAAAAAAACCAGGGCCAATCAATCAAATTATTCAAAATCAAGTAATAGCGCTTTATAACCAGGGCGTTGACATTCCTCAGATTGCCGGGCAATCCTCTTTATCCGTTAAACAGGTCAAAAGAATACTGGCCAATCCCAAGCTTCACCGAAAGGACACTGACATATGACGAAGCAATCTATACGTTCATTTGGATTTGGTCTACTTGCTGCTACAGCTACCTTTTTTCTTTTTGATTACATGTCAAAGGACCAATTGCTATCCAATGAAGAAATGATTCAGTTGTTGGAAGAGGACAATTACACCGTGCTGACTAATAACGAATTGAATGAACAACTGGTAAAAAAAGCATCTGTAGAAACTATCTCACCTGCTAATGCTGAAAAGGAACGAATCAGAGCAGATGAGTCTGCCATTTCTGAAAGCAAAGAGATCACAGTCACTATTAAAGCAGGCATGTCTTCAGATGATATCATCGACGCCTTAAAGAAGGCAGGGGTTATTGATGATAAAGGATCATTTAATACATATTTAAAAGAAAATGAGTATTCTTCAAAGCTTCAAATTGGCACATTCACATTTTCTGCGGATATGCCCAACGAAGAAATCGCATCTATGTTAATAAAGTAATACTTCATTCAGTAGGGAATTTACTGTATATTAAATAAAAAGCCGGCGCAATGGCAGCGCCGGCTTTCTCATTACCCGAATCGACCTGAAATATAATCGTCTGTGCGACTATCTGCAGGGCTATTAAAGATCGTATCCGTCACATCGTACTCCACAACTTCTCCATTTAAGAAGAACGCTGTTCTATCCGAAATACGTGCTGCCTGTTGCATGTTATGTGTCACAATTATAATCGAGTACCGCTGTTTTAATTCCTGAATCAACTCTTCAATTTTAAGTGTCGATACAGGATCAAGAGCAGATGTAGGCTCATCCATCAAAATGACGTCCGGCTCAAGTGCCAGGCAGCGAGCAATACAAAGACGCTGTTGCTGTCCTCCTGAAAGTCCATATGCTGGTTCGTGAATTCGATCTTTTACTTCTTCCCAAAGAGCAGCGCCCCGTAAACTTTTTTCAACTGTTTCATTAATGATTTGCTTGTTTTTGATTCCATGAATTTTCAAACCAAATGCAATGTTTTCATAAATTGATTTTGGAAATGGATTTGGCTTCTGGAAGACCATTCCGACACGCGTACGCAATTCCTCAACGAGAAAGTCTTTATTGAAAATGTCACGTTCACGATATTCAATGCTACCATTTGTTTTAACACCTGGTACAAGATCAATCATGCGGTTCAGCGTTTTAATATAAGTCGATTTCCCGCAACCGGATGGACCGATAATAGCCGTTACTTCTCTTTCATTAATTTCAAGATTAATATTTTTCAGTGCATGATGATCGCCATACCATAAGTTTAAGTCTTTTGTATTATAAACCAGCACATTTTCTGTTTGCCCGGCTTGATTATTTTCTTTTGATTTGACTGCAGTTAGCGTCATGTAAAGTTCCCTCCAAATATAAAATCATTTTCTTCAAAACGAGTTATCTGCTCTGGTAACGATTTCGAATCCACACTGCAACGGAGTTCATCATAATAAGCACAACGAGAAGCACAATGATTCCTGCCGCCGCTAAATTATGAAACTCTTCCTGTGGTCGACTTGTCCAGTTGTATATTTGCATTGGTAAAGCAGTAAAGGAGTCGAATACACCTGACGGTAAAAATGCAACGAATGTCGGAATTCCCACAACGATGAGAGGTGCTGTTTCACCAATTGCCCGTGAGAAAGCAAGAATGCTACCTGTCGCGATTCCAGGAACTGCATACGGAATAACAACCCGGGAGATTGTCTGCCATTTCGTTGCACCAAGTCCATAAGAAGCTTCTTTTAACTCGTTTGGAACTGCACGAATCGCTTCTTGTGATGCAACAATAATTACAGGCAATACGAGAAGAGACATTGTAAAACCGGCAGCAAGAATACTGTTTCCAAAGCCAAATAACCGAACAAAAATCGTTAAACCGAGTAAACCGAATACGACAGAAGGAACACCAGCAAGATTCGATATGTTCATTTGAATCCAGCGTGTAAGAGCATTTTTCCCTGCGTATTCTTCCAGATAAATTGCTGATCCTACACCAAAAATAGCAGCTGTTGGTACAACGACAGCCATCATCCAAATCGTACCGACGACCGCTGCTTTAATGCCAGCTTGTTCTGGACGGCGTGATGCAAAGTTTTGAAGAAAATCCCAAGATAAATATGGAGCTCCTTGTACAATAATACGATAAAGCAATACAATAAGTATAATCGACGTAAAAAGCGTTGCTGTAAAGAAAAGTCCTTTAACAACCTTGTTTTTAGTAAGCCTGCTGTCAATACGATTGATCATTTCTTCGGATTTAATTCGTTCTACGTTCTCCATCAGTATTCCTCCCTAAAACGCTTCGAGATGAACTGGGCCAGCACATTCATCGCCAGTGTAAAGACAAACAACGTGAAGCCAACTGCGTAAATGCTGTAATAAATCGTTGTACCGAAACCAGCATCACCTGTCGTTACCTGTACGATGTAAGATGTCATCGTTTGAAGCGACGATGTCAAGTTAAGTGCTGCAGACGGTGTAGATCCAGCTGCAATAGACACAATCATCGTTTCACCGATAGCACGGGATATACCGAGAACGATTGAAGCAAGAATTCCTGATAAAGCGGCTGGGAAAATAACTTTAGACGCTGTTTCCCATTTTGTAGAGCCAATCGCTAGTGCGCCGTGGCGCACCGGCTCTGGTACTGAAGACAACGCATCTTCTGATAAAGAAACAATCGTTGGAATAATCATGATCCCAACAACAATCCCTGGACTGATCGCATTAAATAATTCAATCGATGGAAACAAACCACGCAAGAACGGTGTAACAAACGTAAGGGCAAAAAAACCGTATACGATCGTCGGCACACCTGCAAGTACTTCAAGAATCGGCTTCATAATTTTGCGCGTACGGGCGCCCGCATATTCACTTAAATAAAGAGCAACTGCAAGTCCGAGTGGCACGGCAAACAGCGAAGCAATTAATGTGATTTTTAATGTACCTAGAACGAGTGGCCATATGCCATAAACGGCTTCTGTTTTAGAAAATGGATACCATTCTGTCGCTGTAAAAAACTCAACAATAGATACATCCCCAAAAAACGTAAATGTTTCAAAAATTAATGTTAAAACAATACCTAGTGTTGTTAAAACTGACACCGCCGCCATAAAAAAAAGAATGATCGGTATTATTTTTTCTCTTCTGTTCAAAAAGCCGCCATTATATTTTTTTTCAAGCAGCTCATGAACCGGACTGAGTTCTTTGTTTTTTGTTTTCAACCCGATTGCTCCTTTCAACCCGAGTACACCAATGAAGGACATTACTCTCATTGGTGTACGTCATCTTTATCCGCTTTTTAGTTGATACAGTGCTTATTTCAATCCTTCAAGTGTAGACAATTGCTCATCGTACTTTTCTTCTGGCAATGATACATAACCTACATCTTCAGCAAGTGTTGCTGCATTTTCAAGTGTAAATTGTACATATGCTGCTGTTGCTGCGTCATCTTTAATCGCTGCATTGCTTACGTATGTGAATAGCGGGCGTGAAAGTGGAGCATATTCACCGCTTTCAATTGTTTCAGCGTTAGGTTCAACTGCATTTCCTTCTTCATTCACGATTGGAACTGCTTTTAGGCTATCTTTATTTTCAAGGTAGTATGCATAACCAAAGTAACCAATTGCATTCTCGTCACCTGTTACACCTTGAACAAGTACGTTATCATCTTCAGAAAGAGTAGCTGCTTTGTCAATTTGTCCGCCATCTAAAATGACTTCATCAAAGTAATCAAATGTACCTGAGTCAGTCCCAGGTGAATAGAATTTAATTTCTTCTTCAGGCCATCCTTCGCGTATATCAGACCATTTTTTCGCAGTACCATTATCAAGCCATATTTTTTTCAACTCATCTACAGTTAACTGATCAACCCAGTCATTGTCTTTAGGTACTACAACTGATAAACCGTCGTTAGCGAGCTGGAATTCTGTATATTCAATGCCTGCTTCTTTAAGTGCAGCAGCTTCTTCTTCTTTAATTGGACGAGATGCGTTACTCATTGCTGTTTCACCAGCGATGAATTTTTCAAAGCCGCCGCCTGTTCCTGATAATCCAACAGTTACTTTTACATCAGGCTGTTCAAGCATAAATTCTTCGGCAACAGCTTCCATGATCGGATAGACAGTTGATGAACCATCGATAGAAATTTCACCTTGAAGCTGCGCATCACCTGCGTCAGTTTGTTCTGTGTTTTCTCCATTTTCTGTTCCTGTGTCTGCTGCGTCGTTTCCACAAGCGCCAAGTACAAGTGCCGATCCGAGCAATGCTGATAAAGTAAGAACTTTTACTGGTTTCATTTCTTCATTTCCCCCTGCAAGTTTGTTTTTTATTATTTTCTACACTCCATACAATAACGGAGTAGTATTAATAAGGTTTTAACGAAGTGTTAATGTTTTGTAAAGGAAACAAAACAAAAGAAACTGCTGTCTTTACTTTTATATATAAAGAAGGACTCTATACATAGTTATTTTTAGCAACTGTCTCTTTCATCAACTAGAACAAGCTTTGTTCCTTCTTTTAATACTTACGGATCACGATCCTCTTCTGCACAAGATACTACTTGAATGTCAATAAAATAGATTTTATCCTTTTTATACAGCGGTTCCAAAGTGAACTTACATATATCCCCTTTTTTTAAAAACTAAAAAGAGCTGCTGTGTATTCTAGTCAGATTACACAACAGCTCTTTTTCGTCATTCGGTTGTATTTGAGATAATATCCTGATCAATAACAGCTTCTGCCGGTTTTGCCTTCGCTTTTTGTTTTTTCAGCTCAAAATATGCGTCCATCGCCCGGCGACCGATCACATTGTTAATTGAAATAGCGTTAGCACTGCTTTCATATGCCCAAGGTACGACAACGGACATAGCGACTTCCGGATTGTTGGATGGCGCATAGCCAACAAGCGTGACGTTCCAAGTCATCGGGCGACTCCCTTTGCTCTTGTCCCATTCACCATCATATACACCTTCAGCTGTTCCTGTTTTAGCGGCCATGCTATATGGTGCACTAGCGAAATATCTAGAGGCTGTTCCTTCAGATGCCTGTGCCACAAGACGAAATCCTTCCTGAACACGTTCAATCCAGCCCGGTTCTAGATCAAGTGTATTTAATACTTTCGGCTGAAATTCTTCTGCCACCGGCCCAAGTTTATTCGAATCTGAAATGGGCTGACGAATTTCTTTTACAATGTGCGGCTCCATCCGATAGCCTCCATTCGCGATCGTTGATACGTACTGAGCCATCTGAAGCGGCGTATACGTATCAAATTGCCCAATTGAAAAATCGAGCAATTTCCCCGGCTGATCGACATATCCTTCATAGCCATCCTGTTCATTCGGTAAATCGATTCCCGTTTTGACACCAAGACCAAATTGATTAAAATAGTTTCGCATCGTGCCAAATGCATCCGGATCTAATTTCAACCCGCCATTCGGAATATAGCTTGCACCGCCAATTTTCATTGCTGTTTTAAACATATATACGTTAGAAGAGCGCATTAACGCGTACGTGTCACTGATGCCCATTGCACCTCCCCGGTTAAACCATGAGCTTTTCGAGTTTGGCGTTCCGGCAAATTTAAGCGGTTCATCAACAATGTATTCACCTGGTTGATTGACGCCTGCCATATATCCCGTCAAAACGGTTGCCCCTTTAACGGCTGATCCCATTGCATAAGAAGTCGTCATATTGCCTGATGCAAAATCAAGTATTTCTGCTTTCCCGTCGTTCACTTCATATTTTTTGCCGGCCATCGCTAAAATTTCACCTGTATTCGGATCCATCATCGTGACAAACGTACGGTCCAAAAGCGGATGTCCCCCAGAACGTTTCGCTGCGCCAAGCTCTTCTTCAATAATCTTGTCGATTGCCGTTTGTAAATCCATATCGATTGTTAATATAAGGTCTTTACCACGCTGTCCTTCTGTAATGATTTCTGAATCCAGCACATTACCAGATCTATCGGTAATATTTTTCATTTTTGTTTTCTGCCCGCGCAGTACTCCCTCATATTGATACTCAAGGTAACTTTTCCCAACACGATCGTTTCGGCTGTAGCTACGTGATAAATAATAATCAACCATTTCTTTCGGAAGACCTTCTTTAGATGATGAAATATTACCAAGTACCGTTTTTAATGTACTGTCATACAAATAAGCACGTTCCCAGTCCGTTGTTGTATTCACACCGGGAAGCGACGATAAATTT
Organism: Domibacillus mangrovi; assembly: GCF_001906925.1. Taxonomy (GTDB): domain Bacteria; phylum Bacillota; class Bacilli; order Bacillales; family Domibacillaceae; genus Domibacillus; species Domibacillus mangrovi. The sequence goes on from NZ_MRWQ01000001.1 coordinate 293,178, forward strand.
TCACTGACGACCGCATATTCAACATCCGTTACATTGACGTTTTTTACAATTTGCGGTGTTAATGCATAGCCAGATGTAAATTCACGATAGATAGCCAGCACTTCAAGCTCGTCAGCTGTTAACTCCTTTAAATCCTCTTCTGTAATACGCTCTAACTGCAATTTATAAATTTCATCTTCTGTTATTTCATCGTTTTCATAAGCATTCCACTCTTGATCTGTCACTTTGGCTTTCACTTTTTCTTTATTTTTACCAATCCAAAAGTCTTTTTTATCACGCACCGTCACTTCATCGATTTCTTTTTCGATCAGCTGAGCCAGCTTTTCCGCTGTCTTTATCATTTCATCTGCATCTGGATTTTTCGGCCTTGTATATGTAATCGCATTTTGCGGCATATTATCGACCACAATCTGTCCATCTCGGTCAAAAATTTTCCCACGTGGTACACTCGTATTTACAGTGACGTCTTCTGTCCGTTCAATTTTACGCTGATAATCCTCTCCCTGTACAATCTGCACGATGCCTAGTCGGAAAATAAGTGCAGAGAATAGTAGGAAGACGATAAAAAACAACATATTCATTCGAAATGGAACGTGTGTCTTTTTCTTTTTATTTGCTTTTCTCAACCGCCTATTCCTTTCTAACCTTCTTTTCTACCTATATCCCATTGTAACGAACCGGCATGTTTTTTTCCACAAAAAAACCGGTCCACATACGGGACCGGTTTAAAAGATGCTTCTATAAGATTATAGAGCTGATTCGTAACGTTTTGATACTTCATCCCAGTTTACAACGTTCCAGAATGCAGAAATGTAATCAGGACGACGGTTTTGATAGTTCAAATAGTACGCATGCTCCCAGACGTCAAGACCAAGGATTGGCGTTTTGCCTTCCATAATCGGTGAATCCTGATTTGGCGTGCTAGAAAGTTCAAGCTCTCCATTTGCAACAGAAAGCCATGCCCAGCCAGAACCGAAACGAGTAGCGCCCGCTTTTGCAAACTCTTCTTTAAATGCATCAAAGCTGCCAAATTTTGAATCGATTGCATCACCTAATTTTCCAGATGGTGCACCGCCGCCGTTTGGAGAAAGAAGCTGCCAGAAAAGAGAATGGTTTGCATGTCCGCCGCCATTGTTACGGACAGCTGTACGCGCAGATTCAGGAACGGCATCAAGATTTGCAATAACTTCTTCTACTGATTTAGAAAGAAGCTCTTCATTGCCTTCAAGTGCATTGTTCAAGTTCGTTACATACGTGTTGTGATGTTTTGTGTGATGGATGTTCATTGTTTCTTTGTCGATGTGGGGCTCAAGTGCGTCATACGCATAAGGTAGTTGTGGTAGTTCAAATGCCATTATAAAATTCCTCCCAAAAATAAAATTGACTTATCTAACTCATACATAAGATTAGCAAAATTGTGAACATGACGCAATAAATATGCCTATAAAAAGAAAGAAATGCCAGAAAAATTTCATCCTGTTCATTTATTATTTAAGTCTACCAAAAAATGTATCGAACTTGATATTATGTATTCTTCTTGAATTGAACAGATCGTGTGTCTACAATTATAGAAAGCTTTATTTTAAAGAAAGGAACAAGTAATTATGTCTATTTTTAAGCAGCTTATAAAAAGTCTTCATTCACCAAAATATATTGCCGCATTTCGTATGCAAGGAATTGGCAAGACGATTAATTACCTTTTTTTCCTTGCGCTTATCATGTGTATCCCGATGATTGTCTACATGGTCCTATATGCAATAGGTGGCAATGAATCAGCAAGAGCAGTGATCGAAACAAAATTGCCGATCTTAACGATGGAAAACGATATAATAACAGCGAATTCATTTATTCTGCTTCCAGCTATGCTCATTATGTACTATTTGTTTGTTTCCTTTATATTATTTATCAAAGTGTCTATTTTTGGTGGGTTAGGCTTATGGCTCGCTCATCTATTGAAAAAACGTGCGGAGTACCGCCACACATTTCGAATGACTACATATGCCGTTACACTGCCTACATTACTCATTGCGATGACAGAACTGATGGGTCTTACACTGCCTTTTGGTTATCTATTTGACTGGACCATAACAAGTACGATACTCATTATGGCTATCCGTTATTTACCCAGTGCACCGAAGTAAACGCAATTGTTGTCTCAGCATGCTCTCCTCTGATAGAATGAGTAAAGAAACGATATTTAGATTAACTTTTAAAGGAGCGAATCACCATTGAGTGAAATCACCCACCGTACGAAAACCCGTGCTGTCAAAGTTGGCAATTTAACGATTGGTGGCAACGATGAAGTCATCATTCAAAGTATGGCCACTACAAAAACACACGATGTAGAAGCAACTGTCGCGGAAATTAACCGGCTTGAAGAAGCCGGCTGTCAGATTGTCCGCGTTGCATGTCCTGATGAGCGCGCAGCAGATGCTCTGGCGGAAATTAAAAGCCGGATTAACATCCCTCTCGTTGCTGATATTCATTTTGACTATAAACTGGCGTTAAAAGCAATTGAAGCAGGTGTTGATAAAATTCGCATTAACCCTGGGAACATTGGCCGCCGCGAAAAAGTAGAAGCCGTTGTTAATGCGGCAAAAGCGAAAGGTATACCGATTCGTATTGGCGTTAATGCCGGGAGTTTAGAGCGTAAAATTATTGAAAAATACGGTTATCCAACAGCGGATGGTATGGTTGAAAGCGCACTTCATCATATTAAAATCTTAGAAGACCTTGATTTCTACGATATTATCGTCTCGATGAAAGCATCTGACGTCAACTTAGCCATTGAAGCATATGATAAAGCAGCAAAAGCATTCGACTATCCTCTTCATCTCGGTATTACTGAATCTGGTACATTGTTTGCTGGAACGGTAAAAAGCGCCGCTGGGCTCGGCGCTATTTTAAGCAAAGGTATTGGCAACACACTCCGCATTTCACTAAGTGCCGATCCTGTAGAAGAAGTAAAAGTAGCTCGTGAATTATTAAAGTCATTTGGTCTTGCCGCAAATGCTGCAACACTTATTTCTTGTCCAACATGTGGCCGCATTGAAATCGATTTAATTGCGATTGCAAATGAAGTGGAAGAGTACATTTCAACGATTAAAGCGCCAATTAAAGTCGCTGTGCTCGGATGTGCCGTAAACGGTCCTGGTGAAGCACGTGAAGCAGATATTGGTATTGCAGGCGCACGCGGCGAAGGTCTTTTATTTCGTCATGGAAAAACGGTCCGAAAAGTACCCGAAGAAAAAATGGTCGAAGAGTTGAAAAAAGAAATTGACTTGATTGCGGAAGAACATTATCGCAAGCAAGCACTTGCTGCCCCACAATGAAGCAAGTAAAAGAAAAGCGCTTTGGCATTGATATTGACGGCACAGTAACATGTCCGACCAGCCTCGTTCCCTTTATCAATGATGCTTTTTCGTTAAACATAACGTTACAGGACATTACAAAGTATGACCTATCAGAAGCACTCAACATTCCGCTAGATCAAATGCGTGCCTGGTTTGATGAGACTGAACCGGCAATTTATGCATCTTCCCCGCCTGCAGACGGTGCCGAATACATTTTATCGAAATGGCAGCAACAATTTCATTTATTGTTTATTAGTGCCCGCCGCAAGCACTTATTCGAAATTACTGAAACATGGTTCAAAGAACAAAAGATCCTTTATGATCACCTTGAACTTATTGGTTCTCATAATAAAGTAGCGGCTGCAAAACGAAATGGAGTCGATATCTTTTTTGAAGATAAACATGACAATGCTGTCATGATCGCAGAAGAGCTGCACATTCCTGTCGTACTATTTAACACGCCGTACAACCAGGATTCTATTCCGGATAACGTCATTCGAGTCGATAACTGGTATGAAGCGGACGCATGGGTTCATCAGTGGATCAAAACAAACGAAATTGGCCCGATTACCCGCCCATAAAAAAAAGCGTGACCAAGATTTTCTTAGTCACGCTTTTTTTATGCATTCTTTACACTGTCCGTATACTTCAAATTTATGGCCAGTAATATCACAGCCGGATAACTCTTCAATGTTATTCATCGGACACATATGAATTTCTTTCGTTTTCCCGCACGCGAGGCAAATAAAATGATGATGATGATGATTATGTGAGCAAGCAAAACGAAAATGACGTTCGCCCGATAATTCCGTTTCTTCTAATATGTCCATTTCAGCAAACAACGCTAGATTTCTGTAAATCGTATCAAAACTCAGCCCTGGATAATCTTCTTTCATTTCTTCAAGCACATCTTTTGCCGTTAAATATTTATCATGACGAGCAAAAAGAGCAAGCATTTCTTCCCGTTTCCCCGTTTGTTTATAGCCCTTTTCTTTTAACAGCCCCATCGCTTTTGTTAGATTCATGATGCGAAGCCCCTTCCATTTTAATTCCGGTCTTTTTTCCATAGAATGACGGCAAATAAAAGCACAATCGATGTCACAACGATCGTCCCGCCCGGTGCGAGATTAAGATAAAATGCACTGATAAGACCAATTAGTACAGCCGTTTCACCAAATAAAATAGATAGCCAGATCGTCTGCTTAAATCCTTTTGCGACGCGCATTGCTGCTGCAACTGGAAGCGTCATAAGCGCAGAAACAAGCAGTACGCCGACAATACGCATCGAGACTGAAATGACGAGCGCCGTTAAAATAATAAACGCAAGATGAACGGCTTTCGCTGGAATTCCCGATGCCTTTGCATATTCTTCGTCAAATGATAAAACAAACAGCTCTTTATACAATAGAAACACCGTAACAAGAACAGTAATACCAATTGCGATGACTGCATAAAAGTCTCCACGGCTAACCGCACTGACACTGCCGAATAAATAACTGAACAAATCGGTATTAAATCCATCTGCAAGTGAAATAAAAATAACGCCAATACCAATACCTCCGGACATCATAATCGGAATGGCTAGTTCTTGATAATGTTTATAAACACTGCGCAGCCGTTCAATTAAAAGTGAGCCGCCGACTGAAAACAGCATGCCAAAGTAAAGCGGATTAATGGTTGCCATTGTTGGAACGGTCTGTCCAAGATACAATCCTGCTGCAATGCCAGAAAGTGTAACATGGCTTAATGCATCCGCGATGAGCGAAAGACGTCGAACGACGATAAACGCGCCGAGAAGCGGCGCAATAATGCCGATAACTGCACCTGATAAAAACGCATTTTGTAAAAATTCATATTTTAGTATCGCCTCAATCATAATGATATTCCCTTCAATGGTCGTGATGATGATCTAGCAGTCGAATTCCATGTCCATATAAATGAGATAGTTCCTGCTCATCTAATTGAATAAATTGTTTCATACTGCCATGAAAATGTAAATATTTATTCAAGCAGGCAACATGTGTCACTTTATCTGTAATCGTACCAATGTCGTGTGTTACAAGCAATAACGTCATGCCAAGTTCTTTATTTAAATGCGTAAGCATATGATAAAACGACTCAACATTTTGTCTGTCTACACCGACAGTCGGCTCATCTAAAATTAAAATAGACGGATTGGAGACGATAGCCCGAGCAATAAAGACGCGCTGCTGTTGTCCTCCTGATAAATCACCAATATTGCGTTTCAAAAATAACTCCATGCCGACCGCTTTGACTGCCTTTTCAACCGCTTCTTTTTCCTTTTGTCCTGGACGATGAAACAAGCCCATTTTCTTTGCGAGTCCGCCCATGACCACTTCATGAACCGTCGCTGGAAATCCTGTATTAAAGGAGTTTGCTTTTTGTGAAACGAAACCGATTCGGTCCCAATCTTTAAATTTTTGCTGCGGGGTGCCGAATAAGACGACGTCCCCTTCTTTTGGTTTTAACAGCCCTAGAATAATTTTAAGTAACGTAGACTTTCCCGATCCATTTGGGCCAACAAGACCGACAAACGCGCCCTCAGGCACAGATAAGTTAATATGCTCGAGAACACTTTCACGGTCATATCTGAAATTCACATCGTGAATATCGATAACGGTCTTCTGTTCCATGTTGATGATGACTCCTTTAGCAGTAAGAATGATTACGATTTAGTTGTAGTTTAGTATACATCATGAATATCACTAAGTAAACGAAGCCGTTGCAAGAAAGGAGAATGAGAATGCAGCCTCTGCACGATCTCGTGAACAAACGAGTTCAAAATATTACAAAAAAAGAATTACTTGAACAAGCGGCAAAATTCAATGTGTCTGTGACAGATCAGCAGGCTCATGATTTTATTCACTGGCTGTCAACTCATAAAGTCGATTTATTTTCGGAACAAAAACGGACAGAGCTTCTTCAGACAGCTGAACGCATTCTCGGCAAGCGAGAAGCGGTGGCACTGGAAGAGATGCTCCGTCCTTATAAACACTTTCTTAAACTGTAATACTTGCCTGTACTTTTTCCCGCACACCTTCATCAAATGTTTTCGCTTTCAACATGGCGATTTCATGGAGGTATGGCGGTTTTTTCGTATTTTTATCTTCACCGATATATGGTGTTTCCAATATTTTCGGCACATTTCCAAGTTGTGGGTGATGGACAATATAGTTCAGCGCATTAAAACCGATATGACCGAAGCCGATATTTTCGTGACGGTCTTTCCCTGCGCCTCTCTCATTTTTGCTATCATTAATATGAAGTACTTTTAACCGATCTATGCCGACAATTCGATCAAATTGTTCGAGTACACCATCAAAATCTTCTTTTATGTCATACCCTGCATCATGTGTATGACACGTGTCAAAGCAGACAGACAATTTATCGTTTTGCGGTACCATATTCATAATCATAGCAATTTCTTCAAAACTGCGGCCACATTCTGTTCCTTTGCCAGCCATCGTTTCAAGCGCAATCTGAATGGTTTGATCACTTGTTAGCACTTCGTTTAAACCTTCGGCGATTTTTTTTAAGCCTGCTTCTGTACCCGCCCCAACGTGTGCACCGGGATGAAGGACAATTTGACTAGCACCAATCGCGGTCGAACGTTCAATTTCCATTCGTAGAAAATCAACACCCAGCTGGAACGTTTCTGGCTTAATTGTATTACCAAGGTTAATAATGTATGGTGCATGAACAACGATTTCATCAATGCCATTTTGCTCCATATGGAGTCGGCCTGCTTCAATATTTAAGTCTTCAATACTTTTACGGCGTGTATTTTGTGGTGCACCTGTATAGACCATAAATGTACTTGCACCGTACGAAACGGCTTCTTCACTTGCACCGAGCAGCATTTTTTTACCGCTCATTGAAACATGTGATCCGATTTTCACTTTCAAAACTCCCTGTTACTTTTTTCTAGCGTCAATACGACGCTGGCGTTTTTGTTGTTTCGCCACTTCAAATTTCCGTTTTTTCTTATAACCCGGTTTTACTTTTTGAGGACGACTTGTAATGGCCCGCACTTTCGGATCAACCGTGTCGTCTTTTCTCTCGCGCTTTTTCCGACGGTTGCGGTCAGCCGTTTCGATAATCTCCTTATTTCGCACATCACCATGGCGGAAAATGATATCTCTTTGTTCAAGTCTAGCTATTGAATCTTCATCAGATGGTGCATATACCGTTGCGCAAATACCAGATGCTCCAGCACGCGCTGTCCGGCCAGCACGATGAATATAAAAGTCAAGATCTGATGGCAGCTCGTAATTAATGACGTGGCTGACACCTTCAATATCAATTCCACGTGCAGCAAGATCTGTCGCCACAATGTATTGATATTCTAAATCGTGTATTTGCTTCATCATTTTTTTTCGTTCACGCGGTGGCAAGTCACCATGTATACGGCCGGTCTTCAATCCTTTTTCTAAAAGCTTATTTGCTACTTCATCCGCTTTTTGTTTCGTGTTTGTAAACACAACCGCTAAATATGGATTAAATGCTACTAACAAATCATGAACGACGTCCACCTTGTCACGGCTTTTAACTGGAATTAATAAATGATCGAGATTAGCAGCTGAAAGACGCTTCGGTTCAATGTGCACATATTCTGGGTTTTCCATATATTTCTTTAAAAAAGGTTTTAATTTTTCCGGAATTGTCGCTGAGAAAACAAACATGCCCAGTTTTTCTGGCATACTTGATGCAATCCGATCGACGTCATTAATGAAGCCCATATCAAGCATCAAATCAGCTTCATCCACTACAAATATGTCCGCTTTATGAACAGAAATTGCATTATCCCCAATTAAATCTGCCATACGGCTCGGTGTTCCGACCATTATATGCGGAGGTATTTTTAAACGCTCAACGTCACGCTTTTTATCCGTACCACCAACAAAATGGCGTACCACGATATCTTCATCCGACTCTTTCGCGATTTTTTGAAATGCTTGATAAATTTGTGTTGCAAGTTCCCGTGTCGGTGCTGTAATCACAGCTTGTACTTCTTTTTTATTTACATCAATCCGGTTTAAAATAGGGATTACGTATGAATGAGTTTTCCCCGTTCCAGTCTGCGATTGACCGATTGCACTTTCCCCTTTTAAAATAAGCGGAATTATATTGCGTTGAATCGGGGTCGGTTCTGCAAAACGAAGTGCCTCAATTCCTTTATAAATAAACGGTTTTAATCCGTATTGCTCAAATGTTTGATTTGCCAATGGGCTTCTCCACCCTTTCATGTTCGATAATTTATGCACGTTATGATGATATACTAAATGAGTCTATAAAGCAAAGGAAGCTTTACTCACCTCCCGTCCATTTATTGAATACGATAGAGAAAAAGGAAAGGGTGACAGTTTTGCTGTACCGACATGCTCCAAACATAGGCCGTCGTTTTTATTATCCACCGCCTCCCGCTTCACATATCCCACCCCCTATCCCAGCGGCTACCCCGACATCTATTCTGAAGTCAGGCAACTGGATGGAACAAGCTCGCCAGTTGATGGCAGCGGCCGAGCAAATGCGGCCCCTTATTGAACAATACGGACCGCTCGTAAAAAATTTACCATCCATGTGGAAACTGTATCGTGCCATGAATTCGACACCGGATGGGGGGGAAAGCAGTCCAGAGTCTCCAGAGTCTCCAGAGCCTTCAGAGCGTTTGAGACCGGTCAAAAAAGAGCCGCTCAAAACATCTGAATCAACACCATGGTTTCCGGGACGAATTAGTTGATTACTTTGTTTTCATGTCTTCCTCCTTTATAATAGAGAAGAGAAGAATAAGGAGGACCTATTACATGAAAATTATTAAAATTTCACCACGCGGTTATTGTTACGGTGTCGTTGATGCGATGGTTATTGCCCGCAACGCCGCTCTCGATAAAACACTTCCACGCCCCATTTATATTCTTGGTATGATCGTCCATAACAAGCATGTCACTGATGCATTTGAAGCAGATGGCATTATTACACTCGATGGGAAAAACCGAAGAGAAATTATTGAACAGGTCACAGAAGGAACCATTATTTATACCGCACATGGTGTATCACCGGAAGTGCGCGAAATCGCTCGTCAAAAAAACTTAACAACGATTGATGCGACATGCCCTGATGTCACAGTTACACATGATTTAATCCGCACAAAAAAAGCGGAAGGCTATCACATTATTTACATCGGCAAAAAAGGACATCCTGAACCCGAAGGCGCTGTCGGTGTTGCACCAGAAATTGTTCATCTTGTGGAAAATAAAGCAGATGTCGATGCGCTTGCCATTGACTGCGATAAAATTATCATCACGAATCAGACGACGATGAGTCAATGGGATGTAATGGATATTATGGAAGCAATCCAAGCCAAATATCCGCACGCCGATATGCATAAAGAAATTTGCTTGGCAACTCAAGTAAGACAGGAAGCGGTAGCCGAGCAAGCTGGTGAAGCAGATGTACTGATCGTCGTCGGTGACCCAAAAAGCAACAACTCAAACCGTCTCGCACAAGTGTCAATTGAAATTGCTGGCACAACCGCCTATCGCGTATCCGATGTATCTGAAATCAAAATTGACTGGCTGAAAGACGCCAAAATCGTTGCAGTGACAGCCGGTGCTTCTACACCGACACCAATCGTTAAAGAAGTGATTCAATTTTTAGAAGCATTTGAGCCAGAAGACGAATCAACATGGGTACGCGAACAAAAAGTACCGCTAAGTAAAATTTTACCGAAAGTAAAAAAGTCTACTTTAACATCACGTTAAAAAAGCAGATCCGAACGATCGGATCTGCTTTTTTCTTATACAAATTGAAACGGGTCTGTCGGTATCGTTGACGAAATAAACGTTACATCATACTTTTGCTGTGCCGCTTTTTCTTTTAATACAACAACTGTTCCGTTTTTCATAATTTTTTCTACATTGTGCCCTGGATCTACAACGGCCAACCCTTCTGCATCGGCATCATGCGCTGTATGATAATAGAAGTCCCCCGTTACATACACATCTGCTCCACGCCTTTTTGCATCTTGCCAGTATTTATTCCCATCGCCGCCAAGGACTGCCACTTTTTGAACAGAACGAGTCAAATCACCAACAACACGTACACCGCCAGATTCCAATTTTTCTTTCGTGTGATGGGCAAATTGTTCAAGTGTCATCGCTTCCGGCAAATAGCCAATACGGCCGAGGCCGAGCAATTCACCTTTATTATGGAGCGGGTATAGATCATAGGCCACCTCTTCATACGGATGCGCTTTAAACATTGCCGCCAACACTTTTTTCTCCTTACGGACTGGATAAATTGTTTCAATCCGCTCCTCTGAAACCAATTCTATCTGGCCTAATTCACCAATAAACGGTGTCGCCTCTTCTTCAGCCCGAAAACGACCGGTGCCGCTTTGTGAAAAAGAGCAATGACTATAGTTACCAATAAATCCAGCACCTGATGCACCGAGCGCCTCACGCATTGATTTGGCATGATCACCTGGTACAAATACGACAAGCTTGCGCAGTTCTTCCCTATACGTCGGCACTAGGATATCTGTATTTTCTAAACCAAGCGCATTGGCCAGCATATCGTTCACTCCGCCCGCTGCAACATCAAGATTCGTGTGTGCAGCATAGACAGCAATATCATGTTTAATGAGCTTTTCAAGTAACCGACCTGCTGGCTGATCCGTTACCACTGCGCCAAGGGGCCGGTAAATGATCGGGTGATGTGCAATAATTAAATCGATCTTTTCTTCAATCGCTTCATCTACGACACTTTCGAGAACGTCAAGCGCAATCATCACTCGTTTACATAATTTATTAAGTCGGCCGACCTGCAAACCGACTTTATCACCATCCACTGCATAGGATTTCGGCGAAAATTGTTCAAACAGCTGAATAACCTCATGACCGTTCGGTGTTTTCATTGCTCATCACATCCTTTATCCATTGCCGTTTTTGAATCATTTCCTGTTTCTTGCGAGCAGCACCTTCACTGTCTTTTGCACCCGATAGCTGTGCCAGTACTTGGTCAATTTGAGTAAGTTCACGCTGCCACTTCAGCCGGAACGCTTCGTTCTGGCTATTCATTAAATGCGGACCAAAGTATCGTTCTTTTTCTGTCAGCTTTTTCCCTGTTCCTAAAACGCTGCTAATCACCTCGTACACCTGGCCATCTTCTTCTAGAATGGCTTCATCTTCAATGACCCAGCCATTTGAATCAAGCCATGTCCGGACTGAATGAGCGGCGATATTCGGCTGAAGCACAAGCTTTTTAACACCCCTCAGTTTGTCAGCACCTGCTTTTAAAATAGAAGAAATGAGCGGACCGCCCATTCCGGCGATCGTAATACATTCCACCTCACCGGTTTCCAGTACAGCAAGTCCGCTTCCTTTTCGTACATCAATATACGCTGAAAGCCCTTCAGAGACTACCTGACGCTTTGCAGATTGAAAAGGACCTTCTACTACTTCACCCGCTACGGCACGCGTGACGATGCCTTTCTTTACAGCATAGCACGGCAAATACGCATGATCTGATCCGATATCTGCAAATGTTTTGGCCGGATGGATAAATGATGCTACTATTTCTAATCTTTTTGATAATTGATTGCTGTTCATCAGTAAGTTCACCGCTCTTTTTATTCATTCCTGTTTATTCTACCATATTCATGATGAAAAAGAGGTCTTCGCGGAATGCAAAGACCTCTTTTTTATTATTTAATTTCAGCTAACCATGCAGCCATTGCTTCCGCATTTTCAGCCGGAACAAGTCCTGCTGGCATTGCACCTTTACCGTTTACAAGGATGTCCTGAATTTCTTCCTGAGAAAGTTTTTCACCAACACCTACAAGAGAAGGTCCTACGCCGCCTTCATAGCTGCTGCCGTGACAACCGATACATGAAGACTGGTAATGACCTTCCGGATCGAATTCTCCACCTGCAGCTACGTCGCCTCCACCTTCTTCAGCGTGCTTTTCTTCTTCCGCCACTTCTTTCGCATTGTCAATCCCATCTAATGACAAGAAGAACATCAAGCCGATACCGAATACCATAATCAGCCAAAATGGAATAATCGGATTACGTTTCATTTGTTTTCCCTCCCTTTATGTATGCATCATATTCAAAAAGTACAAACACCTATTATTTTACTTGAAAAATGGGTTGGCGAAAAGGCTTATGATAAAGATTTTTTCTGACCGTTGCAAATTAGACACATTTTATCCCTTAAATACGAAATAAAGAATAACAACAAAGCCAAGTAAGGCAGAAATCGTAAAATAAATAAGCCGCAGCTTCATTCCTGTATACAGCCAGAGAAGACAATTCAAAAGCAATATACCATATAATGCAAGCGGATTTCCATCAAAGAAATAGGTGATCAGTTTCATTGAAAGAAGTAGAAGCATGACAGCTGCTCCTAAAAAAAATATTGGAACCAATATTTTTTTGCGTGAAAAGTACATAGCCAGTAGTAACAGAAATCCGACAAAACTTGTCAAAACTACTGTTTGCAAAATAAATGAAAATTCCGTAAAATGAAGGACATATATAGAAATTGGCAGAAGCACAATTGCCAACAACGAAGACATCCAGTGAATACGCTGTATTCTCGCTCGCCGACCTGGTTCTGTATAATCTTCACCTTGTGTGTACAATGCCAGCAAATAATCACAATAATGGGGTGGCAACATATTATTTTCTTTCCAAATTAATATCTCGTTAATTATAATTTCTTTTTTCATTTTGAGACACACCTCAATTTTAAATAATTCGTAACAAAAGAGGAATGTCCTTCTTTTTTTCTAAATATATAAAATAAGCCGGGTGTGGGACCCCGGCTGCTCACTTATTCAAGGAAATCTTTTAGCCGTTTACTACGGCTTGGATGGCGTAGTTTACGAAGTGCTTTTGCTTCAATCTGGCGAATTCGCTCGCGCGTAACACCAAATACTTTGCCGACTTCTTCAAGTGTACGTGTACGTCCATCATCAAGACCGAAACGAAGACGAAGGACATTCTCTTCACGGTCTGTCAATGTGTCTAGAACATCTTCAAGCTGTTCTTTTAATAATTCATATGCTGCATGCTCAGATGGGGACGTTGCTTCCTGATCTTCAATAAAGTCGCCAAGATGTGAATCGTCTTCTTCACCAATTGGCGTTTCAAGTGATACCGGTTCCTGAGCAATTTTTAAAATTTCCCGGACCTTTTCTGGCGTTAGATCCATTTCTTCTGCAATTTCTTCCGGTACTGGTTCACGGCCGAGATCTTGTAATAGCTGGCGCTGAACACGGATCAATTTATTAATCGTTTCTACCATATGAACGGGAATACGAATCGTCCGTGCTTGATCAGCAATCGCACGTGTGATGGCTTGACGAATCCACCATGTTGCATACGTACTGAATTTAAACCCTTTACGATAATCAAATTTTTCAACGGCTTTAATTAACCCCATGTTGCCTTCCTGAATCAAGTCAAGGAACAGCATGCCTCGGCCGACATAGCGTTTAGCAATACTGACAACAAGACGTAGATTTGCTTCTGCAAGACGGCGCTTCGCTTCCTCATCGCCTTCTTCAATACGGTGAGCAAGCTCAATTTCTTCCTGGGCAGATAACAAATCAACGCGGCCAATTTCCTTTAAGTACATGCGGACCGGGTCATTAATTTTCACACCTGGCGGGACACTTAAATCATTTAAATCGAACTCTTCACTTTCTTTTTCAAGCTCTTGAATATTTGGATCGCTTTCGTTGCTATCCTCTTCAACAAGTTCGATTCCTTGTTCTGTTAGCGACTCGTAAAATTCATCAATTTGTCCGGAGTCTACTTCAAACGAGGCAAGTTTATCCGCCACATAATTATATGTTAATTCACCGCGTTTTTTACCTGTTTCAATAATGAGTTCTTTTGCTTTATCAAGTGTTAATTCAGCTTCTTTGGAACTTGTTGACTTTTCAGTCATGAGTCCCCCTCCTTCCAACATCCTGGCCGTCACATTTAACGGGAAAACAATTTTTCGAGTGCGATAATCTCACTCAAAATATGCGCAGCGCCTACATAATCATGTCTTTTTTCAGCTTCATCCCGCTCTTTTTTCTTCTCTTCAATCTCAAAACGGCGACGCTGTTTATTAATTTCTTTAACGTAATCCATCAGTTCTTCTTCACTAGGCTCATCACTCACTGTCATCAAGCTGATGTCAACGGCTAGCCGGCGTAATTGATCATCAGGCAACACTGTCAAAAAAGAAGCTGTATCCGGCGCGTTTGCTTGTTCATAATAACCTAAAAGGTACGTGAAAAGTGCCTGGTGCTCGTCCATTGTAAACGGTTCTCCTTGAAGCATCGTCCGAACGCGATCAGCAACGTCTGGACTTTTCAGCATATGGGCCAACAGCCGGCGTTCCGCTGTTTCATAACGCGGATATTGCTTCATTGGCCTTGCTTTCTGTACGAGCATCTTTATTTTCTCGTCATCTTGATGTATCGGCCGTTCCGCTCTTTTTTTCAGAAAAAATGCTTTCTCCTGTTCCTGCAGTGCTTGAAGTGAAAGTGAAAACTCACCGGCTAGCCGGCGCAAATAATGATCGCGCTCTACTGCTTTTTTCAAACTGGCGATTTCAGCAAGCACATCTTCAATGTAACGAAACTTCTGCGATTCATCCCGCAAATTTTTCCCACGTTTCAAGTATTCCATTTTAAACGCCATTAATGTAAGCGATGCATCTTTTACATAAGCTGTAAATGATTCTGATCCATTTCGTTTAATGAACTCATCCGGATCAAGACCGTCCGGAAGTAGCGTCACATTAACAGTTACACCATTCTTATCCAGCATTTGTGCTGCTTTAAAAGCCGCATTTACTCCGGCATTATCGCCGTCATAGCAAATAATGGCTTCTTCTGATGTTCGTTTTAACATTCGGATATGCTCTTCTGTAAGCGATGTACCCATGACAGCAACAGATTGATCAAATCCGGCACGCACTGCGGCAATGACATCCGCAAATCCTTCGAATAGAATAAACTGTTTTTGCCGTTTAATCGCTGTTTTTGCCGCATGAAAATGATACAGAAGACGGCTTTTATGAAAAATCGCTGTTTCCGGCGAGTTTAAATACTTTGGCTGCGCGTCACCTATACTGCGGCCGGAAAAGCCTACTACATTGCCTTTTTCATCCTGAAGCGGAAACATGATCCGTCCACGAAATCGATCATAATAATGACCGGTTTCTTCATTTTTCAGCAAAAGCCCCGCCTGTTCCATACGCCCTGGATCAAAACCACGTTTTTGCAACACGTTCAGGCTAAATTCGTTCTGAGGCAGCGACCATCCAATTTGAAAGCGGTCAATATCTTCATTTGTAAACCCGCGCTCATGCAAATAGTGAAGCGCCTCGCCACCTTCATCTGTATTCAATAAAAGATGACGATAAAATTTTGCCATAAGGGCATGCGCTTCAAGAAAGTCTGCATACTCATTTAGCTTGAACGATTCACCGTTTTTTTCTGAAGCAGAAATGTCAAGCATTACACCCGCACGATCTGCAAGCCTAGCCGCAGCTTCCTGAAAAGGAATTTGATCCATTTCCATTAAAAAAGTAAATACGTTCCCCCCTGCACCACACCCGAAGCAATGATAAATCTGTTTTTCAGGTGAGACAGAAAAAGATGGAGAATTTTCTCCATGAAACGGACAAAGTCCCAAAAAATTGCGGCCCTGTTTTTTCAGCTGTACATAATCGCCAATTATATCGGCAATGTCAACTCCCTGTTTAATCTCTTGAATCGCTTCTTCAGAAATTCTTCCTGCCATGTGTTATCACCAGCTACAAAATCGTATTTTGTACTTATTCTACACGCTTGTTTAGAATCCTTCTTTCAAACGAAAGTTCGTTTTAAAAAACACATTCCCGACAAAAATTATGCATATCGAAATGAAATTTACATCGTTAGTTTATTCCTTTGAACAGAGGTCTAAACCTGTTTCAATCACATTTTTATCACAATTCTTTATTATAGATCATTTTCATCAAAATGAAAAGTACATAATCGAGTGATTATGTACTTTTCCGGCTGCGGTACATGCTCATAATAATATTAGCGGTTTCTTCCACTGCTTTATTCGTTACATCAATGACGTCACAGCCTATTCGAGCTGCAATATTTTCAAAATAAGTCAATTCTTTTTTGATACGCTCAACATCAGCATAGCTCGCATTATCATCAAGACCTAATGAAATAAGGCGCTCCTTGCGAATTTGATTTAATTTTTCCGGGCTGATCTTTAAACCGATGCATTTTTCTTTCGGAACAGAAAACAACTCTTCGGGCGGATCAACTTCCGGCACAATGGGCACATTAGCCACTTTCACCCGCTTATGCGCAAGATATTGTGACAATGGTGTTTTGGACGTACGTGAGACACCAATTAAAATGATGTCAGCTTTCAATAAGCCGCGCGGATCGCGTCCATCATCATATTTAACGGCAAATTCAATCGCATCCACTTTTTTGAAATATTCTTCATCCAGACGGCGTACAAGGCCCGGTTCAAATAACGGTTCCATTGCACACATCGATTCTAGCTGATCCATCAGAGGACCAATCAAATCGAATATTTTAATATTTTCTGCTGCCGATGCTTCCACCATATACTGACGTATTTCCGGTTTGACCAGCGTATACACAATAATGCCTTGATCTTCTTTTGCCAAGCTGACAACTTCATCAATGTGAGACAGATCTTCTACGTATGGAAATCGTTTCATGACCGCAGGACCGCTAAACTGACTCAGTGCTGCTTTAGTGACAAGTTCGGCCGTTTCCCCTACCGAATCAGACACAATATAAATAATAGGATCATTCACGTCATTTTTGCCGCCTTCCTGTTAATGATCATCATTTGTTAATGAGACAAATGCCCGTGTGATCATCGTTTTCGTGATACGTCCGGTCACTTCATAACCTTTTTCTATTTTTTTAACAACCGGTACACTATCGATCTGCTTTTCAAGCAAGTTTTTTGCCACATCCAGGATCAGATCGTCTTTTTTGCATACTGTAATATTGGGCATACGTGTCATAATAATATTTACTGGAAGCGAATTTAGGTCCTGTTGGCCAATACTTGCACGCAACAAATCTTTGCGCGATAAAACACCAGACAAACAGCCTGATTCGTCAACGACAAACAGTGTGCCAACATCTTCAAGAAAAATCGTTACAATCGCGTCGTACACCGTAGATTGCTCCTTTACAATAACCGGCACTGCCTGAAAATCACGTACGGACAATTTCTTTAATTTTTCTGTTAAGAGCTGCGTACTAGACTTTCCTGTATAAAAATAGCCAACGCGTGGACGAGCATCCAGAAACCCTGACATCGTTAAAATAGCAAGGTCTGGACGAAGAGTTGCACGTGTTAAACTCAGTTGTTCTGCAATATGTTCACCAGTAATCGGACCGTTCCCTTTGACAATTTCTAATATTTTTTGCTGCCGCTTATTTAACTCGATTTTCCCCACCACCCATTAAAATAAATCTTAATGTGTTATACGATTTATTTATCATTATATACTATTTGAGCAAAACATACATCGGGTAGTATTGAATAGCCGTTTTATTTCGTCATGATCGCTGGAACATCTGCAAATTCAAGAATGAACATAGCAAGACAGCGCATCAATGCAAGGCGGTTTTGCTTTACTTGTGCATCCTCTGCCATCACCATCGTATTGTCAAAATATTGTTCAATCAATTGTTTTAACCCAGCAAGTAATTCATACCGTGCATGCATAGATGAAGCTTTTGTCCATGCTGTTTCCAAATCTGAATACGCACTGTACAGTTGCTTTTCTTCTTCATTTTCAAAGAAAGATGGATCGACATCCTGGCCATCTTCTGCTTTTTTCGCAATGTTCACAACGCGGCTGAGCGCTTCCATCGTTTCTTTGAAGTCCTCATCTTCTTTATGGTTCATCAAAACAGATGCAGCTTCTTCCATTTCTTTTAACGTACCGCTGCGCTTTGCCAGAACCGCATCAATGATGTCATACGGAATTCCTTTTTCCTGTAAAATGTGTTTCACTCGAAGTATGAAGAACGCAACGATTTCTTCTTGCAATGCGGAAGCATCTTTTTCACCAATACGATCATGCAGCACTTCTTTCACTCCAGCTGCGATCACGTCTGCAAGCGGCATATGCCATTCATGATCCATCATCGTCTGCACAATTCCAGCTGCCTGACGGCGAAGCGCATATGGATCCTGTGAGCCGGTTGGAATAATACCAACAGCAAAACATGCCGTAATCGTATCTAGTTTGTCTGCTAGACTGACAAGCGCACCTGTTTTAGTGGATGGAACCGTGTCTTCTGCAAAACGCGGTTTGTAATGTTCATTCACAGCAACGGCTACATCCTCATTTTCCCCTTTTTGACGGGCATATTTTTCTCCCATTACCCCTTGTAGTTCCGGGAACTCATAGACCATTTGCGTCACAAGGTCAAATTTACAGATTTGCGCAGCACGATCTGTTGAGATTTTCACTTCTTCTGATGCATTTGTTAAATTGGCAAGTGCCGATGAAATACGGCGAATACGTCCGACTTTTTCAGACAACGTCCCGATTTTTTCGTGATACACGATTTTTTCAAGCTTTTTCACAAGATCATCGATACTGGCTTTTTGATCTTCTTTATAAAAGAAATCTGCATCAGCTAAACGGGCGCGTAATACTTTTTCATTTCCACGAGCCACTTTATCAATTGCATGATCATTTCCGTTACGCACTGTAACAAAATGAGGAAGCAATGTGCCATCCGCCTTTTTCACCGGGAAGTAACGCTGGTGTTCTTTCATCGATGTAATGAGCACTTCTTCAGGCAAATCAAGAAATTCTTCGCTAAATGAACCGGACAAAGCCGTCGGATATTCAACGAGATTATTCACTTCTTCCAAAAGAGCATCATCGATTGGAATAGCCCAGTTGTTTCGTTTTTCAAGTTCTTTTAAACCTTCGACTATCATGTTTCGACGCTTGATTGGATCGACAATAACGGATTGCTGCTTCAATGTCTCTTCATACGAAGAAGCATTCACAATCGTTGCAGTCGTTCCGAGAAAACGGTGACCTATCGTTTCGTTTCCACTTTGCACACCAGCCATCTCAAATGGAATGATTTTCGTGCCGAACAGTGCCACGATCCATTTAATTGGACGCACGTAGCGAATATCACTGTTGCCCCAGCGCATATTTTTACCGAATGTTAAGCTTAGTGCAATGTCTTTTAACGACGGAAGCAGCTCAGCTGTCAAACGGCCTTTCACAAATTTATTTACATATGCATATTCAACGCCATTCACTTCTTTAAAGTAAATATCGTCTACCGACATCCCCTGGCCTTTCGCAAAACCAGCAGCAGCTTTCGACCATTCGCCGTTTTCTGATTGAGCAATTTTTTTCGCAGGACCTTTCGCCTCTTCGTTCGTATCAGCTTGTGCATCGACGGTATCTTTTACAATGACAGCAAGGCGTCGCGGCGTAGAATAAAGCAATACGTCACCATGTTCAATATTTTGTTCATTTAAAAATTTACTCACCTTTTCGCCAAGTTGATTCATTGACTGTGTCACAAAACGAGCCGGCATTTCTTCCAATCCAATTTCGAGTAGGATATCCTGTTTATTCATGATCAGCCATTCCTTTCTGTTTCAATATCGGGAAGCCTAACTTTTCCCGCTCATTATAAAATGTTTTCGCGACTTGACGAGCAAGATTACGCATCCGTCCGATGTAAGCAGTACGTTCTGTAACAGAAATAGCACCGCGCGCATCGAGTAGATTAAAGACGTGCGAACACTTCAGCACGTAGTCGTATGCTGGGTGAACGAGTCCTTCATCCATTTGGCGCTTCGCTTCTTTTTCGTATACACCAAACAAGTCAAATAACATATCTACATTAGACGTTTCAAATGTATATTTAGAATGCTCAAATTCCGGCTGATAAAAAATATCATGAACGGTAAATCCATTTGTCCATTCCAGCTCAAATACGTTTTCTTTTTCTTGAATGTACGAAGCGAGACGTTCAATACCATATGTAATTTCAACCGATACCGGTTTGCACTCGAGACCACCTACTTGCTGAAAATACGTAAACTGTGTAATTTCCATCCCATCTAGCCACACTTCCCAGCCAAGTCCTGCGCATCCTAGTGATGGATTTTCCCAGTTATCTTCAACGAATCGGATATCATGCTCAAGCGGATCGATTCCGAGCGCTTTTAACGAATCAAGATACAATTCTTGAATATTATCTGGTGATGGCTTCATGATCACCTGGAACTGGTGATGCTGATAAAGACGGTTTGGGTTTTCACCGTAACGCCCATCTGCCGGACGACGGCTCGGTTCAACATAGGCTACATTCCAAGGCTCCGGTCCAATTGCCCGTAAAAATGTATACGGACTCATCGTTCCTGCTCCTTTTTCTACATCATACGCTTGCATTAAAATACAGCCTTGGTCAGACCAATGCTTTTGCAGCGTTAAAATCATATCTTGAATATTCATATCTACTTCCTCCTTTTTTCTGCATCAAAAAGCCCGTCCCTATGTACAACAGTCTCTTGTACATAGGGACGGGCTATATATACCCGCGGTTCCACCCTACTTGCCTTTAATTTGGCCGCTTTTTTTAAAATTATCCCGCTCCGGAATGCCTTTCCTCGCTGTTCTTTTACCCGGCTCACACTATCCTGGGCTCGCTTTTAAAAGAGTTCATCGCATACTTTTTCCATCGTCGCAGTTATTATTTCTTTTGTCTATTTAAAACGTAATGCATAATAGCTGTTTTGTCAATCATCATTCGTTTCTTCTTTCGATTGAAAATTGTAATCAAGCCGCTCCATCTGCTCCAGAAAACGGCGTGATTTCAAATACAAGCCAGCGTATTCATCGTAATACATCGAAATCACGGCTCGTAGTTCTTTTTTCGTCGGCTCTTTCACATCAATATTGCCAAGGCGTTCAAGATCGAAAAAATAAAATAAACGCAACAGGCGAATGGACGCTGGAAATAACGGTAAAAAATGCGGGTCCTGTCCTGTGCACCGATGGCATATCAGACCATTTTCACGGATTGAAAAGCCGAACTTGCCTTCCGTTTCTCCACAGACGACGCACGAAGATAGTTCAGGACGCAGTCCAACTTGCGAGAGCATTTTCATTTCGAATATGTTCGTCACAATCGCTGCATCAGCACCTTCATTTATATAATCAAGACTTTTCTGTAACAAATTAAACAAAGGCAGATTTACTTCACCGTCCTCTGTCGTTCGATCCGTCATTTCAACAATATAGGCGGCGTACGCCGTTTTCATTAAATCTTCACGTATGTAACGCATGGACGACAGAGCTTCTCCTTGCTGCATCGTTCCAAGTCCGCGGCTTTCTTGTACGAGAAAATGACCATGTGTGAAGGGCTGCGTCACACCAGATAATCGGCTATTTGTCTTTTTCGCACCTCTTGCCACCGCGGCTTTCTTTCCTTTTTCACGCGTAAACATTGTAACGATTTTATTCGTTTCACCGTAATCGTTCGTTCTTAGCACAATGCCCTCTAATTTCTCAAGCATAGCCCCAAAACCCCTTCAGAGTACTTTTTAATACTCGTCTTCTTTAAAGCCTAGCTCACGCAAATTAGACGCTTTATTTCGCCAGTCTTTCTGCACTTTTACCCACAGTTCAAGAAACACTTTTGACCCTAGTAAATTTTCAATATCATGACGTGATCGTTTGCCCACTTCTTTCAGCAAAGCCCCTCCGCGTCCAATAACAATGCCTTTTTGTGAATCTCGCTCAACAATAATTGTCGCCATCACATCAATCATATCTTTGCCGTCACGCTTCGCAATTTTATCAATGACAACCGCGATTGAGTGCGGAACTTCTTCACGCGTTAAATGAAGCACTTTTTCACGGATCAGTTCTGACACAATAAACCGTTCTGGGTGATCTGTGACCTGGTCAGCCGGATAATATTGTGGTCCTTCTGGAAGAAGCTTTTCAATTTGCTCAAGCAGCCGGTCAACATTATTCCCTTCCAGCGCTGAAATTGGTACCACTTCCGCAAAATCCAATAAATCTTTATATTGATCAATTAAAAGCATGAGCTGATCTGGATGAATACGGTCAATTTTATTGATGACTAGATAAATTGGTGTTTTTATTTCTTTCAACTTCTCGATAATAAATTCATCACCGCGACCTAATCCTTCTTCTGCATTAATCATAAATAAGATGAGATCAACTTCTTTTAACGTGTTTGTCGCTGTTTTCATCATAAAATCCCCAAGCTTATGCTTCGGTTTATGAATGCCCGGTGTGTCGATAAAGACCATTTGTGAATCATCTGTTGTGTAAACACCCTGTATTTTGTTGCGTGTCGTTTGTGGTTTATCGCTCATAATAGCAATTTTTTGACCGATGACGCGATTTAAAAATGTTGATTTACCGACATTAGGCCGGCCAATAATAGAAATAAACCCTGATTTATACGCTTTATTACCCATTCAAATCCTCCGGTGAAAAGGCACCCGGCAGAAGTTCCATTACGGTAAGTGTCTGCACGTCGCCTTCTAAATTAGTTAAAATAACTTTCATATCAGGTGGACAAAGCTCCGCGATTACTTGACGACACGCACCACATGGCGGTACCGGCCTTTTCGTATCGGCTATAACCGCAATCGCTGTGTAGTTTGTAACACCTTCTGACCATGCTTTAAAAATCGCTGTACGCTCCGCGCAATTGACAACACTATAGGCTGCATTTTCAATGTTACAACCGCCAAAAATGTGGCCATCTTTGGTCAGCAATGCCGCACCTACTTTAAATTTGGAATATGGAGCATATGCGAGGTCGCGCGCTTTTCTCGCTTCTTCAATCAATACGTGCTGATCCATATTATTCACCTCTTTTATAATTTTGGGATAAAAATGATCAGTCCGATAATAACCGCTGCACAAGCATACAACAGTACAGCGCCGGCAGCAAGATCCTTTGCCATGCCCGCCAGCGGCTTATACTCTTTCGTCACGAGGTCAACTGCTTTTTCAATCGCTGTATTGACAATTTCAAGCGCCATCGTTCCTGCGATCAGGCCAATAATGATACACCATTCCAAACGTGTGAGCGAAAAAATCAAACCGGCTGCCGATACAATAGTACCGGCAGCAAAATGAATACGCATATTAGGCTCCAGAAAAGCCAGTTTCAGTCCGTTGCCGGCAAACCGGAATGAAGACATAAGGCGGACAGCGCTGAAAATTCGACTATCTTTCAAGTCCAAACGCATCAAGAATCTCTTTTTGCCGGCCAAACATTTCTTTCTCATCTTCTTCTGTCATATGATCGTATCCGAGCAAATGGAGGAATCCGTGAACCGTTAAAAAGCCCAGCTCCCGCTCAAACGAATGACCGTAGTCTTCTGCCTGTTCTTTTGCCCGTTCAACCGAAATGATAATGTCACCGAGGACACGCGGCATGTTCCCACCGGTGATCGCTACTTCATCTTCACCCATTTCTTCAAGTGCGAAGGACAGAACATCAGTCGGTACATCTTTATCGCGATACTCCCGGTTGATTTCTTGAATGCGGCTATTCGTCACAAATGTCACCGACACTTCACTGCCGTTCGGAATGTTTTCTTGTTTGGCGGAAAACTGGAGTAGTTTTTCTGACAGCTTGCTCGTTTCCTCATCCAGGCTATTCGTTTCATCCAAAAAATCAACGTCGAGCACCATTTTTTTCATCCCCTTTTTCCACTTTTTCATACGCATTAATAACTTTTGCGACGAGTGGATGACGAACAACATCGCTTTGATTAAGATAAATAAATGAAATACCGCTCGTTTTTTCTAAAATACGTTCTGCTGCAACAAGTCCAGATACCGCGCCCTTTGGCAAATCAATTTGCGTTTGATCACCGTTAATCACCATTTTCGAACCAAATCCAAGACGCGTCAAAAACATTTTCATCTGAGCATTCGTCGTGTTTTGTGCTTCGTCTAAAATGACGAACGCATCATCAAGCGTCCGGCCTCGCATATAAGCAAGTGGCGCAATTTCAATCGTACCGCGCTCAATCATCCGATCTGTATGTTCCGCGCCGAGAACGTCATGCAGTGCATCGTAGAGAGGACGTAAATATGGATCAACTTTTTCTTTTAAATCACCTGGCAAAAAGCCAAGGCTTTCACCGGCTTCAACAGCTGGACGTGTTAATATAATTCGCTTAACGCGACTGTTTTTGAGCGCACGGACAGCCATAACGACCGCCAAATACGTTTTTCCAGTGCCTGCGGGGCCGATGCCGAATACAAGATCTTTACTGCGGATCGCTTCAATATAATCGCGTTGTCCAAGCGTCTTAATACGAATCGATTTGCCTTTTGCATTTTTCGTAATTTCTTCTTCATACAATTCATTCAGATATTCAATCGTGCCATTTTTCGCCATTTGTACAGCGTTGATGACATCCCGTTCACTAATATTAATTTGCTTGCGAATGACAGCAAGCAGCTGTTCAACTACAATCCGGGCTTTTTCCACGTTATTTGCCGGTCCTGTTAAATGAACTGCTTCACCGCGTGTCACGATGGAGACATGAAACTCTTCTTCCATAATCGTTAAATTACGATCGGATACCCCGAATAATAATACTGCTTCGTTTTGGTCGCCTAGAGCGACGGCTGCTGACTTCAATTCTTCCTGCATTCCTCAGTCTCCTTCGTTGACAGGTTAGTTAGTTGCAATATTTTCAAGTACTTGGAAGTGTATAATCATCTCTACTTTACCATTCCCAACCCGCTTCTGTAAAACGTTTTCACCTTGAATGTGCGCCTTTTCCGGAAGCCTGGCCATCAACTGTGTCCTTGCTGTTTGAATCGCTCTCTTTTCCATTTCGTTCGCTGTCTCAATCGTGTTTACTTTTTTCAATTCGTAATCGGTCACTGTGCGGAAAGATAGTGGCAGCTTATACGAGAAAAAATGAAATTGATATACATTTTCTTCTGACTGAAATGGTTTGCGCAACGACGCTTGTGTCCAGAGGGCGTATTCTTTATCTTGTAACGATGCATATACAGTTAGTCTTTTTTTACTGCTTCTCGCCTGTAGTGAATCATTCACCATCCTCACAGTTGCTTTATACCATGTTTCTGCTATAACTGTGCCGCGTGCTGGATTTTTTTTCGTTCCGGTCACAAGCCGGTCTCCTTTTTCAACAAATTCACTGCGACGTACTTTCGACAAGCCTTGTTCCACAAACAAATCATGAATGACACCTGCTTTTGATGCTCTTAAATGGCGGCTGCTAGAAACCGTTTCTTTTTTCGGGCTGCTGGCTGATACATCTGCTTTATACACAACACCACTTTTCTTCAGCGAAAATCTCGTGACACCTGGCACTTGTAGCAGGGCGCGTTGTTTGAGTTCTTGTTCATCGATCTGATCAAATCGGATAGCTCCTTCACGAATGCCCTCCTGTTTTAAAAATGTCCGAATCAACTTTTCCGTTTGCGTATCCGCTCCTGTGACATCAATACGGATAATCATGGCTGAAAGCAAAATGATAATGAAAAAGAAACACATACTCGTTAACACAAAAGGATAATTTTGAATCGCACGCTGCATTAAAAAAGGCAAGCCCGTTCCTTTTTCCAAGCGAATGGTTCCATTGAATTGGCGCGCTTCTTTTCGTAAAAGTCCAAGTTCTCGAACCCGCATTTGAAAACGAATGACATTCTTTTTTTCATATTTAATGTGCACAAGTATGGCGCCTCGCTCATGCAGCCTGCCGGGTAATAATGAAGCATCCGGGCCGGAGACGATAACAGTCACTCCACCGGATAAAAAAAGATTAGCCAAAGCGATGACCCTGTTTCATTTCTAGTTGTATATTTGTCATCGTTCCTTCGACGAGGATTTCTTCCGGCATTAATTCCTTTACTTCAAGTAATTTCCCTTTTATGTGAAGAATTGATCCCGGCAGCTTTATGCGGACATCCTGTTCTGTAAATTGCTCAAGGCGTTCTGGATATTGAATCGCAATTTGCGTGCTTCCAATGATCGTGATTCGCGGTACTCCCCCGGCTGCATCAGCAGGCAGTCCTGCCAATTTACTGATAAATGCCGCCCCTTCTCTTTTCTTCATAAAAACAAACGCCCCTTTCTTTTTCATATGTTTATGAAAAGAAAGAGGCATTCATCACTTTTTACGCTTTGATTTTGGCGGGCCGAGCACTTCAGACAAAATAACGCCTTTTAAAAAGTCCTGTTCTGACCATTTTTCGACACCCTTCATAGGCTGTGACACCGGTTTGGCTGGCCGTGACGGTCTTGTTTCCCGTTTTTGAATCGGCTTTTGAACAATGGCAGGTGTTCGTATGGAATTTTGCACAGGAGCTTCCATCGCTTTTTGTTCCGCCTGTTTCACTACTCTTTTTGCTTGTTGTTCTACTTTTTTACGGACTGTTTTTGGTTCGTCTTTATTTTTATTCTTATTGAAAAACATCGAGATCAAGCCGGCAATGATGACAAAGATGAGTCCTTCCACCCGGATGACCTCCTTTATTTGCTGTCATTTTCTTTTTTCTTTCCTGTCATATCACCAATCGCACCGCGCATGTCGGTATCAGCAGTGAGATTTTGGATATTCAAGTAATCCATAACGCCAATATTGCCCGAACGAAGCGCATCTCCCATGGCACGTGGAACATCTGCTTCCGCCTCAACGACTTTCGCACGCATTTCCTGCACGCGTGCAATCATTTCTTGTTCGTTTGCAACCGCCATCGCACGGCGTTCTTCTGCTTTCGCCTGCGCAATGTTTTTATCCGCTTCTGCCTGTTCGGTCTGAAGTTCAGCGCCTATATTTTTACCAATATCAACATCCGCAATATCGATCGAAAGAATTTCAAATGCTGTACCCGAGTCCAATCCTTTGTTCAAGACAGTCTGAGAAATCATATCCGGATTTTCTAGCACTTTTTTATGGTGGTCACTTGAACCAATTGTAGAGATAATTCCTTCGCCGACACGGGCAACGATCGTTTCTTCACCAGCACCACCAACGAGACGGTCGATGTTCGCACGTACCGTAATACGCGCTTTCGCTTTTACTTCGATTCCGTTCATTGCAACACCTGCAATAAAGGGTGTTTCAATTACTTTCGGGTTAACACTCATTTGAACGGCTTCAAGAACGTCACGGCCCGCAAGGTCAATAGCGGCCGCTCGTTCAAATGTTAAATCAATATTCGCACGATGCGCAGCAATGAGGGCATTGACGACACGATCGACATTACCACCTGCCAAATAATGACTTTCAAGCTGATTGATTGATACATTTAGTCCTGCTTTTGACGCTTTAATGAGCGGATTCACAACACGGCTCGGGATAACCCGACGCAAACGCATCCCGACAAGCGTAAAAATACTAATTTTTACACCGGCAGCAAGTGCTGATACCCAGAGCATAACCGGGACAAACGTAAGTAAAATACTAAGTAAAATAATAGCTGCTGCAATTGCAACGAGAAGCATAATTGTACTGGTAACTACCATAATAAAATTCCTCCTTTTATTCGATTTCTCTTACAACAATTCGTGCACCTTCTGTTTTTACAATGGCTACTTCTTTACCAGCCATAATGAAAACGCCTTCTGCTACAGCGTCAATTCGCTCGCCTTCAATAATAACTGTTCCAGACGGACGAAGTGGTGTTTTTGTCCTGCCGATCTTCCCAATTAAATCTGTGCGATTTTCATTCGATACATAGCCGCGCTCTGTATCGGTTGAGTCGCTTAAAATGAATTTTTTAAAAAATTTCATTTCTTTCCCCAACACCTTTATCATTATTATCAATGCCGCTGTCGCAATAGAAAACGCGATTATTAACGAGATCGCCATCCAGAGCAAACTGGCTCCGGCAAATAGAACGCCAGCAGAAAATAAGCTAAAACCAATCAAGCCTACGACTCCGCCTGGCAAAATAACTTCTGCCAGAATAAACAGAACACCACAAACAATAAGCAGCACTGTCAAAATACCCGCCTCTCCTGACATAACGTGCCCTACTGTAAAAACAAGCAATGCCAGTGTACCAACTGCACCGGGAATCCCAAATCCGGGTGTAAATAATTCTAGTATAAACCCGGTCAGCATGATTGATAATAGGACTACGACAATAACAGGATTTGTCGCCAATTGAACGAAAGGTCCGCCTTCATCATACGCTGTAAGCAGCGATACGACCACTAGCATGGCACTCCATTGTACATATCGAATGTATCTCACCGCCTTTCTGCCGGGTCTTTTTATTTATACGGATTCAGTATGTAAAAAGTTTCAGAAAAAAAGAAATAATACATACAAAAAGAACTGCCACCCTAATGGATGGCAGTTCTTTTTGTTACAACAACTTTTGCTGCACGAGACGGTTCACCAATGATCCATCTGCTTTGCCTTTTACTTTTGGCATAAGAGCGGCCATTACTTTCCCCATATCTGCTTTTGCGGAAGCACCTGTTTCAGCGATTGCCGCGTCGACAATAGATGAAACTTCTTCTTCTGAAAGCTGTTCAGGCATATATTCGTTCACGTAAGTCAGTTCAGTCTGAATTTTGGCCACAAGATCCTCGCGGCCGGCTTTTTCAAACTCGTGGAGGGAGTCTTTGCGCTGTTTCACTTCGCGAGAAAGGACTGTCAGTTCTTCCTCTTCCGTCAGGTCGCGGCCGCCCGCCTTAATGCCTTCATTTTGCAATGCTGCTTTAAGCATACGGATGACTGTCAGTTTTTCTTTCTCTTTGCTCTTCATCGCTTGCTTCATCTCGTCATTAAGACGTCCGAGAAGACTCATACTAAAACCTCCTCTTAGAACTTACGTTTACGAGCTGCTTCTGATTTCTTTTTGCGTTTCACACTTGGTTTTTCATAAAATTCGCGTTTTCTATATTCCTGCAGGGTGCCTGTCTTGGAAACAGTTTTTTTGAAACGGCGCAGAGCATCCTCAAGCGATTCGTTTTTGCGAACAACAGTTTTTGACATTTCTTTTTCCCTCCCTCCGAACACATTACGATGGAAATTCCATGTACTGAACTATTATAATACAACGTTTTGACACGGTCAAGAAACTTTCTTTACAAAAGTTGCACAATTAATAGGTGCTGTCGCCTTCTACACCAGTTACAATGCTGATACTTGAGCTCGCACCAATCCGTGTTGCACCCGCTTTAATCATTGTCATCGCATCTTGCTGGGAACGAACGCCTCCTGATGCTTTTACACCAATTTTGGGTCCAACTGTTTTGCGCATTAATGTAACATCCTCTTCTGTGGCACCGCCGGCAGAAAAACCTGTCGATGTTTTCACATAATCAGCACCTGCTGATACAGCTAGTTCACACGCTTTCTTCTTTTCTTTATCAGTGAGAAGGCTCGTTTCAATAATCACTTTAACAAGCGCTTTTCCTTGTGCAGATGCAACAACCGCACGAACATCTTTTTCCACTTCGTCAAAATCGCCGTCTTTTAAAGCACCGATATTAATAACCATATCGACTTCTTTCGCACCGTGATCAATCGCTATGTTTGTTTCAAATGCTTTTACCTCGGTCATCGTCGAGCCGAGTGGAAATCCAATAACTGTACATACTTTTACGCCCGAATCGCGCAAAAGTTCCGTTGCTTGCTTGACACGTGATGGATGAACGCATACAGAAGCAAATCCATGACGGCTTGCTTCTTTGCAAAGCTTCTCAATATCTTCTTTTTTAGCATCTGCTTTCAATAACGTATGATCAATGGTTTTTGCTATGTTTCCATATGTATCTGTCATCACAGGTAACCCCCCATTCATTGGTTGTCCGTACTTCCATATCATAACACCGATGTTGTTAGGCTTGCGAGAATTTTGGCAAAAAAAAGCTGGCAAATTGCCAGCTTTTACGCGTGTACCGTATCAAGTACCCGAACGAACTGTCCTTCGTTATACGGATAGCCTGCTTTCGTTATTTTCACTTTGACAATTTTCCCGACCATTTCTTCTGTCGCTGGAAAAACAACTTTCATATAGTTATCCGTATAGCCGCTATAAAGTCCTTCTCCGCCTTCTGTAAAAGGTTCTTCTGGAATCACTTCAAGCACTTCATTTTCAAATTCCGCTGCATATTCTTTCGCCAGTTGATCAGATAATGCGATTAATTTATGCACACGCCCGTTTTTGATCTCTTCATCAACTTGATCATCCATACGCGCTGCCGGTGTACCTGTCCGTTTTGAATAGGGAAATACATGCAACTCTGAGAAACGGTGTTCTTTAATAAAATTGTATGTTTCCATAAATTCTTCTTCCGTCTCACCTGGAAAACCGACGATAACGTCAGATGTAACAGCAAGACCCGGAAGTGCTTTTTTTAACCGGTTCAAACGATCTGCAAAAAAGTCCATCGTATATTTGCGGCGCATCCTCTTTAATACTGTGTCTGAACCAGATTGAATTGGAATGTGCAAATGACGAACAACGATGTTTGATTGATCAATGACATCGATCACTTCATCTGTTAATTGACTAGCTTCAATAGATGAAATTCGGATGCGTTTTAATCCCGTCACTTTCGCCTCAAGATCACGTAAAAGCATAGCGAAATTATAATCTTTAAAATCAGATCCATAACCGCCCGTGTGGATACCCGTTAATACAATCTCTTGATAGCCAGACTGAACGAGCTGATTTGCCTGACGGATGACTTCTTCTGGATCACGTGACCGCATTAAACCGCGCGCCCATGGAATGATGCAAAACGTACAGAAATTATTGCAACCTTCCTGTATTTTGAGAGAAGCACGCGTTCGATCTGTAAACGCCGGTACATCAAGCTCTTCATATATACGGTTTTTCATAATGTTACCTACTGCATTAATCGGCTGTCGTTCTTTTTTGAATTGCTCAATATAATCCAGCATCTTTATCCGGTCCTGTGTGCCTACGACGACGTCAACGCCTGGAATAGCCATAATTTCAGCCGGTGATGTCTGTGCATAACAGCCGGTGACACAAATAACCGCATCTGGATTTTTTCGCACAGCACGGCGAATCACCTGCCGGCTTTTTTTATCTCCTGTATTTGTCACTGTACACGTATTAATCACATATACATCTGATGTTTTTTCAAAATCAGTTCGCTCGTAGCCGTTTTGTTCAAACAGCTTCCAGATTGCTTCTGTCTCATAATGATTTACTTTACAGCCTAACGTATGAAATGCCACTGTTGGCATTGTAATCACCTCTTCAATTCTAGATAAAACGAAACAGCGGATAATACGTATAATGGTGCTGTTTCAGCGCGCAAAATTCTCGGTCCGAGTGCGCATGCAGTAAACCCGCCTTTTATTAATTGTTCTGCCTCTTTCTCAGAAAATCCACCTTCAGGCCCGGTCACGATCAGCAGTCGTTTCCCTTCTGTTAACCCGCTGACTGCCTCGTAAAAAGGAGACATTTCCCCCACTTTCGCCGTTTCTTCATATGCAAATAGCAACACATCATAGTCTTTTCCACTTTCGATAACTTGTGTGAGCGAAACGGGTTCGGACACGAAGGGAATGCGGTCCCTATGCGACTGTTCCGCTGCTTCTTTAGCAATTTTTTGCCATCGTTCTGTCTTTTTAACGCCTTTTTTCCGGTCCCACTTGACGACAGAACGACTTGCTTCAAATGGAACAAACCCGGCAGCGCCGAGTTCTGTTCCTTTCTGTATAATATAATCGAATTTATCGCCTTTCACAAGACCAGTCGAAATAACGATATCTGTAGGCAATTCGACTGATCGTTCCACCCATTCTGTCACTTCTGCGGCTACTTCTGATTCCTTGATCTCTGTAATGGTACAAATAGATGTCCGTCCGTCAGGATACACTATATAAATGTGGCTGCCTGGTTCCATCCGCATGACCCGACTAATGTGATGAAAATCATCTCCGGTAATCGTAATTTTATGATCTTCCGGCATTTCGTCTAAAAAATATCGTTGCATCGACTGCACCTCATTTTTTTATTCTGCTTTTTTCGCTGCGATGCATACCCAGTCCTCCATGACGACTGTTTCTTCAATAATTAATCCTGCACCTGCCATCGCTTGTTTCACGTCTTCTTTTTTCTGTCCGATAATACCAGATGCAATAAACGTACCGCCCGGACGCATAATGGATTCCACATCTTTCACAAATGAAATAATCACTTCTGCTAAAATATTCGCTACGACAACATCTGCTTTGTCATCAAGGCCATCGATTAAATTATTTTTCGACACAGAAATAACCTGTTCTACTTTATTTAAAGCCACATTTTGACGAGCAGCAGATACAGCCACTTCGTCCAAGTCAAGAGCTGTAACACGTTTTGCACCGAGGAGCGCTGCACCAATGGCAAGAACACCTGAACCTGTGCCGACATCGACAACATGATCTTCAGACTTCACAAACCGTTCCAGCGCCTGCAAACACATAACCGTCGTCGGATGTGTCCCTGTCCCAAACGCCATGCCAGGATCAAGTTCAATAATTAATTCATCTGTGGAAAAAGGCTCGTACTCTTCCCACGTCGGCACAATCGTAAATTTTTCTGATATTTTGACAGGATTGTAATACTGCTTCCACGCTGTAGCCCAGTCTTCTTCATGCACTTCATTCACCGACACACGTAAATTGCCAGTGTCAATTTGATATACAGTAAGATTTTTCACCGCTTCTGTAATATCATCCACCGTTTCCTGTAAAAAGCTGTTTACCGGTAAATAAGCTTTAACAGCGACACCTTCTTCAGGGTAATCGTCTGGATTCAGCTCGTACAATTCACCAAATAAGCCGCCTTCCCGTTTTTTGTCCAGCTCTGCGCGATCTTCAATCACAACACCGCTCGCTCCTGCTTCATGTAAAATATTCGAAATCGGCTCCACTGCATCATTGACTGTTTCAATGCAAATTTCTGACCACTTCATTCGTGCCAGCTCCTATCATGCAATTAGTCACGCTTTAATGCGCGCTTCACTTTATCGAAAAAACCATCTTCTTCACTCAGCTGTTCGCCGCTTACTTCTGCAAACTCACGAAGAAGGTGTTTTTGTTTTTCACTTAATTTAATTGGTGTAATGACTTTCACATGAACATGCTGATCACCTGTACCATATCCACGCACATTTGCTACGCCTTTGCCACGCAAACGGAATGTCGTGCCGCTTTGCGTACCAGCCGGTATTTTCAATTTCACCTTGCCTTGAATGGTTGGTACTTCAATTTCATCGCCCAGCGAGGCTTGAACGAATGTCACTGGCATTTCGCAATAAATATCATCGCCATCCCGCTCAAACAGTTCATGCTGCTTAACGCGGAAAACAATATATAAATCACCTGCAGGTCCGCCGTTAACGCCGGCTTCTCCTTGACTAGTCAGACGAATTTGCTGCCCTTCATCAATGCCTGCC
Organism: Domibacillus mangrovi; assembly: GCF_001906925.1. Classification (GTDB taxonomy): domain Bacteria; phylum Bacillota; class Bacilli; order Bacillales; family Domibacillaceae; genus Domibacillus; species Domibacillus mangrovi. The sequence continues at coordinate 327,093 of NZ_MRWQ01000001.1, forward strand.
GGCACTTTTACGTTGATCGTTTTATTTTTCGTTACGCGGCCATTCCCTGAACATGTTGTACATTTTTCTTTAATCATTTTACCAGTCCCGCTACAATGAGGACATGTACGGCGATTGACAACGCGGCCAAATGGCGTACTTTGTTCCACATTCACCTGTCCAGCGCCGGCACAGTGTGAACACGTTTCCGGTGATGTACCTGGTTTTGCACCGCTTCCTTTACACGTTGTACATTCTTCTTCTCTCGGAATGATAATATCCTTCTCTACTCCAAAAACCGCTTCTTCAAACGTTATCGTCATCGTGTATTGAAGATCATCACCTTGCCTTGGTGCATTCGGATCGCGCCGACGTCCACCTCCGCCGCCAAAAAACGTGCTAAATATATCATCAAATCCACCGCCGAATCCGCCGAATCCACCTCCACCATTAAAACCGCCTTGGTTTGATCCAGCATGTCCGAATTGATCATACTGCGCTTTTTTCGATTCATCACTTAGCACTTCGTACGCTTCACTAATTTCTTTAAATTTTTCATCTGAACCTGCTTCTTTATTAATATCCGGATGAAACTTTTTCGATAGTTTTCGGTACGCTTTTTTAATTTCGTCTTTTGATGCACTCTTTTCGATGCCGAGCACATCATAATAATCTCTCTTACTCATCGTTTCTCACTCCCGTTTCATTCACATAACCGCTATTTTAACATATATCGTGGAACATATGACAATTGTTTCACAAAAAAAGCCAAAGTCGGAAAACCGCTGACTTTGACTTTTTCATGTAACAAATACTTAGTTTTTATCTTTTGAATCGTCTACTTCTTCAAATTCAGCATCTACAACGCTATCATCTTTCGAAGTTTCTTCAGCACCTTGTTGTGCTTCCGCTTGCTTCGCTGCTTCTTCATAAAGCTTCATAGACAGCTGTTGTACAATTTCATTTAAAGCATCACGTTTTGTACGAATGTCTTCCATATCATTTTTCTCAAGAGCTTCTTTCAATGCATCTTTCGCTTCAGTTGCTTTTTGAAGCTCTTCCTCGCCTACTTTATCGCCGAGCTCTTTTACCATATTTTCCGTTGTGAAAACAAGCTGATCGGCTTCGTTTCTCAATTCAGCTTCTTCTTTTAGCTTTTTATCTGCATCAGCATTTTCTTCTGCTTCTTTTACCATGCGTTCGATTTCATCATCAGAAAGACCTGAAGAAGACTGAATCGTAATATTTTGTTCTTTTTGCGTACCTAGATCTTTCGCTTTTACATTTACGATACCATTTTTGTCAATATCGAATGTCACTTCTATTTGCGGAATGCCGCGTGGTGCTGGCGGAATATCCGTCAATTGGAAACGGCCAAGCGTTTTATTATCCGCAGACATCGGACGCTCCCCTTGAAGTACGTGAATATCAACAGCCGGCTGGTTATCTGCCGCAGTTGAGAATACTTGAGATTTCGATGTAGGAATTGTCGTATTACGGTCGATCAACTTCGTAAATACGCCACCCATTGTTTCAATACCGAGCGATAGCGGTGTTACGTCAAGAAGAACAACGTCTTTTACATCGCCTGTTAATACACCGCCTTGAATCGCTGCACCCATAGCAACAACTTCATCCGGGTTAACTCCTTTATGCGGCTCTTTGCCCGTTTGTTTACGAATCGCTTCCTGTACAGCAGGAATACGGGTTGATCCACCAACGAGAATGATTTTATCCAGTTCAGATGCTGATTTACCTGCATCTTGAAGAGCTTGACGGACAGGGCCCATTGTACGCTCAACAAGATTTGATGAAAGTTCATCAAATTTCGCACGTGACAACGTTGTTTCTAAATGAAGCGGTCCAGCTTCTCCCGCTGTAATAAACGGAAGTGAAATTTGTGTTGATGTAACACCCGACAAATCTTTTTTCGCTTTTTCCGCTGCATCTTTCAAACGTTGCATTGCCATTTTGTCTTTTGATAAATCAATGCCATTTTCTTTTTTGAATTCCTGTACGAGGTAGTTAATGATGACTTCATCAAAATCATCGCCACCTAGACGATTGTCGCCGGCAGTTGAAAGAACTTCAAATACGCCATCGCCAAGCTCTAAAATGGACACATCAAATGTACCGCCGCCAAGGTCATAAACAAGAATGGTTTGATCTTCGTCTGTTTTATCCATGCCATACGCAAGTGCTGCTGCAGTAGGCTCGTTAATAATTCGTTCAACTTCAAGACCTGCGATTTTACCGGCGTCTTTTGTTGCTTGACGCTCTGCATCGTTAAAGTATGCAGGAACTGTAATAACAGCTTTACTAACTGTTTCACCAAGATAATCTTCTGCATATGCTTTCAAATGCTGTAAAATCATTGCTGAAATTTCTTGCGGTGAGTACTCTTTTCCTTCGATTGTTTCTTTATGGGCTGTTCCCATATGACGTTTAATTGACATAATTGTATTCGGGTTAGTAATGGCTTGACGCTTCGCTACTTCTCCGACTTGACGCTCATCGTTTTTAAAAGCAACAACAGATGGCGTTGTACGATTTCCTTCTGGATTTGGAATAACTTTTGCTTCTCCACCTTCAAGTACAGATACACAAGAATTTGTTGTACCAAGGTCAATTCCGATAATTTTACTCATTTTCAAGTTCCCTCCTGAAATCATTTACATATAAATAATTATTGATTTACTTTTACCATTGATGGCCGAATAACCCGGTCTTTCAATTTATATCCTTTTTGAAGCTCGGCCAAAATCGAATTCGGCTCCGCGTTTTCATCGTTTTCCGTCATGACGGCTTGATGAACAGTCGGATCGAAAGGAGAACCGACTGTTTCAATCGGCTCCACACCTTCATTTTTAAGAGCAGCTACAAGTGTTTTATACACCATTTCAACGCCTTGTAAAACAGATTTTGTTTCTTCATGCTCCGGTGTCACTTGCAACGCACGCTCAAAGTTATCAAGCACTGGTAAAAGTTCCATCACAAGACGCTGTGCGCGGTATTTCTCCTGCGCTTCGCGATCAAGGTTAGTACGGCGTCTGAAATTTTCAAAATCAGCACGAAGACGTAAATAGCGGTCCTCTGTTTCATCAAGTTGCTTTTGAAGCACTTCTTCTTTGCTTTCTTCTACTTCTTCTATTATTTCTTCGCCTACTACTTCTTCTATTTGTTCTTCAACAGAAGATTCCGTTTGTTGAACCGGATCTTCCACTGTCAATGGCTTTTGTTCTTCTGCCACTGGTTCCACCTCCAAGCTAAATTTCATCGTGCTACGAGCTCGTATTATACAGACGTGTTAACACGTTCGTCATATCATGGCTTAAAAAATCAACGAGTGTGATCACACGTGAATACTCCATCCGTTTCGGACCGAGAATCGCAATCGTTCCAACCGGCTCATCACCGACAGAATAGGATGCAGTAATTAAACTACAGTCTTCCATCGCTTGTTCCGCGTTTTCTGTGCCAATTTTCACACGGATACCTGCTTTTGTCGGCCGGACAAGTTCATAAATGTCGCTTTCTTTTTCCATCATATTCATGACGAGTCGTACCTTTTCAACATCCCGGAATTCCGGCTGGTTTAAAATGTTTGTCTTGCCGCCAATAAATAGTTTTCCAGTAGATGGGCCGACTGCCGCCTCCGCAAACATTTGTAGCACCGCTTCATAATTTTGAAGATGCCGCTTCATCAATTTAGCCGTTTCTTTGTATAACTTACCATGAAGTTCTGATAGCGGCACACCAGCTAGGCGATCATTTAAAATATTAACCATTTTTTCAATATCAGCTGCTGCAATTCTTTCAGGCAACGAAAAAAGCCGATTTTCAACATGGCCGGTGTCGGTCACGATAATAGCGACAGCTGTTTCTCGATCAATTGGAATGATTTGCAATTTCTTCACTTTATGATCATTAAATTTCGGGCCGAGTACAATCGATGTGTAGCTCGTCAACTCCGATAAAATCGTTGCGACATTTTGCACCGCTTTTTCAAGTCCGTTTTGCCGATCCCTAAAAATAGAATGAATAGCGGTTTGTTCACTGCGCGCAAGAGATCCCGGTGCGAGTAAATGATCGACGTAATAACGATACCCTTTTTCTGATGGGATACGCCCTGATGACGTATGAGTTTTTTCTAAAAATCCCATCTCTTCAAGATCTGCCATCTCATTCCGAATCGTAGCCGGACTGTACGATACGTCCTCTTTTTTTGCAAGGTTGTTCGATCCGACCGGCTGGGCGGAACGAATAAAATCATCAATAATAATTTGTAAGATGAAAAGTTGGCGATCTGTCAACATCCTTCATCACCTCTTTTAGCACTCTTTCGATACGAGTGCTAAATCTACATTTAAATTATCAAAATTCAGATAGTCTGTCAATGAGTTCGCTCACATTTTCGGTTCAATTAAAAAAGATTGAAATACTTCATTGCCAAGAAATTTCCCCTTATGCGTCAGACGAATTGATTCATCCGTTACTTCCAGCAAATTTCGTTCTGTCATGTTCCCAATCGCTTCTTTAAAAAGGGTCAATGGATTTTGATTATATTTCCTCTGAAAAGCAGCGATCGAGACGCCCGCTACTTTACGGAGACCAAGAAACATTTCTTCTTCCATTCGTTCCTGTTTTGTCGTTTGTTGGGTTCTCATACGTGGTGATTCCCCTCTTTCAAGCGGCTCCATATATTTTTTTAATGGACCATAGTTTGCATATCGAACGCCTTTCACATACCCGTGTGCCCCGGCACCGAACCCGTAATATTCTTCATTGTTCCAGTACGTTAAATTATGAATACTCTCAAATCCCGTACGCGCAAAGTTGCTGATTTCATATTGATGGAGCCCGGATGCTGACATTAGATGCATAACAGCTTCATACATGTCCGCTTCTGCTTCTTCTTTTGGCAGCGGCAAATTTCCTTTACTCATTAAATTGTAAAAGACCGTTTTGGGTTCAATAATCAAGGAATAAGCGGAATAATGAGGAAGTCCGAGCGCGAGTGCTTGGCGCGTCGTGTCAATCGCATCTTCTATCGTCTGCTCCGGTAATCCATAAATTAAATCAATGCTCAAATTATCGAAGCCCGCTTTTTCCGCATTACGCACCGTCTGCAGCACATCTTTTTTTGTATGCGTCCGCCCGATTCGCTTTAAGTGAACATCATTGAATGACTGTACACCAATGCTAAGCCGATTTACACCACCCCTCTTTAAAATGCTCATTTTTGCTGGTGTTAAATCACCCGGATTCGCCTCAAATGTGTATTCTCCGTCTGATGCGAGCGGCAGCTGTTGGGCGATCGATTCCACAAAATACTGAAGCTGTGTTTCATTGAGCGATGTCGGCGTCCCGCCTCCAACGAAAATCGACTTATAGCCAGACTTATTTTCCCCCATACTCATTTCTTTATCGAGGTTCTGTAAATATTGTTCTACTGGCTGGTTTTTCATAAACACTTTATTAAAATCACAATAATGACAGATGTGATGGCAAAATGGAATGTGGATGTAGGCTGCGTTTATCATGCTGTTCACACCTTTCTGTACATAAAGGAAGGTGCCCGAAATACGGACACCTTGTCTTTTTATTTCGATTGATCATCCATTTTGAGAACGGCCATAAATGCTTCTTGAGGCACTTCAACCGAGCCCACTTGCTTCATACGCTTTTTCCCTTCTTTTTGCTTCTCAAGAAGCTTCCGTTTCCGGGAAATATCACCGCCATAACATTTGGCAAGGACGTTTTTACGCATCGCTTTAATCGTCGAACGAGCGACAATTTTATTTCCAATGGCTGCTTGAATAGGCACTTCAAACTGCTGGCGCGGAATAAGTTCTTTTAATTTTTCAACGATGATTTTTCCCCGTTCATAGGCAAAATCACGGTGTACGATAAAACTGAGTGCATCCACTGTTTCCGTGTTCAGCAATATATCCATTTTTACAAGTTTCGACTGCTTGTAGCCGATTAATTCATAATCAAATGATGCGTAGCCTTTCGTGCTTGATTTCAGCTGATCAAAGAAATCATAAACAATTTCAGACAGCGGCATTTCATAAATAACACTGACGCGATTCGTATCAAGGTACTGCATATCGATAAAGATACCACGTTTACCTTGTGCCAGCTCCATTACTGTGCCAACAAAATCATTAGGAACCATGATCGATGATTTAACATATGGTTCTTCCACGTGAGCGATTTTTTGCGGATCTGGCATATCAGAAGGGTTATCAATGCGAAGTTCTTCCCCATCTGTCATTGTCACCTGATAAATAACGCTCGGTGCTGTTGTGATCAAATCAATTTTAAATTCACGTTCAATCCGCTCTTGAATAATTTCCATGTGAAGTAGACCGAGAAATCCACAGCGGAAACCAAATCCAAGCGCCTGTGATGTTTCCGGTTCATACTGAAGAGCAGAATCATTTAATTCAAGCTTTTCAAGTGCGTCACGCAAATCATTGTATTTAGAAGCGTCAATCGGGTAAAGCCCACAGTATACCATTGGGTTTAATTTCCGATACCCCGCCAGCGCTTCTGATGCGCCATTTTTTGCGGATGTAATCGTATCACCCACCTGTGTGTCGCCGACATTTTTAATCGCGGCAGCAAGATATCCAACGTCCCCTACTGTCAGTTCATCACGGGGCGTCGTTTTCGGTGTAAATACGCCAATTTCTGTGACATCAAATTCCTTGCCTGTTGCCATCATTTTAATTTTATCACCGACTTTAATCGTACCATTAACCACGCGAATATAAGCGATAACACCGCGGTATGGATCATACAATGAGTCGAAAATAAGCGCTGTAAGCGGCGCATTTGGATCGCCTGTTGGTGCCGGCACTTTTTCAACAACTTGCTCCAAAATTTCTTCAATACCAATGCCTGCTTTCGCAGATGCAAGCACGGCATCCGATGCATCTAGTCCGATCACGTCCTCAACTTCCTGACGCACACGCTCAGGCTCTGCTGCTGGCAAATCAATTTTATTAATAACCGTCATAATTTCCAAGTTATTATCTAGTGCAAGATACACATTCGCAAGCGTTTGCGCTTCAATGCCCTGTGCAGCATCAACGACGAGAATGGCTCCTTCACATGCTGCCAGACTGCGCGATACTTCGTATGTGAAGTCGACGTGTCCTGGTGTATCAATAAGATGGAATATATACTCAATTCCGTTTTTTGCTGTGTACGTAAGCTCAACAGCATTTAATTTAATTGTAATGCCACGTTCCCGTTCAAGATCCATTGAATCAAGGAGCTGGCTTTTCATTTCACGCGCAGTGAGCGCATTTGTTTTTTCTAAAATACGGTCTGCGAGCGTCGATTTCCCATGATCAATATGGGCAATAATCGAGAAATTGCGGATTCTCTCCTGCCGTTCTAATCTTCCGTTATCATTCATTGTTATAGTTCACTCCTGTTATCGGCACATGTATACTAATGTGATTATATCAGCGCGCTATACAATTGACAACGAACATTGAACGAGACAGTTATTCATTTTGTTCCGATTTCACAAAACGGGATAAAATATCTGCAAATGCTGCCGCGCTTCGTTCCAGCTCTTCCCGCGTATTTTCCACGCCGCCCATTTCAATCAACGCCGCTCTTTTAGATAAATCTTGATTGAATTTCCCGTTCGTTTGACTTCCTGATTTCACAATAACGCCGCGTGACAGTCCAGGATAATATTTTTCAAATAATTCATGAAGGGCTGCTGCAAAACGAGCATTTTCTTCATATCCAGGGTGCTCACCACCGACAACAAACACCGTTTTCGCCATTTGTTGTCCGTTGATCACGGCTGTCGTTACATCTTTTAACTGCGAATCTCTGTGAATATCAATTAAATATTCAAGTGACGGCTGTTGCTGCTGAGCAGACGCGACAACTGTTCTTGATTCTTCGTATGACGCACTATATTGTTTCCCTTTTTTATTGAGCAATTCGCCTATATCTGTTTTGTTAACGGACACGCCAATTTTTCTTTCTGCTAATTTTTCAGCAATCATGTCACCTACTTCAACAATGTGTACTGGAGCTTGTCCATTTCCAGGCGTGAATGCTTCACTTGTATGCGTAAAATAAAGAAGTATTTTTTTCTCATATGCAGCCGGCACCTGTCCCGGCTCGTCTTCCACTGGCGGCTGCGAAATCGATTTCGGATCTGGCTCTACCGATTCTATCGGCATATTCGTATAGTTGGTTCCTTCACCTGCAATTAAAATACGTCCATCATAAATTGAAAATCCAGGCAGTTCTTTTCCAAGAAACGTCCGTGGATCTCGAAGACTAATGCTCGATGCCGCATGAAAAGCCGCATCCACCCATTGAAGCGTATCTACTTGTTCCGTCTTTGCGGCTTTAAATGATTTGTTTTCAAATGTAAGCAGCCGGTAAAAAGACGAGACCGGCAGTTCTGCCGCTGCCCTGCTCATTGATTCGAAGGAAAAATGATACGAAAAAGGCATCACAGTAAACAAACCCGCTGTCCAAAAAGGCATGACGATAAGCGCCGCACATGCTGGGGCGATCCAGATCGCTGCGTTTGATTTTTTTTGCAGAAGGATACGTGCCAACCCCTTTTCACGTCTTGTCCTATATGCATATGCAGAAAAGAAAAAAGCAGACCGAAATTCAGCCTGCAAAAAAAGAACGTGTTTCTTCTGGTGGCCTGTCATGAAGCGCTTCGTTCAATGCGCTTGCAATAACAGCCGCCGCTCCTTGAATAAATAGATCGGCTTCTTTTGGTGTGACGATCATGTTTAATCCTGCTGGTGTGAGAACATCACTAATTAGCTGCCGCTTTTCATTTTCATCGAGTAATCCAATATTGCCCAAAAACGCCTGCTTCCAGTTTTCATCATCATGCCCACTTCTCTCTTCAAGATGCTTCATAACAAGTTCAACTGCATCACGTGTGACCGTCGCAGCGTCAATAACGGTTGGAATCCCAATTGCAATAACAGGAATACCGGCGGTTTGGCGGCTAATTTCTTTTCGCCTATTGCCAATACCAGCACCTGGTTGAATACCAGAATCTGTCATTTGTATTGTCGCATTTAACCGCTCAATCGAACGAGATGCTAGCGCATCGACGACGATTATAAAGTCAGGTTTCTCACGCTCTATTAGCCCAAGCAAAATGTCACCTGTTTCGATGCCGGTCATGCCCATTACACCTGGTGAAATCGCACTGACCGGACGGTAGCCTTTCTGTACATGTTCGGGGTGCAGTTTAAATAAGTGATTGGTCACAATAAGCCGATCGGTGACGCGCGGACCGAGTGAATCCGGTGTAACGTGATCATTTCCAAGACCGGCAATTAAACACGATGCATCACGGCTCAAGCCCGCAGATTCAATAAACACTTTAATTTCCTTAGCCAACACACGGCTAATAGCGGCATGACGAGATGAATCAGAACCGCGTAAGTCCTCTGATTCAACTGTTATATAAAGCCCCGGCCGCTTCCCTGTGATTCTCTCTCCTTCTTCATTGATCGTTACCGTTGTCACAAGCGTATTTTCCCGCTGTTCCTCTTTCGATATAATCCCATCTAATTTGCTGCCATGCTTTTCCTCAGCTATAAGTGCTGATTCTAACGCCAAATCCGTTCTTATTGACCATTCTTCCATACTGTGCACCTCTCTTTTTTAAAATCAGTATGGCCCTGAGTGTAATAGTTTATTCCTTTACACATGATTCCTATTGCAATTCTCTCATTCCTTTGTTAGAATATCTCTTGTTGTTTACTTCAATAAATGAATGATAATCGGGTACGAATAAAACTTCGATCCACTTTAGGAGGTGACAGGAATGCCAAATATTAAATCTGCCATCAAACGCACAAAAACGGCTCAAACTCGTACAGCTCGCAACGCACATGTTAAATCTACAATGCGTACTGCAGTGAAAAAGTTTGAAACGGCCGTTGCTAATAATGATGAAAACGTAAAAGAATTGCTTGTAGAAGCAGTCAGCAAAGTTGATAAAGCTGCAGCAAAAGGTCTTATCCACAAAAATGCTGCGAACCGCCAAAAAAGCCGTCTTATGAAGAAATTGGCTAACTAATAAAAAAGTGTCCGCCATGGACACTTTTTTTATTTTGCTCTCATCATTGTTTGCAGCCGGAAGAAAAACATTTCAATAATCATTTTCTTCTCCATTCCGCTGCTTTTCATTTCATAATCACTTTCAGCGAGCAACTGTATAATGAATGCAAGCTGCGTTTCAGAAAAAGAATGGCTTTGCCCTGATGCAATTTTCACTCGAAATGGGTGCACTTTTAAATGACCCGCAATTTGCTGCTGCCCATACCCTCTTTTTGATAATTCTTTTACCTGATAAATCAGCCTGAACTGACCAGCAATGACCGCTAAAATTTTTAACGGCTCTTCATTTAAGCGAAGCAAATCATAATAAATACGAAAGGCCTCCTGCAGTTTGCCCGATACAATCTGATCCACAAGGCGAAAAATATCACTTTCAAGTGTTCGTGCCGTTAACTTCGTGACCGCTTCTTCTGTAATTTCTCCTCCAGCACCTGCATACAGCGCTAATTTCGATATCTCCGTTGCCAATACAGACAATTGAAATCCTGCAATGTTTAATAGCTGATGGATGGCCGCTTCATTTATGATGGCCCCTTCTTCAGCCGCTTTGCTTTTAATCCAACCCGACAATTCCCGTTCTGCCGGCCGCTTTGCTTCCAGCACGCCTGCCTGTTTTTTGATTAATTTCGTTATTTTTTTTCGTTCATCTAGTTTTTCAAAATGAGCTTGAAAGACGAGAATCGTAAACGGAGATGGATCATTTAAATAGTGCTCCAGTTTTTTTAAATCATGTTCGATTTTTAATTTTTCAGCAGTAAAAAAAAGCGGATTTTGAACAAACACAACTTTTCGCTCTCCTAAAAACGGTAGCGTTTCCGCTTCTTCGACAGCCAGGTCAATAGGAACTTCTGTCATATCAAATGAGATGACATTCAAATCTGCATCATCACCGTCCAATGCATGTTTAATTAATAGCTTTCGTGCTTCTTCAATAAAATATTGTTCCGGCCCATACCATAAATACAATGAACGAAACCGGCTGTTTTTCAATTCCTTTAATACATCCATTCACTCGTCTCCATTCATTTATCCCCATTAACGGGCAGATCCCTACCGATTCTTCTTTCATTTTATCTTTCTTTATTTTAGAAAAACAAAAGCTATTCCGCAAGGTGCAGGATAAATGTGTACATTTTTTGTCTGCACTTGCTGAAATACGCAACAGAGTCTGGATTTTTCTTAGCTATTTGTCTATACTTATATTGAAATAGGAGGGGTAATTGTGAACGAATTCGAAAAAAATGTACAATCTACACGCAACGACGCAGTTGACTCCGGAGTAGGCTTTGCTGTCTCATTCGTCTTCTTCTCTGCAATGTTTGTCCTTGCCACTGTCATTCAGCTTGTTGGCTGATTATCGCACGGAAAAAAATCCGCCTACATTCAGGCGGATTTTTTATTCTGGCGCAAGCGCACTTGAAATCGTTCCCCTGTCTTCTTTAAATACATATGAGATGCTACCATGCAGATCCGTTCTAAACACCTTCACGCCAGCGTTCGACAAATTTTCAAGCACTTCTTTATGCGGATGTCCATATCGATTAGCTACTCCTGCAGAAATAACAGCATATTCAGGCCTGATTGCTTCCACAAAGCGAGCGGATGTCGACGAGCGGCTCCCATGATGGCCGACTTTCAACCAATCAACATCGACATCATATTTTTTCAGAAATTCTTTTTCACCTGCTTCTTCATAATCACCCGTAAACAGCCATTTTTTCCCACCGATTTCCGCATATAATACAAGTGAATCGTTATTCCCTTCATATTCTCGGTCATCTGGCGATAAAAACTGAAACACCGCATCTCCTTTCGTCCACTTTTCTCCTTCTAGCCCTTCACGCACATTCATCTTTCCAGTCGAAACCGTCACCAATATTGATTCCATGACAGCCACGCTGCCTGAACCCGGTGAAATAATGATCTCATCCGCAGGTATCGCTGATAGCACTTCAGTGGCTGCACCGGCATGATCGAAATCTGCATGCGTTAAAATAAGTTTATCTAGTCGGGTTATCCCTTTTCGTTTTAAAAAAGGCACAACGGTATCCTTTCCAACAGAAAACCTATGCGTTCGCTCTGTCCACGGTTCTTTTTCAAAAGGCAAACGCCCGCCCGTATCAATTAAATAGGTTCCTTTTCCATATGGCAGCTTAATAAAGATACTGTCGCCCTGTCCGACATCAATAAAGGTCACTTCTCCTTCAGAAGAAAACCGGCTCATTCCGGTCATCATACTAAGCAGCAAACCACAAACCAATAAACTGTACCGGACTGTATTCATTTTTTCCCACAATAAATACGAGGCAATAACCACAATAGCAGCAATCACGATCCATTGTACATCCGGCTGTCCGGTAACCAAAACCGCAAACGGAAGATCCGCCATTTCCGCGGCCAAGCTATCCATCATTTTCAGCAACACATTTAAAGGATCTATTATCATCCGCACAGGCATTAGAAAAGAAAGAACAAATGCAGTAAAAAGTGACGGCAACATCACGACCGAATAAAACGGTACAAATAATAGGTTAGCTGCTGGTGCAATAATCGACAGCTCAGAAAAGTGATAAATTAAAAAAGGAAGGGCCGCCATTTGTGACAAAATCGAGACCGCTACTGACAATTCAACTGCATTCCGACAACGTTTTAAAATGGCACCTGTGCATAAAACGAGCGCCCATGTAACCGCATAGGATAGTTGAAACCCCACTTGAAACACTTGATAAGGATCTAGCACTATCATAGCGATAAACACCGCTCCAAGCGCTGATGCCGGCTTCAGACGTACATGTGAAGATGACGCAGTTAAAATCGCTCCCGTCATCAAGCAGGCGCGGACGACAGGCGGAGAGGCTCCGGTTAAAAGCACATAAAGCGGCAATGCCATTAAAATGATCATCCTCGCCCGCTCACGTGTAATACCTATACGAATAAACCCGTAAAATAGCATTCCTGACAGCATCGTAACATGCAAGCCCGAAATCGATAAAATATGAACGATGCCAAGCCGTTCGTAATCTTCATTGACATCTTCACTACTCAACAAGCGATCGCCGAATAAAAGCGCAGCAGCGGTCGCGTTAAGTGGATCTGGAAACTGATTATGAATTCGTTCAAGTGCAGCAGTGCGCCATCTAGCAGGCACATAACGGATGGAATTATTCATCATACATTGATCCGTGGAGATCAAATCAGGAGTTAAAATAAAATAAGTATGATGAGTGGATAAATAGGCCCGATAATTAAACTCACCGGCATTCCGTGCTTCATTTGGTTTGATAGCTTCTGCCTTCATCCGGCACGTCAAACCAGGAGATAGGACTGCCGCAATATGCTTTTTAGCTTCTTCCGATTCGATTCGATAGGAAAGACGGAATGGTTCACCAGTCTGTACATCTTTCACGCTTGCATTTAACCGGTCGCCGTCAATCCGTACATCATTCGTAAAAACAACAGTCCATTCCGCTTCTTCACCGGTAAATTGTGATATGTGACGTGCTTCATGAAACAGGGAGGTTCCGTATACAAGAAGCAGCCCTGCCACCATAAAGAGACGATCGCGGCGCTCTGCTCCGCTCCAAAGTGTAACGGATAATATAAAGAAAAAAAAGATAATGAAGCCCGGTGCATGAAGTACATATAAAACCGAACAAAGCGCTGCAACGCCGATCCGGAGAAAGGTCATTCACATCATCCTTTCAATTCAGCGAAGGTACATGTAAAACGTCAATATCTTTCAAAAAATGACTGTTCCATTTGTTTGGATACGCATTCCGGTACACAATTCGTTCGATACCGGCCTGCGCAAGTGTTTTCGCACAATTCTCACAAGGTTCATGGGTAACATAAGCTGAAGCCCCTTTTAGCTTGTCACGCTCCGCATGCAGTACTGCATTTAATTCAGCGTGTAGACAACGGATACACCGTCCTTGCTCAGACAATAAGCATCCTGCTTCATCACAATGTTCATGACCGTGAATCGAGCCGTTATATCCGGTCGATACAATATGTTTATCTTTGACAATGACACAGCCAACATTTAACCGGTTGCACGTAGAACGTGTGGCAACGGCTTCTGCAATCGTTAAAAAGTATTCATCCCAGCTTTTTCTTTCCATAAAAACCCTCTTTTCTGTCTCTTCCGATCTTAACCGGTTTTTGCTTTTAGTTTAGCGGCAAATCCTGAGTTTCGTCAAATTCATGTCTGCTTATTGCACTGTAATGAGCGATTCTAGCTTTTCAAATGTTTTGTCTCCAATTCCCGACACGTTTTTTAATTCTTCCACGGCCGCAAACGGACCTTCCGTTTCCCTGTAATCGATTATGGCCTGTGCTTTCACTTCCCCCACACTCGGAAGTTTCTGCAAACCGGATGAATCTGCCTCATTAATGTTAATAAGAGTACCTTCTGCAGTCTCATTGCTTTTTGCGGATGCTCCACCGTTTGTAGATGAAGCGATGATCGGCGGCACCTCTTCCCCTCTTGCCGGCACATAAATGACCATCTCGTCCTGCACTTTTTGTGCTAAATTTACCGCTGCAGCATCCGCTGTTTCCGTCAACCCACCTGCTTTATTAATCGCATCATTCACCCTTTGATCACTCGTCATCCTATAAATGCCAGGCATTGTAACTGCTCCTTTTACATCAATCGCTACTTCAACCGGTACCGCTTCTTCAGTTAGAATTTCTTCTGCCATCACTTCTACAGGTGCTTCTTCAACTAGCGCAGGCTCAGGAGGGACTGCTTCTTCTTCCGTTAAACCGTACAACCAAAACATAAGAACAGCTAGACCTCCTGCTGCTGGAATTTTGTACTTGTGAAGAAGCTGCTTCATATCCATGTTTGATCCTCCTTTTCAACTGGAATAAATCATTTTTTTCGCACGTATAGTTAAAAGATGAACTAGGAAGGAGATTACGTCATGAACATTGGCATTGTCGGAACAGGGAGCATCGGTACGGTACTGACTGAATCATTCATTACATCCCATACCATTCCACCTGAATCTCTTTACGTATACAATCGTTCAATTGAAAAAGCATACCGATTGCAAAAATCTTTTCCAAGTATTCACGTTTGCCAAAACGTAAAACAAGTAGCTGAACAGACACAGCTGCTATTCATTGCAGTTCGTCAGCCTGATTTAAAGCCTCTTCTTGAATCCATTGCTCCATACGTCACAGCAGACCACTGCCTTATCTCCACTGCAAGTGCGGTCTCCACGGCACAGATGGAATCCGTTCTTCCATGCGCGTGTGCACGTGTCATTCCTGCTGTCACGAACACCGCTTCAGCCGGTGGCATCCTTTATTCATTTGGCGACTCGTGTGGAACAGACTGGCAGAAAAAAATCATCGATTTATTAAATAACTTAGCTGGCGCTTCATTTGAAACGAACGATGAGATGATCCGGGCGGCATCTGATTTAACGGGTTGCGGGCCTGCTTTTTTCTCTAAAATGGCAAGCATGTATGCAAAAGAGGCGATGAAATACGGGCTTACAGATGAAGAAGCGGAAAAAATGTCGGTGCACATGATGATCGGTCTTGGCGAGTTGTTAAAAAAGAAAAATTGGTCATTGGATATGCTGACAGAGAGGACTGCTGCTAAAGGCGGCGTAACAGGACGCGGAATTGTAGTCATCGAAGAATTTGCGGGTGACTTGTTTTCATCGCTCTGCAAAATGACGCAGCAAAAAGCCGCTGAAGACAGAAAAGAGGCTTCTGCCACTTTTGGCATTGATACATCAATTCGACAAGATTAACTCAGTTCCTTCTTCTTTACAAAGTCTTTACAAAACAAAAAAAGAGCGGCGGTTTAGCTGCTCTTTTTCGCTTTGAAAAAAATCCGTTCTGACTCACTTGTTGGTGCATCATTTGTAAAATCGGCGGTGACTGCTTCAATCGTAAAACCTGCTTCATCCAGCCACTTTTTATACAAATCAGGCGGAAATGTACGCTGCTGATGAAGCTCATCAAATCGCTCATATATGCCGTTTTCTGCTCGTACGAAAAATGTTAATTCATGCTCAATACTATTTGCTACTTCCCCGGGAAAGGCATTCCATATAAACGAAATATCTTCCGCTGCATCCGCAAATGTCTGTGATTGAAATACGTGATTGATTTTATGTGTGGAATGTACATCAAATAAAAACAATCCGTCCTTTTCAAGATGATTATACACAGATTGAAACGTTTTTTTTACATCATCTTCTGTCTCTAAATAATTAAGTGAATCGCAAAAAATTACCGCCGTTTGAAATAGACCGATACCGTCAAGTTCTCTCATGTCTTGTTGATAAAGAGGAATAGACAGCTTTTGTTCATCTACTTTTTCGCGGGCGATCGCTAACATATCATCTGATAAATCAATACCCGTCACATCAAAGCCTGCTTGCACAAAACGGACAGCCAGTTCCCCTGTTCCGCAGCCAATATCGAGCAAGCGTCCTGCTTGTGCTTCTGAACAAAGCATTGCTGTCCACTCTTCGTACGGCGCGTCCTTCATAAGCGAATCATAGACAGACGCAAACCGATTGTAACTCATGACGTTAAAACATCGACGTGCGGTGCATCGCCCCATAGACGTTCCAAATTGTAATACACGCGCTCATCGCGGTGAAAAACATGAACGACGACATCTCCAATATCAATTAATACCCAACGCGCTTCGTCGAACCCTTCCATACGCTTAATGCCTACGCCAAATTCTTCTGCTTTATCTTTTACTTCACGGGCAATGGCCTGCACTTGCTTGTCGGAATTACCGTGGCAAATAACAAAATAATCAGCAACTGGTGAGATTCCCTCCATATCCAATGCGGTAATGTTTTCCGCCCGCTTATCATCTGCTGCTTTTGTCACTGCATGTAAAATCATTTGTTGTTCTGTCAATTAACCATCGTCTCCATTCTGAATAAAGTCATTGTACGTATCTATTGTCACCGGGAATACCGGTTGTTGTTTGCCTATTAAAAAAAGGATTGAATTTTTCACAGCGGCAAGGACGGCCTTCTCTAAATGAAGAGGTGCCAAAGCGCGAACATCATCTACTCCTGGAAAGCGGCGGCCCGGTTCAATGTAATCAGCAAGATAAATGATTTTCTCTAATTGCGTCATGCCTGGGCGTCCAGTTGTATGCCAACGAATGGCTGATAATACCTCTTCGTCCATGATCCCCACTTCTTTTTGAACGAGAAATGCTCCAACCGGTGCGTGCCACAATTCATGATGAAAGTGCAACAGTCGTTCATCCATCTGTTCCTCAATTAATAACTGCTTCATTTCTTCTTTTGGACGGAATTTCGCGTAATCATGAAAAATAGCCGCTAGTTCTGCTTTTTTCATATCTGCTCCATATGTTTGAGCGAGCTGGACCGCTGTTTCCATTACACCGACTGTATGTTCATACCTTCTATCTGTCAACTGTGCTTTGACAAGTTCAAGCGCCTTACTCTGCTTCATAAAGACCATTCTCCTCTATATAGCGAATGACATCGTCTGGTAGTAAATACAAAAGCGAGTCTCCATTCGCTGCTCTTTCACGCAGAACAGTAGATGACAGATGAATTTCCGGCGTCTCAATAAGCGTAATCCTGTATGGGGTTTCTCTCGAATAGCCTGGACGCTTCACACCGACAAAGTTGATTATTTGGGCTAATTCATCAATTTCTTGCCAATTCGGCAAATATTCGATCATGTCTGCGCCAATAATAAAATAAAATGACGTATCCGGTTCTTTCATCAATAATTC
Organism: Domibacillus mangrovi; assembly: GCF_001906925.1. Lineage (GTDB taxonomy): Bacteria > Bacillota > Bacilli > Bacillales > Domibacillaceae > Domibacillus > Domibacillus mangrovi. The sequence goes on from NZ_MRWQ01000001.1 coordinate 344,980, forward strand.
CCTCATCGTATCAATTGTATACGAGACACCGGCACGGTTTATTTCAGCTGTTTCCAACCGAAAAAAATCATTTCCTTTTATCGCAAGTTCCGTCATACGTAGTCTTGCTTCATCGCTTACATGACCGTCTAACTTTTTATGCGGCGGTACCGAGTTCGGCATAAACCGCACTTCTTCAAGATCTAACGTATGCAGCACTTCGTTTGCCATCACTAAATGTCCGATATGAGGCGGATTAAATGTTCCGCCCATTATCCCGACTTTTCTCATCTCGGCAAGGCGATTTTTTTGTTTTCTTTTGATTCTTTATATAGTACGACCGTATGGCCGATTAATTGAACGAGCTCTGCTTTTGCACCCTTTGCAAGTGCTTTTGCAACGTCATGTTTATCGTCTTCATTGTTTTGTAAAATGCTAATTTTAATGAGTTCGCGCACTTCAAGTGCTTCCGCGATTTGGGCCGTCATGTTATCATTCACGCCGCCTTTGCCTACTTGAAAAATAGGTGTAATATGATGCGCTTCTGCACGCAAAAATCGTTTTTGTTTTCCTGTTAACATGTTATGTTTATCCTCCAAGTCTTTCTTGCACTATTTTCATCATCCGTTTCGGATCTGCATATGTACCTGTCCATTTTTCAAACGCAAGTGCTCCTTGATATGCAAACATTTTCATACCGTTTTGTACACGAGCACCGTGCTTTTTAGCCTCTTTCATAATGAATGTTTCAGCAGGATTATAAATAATATCTGATAAAAAAGCATCCGAGCGAATGTTCGTTAATTGAAGCGGTGACGCGTTTACTTTCGGAGACATGCCAATAGACGTTGTTTGAATAATTATATCGTAGTTAGCCAGGTTCCTTTCTGCTTCTTCCATTGTAAAAGCAGCTGTTTCGACCAAGTATGGGCAGCTTTCTTTTAACTGAAGCGCATTATCAGGCGTACGATTTGCAATATCAACTTGTTTAGCACCCTGCTGTCCAAATGTGTAATAAATGGCCCGCGCCGCGCCGCCTGCACCAATAATTAAAATGCGTTTATCCAAAACAGGCTGGCCATACTCTTCATGCAAACCGCGAATAAACCCTTCACCGTCTGTATTATAGCCTATGAAGCGTCCATTTATATTCACAACCGTATTGACAGCGCCAATCGCTGTAGCCAAAGGATCTACTTCATCCAGAAGAGGTATAATCGCTGTTTTATGAGGTATAGTTACGTTAAAACCAGCAACACCAATCGCTTTCATCCCTTTGATGGCTGCCGGCAAATTTTCTCTGTTAACATGAAATGCCTGATAATGTGCATTGATTCCAAGCGATGAAAAAGCATCATTGTGCATCGCTGGAGACAACGAATGCGCGATTGGATCCCCGATTACTCCATACAATTTTCCCATGTGACTTTCTCCACCTTTAAATTAACGATTTGCGAAGTGTGATCGCTGCTCCTTTTGGCACGTACGCGGCTACTTTTGCTCCTGCTTCATTCACCGTGATCCAGCCAAGACCGGAGAAAACAATATCCGTTTTCGCTTCTTTAATTGTCCATTCCTGCCGTACAAACTCAAGTGCTTTTCTATCTTTTCCAGCCGGTTTTAAAAGCTCGCCTGCATGGTTCTCATATAAATCATCAGCTTTATCTATTTTTGTCCGGTGTATGTCAATATCATTAGACGTATGGCAAATAAATGAACGTCTTCCGCCGCTTATATAGTCAAACCGGGCAAGACCGCCAAAAAAAAGTGTTTGTCCTTCATTTAATTGAAAGACTTTCGGCTTAATTTCTTTTTTTGGTAAAAGTACTTTCAACTCTTCTTTGTCAACAAAATGAGCCATTTGATGATGGTTAATGATTCCTGGTGTATCCACAAGTACATGGCCGTCCGAAAGCGGAATTTCGATCATATCAAGCGTCGTACCTGGAAAATGAGATGTTGTAATAATATCCCCTTCACCGGTAATCTCTTTAATAATGCGGTTAATAAACGTTGATTTCCCAACATTTGTACAACCGACAACGTATACATCTTTTCCATTCCGGTAATGCTCAATGGCATCCGCCGCATCGCGAACGGCTTTTCCTTGCGACGCACTGATCAGAAGTACATCGACTGGTTTTAAACCGAGTTGACTTGCTTCATGGCGCATCCAATGAATCAGTTTTTCCTGTTTCACAGATTTCGGCAGTAAATCAGATTTATTCCCAATCAAAAGCACCGGGTTTTTTCCAGCGAAACGATGCAGACCTGGTAGCCAGCTTCCGTTAAAGTCAAAAATATCAACAATTTTCACGATCAATGATTCTGTATCGCCAACCGTGTTTAAAATCTTTAAAAAGTCATCGTCTGTAAGGGCGACATCTTGCACTTCATTGTAATGTTTCAGTCTGAAGCAACGTTTACAGACAACAACTTCTTTTTCAAGTGCTGATGCTGGTGCATAGCCAAGACCATCCGGATTTGTCGTTTGAATGGTAACACCGCATCCATCACACGTTATTTGTTCATTGTTCACTGTCTTTCCTCCCATTGAATCATTCCTTTACGGCGAAAAAAGTTCATTAACTGACGTTCAATTTTCCGGTTAATTCGCGTCCAGAAACCGTCCGTTGCCGCGATAGGAATAACCAAAATTGTGTGAATCCCGCTCCGATTACCACCGAATACATCGGTTAGCAGCTGATCACCAATCATAACCGTTTCACTTTTTTGTACATTCAACAACTTGATCGCTTTTCTGAATGCATGCCCCATCGGTTTTCGCGCTTCAAAAATGTAGGGCAAATCAAGCGGTGTTGAAAACGAACTGACCCGGGTTTGATTATTATTGGAAACGATGAGCACTTTAATGCCTGCATCGCGCATTTTATTAAACCATTCTAATAATTCCGGTGTTGCATCTGGACGATCCCATGCTACAAGCGTGTTATCTAGATCCGTAATAATCGCTTTAATCCCTTTTTGCGCCAGATGTTCCGGTTCTATTTCCAGAATACTTTTCACTTGCTCATTTGGCAAAAATAATTTTAACACAATTTACACCTCTAATTTCAGTCTTACCATCCTATCATAGCTGATTTTTTCATATGTGACAAAACAATAATAAGTCTAAAAATGTTTCGACAATTTTCTATTTCCTATTTTGTGGATAACTTTATGCACAAATCCACAACTGATATATAAAGACTCCTGCCATTTATTATACAGTTCACCATTACTTATCCACGCCTGCCTGTGGAAAAAGGAACGATTGTTCTATAATTGTTTTTTTGATAAACTAGAACAAAGCTTCACTATTACTTTTTTTGGAGATGAGTATCTATGCGTACACTGTCCGATCATTTACTTCTTTTTTCCTATAAAAAAGCGACCAAGCTTAAATTAAGTGCTGATTTCATTGCTTTAATAGAACAAGAAATGAAACGCCGTATTGTTCATCAACAAGAAAAACAACCTAAAAAGTAATATAACCAGATCTCCCGCATACGATAATCGATAAAGGGGGGATCTTCATGATTGAACTGGCTGCCGCTCTCTCTTTTTTATTGAAAGAAGCGGTTTTTTTCGTTTCGTACGTGAAACATAATGCTTTTCCACACCCACTTTCTGCCGAAGACGAAAAGAAATATCTGGCACTCCATGAGCAAGGTGACCGCCATGCCCGGACAAAGCTGATTGAGCATAACTTGCGACTCGTAGCTCACATTGTCAAAAAATTTGAAAAGACAAATGAAGACACAGAAGATTTGATTTCTATCGGCACGATCGGGTTAATTAAAGGCATTGAAAGCTACTCTGGCAAAAAAGGGACGAAACTGGCGACCTATGCAGCGCGATGTATTGAAAATGAAATTCTCATGTATTTTCGCACATTGAAGAAAACGAAAAAGGACATCTCTTTATACGACCCCGTTGGACGCGATAAAGAAGGTAATGAAATCAGCTTGCTTGATCTATTAAAAACAGAAGATGAAGACATCGCTGCACGTCTGTCACTTGAGATGGATATCGAACAGATGAAAAGCTGTCTTGCTGTTTTAGATGCACGAGAAACAGCAGTCATCGCTGCTCGTTACGGGATCGGTAACGGCAGTGATAAAACACAGCGGGAAATTGCCGCCGAGATGAATATTTCACGTAGCTATGTGTCACGAATCGAAAAGCGGGCACTAGCCAAAATGATGCAAGAATTCAAGAAACTTTCGACAAAACAAAAAAGAGGCTCCAAAGAAACTCTTTTGGAGCACCCATCCACTCGTCTGCCATCAGTCGATTGATGCAGAAATCATAACACCTGTTACAGTCGCCAGCAACAACCCTAAAATCATCATAACCATTCTAGCAACACTCCTTTTCAATTCCACTTCTATCATTTCTACTACTTTATCATAAATTAACCGTTTTGTTATCGTTTTCTTACTCTTTTCCGAGTTCTTCTGTCATTTTCATGACGAGATTCGCCGAATGAAGACCTGCTTTTGGCAAGAACTGTTCAAATGAAATATCCGATTCTTTTCCCGCAATATCAGAAAGCGCACGAATGATGACAAATGGAACATTAAATTGATGGGCCACTTGTGCGATCGCTGCTGCTTCCATTTCAACCGCCTGCAAATTCATAAATTTTTCAGCAATAGCCTGTACACGCACCGGATCATTCATAAATGAATCTCCTGTCGCAATTAATCCTTTCACTGTTTTTACATTTTGATCCACTTCTGCACAAGCAGCAGCGATTTGAATGAGACGCGCGTCTGCTATAAACGCCGCCGGTAGCTGCGGTACTTGGCCATACTCGTATCCAAATGCTGTCACATCAACATCATGATAACGCACTTCAGATGAAATAACGATATCGCCAACCTGTAATTCTGGAGAGAGTCCACCTGCAGATCCCGTATTAATGATGATATCCGGTTGGAATTCGTGAATAAGTACAGAAGTCGTCATCGCCGCGTTTACCTTCCCAATTCCCGAACGAAGCAAGATGACGTCAACACCACATAATGTACCTGTTGTATACTCGCTGCCTGCGATTGTCTTCACTTCTTTATTTTCCATCGCTTTACGTAAAATCAATACTTCTTCTTCCATAGCACCAATAATAGCTATTTTCATTATAAACCACTCCCTCTTCTCTTTTTCCCACAAAAAAACCCGCCGTCAAAGCGGGCCCTTTATTAATGTCCTTTATCGTTTTGCTCTAGCTTCTGCACTTTGACCGGTTTCCATCCCTGTCCCTCTACCCATTCAATGTAAACTCGGTACGCATCATTTTGATCCGCTTTAGGCGAAACGGTACCAATCGCTCCTTTAGGTCCATTTCCACTTATGTACCAAACTGTCATGTCATCCGAAGCGATGCCTGTTGCGTAGGAAATTGCCTTTACTTTTTCCTGCCAGTCTGTTGAATTCATTTCAAATGAAGATGTATGCGTACCTGATTGAGATGTACCAACACCTTCCCAATTCGGATCAACAATATCTTTTTCTACATTCGGCTCCGAACCTTCTTTTACAATCACTTTCTCAGTCGGTTCCTCTTCTTTAACAGACTCTTCTTTAACAGGTTCTTTTGTTGCAGCTGATTCTGGTTCCTCTTCTTTCTTTTCATCATCTGTTACAGCAGCTGTCTGCTCTTGTGCCCTTTTTGCTTCTTCTGTAGCGACCGGTTCTTCATTATTTCCCCCCGCAAAAATCGTAAATCCGACAATAATGATAAGCATCGCGACAACTGCGATAGCTGTATTTAAAATACGGTTTGTTTTTCTCCGCTTTGTTTTGCGTTCTGCACGCGACGTTTGTTCCATTTTTTCTCCTCCTCGTTACGCCTCCATTTTAACACGTCTTCTTTACAGGTTAAATGAATTTGCATAAAAAAAACGCAAAAGGCTCAAGCCTTAAGCGCTTTTTTATTTAACCGATTGAAACAATTTTCACTTTCATTTCGCCTGCTGGTGTTTGGACGATTACTTTGTCACCGACACGTCTGCCAATCATGCTTTTCGCAATCGGTGAATCATTTGAAATCTTCCCTTCAAATGGATCCGCCTCTGCACTGCCGACAATTGTATAACTTTCTTCTTCACCGTCCGGCAACTCAATGAATGTAACAGTCTTGCCAAGTGAAACCTCGTCGGAATTCACCGAATTTTCTTCAATAATTTTCGCGTTACGGATCATTGTTTCAATCGTACCAATCCGTCCTTCTACAAACGCCTGCTCTTCTTTTGCCGAATCATATTCGGAGTTTTCAGACAGGTCGCCGAAGCTGCGGGCAATTTTAATGCGCTCGACTACTTCTTTACGCTTTACTGATTTTAAGTGTTCCAGCTCTTGTTCTAATTTTTCTTTACCTACCAGTGTCATCATGTATACTTTTTCGTTCGACAACTTTTTCCACTCCTTTAATGTTCAAAAAAGGCATTGAAATATGAGCGCGCACCCTCTTAAAGAGGGCGCGCGTTTTCCAAATTATATGCCTGTTTCATAAAAACATACTATAAAATATCTTTTTGTTCAAGATTTGTTTGTATTTTTGCACGTAATATACCGCAGATCAACATCCATATTTATAAACAACTTACTATTCATTATGCTATACAAATAAAGTGAAACTTCATTCAGTGAGGGGTAGGTTCACAGGATGTGAATCATACAGACGTTGTCACAGGACGTAACGATCTTAGTCTGCGTTCCGCTATCCTACACTGAATAAACAGGAACTCAGGTAAAGAGCGCCGCGTCCTGCGGCCATACCTGAGTGACCGGCTTCAGCCGGCCCGAACCAATCGGGCTTTTATGGACAGTGGATCCCCTCGCTTATCCTTCTTTTTTTGAAATCTTGAAGCGGGGGTCTTACTGCCTGTTAATCCGGGATAAATGTCACAGCCCTTTCCGCATCATATCATCTTTTGATACAGGGCGTTCCACTTTGAATTTAACAATTTGAAGTGGATGACGAGCAGCGTCGAGCTCATTGCCTTCTTCATCGACAACGGTTCCAACGACTTGTGTAAAGGTGTCCATGTCAGGTCCGAAAAATTCAACTGTATCGCCCGGACGAAAAAAGTTACGTTGCTGCAACGTGACGATTTGTGTGTTTGCATCATAATCTACAACAAGACCGGTAAAGTCATGAGACGCTTTTTTACCATGCACGCCAAACAGCTGCTCATCTGCACCTGGTATACCTTCAAAGAACGCTGGTGCTGCTGGACGATTTGCACACTTTTCAAGTTCTTCTAACCATTCAGGCTGAATGGTGAAGTTTTCCGGGTCCGCGCAATAAGCATCAATCACTTTCCTGTACACACCGACAACGGTTGCGACGTAATGAATCGATTTCATTCGTCCTTCAATTTTCAAGCTGTCAATACCAAGTTCAACAAGCCCTGGGATCGATTGGAGCAATCGTAAATCTTTCGGACTCATCGCAAATGGTGAATCTTCGCCTGTCGTCAAAGCCGTTTCTTCGCCATCTTCCATCTCAACAAGATTGTAATCCCATCGACATGACTGACAGCAGCCACCGCGATTTGAATCGCGTGCCGTCATGTGATTGCTTAGCACACAACGCCCCGAATACGCGATACACATAGCACCATGAATAAACGTTTCGATTTCAATATCGACTTTTTCTTTCATAAGACGCATTTCTTCCCCCGTCGTCTCACGTGCTAAAACAACACGGTCAAGCCCTTCTTCTTTCCAATATTGAACTGCTCGCCAATTAGACAGCGATTGCTGTGTGCTTAAATGTACTTCCACATTTGGTGCAACGCGGCGGCACGTTTCGATAATAAGGGGATCCGCAACGATAATGCCTGCTATACCTACTTCTCCGAGACCGCGCAAATAATCTTCAAGACCGTCAATATTTTCATTGTGTGCAAAGATATTCGTGGTCACATATACTTTTGCTCCATAACGCTGTGCAAATGCAACGCCTTCTTTCATATCATCAAATGTAAAGTTACCTGCATTGGAACGGAGACCGTATTCCTGGCCACCGATATACACGGCATCTGCCCCATAGCGGATAGCAATTTTCAGTTTTTCAAGTGTTCCGGCGGGGGCAAGCAGTTCCGGTTTTTTCACAATGACTCGTTTACCATCGACAATGGCTGAAATGCTGTCGTTTTTTAGTGCTGCCATCATTGTTTCCTCCTTCCTTAATAAACCGTTTCCTTAAAGAAAAAGCCTGAATCCAGCGGCCGATGATCTTGCTGAAGAGCTTCAGCTGCCTCAAGCAATTCTTCTTTTTCTTCTTCGTATTGATCGGGGTTCTCAACGCATAAATCGATTGCTGTTCGATACAATTTTGTTGATGCAATGCGATATTCTTCTGTTTGAAGAACACCGTCAATTTTAAATGAATCGATGCCTGCTTCAATCATCTCCTGCAGCTCATCTATAATACACATATCATTGGGACTCATAATATGCGTGCCATTTTCATCTTCATAAATAGGGTACTTATTGCTTCGTTCTTCGTCATGCAGAAGCATATTTTGCGCACCTTGCCGCTTTTTGATTTCCATGTTTTTGCCCATATATTCAAAGTAATGACCGAGAAGCGGCCGTTTTGACTGGAACATGCATGTCATGCCATGTACTTGCACTTCAATTGCGACTTCAGCATTTTCTTTCGTTTCAATAATCGCATCCATGCTAAGTTCGCGTGAAAGCACGGCACGGACAGAACCACGTTTCCCCCAATAGTTTGCTGTATACCAGTTCGTCGCAATCGTCTCAGGACTCCAGTGAAGAGGAAAACCTGGCGCAGACGCGCGAACTGCCATTAAGACAGCCGGATCGCCATACACAATGGCGTCAGCTCCTGATTCTCTTACAAACTGTACGTATTCATCCAATTCATCAGCAATTTTATTATGAAAAATCGCATTCACTGCGACGTATACTTTTTTCCCATGCTCATGTGCCAATGTAACAGCTTCTTGTATTTGTGCGCGGCTGAATTCTCCAGCAAGGCGAAGACCATACCGCTGCTCACCAATGACAAAAGCGTCGGCACCTGCTTCAATTTGTCGTTTCATCTCACTGACACTGCCCGGCGTCACTAGTAATTCTGGTTTTGTCACTTTTCCTCACTCCGTTTTATGCTAATGGCAATCCCATCACCAGATGGCAAAATCATTGTCTGATAATTAGGATGTGTCATCAGCCATTCATTATAATCCTTAATTTTTTGTACCATCTTTTCTATTCGTTTCGACGGTGTTTCTATTCCTGCAGCATATCCTTTAAATAATACATTATCGGAATAAACGACGCCGTTCGGTGCAAGCATCGGTACGTATAAATCAAAAAAGCGTCGGTATTGTCCTTTTGCTGCATCAATAAAAATCGCATCAAACGGTCCATACTTTTCCGCTTCTTCTGCCAGTTCTAGCGCATCACCAAACAATACGTGTATGCGTTCCTGATCGTTTGAGCGGACGATATTTTGAAGTGCCTGCTCATATCGCTCACTGTCCCGCTCCATTGTCGTAATGCGAAGATCAGGCATAGCGTCTGCCATTCGGAGAGCTGAGTAGCCAATCGCTGTTCCGATTTCAAGCATGCGTGCAGGCTTTTGCAGCTTTAACATGGCAATTAACGTCTCCATACCAACAGGCTCCATTATAGGTACGCCGTGTTTTAATGCGTACTGCTCCATTTCCGCAAACAATTCCGCGCGTGGCGGCAACAATGATTCGATGTAGCCGTGTATATCGTCTTTCATGAAAAAATGACCTCTTTTCTAAGAAAAAGAGAAAGCTGCATTAGCTTTCTCGAGTCTTCTGTGCCCGAATTATTCTATCATAGAAAAGAAAGAAAATCCATGCACGTTTCTTATTGATTATTTGTAATATATTTTCGTTTCAATGCATTGTGTTCATCTAATGTTTTTGAATAATATACATCCCCTGCAGATGAAGCGAGGAAGTATAAATAATCCGTTTGTGCCGGTTCTAGCACGGCTTCCATGGAGTCCCTTCCACTGTTGCCGATTGGTCCTGGCGTCAGCCCTTTTACTTTGTATGTGTTATAAGGTGAATTGACTTCAAGATCTTTATATAAAACGCGATCTTGATGTGCACCCTTTGCGTATAAAACCGTAGGGTCTGTTTGCAATGGCATATCTATTTTCATTCGGTTGAAAAAGACACTGGCGATTTTTTTACGGTCTGTTTTGCCCGTTGCTTCTTCTTCAACAAGCGAAGCAATCGTTAAAAACTCATGAATCTTCATGCCAGATGCTTTAATTTGATCCGTATAGCTTTTGACAACTTCATCTGTCTTCGCAATCATTTCTTCCGCAAGTTCTTCAACAGATTGCTCCCCGTGCGGCACTTCATATGTTGCCGGGTATAAATAGCCCTCAAGCGGATAGCGTATATTTTCATTGAGTACTGCTTCTGTGACGACGGCTGGATAAGCTGCTATCATTTTTTTGACGAATGCATCATCATTAATTGACTTCAGCACATCTTGCGGATCATGATCGGTCGCAGCCGCTATGACCTCCGCTATTTGTGTTAATTGATAGCCTTCCGGAATCGAGACTTTTCCATCTGCTAAGCCCATCACTTTGCCCTCTTTTAACGCTGCTATAATTTCTTTAGGTGTCATTGAAGGTGACAACATGTATTCACCCGCCTGAAAATTACCTTCTCCTATATACTTCACATAATATTTAAAGAGAGTCGCATTTTTAACAATTCCACTTTCTTCAAGTTTCTGCGAGATGAATGATAAACTGGATCCTAATGGAATGGATACTGCTACTTTTTCCTCGCTTATTTCATCGGCCGGTTTAACGGCACTTTGCCATACATAATACGCACCCGCTGCTCCTCCTGCCATAATTAGAAGGAAAAAAACAAGCACAAATAATACAGCCCGTTTCAGCCGCCTTTTTTTTCGACCGGCTGGCGGATATAGCTTATTCGACATAAAGATCCCCTTTCGACAACATCTTGCATTTTTTCTTATTATACAAGAACGTGATCAAAAGAAAAAGAACAGGCGCTTAATAGCTGCCTGTTCCTCCAAAAATCATTCCTGCTCTTCGTCATCAAGGAATGTGTTGAGCATCTCTTCGATCATTTCCCACTCTTCATCCGATTCAATCGGTTCAAGTTCACCGTCTTCTCCGTCTTCTTTTGGAAGGAACGATGATGCATGAATTTCGATTTCTTCATTATCATCTTCCTCTGCGCCTATAGGAAAATAAAGAACGTATGATTTTTCAAATTCATCTGAATTAAAAGTGAAAAGTACTTCACAAAGCTGCTCGTTACCATTTTCATCGATTACTGTAATTTGTTTTTCGCCATGTTCCATTAATGGTCACCTCATTATTTTTGACTGTCGAGATATCCTTGAAGAATCATCATCGCTGCCATTTTATCGATCACTTTTTTACGTTTTTTCCGGCTGACATCCGCTTCCAATAATACACGTTCCGCTGCCATTGTCGTTAATCGTTCATCCCAAAGAATAACAGGAAACCCAAATTCCCCTTCAAGCAGATCCGCAAAGCGCTGTGCTGCTTCTCCACGGGGACCTACTGTATTATTCATATTTTTTGGAAAGCCAACGACAAATTTGCTCACGTCATGCTCGCGTACAAGTTCGCCGATCCGCTCAATGCCAAATTCACCGGCTTCTTCGTTGATCTTTATTGTTTCAATGCCCTGCGCTGTCCAGCCAAAGGCATCACTGATCGCGATGCCTACTGTTTTCGTGCCGGAATCAAGGCCCATCGTTCTCATGATGTTGGATCCTCCTGCTGTTCTTTTAAGTACGTTTTGACAAGTTCTTCAATAATTTCATCCCGTTCCAAACGCCGGATTAAGTTGCGCGCATCATTATGGCGCGGAATATAGGCCGGGTCACCAGAAAGCAAATATCCGACAATTTGGTTGATCGGATTGTAGCCTTTTTCTTCAAGCGCGCTATGCACTTTAAACAATACTTCTTTTACATTTTCGTCATACGGTTCTTCAGAAAAGTTAAACCGCATTGTCTTGTCAAAAGAACTCACTGTCAGCACCTCACTTCATGCGGGGGTGAATGTAACCCGCTTCCTGTACGTTATGTTCATTGTACAACAAATAACGACATATTCAAATGGATTTAACCCATTCCTCAGCACATTTTAATGCTTCGTCGATTTTTGACGGATCTTTTCCACCGGCCTGTGCCATATCTGCACGCCCGCCGCCGCCGCCGCCAAGACGGCCTGCTACTTCTTTCACAAGTTTACCGGCATGGTATCCTTTTTCTGTTAGATCCCCAGTAACGGCGGTCACGACATTCACTTTGCCCTCTGCTTCAGCAACAAGGACAATGATGCCAGGAGTCACTTTTTGTTTCAGTTCATCCGCCATTGTACGCAATGTATTCATATCCGGGGCCTGTACGCTCACTGCAAGCAATTGAACACCGTTAATCGTTTGTATTTGATCTGTTAAACTTCCTGCTTCTATATTTGACAATTTCTTTGAAAGTGATTCATTTTCACGTTGCAATTCTTTTAACTCTGTCTGAATACTCTCTACTTTCACTAAAATATCTTTCGTGTTTGATTTTAGTTTCATTGCTGCTTCTTTCAACACTTGTGCCTGGTTATTCAAATAAAGGAACGCCCCTTCACCGGTCACCGCTTCAATACGACGTGTACCTGCGCCAATACCACTTTCAGATAGCACTTTAAATAGACCAATTTCTGCTGTATTGATGACATGGCAGCCGCCGCACAACTCTAAGCTGTAATCGCCTATCGATACAACACGGACGATATCTCCATATTTTTCACCAAACAGTGCCATCGCGCCCATTGCTTTCGCTTCTGCAATTGGTTTAAAGGCTATTTCTACTGCTATCCCCTGCCAAATTTTTTCGTTGACGATTGTCTCAACCTGCGCAAGTTCTTCCGCTGTTACTTGTCCGAAATGTGAGAAGTCAAAACGTAGACGGTCTGGATCGACGAGTGATCCTGCCTGATTCACATGTGTGCCAAGCACATCTTTTAACGCTTGATGCATTAAATGTGTCGCTGTATGATTTTTAACAATTTTCCCGCGTGACAATACGTCTACTTTCGCTGTAACGCTGCTGTCTGCTATTAATATACCGCTTTCTACAACTGCATTATGCACATTTTGACCATTTGGTGCTTTCTGCACATCTTTCACCACAACGCGTACTTCATCCGATTCAAGCACACCTTTATCGGCAATTTGTCCGCCGCTTTCAGCATAAAACGGTGTTTCCTTCAAAATAAATTGAATGTCATCGCCTTCATGTGCTTCATCAATCAGCACACCGTCTTTCATGATGACAGCTACTGTCGTGTCAACAGTGAAACGATCGTATGTGAACGTGCTTTCTGTCGTAATCGTTGATAAAATGCCACCTTGAACTTGCATCGAATCTGTATCTTGACGAGCTGCACGGGCACGGTCACGCTGCTGCTTCATTTCTTGTTCAAAGCTTGCGTGATCGGCTTTCATGCCTTCTTCTTCCGCATATTCTTCTGTCAACTCAACCGGGAAACCATACGTATCATATAAACGGAATATATCTGCACCCGCAATAGTATCAGATCCGGATGCTTTCGCTTTTTCAATGACAGATGACAAAATGGCAAGCCCTTCGTTCAGCGTTTCGTGGAATCTTACCTCTTCATTTTTAATCACTTTTTGAATGAACGCCGACTTTTCCGTCACTTCGGAATAATAATCGTTCATTATGTCGCCAACAACCGGCACAAGTTCATACATGAACGGACGGTTAATGCCAATTTGTTTTGCATAACGCACCGCACGGCGAAGTAAGCGGCGAAGGACATAGCCGCGCCCTTCATTCGATGGAAGCGCACCGTCGCCGATGGCAAAAGCAACCGTACGAATATGATCGGCAATCACTTTAAACGCTGTGTCTTTTTCTGCATCTACGTGATATTTTTCGCCAGAAATACGTTCTGTCGCACGGATGATCGGTATAAATAAATCCGTATCAAAGTTTGTTGGCACATTTTGAACGACCGATGCCATTCGCTCAAGACCCATTCCTGTATCAATATTCTTCTTCGGAAGCGGTGTATATGTACCGTCTGGATTATGGTTAAACTCAGAAAAGACGAGGTTCCATACTTCTAAATAACGATCATTTTCGCCCCCAGGATACAATTCGGGATCATTTTCATCCGCACCATATTCTTCGCCTCGATCGTAGAAGATTTCCGTATTTGGGCCGCTTGGACCTTCTCCAATATCCCAAAAGTTTCCTTCAAGGCGAATAATACGTTCATCTGGCACACCAACTTCATTTTTCCAGATTAAATAGGCTTCTTCATCTTCCGGATGAATCGTCACAGACAACTTATCCGCTTCAAAGCCCATCCACTTTTCATCTGTAAGGAACTCCCAAGCCCAGTGAATGGCTTCTGTTTTGAAGTATTCTCCAATTGAAAAGTTACCTAACATTTCAAAAAACGTATGATGTCGAGCTGTTTTTCCGACGTTTTCAATATCGTTCGTACGAATCGATTTCTGCGCATTCGTGATGCGTGGATTATCAGGAATAATTCGTCCGTCAAAATATTTCTTTAATGTCGCCACTCCGCTATTGATCCAGAGCAGGCTGGCATCGTCAATTGGAACGAGCGGTGCGCTCGGTTCTACGCGATGGCCTTTCTCCTGGAAAAAGTCTAAATACAGGCGGCGAATATCTGCGCCAGTTAATGTTTTCATGAAAAATTCCTCCTCAAAATATGTATACATAAAGTGAAACTTCATTCAGTGGAGGTTTTCTTCATCTCCCACTGAATGTTAATTGAACCAATCGGGCTTTTACGGGCAGTGGATCCCCCGCTTATCCTTCTTTTCTTTTCGAAATTTTGAAGTGGGGGTCTTACTGCCCGTTAATGCGGGATAAATCCCGGAAAAGAACGAAAAGACAGCAAAAAAAGCCCCCATCCCCTAACAGGGACGAAGGCTTCTTCGCGGTACCACCCTGATTGCGAATCAACTTGAAGACTCGCCTCTCAAACGCCTTAACGCGGCATACGACAGTAATTCCTGCACTCAAGACCTAGCTTTCCATCATTCTTCATTCAGAATTCCTTTCAGCCTAGGGAACTCTTCTCTAGTCGAATGGGCTATGATGTACTTTTGTCCTTCTCCGATTTGTCAAAATAGATTGATAACCGAATTATAAAAAGGATTGCCCCGTTTGTCAATGAAACTCACGACCATTCGTCAATTGGACTAAGCGAACCGTCTTCTTCCACTTGATGAATAACGAGACCCCCTTCTAGTTCAGACATTTCTACACAACAGTCGTGGCAATAAAACTGGCCAGCTCCAATTCTCCCAACTTCCCGGCTGCCACAGTTCGGACAAGATATCATACTGTTCACTCCTACTTCTTTTAAATGCAGTATGTCCGAACGACACGTTTTTATGCTTCATTCTGCAAAAAATCGTATGGCGTGACATGATCCATGCCGATCATCGGATCGACATTCATCCATGTCTCTTCGGTTAACTTCCCGGAAGCATGAAGCACAGAGGAAGGCTCCTCTTCTGTAAGCCGCTCTGCCAGCGCCGTTTTTCGAATGAGGTCGTCGTTTCTTGCGATACCTATGTTAAAGGCCTCTTCTTCCCCGCATAAAATAAGAAATTGTTTGCTTCGCGTAATCGCTGTGTAAAGCAAATTGCGCCGCAGCATACGATAATAGCTTTTAACAACCGGTAAAATGACGATTGGGAACTCGCTTCCCTGCGATTTATGAATCGAACAGCAAAATGCGTGCGTTATTTGATTTAAGTCATTACGTGTATACGTTACTTCATTTCCTTCATATGAGACAATGACCATATCTTCTTTTTCCGTATTTTCTTTTGCAAAAAAGATTGAAATAATTTCGCCAATATCACCGTTAAAGACATTTTGTTCGGGCTGGTTGACAAGCTGCAGCACTTTATCGCCAATTCGATATTTGACAGAACCAAATGGAAGTTCTTTCCGTCGGCCATCTACATTGGGATTCAGTACATTTTGCAGCACTTCATTTAATTTATCAATGCCTGCAGGCCCTTTATACATCGGTGCGAGCACTTGAATGTCGCGCGGTTCGTATCCTTTTCCAGCTGCATTTTTGACTACTTTTTCAATGACTTCCGGAATTTGTTCGGTCCGACAGCGAAGGAATGACCGGTCTTTTTGCGGCTGCATGAGCGTATCTGGCACACGTCCATCTTTTATGCTATGCGCCAGACTAATAATAGACGAGCCTTCTTCCTGACGATAAATATCCGTTAAGCGGACAGATGGAATCACTTGGGACGCTAGCATATCTTTTAACACTTGCCCAGGACCGACAGAGGGCAGCTGATCTTCATCACCGACGAGTACAATTTGCATATCGTCTGGCACTGCTTTAAACAATTGATGTGCAAGCCAAATATCAACCATCGACATTTCATCGACAATAAGCAGCCGCCCTGCAATATCTTTGCCTTCTTCTTCTGGCTCTTCCTGTCCATTAAAGCCGAGCAGCCTATGAATGGTGACGGCAGGCAGACCAGTCGATTCCATCATCCGTTTGGCTGCACGTCCAGTCGGCGCGCACAATTTAATCGGAAATGGCTCTTCCTTATCGTAGCGCTTCGGATCAAGTGACAATCCGTTCAATTCGCCGTATAATTCGACGATTCCTTTAATAACGGTTGTTTTTCCCGTACCAGGCCCTCCTGTTAAAATCATGAGCGGAGACGACAGTGCCGTTTGGATCGCATGCTTTTGCGAAGGAGCGTATGATATGCCGGTACGATCTTCAAGTTCACCAAGCGCTAGTAAAAATTCAGATTCAGGGAACGAATTCGATTCTTGTTCGAGTACACGCTGTACATTCGTCACGAGTCCTTTTTCCGAAAAATAAAGAGACGGCATGTAGACACGCTTATCTTCACCCGACACTTTCCCTTCTTCTTCAAGTTCAATCAGACGCGATGCAATGACATCGAATTCAGCGGTGCCATTCGCACTTTTGTCGAGCAATTCTTTTATATGTGTTAAAAGTATGTCCGCTTCCACATAACAATGACCGTCCTGCAAGCATTGCTGTTCAAGGGTAAATAAAATCGCCGCTTTCAACCGATCCGGATGCGCCCCGCTAATCCCGATTTTCGCCCCAATTTCATCTGCACGGATAAATCCGATCCCATCAATGTCTTCCACAAGTTTATACGGATTTTCTTGAATGATATTCAATGACTCTTGGAAATACATTTGATAAATCTTCATCGAAAGCTGAGGACCAAAACCGAAGTCGTTTAGCGCAATCATGATTTGTTCAAGACCTTGGTGTTTCATTAACGTGTCATATAACGTGTCGGCTTTTTCTGCGGGGAGCCGCGGCACTTCTTTTAAACAGGTCCGGTCTGCGATAATTTTCGAAATGGCTTGTTCACCGAGTGTTTCAACAATCATTTCTGCTGTTTTTTTGCCGATTCCTTTAAACAAATCACCGGATAAATACGTAATCACGCCCTGTTTCGTCTGTGGCATTTCTTTTTGTGCCGTCCGGGCAATAAACTGGCGGCCAAACCGCGGATGATCTTTAAATTGGCCGTGAAACATATACATTTCCTGCTCATGAACAGCGGGGAAATAGCCGGTCACGACTGCTTCTTTTTCTTCATAATTCCCATCCGTTTCCGTGACGCGGACACGAAGAACAGTGTAAAAGTTTTCAGCATTCCGAAAAACCGTCACTATATGCCGGCCTTTAAGAAACTGTTCGCCTTCTGTAAATAAATCTCTTTTCGCCTCCGCCACGTACATCCACTCCGTTATTCTGCTTTTTCAAGCAGTTTTTTTCCATATCCCGCAAGCATATGATCCGGCTGAATCTCCAGTGCACGGTCGAAACATTCATATGCTTGTTCTGCATTTTCATGGTGCCCCGCAAATAAGACACCAAGATTATAATACGCATCTGCATGATCTGGATCCTGTTCGATAACGGTCTCAAGCTGACTTGTCGCTTCTGCATATTGCTCCGTTTTGGCAAGGGCTAATGCAAATTGAAAACGGGCTTCTATATCTTCTTCATTCAATTCAACGGCCCGCATTAAAAAGGGAAGCGCCATGACGGTCTGTTCAAGCTGTACAAATGACATCCCTAGCATAAAAAAGGCATCTGCTTCGTCCATGCCATTTCGGGTTGCTTTTTCAAACGACTTTGCCGCTTCTTCAAACTGCTCCTGACTAAAATAAAAAGAACCTAGTGCGTAATGAGCAGCTCCAGCAGCCGGATTCACTTCTACTGCTTTTTCATAAAATTTGACTGCACGCACGTAGTCACCCATTTCAGCTAATACATGGCCGAAATTAATGTATGCCGCCGGATCATTCGGTTCTTCTTCAATTTGCTCTGTAAATAATTTTAGTGCTTCTTCCCATTTTCCTTCTTGTAAAAACTCAATACCTTGCTGGTTTTTATCCATCGTATCCTCCGAAAAAAGTTGTTAGTTGTTTCTTTCATTATAACAAAGACAAGTAAATGCCCCAAAAATACTTTAGGATGGCAGATTCGTTATTTCGCCATGAAATGGATAAATCCCGCCAACATAAGTGACGGGACGGGATTACTTTATCGCAAATTAACGAGCAGTAAAACCCCTCACCAATGGGAGTTTCACTTTAGCCGACATAATCAAGCTGTTTTCCTTCTTTAAATACTTCATCAATCGTACCACCGCCAAGACAGATATCTCCGTCGTAAAAGACGACAGCCTGGCCCGGTGTGATGGCACGTACTGGTTCGTCAAATGTAACACTTGCCTTGCCGCCTGCGATCATCTGAACCGTCACGCCTGTATCTGCCTGGCGGTAGCGGAATTTTGCTGTGCATTGAAAGGTTTCCGGCATATTCCGCTCTGTTGTAAAGCCAACATTTACAGCAGTCAATGAATCAGAGTATAGCTTTTCATGGTCAAACCCTTGCACAACGTACAATTCATTTTTTTCAAGATCTTTTCCGCCGACAAACCAGGGATCACCAGAGCCACCGATACCAAGACCATGGCGCTGACCGATTGTGTAGTACATTAACCCGTCGTGACGGCCCATTTTTGTGCCTTTAAAGGTCACCATATTACCAGGCTGTGCTGGCAAATACTGCCCTAAAAATTCTTTGAAATTTCGTTCACCGATAAAACAAATGCCTGTTGAATCTTTTTTCGCGGCAGTTGCAAGTCCTGCTTCAGCCGCAATTTCACGAACCCGTTTTTTCTCGAGTTCACCGATCGGAAACATGACTTTATCAAGCTGGCTTTGCGATAATTGATTTAAAAAATACGTTTGGTCCTTATTGTTATCAACGCCTCGGAGCATTTTGACTTCGTCGCCGCTCCGGTCAATTCTTGCGTAATGACCTGTCGCAAGATAATCAGCACCTAGCTTCATCGCGTGGTCTAAAAAGGCCTTAAACTTAATTTCTTTATTACACATGACATCCGGATTCGGCGTACGCCCTGCTTTATATTCTTCTAAAAAGTACGTAAACACTTTATCCCAGTACTGTTTTTCAAAATTGACTGCATAATACGGAATGTCAATTTGATTGCAGACTCGGATGACATCATCATAATCTTCTGTCGCCGTGCAGACGCCAAATTCATCTGTATCATCCCAGTTTTTCATGAAGATACCGATAACGTCGTACCCTTGCTCTTTGAGTAACAGAGCCGCAACCGAAGAATCGACACCACCGGACATGCCGACTACAACTCGTGTATCTTTCGGTGCTTTCATTTCTTCACTCTCTTTCTATGCTAGCCGCTTGACAATTTCAGCCGTTTTTACCGCAGCCCGCTCAATTTGTTCTTTTGTATTATTTAATCCGAAGCTGAACCGGATCGATGAGCGCAATTTATCAGAATCTATACCGAACATCGCCGTTAATACGTGAGATGGCTCTATAGACCCTGCTGTACACGCCGAACCGCTCGATGCTGCGATTCCTTCCATGTCAAGATTAACGAGAAAGGCTTCAATATCCACCCTTGGAAAAAATAAGTTTAGCACATGTGCAAGTGACTGTTCAACTTTGCTGTTTACAGAAAAGTCGATGCCCTGTTGCGCTAATGTTTCAATGAATATCGATTTTAATTCTTTGTATTGATTCGTTCGCTTTTCCATCAACTGAACAGCAATGGAAGCAGCCGTAGCCATCCCAGCAATGGCTGCGACATTTTCCGTTCCAGCCCGGCGTTTTCGCTCTTGCTCACCTCCATATAAAAGAGGCAACAGTGGTAATCCTGCCTTTGCATACAAGACGCCGATCCCTTTTGGGCCATTAATTTTGTGGCCCGAGATGGCTAGAAAATCAACATTTAATTCCTGAACATTAATTGGTAATACACCATACGCTTGAACAGCATCTACATGAAATACGGCCGAATGTTCTCGGAGTAGATCGCCAATTTCTTTCACAGGCTGTATGGCGCCTGTTTCGTTGTTTCCATACATAATTGAAACGAGAATCGTATCCTCACGGAGTGCTTTTTCTACATCCTGAGCGCTGACGACACCCGATTCATCTACTGGCAAATATGTAAGGTCGAACCCTTCTTTTTCAAGCGCTTCGCACGCGTGTAAGACAGCATGATGTTCTATCGCTGTTGTAATGATATGACCCGCTTTTTTCAAACGAGCTGTACCAAAAATAGCTAAGTTGTCTGCTTCTGTACCACTTCCCGTGAAAATAATGTCATTATGTTCTGCATGTATTGTGCCGGCAATCACCGTCCGTGCTCCGTCGATAATACGGCGCGCATCACGTCCAAAAGTATGGATGCTTGATGGATTGCCGTATGTGCTCGATAACACATCAAGCATCACTTTTGCAACATCCGGATGAACGGGTGACGTGGCGGCGTGATCTAAATAAATTCGTTCCATTTTCACACCCCGTTAAATATAAAACATGTACGCATCAGATTCATCGGTTGCCGTATGGTTCGCCAGATCATCGAGCGTTGTATTTTCAAGCACATTTTTAATGGCCTCACTAATCCGAATCCAAAGCTCACGTTTCGCCGGTTCTTCTTCTTCAATTCCTTCAACGAGCGTAATCGGCCCTTCAAGCACACGGATGATGTCGCCTGCTGTAATCGTTTCCGGCTCATGACCGAGTACGTAACCCCCGTATGCACCACGAATACTGCGAACAAATCCTGCATTGCGGAGCGGCGCAATAAGCTGCTCTAAATAATGTTCTGATAAATTGTGTGCTCCCGCGATCACCCGCAATGATGTCGGTCCGTCACCGTGTCTTTTGGCGAGTTCAATCATAATCGTTAATCCGTAACGTCCTTTAGTAGATATTCTCATATTTCACACCTCTTCTTTTCAATTCGAGCATTTAGCTATTATTTTATCCATCATTCGTTCACGATTTTTATTTATTACATAATAACTCTAATCACATGCTTATCATAGTATACCATTTCATATAAACAAAAAACATGCCGGAATACTATGGATTATGATACAGTGAGACAATATACAATGATTGGGAGGGTTTTTATGAAGCCGCTTGCCTACCGGATGCGGCCGCGTACGATTGATGAAGTCGCCGGCCAGGATCATTTAACTGGAGAGGGGAAAATTATTCGCCGCATGACAGATGCAAAGCAATTGTCATCGATGATTTTATATGGACCACCCGGCACCGGGAAAACGTCCATTGCCGGTGCGATTGCCGGCAGCACGAAATATGCGTTCCGGATGCTAAATGCCGTCACCAGTAACAAAAAAGATATGGAAATTGTGGCAGCTGAGGCAAAAATGTCAGGCAAAGTCATTTTGCTATTAGACGAAGTGCATCGTTTGGATAAAGCGAAACAGGATTATTTACTGCCTTTTTTAGAAAATGGGATGATTACGCTGATCGGTGCGACGACAAGCAACCCTTATCATGCGATCAACCCAGCGATCCGCAGCCGCTGTCAAATTTTCGAGGTGAAGCCGCTCACACCTGATGCAGTGAAAAAGCTGATTTTGCGCGCACTTGACGATTCAGAACGCGGTCTCGGTTCCTACAAAACCGATGTAACAGACGAAGCACTCAATCATTTTGCCGAAGCATCTGGAGGTGATGTGCGCAGTTCATTAAATGCGCTCGAGCTTGCCGTCACATCAACACAGCCAAACTCGGATGGTGTCATTCCGATTACACTTGAAGCAGCCGAAGAATGTTTGCAGCAAAAAAGCTTTGCGCACGATAAAGATGGGGATGCACACTATGATGTGTTAAGCGGCTTGCAGAAATCAATTAGGGGCAGCGATGTCAATGCAGCACTTCATTATTTGGCGCGGCTGATTGAAGCGGGTGATCTCGTCAGTATTGCCCGTCGTTTACTAATCATCGCCTATGAAGATATCGGCCTTGCAAGCCCTCAGGCAGGTCCCCGTACGCTTGCGGCTATTGAAGTGGCAGAAAGGACGGGCTTTCCCGAAGCACGCATTCCACTTGCCAATGCCGTTATTGAACTTTGTTTATCTCCAAAATCAAACACGGCTTATAAAGCGATTGATGCAGCCATTGCGGACATCCGTGCTGGACGCGCAGGCGAAATACCTGCTCACGTAAAAGACGCAAGTTATAAAAGTGCCAGCAAACTTGGACGCGGTGTAGATTACAAGTACCCGCATGATTTTGAAAACGGCTGGGTCCCTCAGCAATATTTACCAAATACACTAAAAAACAAGCGCTACTATGATCCAAAAATGACCGGTAAGTTTGAACAGGCATTAGCCAGTGTATACGAGAAAATTGAAAAAGGAAAAAAAGTGTGAACAAATAGCTTTATGACTAAATTTAAATAAGCGTAAACAATAAAACCCTGGACGCTGTATACCGCATCCAGGGTTTTCATTATGCTGCGACATCACGTTTTGAAAAAAAACGAAAACTCAGATGGAATTGAAATAAACAGAATGAGATGGAACATGAACAAAAAACCATCCTGTTTTAAAGGATGGCATTAATCATTTACGCGGGCTATTTTAATGTCTTTTAACACTTCCCGTACGACATAGCTCGCCATAATTAATCCAGCGACAGATGGAACAAATGCGTTGGACGCCGGCGGCATTTTCGCTTTGCGAATTTCCGCGTCATCATTGCCAACAACCTTGCGTACATCTTCGCGAATAACAATTGGGCTTTCATCAGAAAAGACGACAGGTATGCCTTTTTTAATGCCTTCTTTCCGAAGGCGTGTCCGAATCACCTTTGCAAGAGGATCCGTGTGCGTTTTGGAAATATCTGCAATGGTAAAACGGGTTGGATCCATTTTATTGGCTGCACCCATGCTTGAAATAATCGGTATATCACGTTTTAAACATTCTATCATTAAATGAATTTTGTATGAAATTGTATCAGATGCATCCACAACAAAATCAAGATTATAATTAAAAAATTGTTCATACGTTTCTTCTGTATAAAACATTTTCAGCGCGATAACTTCACAGTCTGGATTAATATCCGCAATACGCTCTTTCATTAAATCCGCTTTTGGCTGGCCGACTGTTGATAATAGTGCAGGCAGCTGGCGATTTATATTTGTAATATCAATAACGTCTTTGTCAACGAGAATTAAACGACCAACACCCGAACGGGCAAGGGCTTCTGCTGAAAACGAGCCAACGCCGCCAATTCCGAGCACGGCCACTGTTGTATGTTTTAATAAATCAAGCCCTTCTTTTCCGAAGGCTAGTTCATTTCGTGAAAATTGATGAAGCATGTACACTCACTCCTGTTTTGGACATAAAAAAAGACGGCGAATCCCAATTATGCCGTCGTGTAAGATTATATGTTTTGAACCCGCTCACTCGCAGGTGGGTGCCCTGCTTTAGTCGTTGCAAGTCCCCGCAAAGGGCATGTGCGCTGTCCAAAAACCCGGACTCCCTAAACATATTGCGTTCGGTCAAAACAGATAGAAAAACTAACGTACACATCAGGATTCGCCTTTCTGATTACATACTATCATACGTTTTTTCAGCAGTCAACTCTAGAAACTTAATTAATCAGAAAATTTAAAATATTTACTTCTTCTTTCTTATTTAGCTGTTTGACGTACACGCAAATGTAATTCTTCCAGCTGTCCTTCAGATACTTCACCCGGTGCATTTGTCAAGACACATGAAGCACTCGCCGTTTTCGGGAAAGCAATCGTGTCACGTAAATTTGTACGGCCGGCAAGAAGCATAACCATACGATCAAGACCTAAGGCAATCCCGCCATGCGGAGGTGTACCGTATTCAAATGCTTCAAGTAAGAATCCAAATTGCTCTCTCGCTTGTTCGTCTGTAAATCCAAGTAGTTTAAACATTTTTTCTTGAATATCGCGTTCAAAAATACGGATTGAACCGCCCCCGAGTTCATAACCATTCAAGACGATATCATACGCTTGCGCATGAACAGCACCTGGATCTGATTCGAGTTTATCCAAATCTTCACGGGCAGGCATCGTGAACGGATGGTGAGCCGCATAGTAACGTCCTTCTTCTTCATCATACTCAAGAAGCGGCCAGTCTGTCACCCAAAGGAAGTTGTATTTTGATTCATCGATCATGCCCAGTTCTTTTCCAAGTTTCAAACGAAGAGCACCTAAAGCATCCGCAACGATTTGCTTTTTATCCGCTACAAACATAATTAAGTCTCCTGTTTTGGCGCCGGCTGTTTCAAGCATTTTTGCCTGTTCTTCTTCTGTAAAGAATTTAATGATCGGACCTTTTAATCCATCCTCTTCGACTTTAAGCCAAGCAAGACCTTTTGCGCCATATATCGCTGCAAATTCAGTCAAATGATCGATGTCTTTACGTGAATATTTCACACCGCCGCCTGGTACGTTAAGTGCTTTTACTTGACCTCCAGATTCAACAACCTGCGCAAATACTTTAAAACCGGAGCCGCGAACAACATCCGCCATATCAATAAGTTCAAGAGCGAAACGTGTATCAGGCTTGTCAGATCCGAAACGATTCATCGCTTCGGCGTATGTCATGCGTTGGAATGAATCCGTAATGTCAATATTTTTCACACGTTTCACAACACGTTTTAGCATTTCTTCTGTCATTTGCATAATATCTTCCTGACTCATAAAGCTCGCTTCAATATCTACTTGTGTGAATTCAGGTTGACGGTCTGCACGCAAATCTTCATCACGGAAGCAGCGGGCGATTTGATAGTAACGGTCAACACCAGATACCATCAATAACTGTTTGAAAATTTGCGGCGACTGCGGCAATGCATAAAATTCACCTGGATGAACACGGCTTGGCACTAAATAGTCACGGGCGCCTTCTGGTGTTGATTTTGTTAAAATCGGTGTTTCAACATCAAGAAAGCCACCGTCATCTAAATAATCACGGATTGTTTTTGTTACGTCGCTGCGCATTTTCAACGTATCAAACATAACCGGACGGCGAAGATCCATGTAACGGTATTTCAAACGGATGTCTTCTGATACTTCCATGCCATCTTCAATCATAAATGGCGGTGTTTTCGCTTCGCTTAATACATTGATTTCTGTTACATGTACTTCAATCGTACCTGTTGCAATGTTTTCATTAATCGTTTCCGCGTCACGCTTCACAATTTTCCCTTTAATATCAAGCACGTATTCATTGCGTACTTTTTCAGCGATGGCAAGTGCTTCTCCAGAAATTTCTGGGTTAAACACGATTTGCATAATGCCTGTACGGTCGCGTAAATCGATAAAAATGACGCTTCCTAAGTCACGGCGGCGCTGCACCCATCCTTTTAATGTTACTTCTTCTCCAATATGCTGCTCGGTCATTTCACCGCAATAATATGATCTTCCAAACATTTAGTTCGCCTCCATTTTTGTTTTCAAATAATCTGTCAGCTCTGAAAGTAAAACATTGTCCTGTGATCCTTCTGCCATATCTTTTACTGTAATCCTTTTTTCAGCTAGCTCGTCTTCACCGAGAATAGCCGTGAATCTTGCTTTTTGACGGTCAGATGCTTTCAGCTGTGCTTTCATTTTCCGGTCCTGATAGTCGCGGTCTGCTGAAAGTCCAGCTGTTCGAAGTTCGTGTACGAGAGCGACAGAATGGTCCTTTGCCTCCATACCGATTGCGACGATAAAACAATCCAATCCACTGTCAACTGGCCACTCGGTCCTCTCTGCTTCCATTGCAGCAATAAACCGTTCAATACTGAATGCAAATCCGATACCTGGTGATTCTGGTCCGCCAAGATCCTGTACGAGGCCATTGTAACGGCCGCCGCCGCAAAGCGTCGTAATCGCACCAAACCCTTCCGCTTCGCTCATCACTTCAAAAGCGGTGTGATTGTAATAATCAAGACCGCGAACGAGCTTCGGATCAATCGTATACGCTATGCCAATTGCATCCAAATAACTCGTCACTTTCGCAAAATATGCTTTTGATTCATCGTTTAAGTAATCAAGAATCGACGGTGCCGTTGCCATAAGTTCATGATCACGATCTTTTTTGCAATCAAGAATGCGAAGCGGATTTTTTGCCAGACGCGTCTGGCAGTCTGTACAAAATTCATCGATGCGTGGCTCAAAGTGTGCAATGAGCGCTTCTCGGTGCGCATTCCGGCTTTCAGCATCGCCCAGTGAATTGATGACAAGTTTGAGCTTTTTCAGTCCCGCTGACTTATAAATATCCATGATAAGCGCTATTACCTCAGCGTCAATCGCCGGGTCTTCACTGCCTATTGCTTCGACACCGAACTGGACAAACTGACGATAGCGGCCAGATTGCGGACGTTCGTAGCGGAACATCGGACCTGTATAAAATAATTTAGTCGGCTGATCTGGTATGCCGAACATTTTATTTTCAACAAATGAACGGACAACAGCTGCCGTACCTTCTGGACGAAGAGTTAAACTTCTTTCGCCACGATCTTCAAACGTGTACATTTCCTTTTGAACAATATCGGTTGTATCCCCGACACTTCTCGTAAATAGTTCTGTATGCTCAAATATTGGTGTCCGAATTTCCTTATAGTGATAACGGCGGCATACATCTTTTGCAATCGATTCAATATACTGCCATTTTTCCGATTGCCCTGGTAAAATATCTTGTGTGCCGCGTGGAACCTTCACTGACATGTTCATTCCTCCTCATGTATGTATATAAGCACATAAAAAAACTTCCATCCCTACAAATATTTGCAGGGACGGAAGTTTTCCGCGGTGCCACCCTCGTTAAAGCCGAAGCTTTCACTTTTTTGATAACGCAATACGCGGTTTTTCCTACTATTATTCAGAAAAACGCCTCAGAAGTGTCTTTTCATGAAGATGCACCGTAAATGCTCTCAGTCTTGGCATTTTTCTCTGTCCGGTCAAGCTTTCATTACTTTTCTTCATCAATGGCTTTTATAATTAGATACATGATCATGACTTCCTGTCACAACGCCTTTATAACCTGCGACCTGCAAAGCCCAATGAAAGAATTATAAAAAACTTTTGCCTATTTTTCAAGCACGATTTACGCTTTGCTATCGAGAATGAGCGTGACAGGTCCATCGTTGACAAGCGATACATCCATCATAGCACCAAATACACCCGTTTCCACGTGTACACCTTTTTCCTGTATCATATTGTTAAACTGTTCATATAAAAGATTCGCTTGTTCACCGCCAGCTGCCGCCATAAAATTCGGACGGCGGCCCTTTTTGCAGTCACCATAAAGCGTAAATTGTGAAACAGATAAAATCGAACCGCCACGGTCAAGCAGCGATTCATTCATTTTGCCGCTTTCATCTTCAAAAATACGCAAGTTGATGACTTTTTCTGCAAGCCAGGCAGCGTCTTTGTCTGTATCGTCATGTGTAATACCAACAAGCAAAACAAGGCCCGATTCAATGCTCCCTGCTACTTCTCCATCTACTGCTACAGATGCTTGTTTACTTCGCTGTAAGACAATTTTCATTTGCATAACACCTTCTATCAATTCATAATTCGACGGACTGCATAAATCTCTGGAATTTGCTTCACACGTTCAACCACTTTTTGCAAATGATTCACGTTGCGTATATAAATGGACATATCAATTTTCGCCATTTTATTGCGATCAGACCGTCCAGACACTGCGGAAATATTCGTTTTTGCTTCACTGACTGCCTGAAGTACTTCATTGAGTAGTCCCTGGCGGTCATAGCCAGAAATTTCGATATCCACCAAATACTCTTTCTGGTTTGCGGCACCCGATTCCCATTCAACTGAAATAAGCCGGTTTTCCGTATCTTCCTCTGCCTTGACGTTCGGACAATCTTTACGGTGAACAGAAACACCGCGACCTTTCGTAATATACCCAACAATTTCATCACCGGGAACTGGATTACAGCAGCGAGATAAACGAATAAGTAAATTGTCGATCCCTTTCACTGTTACGCCAGCATTTTTCTTTTGAGCGGAGGGACTCGGCGGTGCTTTAATTTCTTTGACGACTTCTTGATTAGCCACTTCTAAATCGCGCCGCTTCCGCAATTTTTCTGTTAGTCGGTTTGCGACTTGTAAGGCAGTAACGCCATTGTAACCAACTGCCGCATACATATCTTCTTCATTTAAAAAGTTGAATTTTTCTGCGACACGTTTTAAATTTTGCTGCGTGATGACTTCTTTCACATCAAATTCCATGGCTTTAATTTCACGTTCCACCATTTCGCGGCCTTTTTCCACATTTTCTTCACGGTTTTGCTTTTTGAAAAACTGGCGGATTTTATTTTTCGCCTGCGATGTCTGAGCCATTTTAATCCAATCTTTGCTTGGACCGTACGAATGTTTCGATGTGAGCACTTCCATAATATCGCCTGTTTTTAATTTATAATCAAGTGTAACCATTTTACCATTCGCTTTTGCACCGATCGTTTTATTGCCAATTTCCGAGTGAATTCGGTACGCAAAGTCAATGGGCACAGAACCCGCAGGTAGTTCCAACACATCGCCTTTCGGTGTAAAAACAAACACCATATCGGAAAATAAATCAATTTTCAATGATTCCATAAATTCTTCGGCATCCTGTGATTCGTTCTGGAAGTCAAGAATCTCCCTGAACCAGGTCATTTTCTTTTCAAACGATGAATGTTCATCTACTGTGCGGCCTTCTTTATACGCCCAATGTGCCGCTACCCCAAACTCAGCAATACGATGCATCTCTTTCGTGCGGATCTGTACTTCAAGCGGGTCCCCTTTTGGACCGATGATCGTCGTATGAAGCGACTGGTACATATTTGTTTTCGGCATCGCAATATAATCTTTAAACCTTCCAGGCATCGGTTTCCAACACGTATGAATAATGCCGAGTGCTGCATAGCAGTCTTTAATGCTGTCTACAACGATCCGGACTGCGAGCAAATCATAAATTTCATTGAATTGCTTATGCTGAATTGCCATCTTCCGGTAAATACTATAAATATGTTTAGGTCGACCAGAAATTTCCGCTGTAATATCCATATTTTTAAGACCAGTCCGCATCTCATCAATAACATCGTCTAAATATTGCTCTCGTTCATCGCGCTTTCGCTTCATTAAATTCACAATCCGGTAATATTGCTGCGGATTTAAATAACGGAGTGCTATATCTTCAAGTTCCCATTTAATTTTCGACATTCCGAGACGATGAGCGAGCGGTGCAAAAATTTCCAATGTTTCATTGGAAATGCGGCGCTGTTTTTCCTGCGGCAAATGTTTCAATGTCCGCATATTATGAAGACGATCAGCGAGCTTAATTAAAATAACCCGGATATCTTGTGCCATAGCGATAAACATTTTCCGGTGATTTTCCGCCTGCTGCTCTTCTTTTGATTTGTATTTAATTTTTCCTAGCTTTGTTACACCGTCGACAAGCATCGCTACTTCCGGATTGAACACATCCGTCAAATCCTGCAGTGTAACTTCTGTATCTTCCACCACATCATGAAGAAAGCCTGAAGCCACCGTCGCCGGGTCCATTTCTAAATCAGCAAGAATACCGGCTACTTGAATCGGGTGAATTATATATGGCTCACCTGATTTGCGGAACTGATGCTTATGAGCCTCTTTTGCATATTCATATGCTTTACGGACAAATTCGACGTGTTCCGCGTTCAAATAGCTACGAGTCAAGTCAATGACCTGATCGGCGGTTAATATCTGGTCTTTCGCCATATGCTTTGTTCACCTTCGCCCTTTCAGAAAAAACTAATTGTTCTTATTATCGAAAAAAAAGTGCAGGATGTAAAGCTATCCTGCACTTTTTTTATGATTCGGGCTTATTTTGTCAAATCACTCGTAAGTAAGGAGGGTTAAAATATCATATCCATCCAGATTCGCACGGCCATTCAAATAATTTAATTCAATTAAGAATGCAATGCCGGCTACGACGCCGCCTAGCTGCTCAACCAGTTTGATTGTTGCATCGATCGTACCGCCTGTTGCAAGTAAATCATCCGTGATTAATACGCGCTGGCCAGGTTTCACCGCATCTTTATGAATCGTCAATACATCTTTTCCATACTCAAGGCCATATTCTACTTTGATCGTTTCACGGGGCAATTTGCCTTCTTTACGAACAGGAGCAAAACCAACACCAAGAGAGTATGCTACTGGACAGCCGACGATAAAACCACGCGCTTCCGGACCAACTACGAGATCAATTTCTTTTTTACGCGCATACTCAACAATTTGATCCGTCGCATAACGGAACGCATCGCCATTGCCCATTAACGGTGTAATATCTTTAAATTGCACGCCTGGCTTTGGCCAATCCGGCACGATGTTAATATAGTCTTGTAAATTCATTACGTTCGTTCCTCCCTGTATGAAGCAGGCTGTTTGATCCATTCATCGATCACGTCTTTCAGTTCACGATAAGACGAATATAGAAGCTTCTGTTCTAGCTTATATTGCGTCTGCTTACGGTTGTATGCAGGTGATTCGCCTAAATCACGCTTTTCTGCCCCTTTTTGCACTTCAATCTTTCCTTCGTTTATTTTAATAAACCCAAGCTCTAAAAACACTTTTGACATGAAACGAATTGTATCATACGACCAGCCTTGCTTTTTGGCAAATAAATCACCTTGATTTTTCACATCAAACGATTCTCGTTGATTCAAAAAGGCATAATATCGTTTGAAATGATCACGCGTCGGTATTGTACTGAAAAAATGGCCTTCCCGGCTATTAAAATGCGCATAAATACGAGCCGGATTTTTACCTCTGAGAAGAGCTTGAATGATCGATTCGTCTTCCGGTAAATCAATGAATACAACATTCTTTTCATCAATTGATAAGGCAGCCGCTTCAGCGATTGTTGTCAACGTATAAATAGATGGATCTGCTGTTTTTATTTTTGTTGAAAATACAATGCCCATTCGGTTTTCCGGTACATCCGCATACCATTTTGATACCGGCTGTCCACCGCGCATATCAAACAATTGACAATCATCCACACGCATATCACGAAGCATAAGCTGCGGACGGCGCATATTATTCCATTCGTTGATTGACAGCTCACCGATTACTGAAACGTCGGACGTTTTGGCAATTTGATCAGCATATTCACCCATGCCAAATCCGACACCGTCAATCGTCTGCCCCTCTCGTTCCAGTGCTACTTTTAAATGCGTCTGGTTCGCTCCGATTTTTTTCATCGTTGCCAGTTTCACATCTTTAATAAAAAAAAGTGGCCTCGAGTTATTCATACCGAATGGTGCTAATTTTTGCAGTTCTTCAATGCTCTGTACGGATACATCAACTATATCCGCCTCCGCATCAACATTCACAATGGGTATAAAATCTTCTTCTGTTAATGTTTCTTTAGCCATTTTCACCATTCTACTGCGCAATTCATCCACATCATCAATCGATAATGTCATCCCTGCAGCCATTGGATGGCCGCCAAAATGAGGTAAAATATCACGACAAGCAGATAAGCTTTGAAATAAATCAAACCCTTTAATACTTCGGGCCGAACCTTTCGCGATGCCTTTTTCACGATCAAAGCCAAGCACGATTGCCGGGCGATAAAACGTGTCCGTCAATCGTGAAGCGACAATGCCGACGACACCTGGATTCCAGCCTTCTTTGCCAACAATAATAACTGGAAATTGATCAGGTGGATAATCACGGTTCACGATGTCAATCGCTTCTTTCGCCATTTCGTTGACAATGGACTGCCGTTCTTTATTCATTGCATCAATTTCTTCTGCAAGCATGAGCGCTTCTTCCATATCTTCGGTCATCATTAAATCAGCGGCAGGTCCAGCATCATCTAGACGCCCAGCTGCATTAATCCGTGGCCCGATCATAAAACCGACTGTTTCTTCGTTAATCGAAGACTGTTCTGTCCCCATTTGCTTGCACATGGCAATGATGCCCGGACGATCGGATTGGCGAAGAGCTGCTAGCCCTTTTTTCGCCAGCAATCTGTTCTCCCCATTCAATGGCACAAGGTCTGCAATCGTACCGATAGCTGCAAGATCCAGTAATTGCTCCGGCACTTGTCCATACAGTGCATGGGCCACTTTGAATGCAACACCCACACCTGCTAAATAACCAAATGGGTACGATCCATCAGGATGTTTCGGATGAATAATTGCAAGTGCTTCAGGTAATTTGGGACCTGGTTCATGGTGATCGGTAATGATTAAATCAATGCCAATTTCTTTGGCTACTTGCGCCTCATGAACAGCTGAAATACCTGTATCAACTGTTATAATTAAACCGAATCCACTTTCTTTCGCATTGCGGAAAGCCTGTTCATTCGGTCCATACCCTTCTGTAAATCGGTTTGGTATGTAATAATCTGCCTGAATGCCATAATCGCGAAGAGCTGTCATTAAGACAGCCGTACTGCTTACACCATCGGCATCATAATCACCAAAAACAAGAACAGGCTCATTGTGTTCTTTCGCCTGCTTCATTCGTCCAATTGCTTTGTCCATATCTTTTAATAAATATGGATCGTGAAATGAAACTCCTTCTTCATATAAAAATGCACGTGCCTCTGAAACATTATCAATGCCGCGGCTTAAAAGCAATGAAGCCGCAAGTGGGCTCATCTCGATTTCCGTAGCGAATTTTTCATTTTTTTGCCGATCCATATCACGAACGATCCAGCGCATTTTCGATTTCAACATAAATTTCACCCCATAACCCTCTCATTATACGGCGCACTTTCCCAATTGACAACAACGAGAAAAAACCGGTGTCAAAACAGGGTTTTATTCGTCTTGACACCGGTTTATTATTCACCACCCCAGATTAACCGAGTTGAATTTGCTTTAGGAAAATCCATTTTACCGTACTCTAGCCTCAAGTCATGCATGTCTTTTTTCATTGTCCATCCGGATAATCGATTCAAATGAACCATTTGTTCAAATAAAAAAAGCGAGGGCCGTTAATCCCCCTCGCTTTTTGCTTATACTTGAAGCTCATCTTTATTCATATTTTTTTCTTTATACGTAATGAGCTTTCCTTTCTTCTTCAATTCTTTCTTTTTCCAAATGAGCCAGCATTGAGCAGCAATAAAAATAGATGAATACGCACCACCGATTAAACCGATAAGCAGCGCAATCGAGAAGTTCAAAATAGACGGGCTGCCGAAAATAATCAGTGCGATAACCGCAATGACAACCGTTAAGACTGTGTTGATAGAACGTGCCAACGTTTGACGCAAACTCTTATTGATAATTTCATCCAGTTCTTCTGGCGCTTTAATGACTCGTTTTTTCGCTAAGTTTTCCCGTATCCGGTCAAATGTCACGATCGTATCATTAATCGAGTATCCGACAATCGTCAAGACCGCCGCAATAAATGTAATATCGACTTCCAGACGCGTTATGCTAAAGAAAGCAATGATGAAAAACACATCATGCAAGAGCGCAAGGATCGCGGCTACACCCATGTAGATTTCGAAGCGTAAAGCCACATATAAAATAATCCCAACTGCTGCAATTGCAAGTGCCATCATAGCGTTTTTCGCCAGTTCTTTTCCGACAATAGGTGAAACGGTACTTACATTTGGATCAGCACCAAACGTCTCACCGAGAGCGGTTTTCACTATCGCGATATCATCTTGCGACAACGTTTCTTTAAATCGAGCGGAAGCAATAGTGTCATCTTCGCCGCCAATCGTAATTTTTTCTGCTACAAAACCGAGCTTATCGAGTTCCGCTTCGACCACCTGTTCAGTCAGCGGCTTATTTGAAAGCAATTCCATGCGTGAACCGCTTGAGAAATCAATGCCAAGATTTAAGCGAAAAACACCGAGTACAATCATTCCAGCTACAATCGCCACTGCAGACAATACAAACAGTTTTCGATGATGTCGAACAAAATCGATCTTGTCAAATTTTGTCGTCAAATCGAGCGCATCGTACCCTTTACTGATCGGGTGAATATCGGATTTCTTCACTCCAAACAATCCCGGTTTATCTTTCAGCCAATTGCTGTTCACAAGGAGGTCCAAAAGTAAACGCGATCCCCATACGGCAGTAATAAAACTCATTAAAATACTAATAATAAGGACTGTTGCAAACCCTTTAACCGAGCTTGTCCCGAAATAAAAGAGTACGCCGCCGGCAAGGAGTGTTGTCACGTTCGCATCGAGAATCGTTAAAAATGCATTTTGGCTGCCTGTATGGAAGGCAGCTTTCACCGAACGGCCAATTTTTAATTCTTCTCGAATCCGCTCATACGTGATAATATTCGCATCGACAGCCATCCCGACACCGAGAATAAGTGCGGCAATACCAGGTAATGTTAACACACCATTCATTAAATCGAAGATAAGCAGAACAAGGTAAATATAGACGGATAATGTCACAATAGCGACGGCACCAGGTACGCGATAATACAACAGCATAAATAAGAAAATGATCGCTATCCCAACAATACCGGCAAAGACCGTTTGATCAAGCGCCTGTTCACCGAACTGAGCACCAACAGATGTCGAATAAATTTCATTCAGTTTTACTGGAAGGGCACCCGCATTCAATAAATCAGCAAGAGATTGGGCTTCTTCAACTGTGTAACTTCCTTCGATCGTAACTTGGTCAGAACTCAATACTTCATTCACATTAGGATTGGATAAAAATTTCGGATTTTCTTTTTGGATCTCCGATGCGTAAGAGTCGACTCCCTCTTCAAAATCAAGCCAAATTACGAGCTGATTATTTGGAGCCTTCGCTAATATTTCTTCTGTTACCTTTTTGAACTTGTTGCTATCTTTTAACTTTAGTACAATGTTAGGCTGGCCCGTTTGAGTAAAAGATTGATCAGCCCCTCCTTCTACTAAATCACTTCCATCCAGCATCAATTTATCATTCACATCACGAAATGAAAGATTCGCCTGTGTAGAAAGAATACTGCGGGCCTCTTCCTGATCTTCCACACCCGCGAGCTGAACACGAATTCGGTTTCCATTTTCCACTTGAATGCTCGGTTCACTTACGCCGAGCACATTGATTCGCTGATCAAGCGCTTTTGATGTGTCAGAAACAACACTCTCGGTTATTTTCTGTCCCTCTTTCGCAGGCTGCACTTCATACAACACTTCAAATCCGCCCTGCAAATCAAGACCGAGTTTAATATTTTTGACAATATCTTTTGCTGTTCCACTCATCGTACCAAATAGGACAAGTACAACAAGAAAAAAGGCAATGATCCGGCTTCGCTTTACCATTTCAATCTTCACTCCTTAACAGACTTAAAAACCAGTTAATTAAAAAAATTCCGGTAACGAACACCAGAATTCATCAGCACAATTCATTATGAATGAGAAAAAAGAGACTGTCAATTTACACACTATTTTTACGCGGTTCAAATAGTTTCGTCATTTCTTCATCTGAAAGCGGTGTACCCCATTCTGGTGATTTATAAGCGCTTACTTGTGTGAAACTCATATAATCACCCGGCTTCACGGATAATATATCCGAAACTAGTTTAGAAACTGCCGGTTTTTCCTGTACAATTTCCCATTTCTTTTTCGTTAAATAATGCCAAAGCGTTTGAATACTGACTGTATGATAATCAAATAGCTTAAATTCTTCCACTTTACTAACCAATGCAGGTAAAAGGTTTCGGTAATATGTGTCATACGGATGTTTGTCCATCAATCATGCCCCCCTGTCATGCTCGTCCCTCTTTGTACATATATCTCATTATACAATATTTTCTTTACAATTACTTTCCAAGAAAAGGCGGTGGCACATTGTCATCATTTATAAAAGGAACGATGTGGCTGGCAGGGGCCATTTTCCTCGTAAAAATACTCGGTTTCGTAAACAGAATGATCATTGCCCGTTTAATTGGCGAAGAAGGGATCGGCCTGTATATGGCCGTATTTCCCGCATTTATTTTAACCGTCACAGCTGTCCAATTTGGATTGCCTATTGCTGTCACAAGAAGTGTTGCAGCTGCTGAAAATGATCAGCAGCGAAAACACATTTTAATGAGTTCTCTTTTTTTCACCTTATCGCTTGCATGCATTTTCACACCGCTTCTTTGCTTGCTTGCACCACATCTTGCTGAAACGCTTTTTCATGACAAACGTGCTGTTTTTCCTCTTTATGCGATTGCACCATCTATTCCGATTATAGCCATTTCATCGATTTTACGTGGTTATTTTCAGGGCATGATGAATATGAAGCCTGCTGCACTATCACAACTAATCGAGCAGGTCGTGCGGATTGCGCTTATTATTGTCTCCGGACGCATGCTTCTGCCATACGGGATTGAATATGCGGCCGCCGGAGCGATGGCTGCTGCTTCTGCCGGTGAACTCGCTTCACTTCTTTATTTGC
Organism: Domibacillus mangrovi; assembly: GCF_001906925.1. GTDB lineage: Bacteria > Bacillota > Bacilli > Bacillales > Domibacillaceae > Domibacillus > Domibacillus mangrovi. The sequence continues at coordinate 381,863 of NZ_MRWQ01000001.1, forward strand.
TTGGGGCGTTTCGTCCAGATTGGCAGAAGCTGCGGAAATGGCCTGGGAAAAGAACAAATCGTCGGTTGACTAATGAATTAGCTGAAACCGCTCTGCCGGCAGTTGGCAGTCGACTGATCGGATCAGGTGCCTGGTTTTTGGAGCCGATCGTTGTCGTCAAAAGTCTAGCCATTGCCGGACTGACTGCAGGCGCAGCCATGAAAGAATATGGTGTGTTAACGGGCTACGCACTCCCACTTATGTTTTTGCCGTCTTTTTTAACACTTGCACTATCTTCTTCACTCGTTCCAGACATTAGTGAATCATTCAGTAAAAAAAAGTACAGCGCGATTGCCTGGCGTATTAATGAATCCATCCGGTTTTGTTTTTTTTCAGGCGGCTTTGCGGTGATTGTTCTATTTTTATTTTCAAAACCGCTCATGTCCATTATGTATCATACTGAAAAAGGAGCCGATTTAATTCAACTTATGGCGCCATTTTTCCTTTTATATTACTGCCAAGGACCTCTGCAAGCTGTCCTGCAAGCATTAAATTTGTCCCGTGCTGCGATGATGAACAGCTTGTTCGGTAATGCTGTAAAACTATGCGTCATCTTTTTATTCGCTAAGGAGCCCCAGTTCGGCATTACCGGTGCCGCCATCGGAATTGCATCAAGTATTGTGCTCGTCACACTTCTTCATACAGCATCCATGCTAAAAGCTGTTCCGATGAAATTGCAATACGGTCTTTATATAAAAATGATGCTCCTTGTTGTCTTTACATATTTGGCAATGGACGCAGTTACGCCATTTTTATATAAACCACCCGTTCCCCACCTTTTAAGCGGCATTCTCTCTTGTTTCATTATGTATGTATTGGGCGCGGCTGCTCTTGGTATTTTCAAGAAAAAAGATATTTCCACACTGCTGTTCTGGCGTTCGTAACAAAAACAGCCTCTAGAAGCAATAGCTCTAGAGGCTGTTTTAGGATTAAATGCTGCCTTTATCGACAACTTCCCGTATAGATGCGCGGTCATACGTTAAGCGTGTACCGTCACCGCATACGATCGTGATCGTTTTTTCATCAGAGGATTCGATTCTACCGTGAAGTCCACCAATCGTGACGATTTTATCTCCCTTTTGCAGGTTGTTTTGCATTTCTGACACTTGGCGCTGGCGCTTTCGTTGTGGACGGATCAACAAGAAATAAAACAGCGCAAACATAACAATTAATGGTAAAAACTGTGATAATTGATTCATATTTTTTCACTCCTTTCCAAAAACAGAAGACGTCAAAAGTTTTTTGCATCCGGACGGTTGAAACCGTATTGCTCAAAGAACTCCTCGCGGAAATCACCAAGCCGGTCCTCACGGATCGCTTGACGTACGTTTTCCATTAAGTTTACCAGAAAATGAAGATTATGATAAGTAGTAAGTCGAATTCCAAACGTTTCATTGCAATGAAGCAGATGACGAATATAAGCACGTGAATAATTTTTACACGTATAACAGTCACAATTTGGATCGAGTGGACCAAAATCACGCGCATATTTTGCATTTTTTACAACGAGACGGCCTTCACTTGTCATTAATGTGCCATTGCGGGCAATGCGTGTTGGCAGCACGCAGTCAAACATATCAATGCCGCGCATCGCTCCATCAATTAATGAATCAGGTGAACCGACACCCATTAAATAACGTGGCTTATCTGCCGGTAAATGTGGCGTTGTAAAATCAAGCACACGATTCATAATGTCTTTCGGTTCCCCAACGGACAAACCGCCAATCGCATAGCCTGGGAAATCAAGCGATACGAGATCACGCGCACTTTGACGACGTAGTTCCTCGTATTCTCCACCCTGCACAATGCCAAACAATCCTTGGTCTTCAGGACGCTTATGCGCAGTTAAACAGCGTTCTGCCCAGCGAGATGTACGTTCAACCGATTTTTTCATGTATTCATATTCAGCTGGGTACGGCGGACACTCATCAAACGCCATCATAATGTCAGAACCGAGTGCATTCTGGATATCCATTGCTTTTTCTGGGGATAAGAATAATTTGTCTCCGTTTATATGGTTGCGGAAATGAACGCCTTCTTCTTCAATTTGTCGGAATTTACTTAATGAAAAGACTTGGAAGCCGCCAGAATCCGTTAAAATAGCGCCATCCCAATTCATAAACTTATGGAGGCCACCTGCTTCTTGCACAATGTCATGACCCGGGCGAAGCCATAAGTGGTACGTGTTACTCAGTAAAATGTTCGCGCCCATTTGCTTAATGTCTTCTGGTGACATTGTTTTTACCGTTGCGAGCGTGCCGACTGGCATAAATACGGGTGTTTCAAAGCTTCCGTGCGGCGTATGAACGCGGCCTAGCCGTGCACCCGTCTGCTTGCACGTTTTAATCAGTTCATATTTAATGGCTGTCATCGTCAGTCTCACCTTTCGTATCGATAATAAGCATCGCGTCACCAAAGCTGAAGAAGCGATACTGTTCTTTTACGGCTTCAGCGTATGCCTTTAGCACTTCTTTTTGTCCTGCGAGCGCACTTATTAACATAATAAGCGTTGATTTTGGCAAATGAAAGTTCGTAATCATCCCATCAATTGCACGAAATTCAAACCCTGGATAAATAAAAATATTTGTCCATCCATTCGATTCTTTTACAGCACCGTCATCACGCGCTGCTGTTTCTAGCGTGCGGACAGACGTAGTTCCGACAGCAATCACACGTCCGCCGTTCTCTTTCGTTTCACGAATCGCATCTTCCGTCTGTTTCGAAATGGTATAATACTCCGCATGCATATCATGTTCTTCAATCGTATCCACTGATACTGGGCGGAATGTTCCGAGACCGACGTGCAGCGTAATAAACTCAACGCGTACGCCTCGTACTTTTAATTCATTTAACAGCTGTTCTGTAAAATGAAGCCCTGCCGTCGGTGCAGCTGCAGATCCACGTTCTTTTGCATAAACTGTCTGATAGCGGTCTTTTTCTTCAAGCTGTTCTTTTATATAAGGAGGAAGCGGCATTTCGCCAAGTTCATCAAGCACTTCATAAAAAATACCCTCGTATTCAAAGTGAAGCATACGGCCGCCATGTTCTTTTTCAGCGGTGCACACAGCGCGAAGTTTTCCATCGCCGAACGAAATGATGCTGCCTTCTTTAATACGCTTCGCCGGTTTCACAAGCGTTTCCCATACATCTTTTTCGTCCTGTTTTAAAAGAAGGACTTCGATATTCGCACCAGTTCCTTCTTTTACCCCATGAAGACGAGCCGGAAGTACTTTTGTATTATTCAAAACAAGCAAATCGCCAGGCTGTACGTAATCAGCAATATGTTTAAATACGTCATGTTGGATGTCGCCCGTTTGTTTGTCCAGCACCATCATCCGGCTTTCCGCACGTTGCAGGAGCGGTGTCTGCGCAATAAGCTCTTCCGGCAAATCAAAATCAAAATCTTCTACTTTCATGTTCACACCTCTAATTATTTCCATTTTCCAACCAGATAAAATATAAGCGACAGCACAATGCTTGCAACAATCGATGTGACAATTGGAAAATATATGGTTGCATTTTCTTTTTTAATAATAATATCGCCGGGCAGCCGGCCAAGTTTTGTAAATTGCATCAAAATACCAACGACAAGCAGAATAGCGCCAATGATCATGAATAGTTTACCCATTCCAGTCATTGTGCCGGTATCTCCATATGAAAATGTTCATAGGCAGCCGGCAGCGCAGCACGCCCACGCGGCGTTCTTTGCAGGAAGCCGATTTGTAATAAATACGGCTCATACACATCTTCAATCGTTGTTGATTCTTCTCCGATGCTCGCCGCAAGCGTATCAAGTCCAACTGGCCCTCCTTTAAAACGGCTAAGAATGGTCGTGAGCAGTTTATGGTCAATATGATCGAGCCCAAGACGATCGACTTGCAGCAGTTCAAGTGCCTCATTTGCTTTATCAAGCGTAATATTCCCATCACCGCGCACTTCCGCATAATCACGTACACGTTTTAATAGGCGGTTCGCTATTCGCGGCGTGCCACGTGAGCGGCGTGCCAGTTCTTCCGCTCCTTCTTCTTCGATCATGGTACCGAAAATATCAGCCGTCCGCAGCACGACATCCGTCAACTGTTCTGTCGTATAATATTCAAGCCGTGAATGAACACCAAATCGGTCCCTAAGCGGGGCAGACAAGGCACCTGCACGCGTCGTCGCACCAATGAGCGTAAACGGCGGCAAATCAAGGCGGACAGAGCGCGCTTCCGGCCCTTTGCCGATCACAATATCAAGACAAAAATCTTCCATCGCTGGATACAATACTTCTTCTATTGAGCGGGGCAGACGATGAATTTCATCAATGAACAGCACATCACCCGGTGCAAGAGCCGTTAATACAGCAGCCAGATCCCCCGGTCGTTCAATTGCTGGTCCCGACGTTGTTCGGAATCCGGCAGCCATTTCGTTCGCAATGACGGCAGCCATCGTCGTTTTCCCGAGTCCCGGTGGTCCGTACAATAATACATGATCCAGTGTTTCTTCTCTTTTTAAAGCCGCTTCGATAAAAATAGACAAATTTTGTTTTACTTGATCCTGTCCAATATATTGATTTAGTGTTTGCGGACGGAGCGACTGTTCTTCAAACCGCTCATCAGCTCCAGCACCACCTGAGAGTACGCGATTATCCTCCAGCATATAGAAAGCCCTCCCCTTTTATCCAAGCAACAGCTGCAGCCCTTTTCGAATGTAGTCATCCGTTGACATCACGCTTTCTTTTTCAAGGCGTGCGGAAATACGTTTAATTTCCCGCACAGAGTATCCAAGTGCTTCCAGTGCGAGAAGCGCTTCTTCCAACTCCATATTCCCTGGCTCTAAGGCCACTGCTTCTTTTTCAAGCTGAAATAGACCTGAAGACGCGTCAAATGTTACACCGTCCAACTTTCCTTTTAAATCAAGAATCATCTGGCGCGCTGTTTTTTTACCAATACCCGGAAACTTTATTAAATAGGGTTCGTCTTCCCGTTCAATGGCGCCGACTACATGTGATGGCTCCCCTGATGCAAGTACGGCAAGCGCTCCTTTTGGTCCGATGCCAGATACACTGATCAGCTTTTCAAACAGCCGCTTTTCCTCTGATGTCATAAATCCAAACAAAAGCTGTGCATCTTCCCGCACATGATGATACACATAAATAGTCATAGTTGTTTGTTCATATTTTGAAAACGCAAACGGATTTGGCGTTAAAAGACGGTATCCAATGCCGCTGTTTTCGATCACAATATATTCTGGTCCAATGAATGAAATAGAACCTCTTATGTACTCGTACAATTTTTCGTCTCCTTTAAACACGATTCGTTCATTCTATCATACCATACACGGGCTAAGAAGGAAACGTTTGTTCCTAAAATAGTCAATTAGCTTTATAATACTCATCGATAGCGACAATTAATGCGCCCATCCGTTCATGCTCTGGTGCGACGACACGTGTGACCCCATGCTCGTGTAACGTCCCTGTCGTCACTTTTCCAACGGATCCAGCTAAGGCTATTTCATTAAATGCTTTTGCCAAATCAGTTGACAACTGGCGTTTTTCCGCCTCTTGAAACAGCACGCGTACTTGTGGGGTAGCCGTAAATAGTACTGCTTCAATCTCACCTGCAATTACCTCATCGACAAGCTGTCTGACCATCGCTGGATTCGGAACAGTCGTTTTATAGGGCAGTACGCATGATAAATTTGCTCCTTTTTCGACCAACGTATTTTCAAGAGCAGGGACAGGTTCGCCATGCAATTGCAAAAAAACATTGCGGCCGCTAAATGAAACGTCCTGAAGAGCGTGAAGCAGTCCTGCATTTGTTCCATCCCCATCGACAATTTCAGGTGTGAATCCATACTTTTTCAATGCCTGAACCGTTTTATATCCACGACTGGCAATACGTGATGCGCCAATAACTTGTATGAATTCATCAAGCAATCCGATTGATTCAGCTGCTTCAAATAACGTATGGGTACCAATACCTGTTGTGAAAATACTCCAGTCCGTTCCATTTTGCGTAACAGACTTAATAGCTGCTTTCATTTCTTCCGGTGTGCACTTGATTGTTTCCTGCAACGGACGCTCAAGCGGGATGCCGCCTTTTTTTTCAACCATCGTGCACATTTCATCCATTTTTCTTGAACCCGTAATCGCTATTCGCTTCTCATATAAGTTTCCCACATTTTTTCCCCGTTTCTCTTTTCTTTTAATACTATCTTTTTCGCTTGCATTTTTCCATGAAAAAGGCGGTTCAACCTTTTGTCGAACCGTTTCAGTGTGCCCATCCCTCTTGCTCTACCTTTATAATTTCCACACGGCTATAGACATCTTCTACTTCTTCTTTCGTACATAAATCATCAGAAAATGCGGTCGCACTGCCAGCCGCAACTGCCCAGTGAAATGCTTCATGAGATTCAAGGCCAGCATCGATTTTCGCCATAAACACGGCAACCATTGAATCGCCTGCTCCGACTGTATTTTTCACCTTTCCTTTTGGTGATGTAGCAAAATAAATTGATTCATTGTTCACAAAAACCGCTCCATCACTACCCATAGAAACGATAACATTTTCAATGCCGCCATCGACTAATTTTTTCGCCATAAATGCCGCTTCTTCTTTCGTGTTAACATTTGTATTAAATAGTTCGCTCAACTCATGATGATTTGGTTTAATAAAAAATGGGTGATAGGGAAGTAATGCTTTCAATGCCGCACCGCTCGTATCCACGACGACACGTGCCCCCTTTTTACGCGCAGTGGCTATTAATGTACCTGCATATTCTGCAGGAAGGCACGATGGTATGCTGCCACCAATATGAAGCCAGTCATGTTCTGTCAACTCTCCCGTCAGCTGCACAAGTCGATTGGACTCTTCTTCTAAAATAGTTGGAGTGGGCCCATTAATTTCTGTTTCGGTGCCTGATTTTAATTTTACGTTAATGCGTGTGACGCCATTAACAGATGTAAACCGATGGAAAACACCTTCACGGTCCAGTTCACTTTTAATGAACTCACCTGTAAATCCGCCCACAAATCCGATCGCGCACGTTTCGTGGCCAAGCCGCTTTAATAAGCGTGACACGTTGATCCCTTTCCCACCGGCATATAAATCGGCGCTTTCTGATCGATTTAAGTCACCTGTTTGAAAGTTCTCCACTCGTACGACATAGTCGACGGCTGGATTTAACGTACACGTATAAATCATGTTAACGCCTCCTTAATGCTCGTTTTTAGTGCTTCTCTTAAATGACATTCTTCTGTCAACACTGCCTGCATCCCCGTTCTTTTTGTTTCCTTCATTATACAAGCGCTTCCATAAGAAAACATTCATTATCAATCAAATTAATTGAAAACCTATTTAAAAAACCAATAATCTGTGTCTATTGATTGCTTACCTAAAAAAAGCCGATCAGCATGATGCTGATCGACTTCCTCTTATGTATTAAGGTGAAACCATGCCTCCTACACCTGTTGAGTTCAAATCAGACTGCACTTGAAAGCCGCCTTTTTTGTCTATTCCACTTTCACAGGACGTACCCCCTGACTGTTTATCTGTTACATCGACAACTGTTATCCCCTGTTTCGAAAGAGTACTTTTTAATTCAGATTGAATATCCCCTGAAATTTTCGTTTCATCAAATGTTAATTCGGCATATACTGTTTTCATTTTACTGCCTCCTCTAATGCTCATTTAAAGGTAGTATTCCCTTCAATTGAGCATTTACACAAAAGAAAAAACGCGCATATCGCGCGTCTTCACCATTACGTTTCACTTTATCGATTGCAGTATGGACAATGCGGCATCATGTGTGGAAACCCATGTTCTTTCATTTCATTTTCATTTTCTTCCTCATGCTCTGGTTGCATCTCATGCATATAAGGCATTACATGAGGCATTGGGCATGGCATCGGAAAAGGCATCGGGTAAAAATAGCATGGCATTGGCATACATGGCATCATCATCATTTCGTGTTCATGTTCAGCAGGTGACGGTGCTGGAGCCGGTTGTGTCATCCATTGTTCTGGCATTGTTAGTCCTGGCATCGGTGGAGATGGCATTGTCGATTCTGGCATCGATGGCATTGGCATGGACGACTCTGACATCGGCGGAACCGGCATCGATTTTTCCTCCTTCTCCTCCATTTCCGACTCTAGTTCCGGCGGACGGCCATTCGGTTTTTCATTCGAATATGGATGCTCACTGCCCTTATATGGACGCTCGCTACCCTTATGACCGACAGTATCAGGCAATTTAATTTTCATACCCGGCACAATCATATCCGGATTCGCAAGATGAGCGTTTAGCTTCTTCACTTCTTCATACGAAACACCGTGCTTTTCAGAAATCGACCAGAGTGTGTCACCGCGCTGAACAATATGGATTTTCATTGTTTCCCTCCTCAATGAGCATTCAACATATTGTATGCGCCCGGTACCCTGCTGTGCCGGAAAATTGTCAGTTTGCCCGTGCCAGCATCCGATCGAGAGACATCTTTGCCTGTAACGCTGTTTTCTCGTCTACTTTAATAATATTGCCTTTCTTGCCTGCCATAATTGTTTCTAGCGACCAGAGCAAATGTGGCAAATCAATTCGATTCATCGTTAAACATGGACACATATTTGGATTCAGCGAGACAATGTCTTTATCAGGATGATTTGCAATAATCCGTTTCACTAGATTCATTTCTGTTCCAATCGCCCAAGACGTTCCGGGCTCCGCCTGTTCGATTACGTCAATAATGTATTTCGTGGACCCGTTATCATCAGACAGTTCCACCACTTCCCGGCGGCATTCCGGGTGCACAATGATCTTCATGTCAGGTCTCGTCCGGCGTAGTTCTTCAATATTAGAAACGGTAAAGTTTTCGTGAACAGAGCAATGTCCTTTCCACAAAATAACTTGAATGTTCGCGATGTCACCTTCGTATTCAAGCGTATCTGTGATTGGATTCCAAACCGCCATATGATCAAGCGGCACACCGATGTCAAACGCCGTATTCCGGCCAAGATGCTGATCTGGTAAAAATAAAATACGTTGTTTTTGCGTAAATGCCCATTCTACCATCGAGCGTGCATTCGATGATGTGACGCATGAACCGCCGTTTCTTCCAGTAAATGCTTTAATAGCAGCGGTTGAATTGACGTACGTGAGCGGAATGATCGTATCACCGAATGTTTGTTGAAGAGTCGTCCACGCTCGTTCAGTTTGATATATATCCGCCATATCCGCCATTGAGCAGCCCGCACGCATATCAGGTAAATAAACCGTTTGGTTGTCGTTCGTTAAAATATCAGCTGTTTCCGCCATAAAATGCACACCGCAAAAGACAATGTGCTCAGCTGCCTGGTTCGCTGCGGATACTTGCGCTAACTGTAATGAATCCCCGATTGCATCAGCAAATTGAATCACTTCATCCTTTTGATAATGGTGACCTGGAATGAACAAAGCAGAGCCCAGTTCTTGTTTAATCTCACGAACCCGCTGTTCCATCGCTCCACGTTCCATATGCCGGTATATTTCTGGAAGCATTCCTTCATTCGTCTTTAACAGTTCATTTAATGTCATTTAAAACAGCCCCTTTCGTATCCACTCGTGCGCTTATATCAAGTGCTTTCACTGAATGCGTTAATGCACCGAGAGAAATCCAGCCAACACCTGTTAACGCATAGTCCCGTATATTTTCAATCGTAATCCCACCGGACGCTTCTGTTGCAATATGCGCCGGTACAATCGGCAGCCATGATTTGATCTGCTGCGGCGTGCAGTTATCAAACATGACAATATCCGCCCCCGCTTCCACTGCTTCTATAAGCTGCTCTTTCGTTTCAATTTCCACTTCAATTTTCATCGTATGGCCGCAAGCAGAACGTGCTTTTTCTACAGCACTCGAAATGCTTCCAGCAAAAGCAATATGATTATCTTTTAACATAACAGCATCGTATAAACCGGTGCGATGATTAAAAGCCCCACCTGTTCTCACTGCGTATTTCTCTATCATACGCAATCCCGGCACCGTTTTTCTCGTATCACAGACACGCGCATTCGTTCCTTCTGTTTCTTTCACAGCCTGCGCCGCTGCTGTCGCGATTCCTGACATTCGTTGCACAAGATTTAATATGACCCGTTCCCCAGAAAGCAGCGAGCGTAATGAACCTTGAATACGAGCAATCACTTCACCTTGCCTTACAACGTCACCATCTTTTTTCAAAACCGACACCGTGACATGTTCATCGACTAATCGAAATCCTCTTTCAATGACCGCTCGTCCGCAAAAAATACCGGCTTCTTTTGCTGTAAATGTAAAGGACCCCATTTCTTCTTCAGAAAAGATGCTTTCTCCTGATACATCCCGATCCCCAATATCTTCAATAAAAAATGCTGTAAGCAGTTGATCGAGTTTGATTCCATTCATGTTCCCCACTCCTCACCGATATTTTTCCTTTTTCAACTGTCACCCAGCTTTGCCCCCACTGGTCTCGTGCTTCTGGAAAATCTGCACGAATATGGGCGCCTCGCGTCTCAGTCCGCTCAAGTGCTGACCTTGCAATTAAATACGCCGTCGTATGCATAAATAATCGTTCTATTTCTGAAACAGACAAATGACTTATATCTCCGTTCGTATTTTCGACAACCTTTAAACAATCTACTAGACGATTGAGTCCTTCTTTTGTCCGTATCATACCTGCATTTTCCATCATCATCGCCTGCAATTCAGCTATTTCAAAAAGCGGTGGTACCGTAAGTGGAAAAGCAATTGTGGCTCTCTTTTTGACCTGTACATTTTGATCACAAGACAATATATACGCGGCCATCCGTTTTCCAAAAGCGATTCCTTCTAAAAGAGAATTGCTTGCAAGCCTATTGGCTCCATGCACACCTGTACAGGCTGTTTCACCGACTGCGTATAAGCCATTAATCGACGTTTTTCCGCATGAATCTGCCTTTACTCCCCCCATTAAAAAATGGCTGCCTGGTGCAACAGGAATGAAGCCTTTTTTTATATCAATCCCATTTTTAGTACACAGAGCAGTAATAGTCGGGAAACACTCCTCAAAATGATCAATCATGGAAATATCGAGAAGCACATCATGACCGTTTTGGCGTGCTTTGTATAGTTCAAACGCGGTAATGTGCCGAGGAGCAAGATCTTTCATCGGATGAACTCCTTCCATAATATGGCGCCCGGTTTCATCCACAAGTACTGCTCCTGCTCCGCGAACCGCTTCTGATACAAGCCCTTTCGCTTCACCATTTATATATAAAAGAGTCGGATGGAACTGTACAAACTCCATATCTGTCACGACAGCTCCTGCACGGTAAGCAAGCGCAATCCCGTCACCCGTCAACATTTTCCTATTTGACGTAAATGGATAAAGTGCTCCTGCTCCGCCTGTTGCCAACACCGTATGATCTGCTTCATATGTGTGTACCGCACCATCAATCGTTTTCGTTTTCACACCCGTACATAATTCATTTGACACGATAAGTTCAAAGGCCATTTCCTGTTCCACAATGCGTACATTATCTGGCATTGACTTTAATAAATACTCGATCGTTACTTTCCCAGTCGCATCACCGCCAGAATGAACAATTCGATGTTCACTGTGCGCCCCTTCTAAACCGAGTGAAAGCGTGCCAGTTGAATGGCGATCTGCTGGAAATCCCTCATTTAAAAGTTGTTGTACGCCTTGTGTACCTTCTTCAACAAGCTGCTCGACAGCAGACAAGCTATGATGATATTCTCCTGCTTTTACTGTATCTTCTATATGAGAACCGTACGTATCATTTATGGACATCACAGCAGCGATGCCCCCCTGTGCATAATACGAATTACTGTCTCTGATCGTTGACTTTGTGATAATAATCACATTTAATTGCGTTGCTAAATGTTTGGCTGCCTGCAAAGCGGCAATGCCTGATCCAATAATGACGACCTGTGACGTAAATTTCATCGCTTACCCTCACTTTACAGTTGTCTTGACACCTATCTTCACATAAAATAAACAATATGACAAGATTAAATTTACAATAGAGAGAAGTGTAATTAATGTATTTTGACTATGCAGCTACTTCACCAATGCGAAAAGAAGCGATTGATGTATATAGAGAAGCGGCACTGCATTTTCCTGGGAATACATCCAGTCCTCACGATGAAGGAACGAAAGCTCATTTCCTGTTGCAACGATGCCGTGAACAACTCGCCAAAAAAGCGGGTGTGCCGGCAGATGGGATTTATTTTACAGGAAGCGGCACGGAAGGAAATATACTGGCCATTTTATCGATGGCTAGAAATCGACAAGGAATGCATGTGATCACATCGATGGCGGAGCATACATCCGTTCATTCTGCGATGACGTTGCTTGAATCTGAAGGATTTGAAGTAACAAAATTACCAATGAATGAAAAAGGTGTTGTTTCTGTAGAGGATGTTCTTGCTGCGATTCGCCCTGATACGGTACTCATTTCGATTCAACACATTAATCCCGAAATCGGCACCATTCAGCCTATTAAAAAAATCGCTCGTTTAGCAAAAAAACATGGTATTTTATTCCACACAGATTGTGTACAATCTTTTGGAAAAGTGGATATAACGGAGATTGAAGCCGATGCAATGACCTTTTCAGCTCATAAAATTGGCGGACCTAAAGGATGCGGTGCCATTTATTTGTCACCGCATTGTTTAATCACACCAGTCTTTCCCGGTCTAACACATGAAAAAGGAGTAAGAGGCGGTACAGTAGATACCCCTGCGATCGCTGCATTTGCCGAAGCTTCCCAATTTACTATTGATCTGAAACAACTCTCCTACTTAAGAAATGTGTTAAAAAAAGAACTAAAGGGGACGATGTGTAAATGGATTGAAGCTAATGAAGCAGAACAGTTTCCTGGTGTGATTGGGATGTGTATACCTGGCATTGAAGGTCAGCTCGTTATGCTCACATTAAATGCACAAGATCTACATATATCGACTGGAAGTGCGTGCGATACATCTGCTGCGGCAGGGACAAAAGCAGCCATCGCAATGGGGCTGTCAATCGATGAAGCACGACAGTTTTTCCGTATTTCACTTGGATACGGGACGACAGAAGAAGAAGTGATGGTACTGGCTCGATCACTCGCTCATGTTGCAACGGAAGCAGCTATGTTATGATAATAGCGGAGGGATAACGGATGATAGATAAGAAGAAACTCGTTGGTGAGGAGCGGCGTTCGTTGCTCTTAAACTGGCTTCAACATGAAAAAAAACCTCTGACTGGCAGTGAGTTAGCTAAAAAAGCAAGCGTAAGCCGTCAAGTAATCGTTGGCGATATCACATTATTAAAAGCACGTGGTATACCGATTATGGCAACGAGTCAAGGGTATGTGTACTTAACTAACCAAGAAGAAACCGGATATGAACGAATTATCGCCTGTGTTCATCCACCAGACAAGACAAAGGAAGAACTGCTTCTGCTTGTCGACCTTGGCGTTCTTGTGAAAGATGTAAAAATTGAACATCCTGTTTATGGAGATTTAACGGCTTCTATTATGGTCTCAAACCGGAAAGAAGCTCTCCGCTTTTTAGAAACAATTAATGAAACAAACGCTGCTTATTTGTCCGAACTAACAAGCGGTGTTCACTTGCACACCATTTCTGCAAAAGATGAAGCGACACTTGATGAAGCAGAACAGGCGCTGGATAAAGCGGGGCTTTTGCTGAAGTAAGTTATTCAAAAAATAAGACTGCCATTTTCCAGGCAGTCTTATTTTATATTTTGCTTGGAGTTTGTCCTACTTCATATCCGTAGTAGCTGCCAAGTACTTGCACTTTGCACCCGAGCGCTTCCATTTCAGCGAATGCGCCCGGAACGAGCACATCATCAATTCGCTGTGCGACATCGATAATGAAAAAATAGTTACCGAGACCCGTTTTAAGCGGCCGCGACTCGATTTTTTCTAAGTTTAAGTTACGCCATGCAAACGTAGCTAGCACTTGATGAAGCGAACCCGGACGGTCTGTCGGCAACGTCACAACGATCGTCGTTTTCCCACCCGTTCGCGGCAAAGGAAACGTCAATTCTTCATGCGTTTTCGATAGCACAAGAAAACGTGTATGATTAAAATGATAATCATGAATATCGGTCTGTACAATAACAAGACCATACTCTTCTGCTGACAATGAATTCGCGATAGCTGCAATACATTGCTCTGGATGTTCACTTACATATTTCGCGGCAGCGGCCGTTGATGTCATTTGTTGAGAAGGTATTCCATAAAATTCACGATTCAAAAATTTATGACATTGTGCAATAGCATGGGGATGCGACAGCACACGCCCTACCTCTTTCCACTGCTGCACATGATCAGGATGCACGAGTAAGTGCTGCTGAATCGGCGCTGTCAACTCTCCGACAATCGTCAAATCTGCTTCATGAAAAAGATGATCAATCGTCATATTGACTGTGCCTTCAAGTGCATTTTCAATGGGTACCACAGCCAGATCCGCTTTTCCTTGTAACACAAAATCCATACATTCTGGAATCGTGACACAGGGAATACGTTCATCATGCGGAAATGCGTCTGACACAGCGATATCAGTAAATGTCGCTGCTGGTCCTAAAAAAGCAATCTTTCTCAAACCATTCACTCCTATAGTCTCTGTTAAAACACGTTAAGCACCCGAACCGAGCACTTCCACCGTATCGACAAATTCAAGTTTTTTCAAGCGAGCTAACAGTTCATCAAGCCCCACTTTCATATCGGTAACATTTAAAGAAATCGTTACGTTTGCGCGCCCCTGCAGTGGAATAGTCTGATGTATCGTCAAGATATTACCACCGCAGCCCGCTACAAGCGCCAGCAGTTCAGATAGGGTACCGGACCGGTCTTCCAGATAAAAAAACAGCGTAATAATCCGTTCTTTAACAATCGTATGAAAAGGAAACACCGTATCTCGGTATTTATAAAAAGCGCTCCGGCTCAAGTCCACTTTCTGAACAGCTTCCCATACTGAATCGGC
Source organism: Domibacillus mangrovi (assembly GCF_001906925.1). Lineage (GTDB taxonomy): Bacteria > Bacillota > Bacilli > Bacillales > Domibacillaceae > Domibacillus > Domibacillus mangrovi. The sequence goes on from NZ_MRWQ01000001.1 coordinate 396,884, forward strand.
TTTTTTTCGCTCAATCAGCTCTTTTGCGTCGAGTGTTTTTTTCATCGCTTCTGGAAGCACATCTTCACGTACGAGATAAAATTTTTCATTTTGCTCTTTCTTTCCCAAGTCCATCCCCCATTTTCCAAACCGCTGTCAGCTGTTAGTCAATAAATTCAAACTCATAGTCCATAAGACGTACGATCTCACCATGTTTTGCTCCGCGTTCACGCAAAGCATCATCGACTCCCATTGAACGAAGCTGCCGTGCAAATCGGCGAATTGATTCTTCGCGTGAAAAATCGGTCATTTTAAACAGCTTTTCAATTTTGCTGCCTGTCAATTCGAATGCTCCGTCCAGACCACGAGAGATAACAAATTCCGCCTCCTGTTTTTCGTGACGGTATACAACACGGTTTACAGACAAATCTTCTTCTTCGTGATCAAGCAGGAATTCCGGTGTTTCATCCACTTTATCAGCAATAGAAAATAATAGATCGCGTAAACCGCTTTGTGTTAACGCTGAAATCGGAAAAATAACTGCATCTGGATCAATTTTTTTCTTAAATGCCGCTAAATTATCTTCCGCATCCGGCATATCCATTTTATTGGCGACAATAATTTCCGGACGCTCCGTCAAACGGAGATTGTATTCTTTCAATTCATTATTAATCGTGATGTAATCTTCATACGGATCACGACCTTCCATCCCAGACATATCCAGTACATGAATGATGACACGCGTCCGCTCAATGTGGCGCAAAAACTGATGTCCAAGGCCTGTCCCCTCATGTGCTCCTTCAATTAATCCCGGTAAATCAGCGAGAACAAAGCTGCGTCCATCTTCCGTCTCTACCATGCCGAGATTCGGTACGAGCGTCGTGAAATGATACGCCGCAATTTTCGGTTTCGCTGCTGTGACGACTGATAACAGTGTTGATTTACCAACGCTCGGAAAACCGACAAGACCGGCATCTGCCAGCAATTTTAATTCTAGTGTAATGTCGCGTTCGATACCAGGCTCACCATTCTCTGAAATTTCCGGTGCTGGATTCGCCGGTGTCGCAAAACGGCTGTTACCACGCCCACCGCGTCCGCCACGAGCAATAATGGCCTGCTGTCCATGCTCCACTAAATCCGCAATGACTTCGCCTGTTACATCATCTGTCACGACTGTTCCTGGCGGTACTTTAACAATCATATCTTTTGAATTTTTACCATGCATCCCTTTACTCATGCCGTGTTCGCCTCTAGGTGCTTTAAAATGACGCTGATAACGGAAATCCATCAGTGTGCGTAAACCTTCTTCCACCTCAAATACAACATTTGCTCCGTTTCCGCCGTCACCGCCAGCTGGACCGCCATTTGGCACATATTTTTCACGGCGGAATGCTACCATGCCATTCCCACCATCGCCGCCTTTTACATATATCTTGACCTGATCTACAAACATATTGTTTTTTTCCTCCTAAAATTTCACTTCTATTAGTATATCCTGATCATCTGATTTCATGATTCCGCCGTTCATTACACCAGCACCAGACTGGAGCAATTGCTGGATCTGTTCTATTAAACAAGATCGGTCGACAAGCTCTCCGTCCCATTCAATCCTTACAGCCAGACGTCCTTCTTTTTCAAAAAACTCAGTATATACATGTTGACCGCTATATTGTGAAATGTGCTGGTCTAACAATGAAAAGATGGATTGAAAAAAACGAGTCACCAGTTGATCATCCACTTTTTCTATAACGATTTCATCATTTATTTCAAATTCAAGCACAAATTTATGTTTCTTCCAGTTAAATGTGATAAACATCTCCGCCATCTCTGGCATACCAAGATTGCACAGTTTCGATTCCTGCACAGCTTTGACAATAATATGATCGGCTGCACGGGCCGCTTCATCTATTTTATTTAAAGCTAGAAAACCTTTAATCAGCTGTATATCGTTCATCCAATCATGCCGCGCATGACGAAGTGTTTCTATAACGGTCCAATTTTTTTCTTTCATCTATATTTGTGCACCTCCCTTGTCCGATCCAAAACAACCAATTCCTTTCTGTTAGTATAGCAGAAAGATTTACAGTTTGAACGGGAAAGATCGACGGCAATGCATAAAAAATGGAGGTGTTCCGAAAGTATGACTTTCAGAACACCTCCATTTGCCAGTCTGATTATTGAGCAGCTGGATAAACACTTACTTTTTTTCGATCGCGTCCAACGCGTTCGAAACGAACGATACCGTCCGTTTTTGCGAACAATGTATCATCTCCGCCACGTCCTACGTTTTCACCTGGGTGAATTTTCGTACCGCGTTGACGGTAAAGGATGGATCCGCCTGTTACGAATTGACCGTCTGCACGCTTAGCGCCAAGACGCTTCGACTGTGAGTCACGTCCGTTCCGAGTAGAACCTACCCCTTTTTTGGATGCGAAAAATTGAAGATTTAATTTCAACATATGTTTTCACCTCCTATTGGAAGTTTATTTGAATATACTGTCCATACTCTCGTTCAATCGTCTGCAATGAAACGATCATACCTTCTAAAAGAAGCTGCACCTGTTCTCTAACTTCAACCGGCAAGTCTTCCGGGATGAAGCATGAAAGCAGACCACCATCTTCGCCTTGATCAATATCAGGCGTTACGTTTGTCAGTGCTATGACTGCATTCAGTGAACCGAATGAAACAGCCGACGCACCGGCGCAGACAAGGTCTTCGCCTTTTTCAGCGTAACCGGCATGTCCTTCCATTGTAAATGATGAAATAAAGCCGGATTGATCTTTTTTGACGTTTACATAAATCATCAGATCATCGCCTTATGCGTTGATTTTTTCAATGACTACTTTTGTGTAAGGCTGACGGTGTCCTTGCTTTCTGCGGTAGTTTTTCTTCGCTTTGAATTTAAAAACGATGATTTTCTTCGCGCGTCCTTGCTTTTCAACCTTCGCCGTTACCGTTGCGCCTTCTACGATCGGGCTTCCAACTTTTACGTCGTCGCCGCCAACGAAAAGAACTTTATCAAAAGTGACAGAGTCACCATCTGCTGCGTTCAATTTTTCGATGTAGACTTCTTGGCCTTCTTCAACTTTGATCTGCTTGCCGCCTGTTTCAATAATTGCGTACATTCCTGCACCTCCCTAGTTACTCAGACTCGCCACTTGACAGGTGATCTTTCGATACTTGAACCTGCTATGTGCGGTTGTAGCACAGGTGCTACAAACAATAACATATGAATTCTATCACTTTTAGGTTTTTATGTCAATCGTTATTTTCCATGATCTCATCGACCTTTTTATTGCCTTTAAAATAATAAGCTAATAGCCGCGATTCCGTGATATTCTCTTCCCGGTTCACAATAAAAAGATGTGTTCGATTTCGTCGAAACATACGAACCATCTCAAGTAAAGACTGCCGGCTGCCAATATGAATGCGCATCACTCGAAGGGGTACAGGTTCGTAAAAACGCGCTGTTAAAAATCGGATGAACATATACTCTTTTTCCTTCCACATGACGAGAAGCTGTACAGCAACATAAGAAACGGTCATAATTAATTGTATATAAAATGGAAGCAAATAGACCGCTGCACCAAACAGACAAACAAGCATAAAAAAAGAAATGTGGATGGCCAGCCTATATGCAGCATAACAAGGCCGAACGGCCGATAATAGAAGCAAAACCATTTTCCCACCGTCAAGCGGCAGCACTGGCAATAAATTAAAGAAAAGAATAAGAGCATTCAATTGAAAAAACAATGAATAGATCGCCGGTTCCATTATACCTGCTTTCAGAAGCAAAATGGCTATACCCATCATCGGAATGTGCATCATTGGACCGGCCAGGACGACAAGCCATTCTTCTGTCAGCGGCCGGCCGGCATGTTCACTCGTTTCTAGCTTTCCGCCGAACGGAAGCAATTCAATTTTTACAATACGCCAACCGCAATATTTTGCCGCTGCCGCATGACCGAGTTCGTGTATAAAAACAATTAGTAATAAACAAAGAGCTTCCGCAAACATTCCTATCCCAGCAGCAGCTGCTGCTAGCAGCCACGTAAGCGGATGAACGCTAATCAATTTCTTCAAGCTCCATTACTTTTTCTGAAATTACCTCTCCATTTTTACGTACAATAATATGGACCGATTCTATTGCTGCTTCCCCGATCCATTCCCCTTTATTCACTTTTTCAAACAGCCGAAAATCATGTACATACAGGCCACTCACTTCCGTTTCGCTATCATCTTTATGCTGGAGCACAATTAAATGATCTTTTCGATTGATTCGTACGACTATGCCTTCTCTATCTGCTTTTAACCCATTTGAAACATTGGAAGCCATAATAGCTCGATCTGTTTCTTTATCTAAGGATGGAAGCAATGTACCGAGATGCTCTTCATACATAGAAGCAGTACGGGCAAATGTGAAATCATCCGTAAACAACCAAATGACAGCCGCATGGTCTCGATTTGCGTACACGAATAAAAATAGAAGCAATGTACCCGCTATTTTCTTCCTCACAATGACTCCTCCTGCCTTTTCTTAAGTGTATGCAAAAACAAGGGAAAATACGAAAAAAACCGCTTCAATAAGCGGTTTCCTTATTATTGGCTGATGCCAATAAATCGTTTAAATTTCGTGAAAATGGTTTCTTGCTGTTGATCCGGCTGCTGGAGCGGCACAGATTCACCTAAAATGCGCCGCGCAATATTGCGGTATGCAATAGACGCCTGGTTATTCGGATTATGGGCAACCGGCTCTCCATTATGAGATGATTTAATCACTTCATCGTCATCTGCAACTATCCCGATTAATTCAATCGACAAATGCGATGCTACCTCATCAACATCGAGCATGTCCCCCTCTCTCACCATATGACTCCGAATTCGATTGACAACGAGTTTCGGCGGTGCCATACCTTCTTCTTTTTCGAGAAGACCGATGACTCGATCTGCATCACGTACAGCGGACTTCTCAGGCGTCGTCACAACAATCGCACGATCTGCACCAGCTACGGCGTTTTTATAGCCTTGCTCAATGCCGGCCGGACAGTCGATTAATATGTAATCATAGTCTTGTTTTAATTCTTCTATTAACTTTTTCATCTGCTCCGGAGCTACAGCTGACTTGTCCGTCGTCTGCGCGGCTGGAAGCAAGTACAGAAGTTCATTAAAACGCTTATCTTTCACAAGTGCCTGATGTATTTTACAGCGCCCTTCGACAACATCGACAAGGTCATAAATAATGCGGTTTTCAAGCCCCATGACCACATCGAGATTCCGAAGACCAATATCTGTATCTATGAGGCACACTTTCTTTTCTTGCAGCGCGAGCGCTGTTCCTAGATTGGCTGTCGTTGTTGTTTTGCCGACACCACCTTTTCCGGAAGTAATGACAATTGCTTCACCCACTTCAAAATCCCCCTTTAAACGTCGATATATCAGGCCGCAAATACTTCAGCACTTGCAGCCGGTCAATGACAAGTTGATCCGCTTCATTAATAAAAGCGCATTCAGATTCTGTTATTTCTTCTTCGTCATAACGGTCAGGAGATCTTGTCAAATGATTACTGATGCGAAGTTGCGTTGGCATCATTTTCGCCGCTGTAATAACGGCCCTGTCGTTTCCATAGCATCCGGCATGCGCGACGCCTTTTAATGCACCCATCACATAAATACTTCCCCCAGCCTTAATCGTACCTCCCGGGTTTACATCCCCGACTAATAGCAGATTACCTGGCACTTCAAGAACTTGTCCCGAGCGTATCCGACCCGCATAAGAGACAATTTCTTCTTCTTCTTTCCAGCGCACCGCTTCATCAAGCGTTATCACATTTGATTTAATGTCCTCAACTACGAGGTGCTGACGCTTTCGAATAACATTTTTTAATATTTCTTTGTCTTCTTCTGTTACGTAACGATTACCAGTCTGCACCGTTACGGTAATAAGTGCATCCTGCCTATCATTCGTAACGGTATCCAGTTTTTCTACTAATTCTTCTATTAATTCATTATACGCACATTTATCATTTAATTGAAGAGTGAGGCCGTCTTTCGTGCCTTTAATAACTACATTTTGTCCCATTTTCATAGCTAGTTTCCACCTCTGTACGTCTCATTATTCGACAACACAATGCCAAGTTCCTTTTTTTAACGAGTTAGCCGAATATGTTTTTTAATTTTTGAAAGGCATTTCGGAGCGGAATGGCGAACAGAATATAATAGAGTGCGTTTAATGCAAGTGTTGGGTAGAGGCGCATAGAAACAAATGGTTCAAATGATACTTCTGTCCGCTGAACAAGCAGGTTCAATCCATACACAATCATTTCAAACAACGCAATGTCAAATAAGATAATAATGAAAAAAGTAATGAACGTGCTTTGCAGCCATTTCGTTAGTTTTGACGTAATATAGACAATTAACGGCAAGAAAAACAAATAGGCTCCGAGCAGCTCTGTATAAAACAGATCAAATAAAAAGCCAAATAAGAAGCCATATTTAATCGCCGCATTCCGGTCATAGAAGACCGACATAAATAAAAGCCCGATGATAAAGAAATGCGGTGCCGGTATGTATGCACCATCAAACGCATTTTCTGGGAAAAAGATCATAAAGATGCTGTCACTGTAAAAAAGTGCAATCATTAAAAGAGGAAGAAGTCCTTTTTTCACAGCCCTTCCTCCTCTATCAATACTTGCTGACGGCTCTCTTCTTTTGGAAGCACTTCCGTCATGGTACGTTTGGACACCATGACATGCTCAAGATCATAGAAGCTTGCTGCAGGTTCTACAAGTGCTGTTTGCGTTAAGCCAAATTCATCCGGCACAAGGTCCATTACTTTTCCAATGACAAGCCCTTTCGGAAACACGCCGCCGAGACCTGACGTTGTCACAAACTGTCCTTTTTCCACTTTTGCATCAGATGGGATTTTTGTCATTTTGAGCATTCTTTTCTCTTCATCATATCCTTCAATCAATCCGTAATTCGATTTATCCGATTGTATCAAAGCTGAGACACGATTTTGTGCGTCGTTTGCGGATAGCAGCTGCACAGTTGATGTGAATTTAGACGTACTTTTCACTTTCCCAACGAGGCCGCTTGCTGTCATGACAGCCATATCTGGTTCAATGCCATTTGATTCACCTTGATCGATCGTAATCAAGTCATACCAGCGATCAGGATTGCGGGCAATTACCGTTGCCTGTACCGGCTCGTAGTCTGCTAAACTTTCCTCTTTTTCAAGTAACTTTCGCAGTTCTACGTTATCCTTTTCTAAGCGGATAACATCGCTTTCCAACTGAGCTAATTTATCTAGGTTCGTTCGCAGTTTTTCATTTTCTTCGTATGTATTCCGCAAACGCCCGACATTGTCAAAAAACTCTTCTACTACACTAACTGGTTTCGATATAATGTTCTGTCCAAAGCCAGTCACATCTTTTACAAACTTTTCAGGCCATGTAATATTCCCTCGGTCGCGAATGGAAAAGCCGATCAATGCCACAAGAATAATGATGCTGCCGAGCAAAATGATCAAGCGCTTGTTTGTTAAAAATTGCGGCATGAATTCCACCTCAGTTTTCTAAGCATTCAAAACGGTGAGGCTGGTCCAGCGCACCAGAAAAAACCGGTTAGAACGCGCGGAGAACCCGCCTCACCGTCAATAAATTATTTGTTTTTAAATAAATGGATATGGTCTAGCGCAAGACCCGTTCCAATAGCTACACAGTCAAGCGGGTTTTCAGCGATAATCACTGGCATATTCGTTTCTTTACTGATCACTTTATCCAAGTTGCGAAGAAGTGCACCGCCGCCTGTTAAAACGATGCCGCGGTCCATAATGTCTGCCGCCAGTTCAGGGGGGGTTTTTTCAAGCGTGCTTTTCACCGTATCAACAATTGCATATACGGTATCTTTCAATGCATCTGCAATTTCCTTCGCCGTAATTTCAATTGTTTTCGGCAATCCTGTCAATAAATCACGGCCGCGAATTTCCAGATTCGGAATATCATCCGTATCACCTGCTGAGCCGATTTCCATCTTGATCATTTCTGATGTACGATCGCCGATTAACAAGTTGTATTGCTTGCGGATATATGCCACGATCGCATCATCCATCTCATCGCCGGCAATCCGAAGTGATTCACTTGTCACAATGCCGCCAAGTGAGATAATCGCCACTTCTGTTGTCCCACCGCCAATGTCCACAACCATACTGCCTGTCGGTTCCCATACAGGTAAATTCGCACCGATTGCTGCAGCAAATGGCTCTTCAATCGGATACGCATCACGCGCACCGGCCTGACGTGTCGCATCAATAACCGCACGTCTTTCAACCGCTGTAATCCCTGATGGTACGCACACCATAACATACGGCTTGCTTGAAAGAAAACTCGATGTGCCTTTTGTTGCCTGTTTAATGTAGTACTTAATCATCGTAGCAGTGGTTTCGTAATCAGCAATAACGCCGTCTTTCATCGGACGTGTGGCAATAATATTACCTGGCGTTCTTCCGATCATATTTCGCGCATCATTCCCAACGGCGACAATTTGCTTCGTGTCTGTCTGCAATGCGACAACGGATGGTTCACGAACGATGACGCCTTTTCCTTTCGCATAAACAAGTGTATTTGCAGTACCTAGGTCGATGCCTAAATCACGGCTCCCAATTCCAAACATGTAGTGTATCTCCCTTTCCTCAGCAGATCCTTTTTATCGTAATTAATTCTCTATGGATGGTTGTTAAATTGTATGAAAAGCGTCTCAAAAACCATAACTTATATTATAGCGGAACGAAAAAAAAAAGCATAGCGTTATAAATAACCTTTTTCTTTCAAACTCACATATTTCTTCTCTCCTATAATGAGATGATCAAGCACATCAACCCCTAGAATTTTGCCGCACTCAACAAGTCGTTTTGTGACATCGATATCCTCCCTGCTCGGTGCGGGGTTTTATCAATAGTAAATGTGACAAAAACCATGAAAATCAATACCCTTACTTTGAGGACATATATTTAATGTGTACTCTTCTATAGAACTTCTGATCAAAAATAATGTACATAACACCGTCCGTGAATATGGACGGTATTTGAAACTTAATAAGAAAGTTTGATCATTTCTGTAATCCTCTCTACATTATAGTACCCTTTAGTGAAGCAACATAATTTGATTTTTGTAACCACTGCTATATATTACCATAAAAATCCATATAATTTATTAAATTATTCTACTCAATAATTAAGTAAAAAGAGCTGACTCAACATTGGTCTTGTTGGTCAACTCTTGCTCACTTGTTCAATTTTCGCGCCCTTTTCTGGAGTAACTTAAGGACGATCACCTCATGCAGCAATCGTCCCCATTGTCGATCAATTCTTAATTTTTCTTGACATTAAATCCATCAACACTATTGTAAATGAAATTACTAATGGAGGTACTAGTGTTTCACCTAATGAATTTCCGAAATTCAAACCATTTATGTTTAAATAAGTACTGAAGTTTTTAAAAAGATATTGTATAAAACATATGCCTAAGAACAAAATGATAAACTTTAACATTCTTTTTTTATCTCAAACCACTTTAATTTTCCCAAATTAACCAAAGTCACAATGATGGAATAAAGAAAAAAAAGAAGGATAAATATTACATATCCAATCACAAAAGCATTTGCAATTGTATTATCCAAATCCATATACACAATGACAAGCGTTGTTATCGTACTTACAATAAAAAATGCATAAAAAACTATTGATGGCTTTATCGGAAATTTATTCATTCTTACACCTCAGTTAAGCATTATACATACCTTAAATTATCTCAGAATATTTTAACTATGTTCAATGGTAATTTACTCCTTATTTCATTAAACTGACCTTTAACTGATTAAAGATCTAATTAAGAAAAAATGGACTGCTGAAACAGTCCATCATTGTGCAATTCTCGCGCCCGTTTGTGCAATATTGATAATTTTTTATCTGAATAAATAGTGATTAAATAAAAAAGAGAAGCCGGCCATTCATTATCCATACTGTACTTAATACTCTTCTCTTTCATATAAAAAAGCCCCCTCTAAAAAGGGAACTTTTTCGCCTTAGCATATCAAAATCATTATGAACTCTGGACAAACCAGAAAATGGCCGCAACCATTAGTAACAAATACCCTAAAAACGACACATAAAAAGCCCTTTTAAGAACTGAGAACTTTCTTTTTGCTGTATTAGCCAAGAAGTAGTTCTGTTCTGTCATCTTTTCAGCTAAATCATCTAATGAGATTTCCTTCATCTCTTTAATATAAGCATCTTTACTCATTGCAGTAATATTGTCCCAAAAAATTAATCCCTTAGGAGCTTTGGCATTAGTTCTTGGAAACACTACTAATAAAGAAAATACAATAGCTAAAAGAAGCATCAAGCAACCAAAAAGGGAGAAAAAATGGATAGTTTCATAAATATCACTCGATATTTTCTTAAATAAAAGGTTAATGATTAATCCATTTACGGTAATTAACCCGGCTGCTTTTACATCAGCAAATTTAATCTGATCAATTAAATAATTGTGGTGGTGTTTAATAAAATCAACTTTTTCACTAAACATTTAGAACCTCTACCTCCGGAACCCCAAGTTCTTTCATTTCGCTTTTTTCATCGCTTACATATATACCGAAACGATCCTTCCCAATTAATTTACCCTGCGAATCATAAAATTTACATTCCATATAATGATGACCATTATATGCTGTACTTTGCCGACAAATACCTTTATTTTGGTATTTATCCATAACGTACTCCACCCTATCCTCAGCCGCCAGAGCTTCTTTTCCTCTGTTAATTACTTTCCATGTAATCTGACTAGGTTTTAATTGTGCAAGATGCTTTTTAAGAACTAATTTAAAAGTAAGGGATGCATCTTTTGAAATGGGCCTACTATTACTTTTATAAGGAACAATAGTTTTCAAATCCTCTGACACTTCACAAATAATCTCGAAATTCTCTGGTGAAGTAAACTTTAAACTTGTTTCCTTCGGTAAAAAGGCAAAGGATTTCAAATATTGTTGCCAATCAAAAACCCGCATTTGATAATAAGAGCTTGAGTTAGACACATTTAAAATATACTTATCCTCTTCTGTAATTCCATCCTTCGTAAATGTCTTTACTTTTATGAACTCGTCGGGCAAATCCAAGTAAGAGTAAACATTTTCTCCGATCATAATATTATTTTTAGCAGCTCTATTCTGTAATTTAGCTGCTAAATCTGTATGGATACTCGTTGAGGTGATTTCTTTTGTATAATCTAAGCCATAAGAAGACCACAAAACATGATGGTCATCCCCAATATCTATACCTATTCTTATTTTTAATGGCTCTAAGTCATTTTCTTTAAAAAACTCGCTTAATGTATATTTATTATAAGATTGCATCACAGAAGCTGCATTTAACGCATTAATAATGGCTTCAGATTTCTTCATCTCTTTGTGACCAAAATAGGCAAACACAGCATCTCCTTGTAATCGATGTATATGTCCATCAAATACCTGGAATATCTCAATAGCTGTCCTTAAAATGGCATTTTTATACAGACGCACAGTAGATAAAGGAAACTTCAAACCTAGTCTAGTGGAACCGGAAATATCCAAAAACAAAGAGCATATGTATTGATTTCTTGACTCTTCCTCTCCTAAATCCTCCATGTCTGGATGAGGACCAATCTTACTGGAAAAACATTGCCCCTCTTTTCCAAATAGATTCCTTAATCGTTCTTTACCAGGCCGTACAGCTTCAAGTTTTATATTAGCAGCCGCTTTTTCAAATACTTCATAATGTGACTCTTGTAACACTTCTTTAGGCATCTTTTGAGTAAACATATCATCTAATATATTTTTCAAATTATCCATTTTTATCCATATCCACCTTAATAAAAAGGAAAACGATTCCTTCAGTTTAGTTTTTTTTCAATTTTGATTATTAAGTCTATATAAATTGTACCATACCTTATTCAATTGGTTACATTGGTTTGAGTATAAACCTTCACAATCTCTTTTAAACTCTAACATAGATATCCAATTTTCTTTAAAGTGTTATTCCATATAATGGCCCTTTTCTGGAATAACACCGTCGGTGTTATTGATCAAACTTTTAAAAAAGATATACTGAGCTGAAGATAGTACCTCATCATTGAACTTCTATATGAAAGTAAGAAAACCATCATAAAAATATACGAAAAAGCTAAAACAACTTGCCATATAACTTTTGAACTTGATCTTTTAATTGCTTATTCTCTTCTTCCAATGCCTTAATACGGGTTTTTAAGGTCTTTACTAATACATCCTCGGAACGGATACTTTTACTTTGTTTACGGGGAATTAATTCACTAATTTGCTGCCCTCTTAATCTTTCTATTCTAGTCCTAATGTCTTCTTGTTTATAAAGCCATGACTTTGAAGCATTTGCTTTTTGTGAAACCGTATTAAAGTTAATTTTCTCATTTTTTAGTGCCATTTCTGAAATAGCCTTTTCAACTCTAATTCTTGTTTTTTCCGACTTCTCTTTTGATAGTTTAATTATGGCAGTTGTGCTATTTTTTCGTGTCATCCTAATTAGTCTCCTTTAACGAGTGAATAATCTGTTCTAGCCTGTTTTTAACACGTTCGTTAGTTTCAACCTGACGCTGCCATTGGTTCTGCCTAGCTCTATCTAATACCTGTTTAGTACGTTCTAAGTGTTGTTCATGTTCAATTAAAAACTGTTTGCTCGTACAAAAATTTGTACAATCTAAACAAGCATTCGCGTGAGGACAAGGTCCAGCAATCACTGGTAAACGACAGTAACCATTAGGAAGTGCTTGTGCATTGATATTCTTTTTAAACCATTGAAGATCTGTATTGTTAGCTTCACCCTCTTCTTCATTTAATTCCAGAATGCTACCGTTGTTCGTCACCAAGGTTTCTTTAAATTTTGTAAATTCTTTCTTTAGGGTCTCATCAAAAATGTGCGCATATCTCGCTGTCATTTCCGGAGATTCATGACCTAGGAACTTTTGTACAATATGCTGTGGTACTCCATTATTTATCATTCTAGTTCCAACTGTGTGCCGAAAGGCATGGGCGTGAAACCGAAAAACATTGCCTGTTTTATCGATTATCTTTTCTTCATAAGCCAATTCATTTAATTTAACTCTAAAGGTGTCTTGCTTCAATGGAGAGCCGTCTTTTCTTGGAAATACATATACACAATCATTATCAAAATTATCAGCTACTCTTTGCTCTTGAACTAGTATTAATGCTGCAATTTCTTTAGAAATAGGAATGATATGTTCTTTTTTCATCTTCCATTGATAATATTTCAAAAAACAATCTCCCTCTTTGTCTGTTATAACGCTCCCTTTTTTTAATGTACAAAGTTCACTGATACGCATTCCACATTCTTGTAATACCATAACCATTGTAGCTATATAAGGTTCCAATTTATCTAATTTCCGGTTTAATTGTTCAAGCACATGTTCATCGATATATCGTGGTTGTGCCTTCGGCACTTTAGGATAATCTTCTTGAAAAATTAATGTTTTAGAAGGGGAATCTACCCAGTCAAACCTCTTGATGGTGGAGAAAAAAACTTCTAAAGTAGATATTCTTCCAGTTACGGTACTAGGGCTTAAACCCTTTAAATTAATTTCAGTTAAATATAGTTCGATTTCTTTTCTGGTTAGTTGATTTATCTTTCGGATATTTTTAAAGTTTTTATATATGAAATTGAAGAACTCTTTTAGTTTTGAGGCTACATCACTAACATGCGAGAAGCTATGTGTATTTAATTTCAACTTACAAAAACGCTTAACCACTTCTTTAAAATAATCATTTTCAAAGCCCCTAAAATTGATTGTATATTCATAGGATGTTGGATTTACTTTATCTTCCGGTAATGAAAGATTCTTTCTATTCCAAACATCTTTGTCCCATTCTTCTCCATCGAAATAGAAATCTTCATAGAATTCCATAAATTGTTTCAGATTAGTAACATAATAAGAGTTCGCAAGAACAGGAGTTTTTTGTTGATTAATATCAAGTTTATAATTTGTAGTTGTTGTTCTTACTCCCTGTTCTGTTAAATAAGTTCGGTATTCCGTCAAAGCTTTTGCTATGGGAACTTCAGTTATAGACATAATGCCAGGGTATTTTAAATTTAAAAAACCCAACATTCGGCTTATCACCGTTCCTTTTCTGATCCAAACAGATTTTGCATTCCAAGTTCCATTATTTAAGTGAACATAATAAAAGTATTTTAATTCTGTTCTTAACCATATATTTTCGACTTTATCGAAATTCACCCATCGATTTCTTAATGATGGATTTTTACTTAATTCAACCGCACTAGGATGTGGACAGAGTCTTATATCCCATCTATCAGCTGCCCAAAACCCTTTTAACACGCTATTCATATCTGCTATTTTCTCACTAATAGCTGTACTAGTAATAAGCTTCCGATTAGTTGCTACGCTTGGTAATTTCATTAATATGTTCTCTCCCTCGTAGATACTTTTTATATTCATTTTTCATATCTTGATCGGAAAGATGAACATATGTATCAATTGTTGTTTGTACATGTGCATGGCCTAATCTCTTCTGTACATAAGCAGCATCCCAACCATTTCTAATCAGTTCAGTGGCGTGTGTATGACGTAACATATGGGCAGTGAAAGTAATCCCTGTCCGTTTTACTAAGCGCCTTATAAGGTCCAATACACTTTGATACTTTAGGGGATGACCAAAATAAGTATTTTTAAGATTTATAAATATATAATCATGCTCTAAATCTTCCCCGTACTCATGAACTAAGTAATCGGTATATAAGCCCATTAATTCCTTACTAACATCAATTGTCCGTTCTTTTTTTAGCTTAATATAAGCACCGTTTTCATTGTGGTCTCTTGGCGTGATATAAATCTTGTTATCCCATGTAGAAATATCTTCGATACGGAGGGATAACACCTCACCAATTCGAAGGCCACCCTCATACATAAGCATAATAAGTAACTTATCTCGTTTTGTATGACATGCATTTAATATCACTATAACTTGCTCATGCTCTAATGCTTTTACTAGTTTCTTTTTGACCCTGAGCTTTAAAACATTTTTTTTATAAGATTTGCCTTTATTTATATGATGAAGAAACCCCTTAAAGCTTCTTCCCCTTACCTCTTTAGACATTTCTATGGCTTTAAAATCTTCTGTCCGATTTAAATACTCTAAGAAACTAATTACAGCATTAAGTATGGAATTGACTGATGTTTCCTCTCTTTTAGCCTTCTTTGGTTTTAAATCAATTACTTTTACATCCCCTGTCGGATTTCTTAACCATCCTACAAAATTCGCTAATTCCTCAAATTGTAAGTCATCTAATTCAATCCTTTGTTGACTCATAAATTGATAGAACAGTTTAAGATGATAACTATATGTTTTAATCGTATTTGGAGCTTTACCCGTATTATCCAGGTACTTTATAAATTTCTTAACTGGTTCCACCACTTCAAAGTTTTTATCTAGCAATATGTATAATGGATATGGTTTGTCCTCCACCAATACTTTCTGAACCTTCATTTCTCCACCACCTTTAAATACTTTAACTACTATGAATATTACCTCTATATATTTAATAGTTATAGTTCTAAAATAAAAAAATCCTAAACTTTGAATACTTAGAGTACTCTAGTTTAGGATACTATGTTTAAAGGATCACCACTCGGGTGGTTATGCAAACAGACGATTGATGCTGCGGAACGTCTAAATGCTTCCTTGAACACTTCGCGCGGATGCACGATACTGGCATTTAAGCTGCCAATAAACAATGTTTGCTTATGCATGACCTGGTTTTTCGTATTTAAGTATAGACAAACGAAATGTTCTTGACTAAGAAAACGCATTTCTTCCATCATATAATTCGCTGCATCTTCAGGAGAACGAATCATAAACCGATCTTCATATTTCAATCGCCCGATTCGGCGGCCGATTTCGACAGCGGCCATCAATTGAATAGCCTTTGCGCTTCCGATTCCACGTATAGAGGTTATTTCTTCAAGAGAAGCATCTTTTAATAGACGCAGCCCTTCAAATTCGTTTAATATGCGGTTGGATAACTGCAGGACCGACTCTTCTTTCGTTCCTGTCCTGAGTAGGATAGCAAGGAGTTCGTGGGTGGATAAGCTTCGCGCCCCATTCGCGATCATTCGCTCACGCGGGCGGTCATGGGGTGGTACGTCTCTAATCATTATAGGCTTCGCTGGCAACTGTTGATCCTTTGTCATTCGTTCATTCTCCTTTCTCATTTAAGAAGAAAACGTGCCTGTTACGATTCCTAGACGTTTTAGATGGCGGTACAAAGAGGATATAGGGAGGCCAACAACAGTAAAATAGTCGCCTTGAATCGCTTTAACGAACAGCGCACCGGCTGATTGAATGCCGTAGCCACCCGCTTTATCAAACGGTTCGCCCGTCTCGATGTAGCTAGCTATTTCTTCCTCCGATAGATCCCAAAATTCAACATCTGTTTTTTCATGAAAAATGATTTGTTCATTTCGTGTCTTGATCGCGACGCCTGTATAGACAGAATGAATCGTACCAGACAGCGCAGTAATCATTGCGCGAGCCTCCACTGCATCTGCCGGTTTGCCAAGAATATGCCCGTTATGGACAACGACTGTGTCTGCACCGATCACAGCCGCATCTGGATAAAGGGCAAAAATTTCCTCTGCTTTACGGAGAGCGAGTTGTTCAACTGCATCCGACGGCATGGTTCCTTCTAAAATCGTTTCGTCCACATCAGCAGCATGGACAGTATACGGGATGAAAACTTGAGACAGCAGTTCTTTTCTACGGGGTGACGATGAAGCAAGAACGATATTGGTCAAAGAGGATCACCTTTCTGTTGGAGGATTGGGAGAATACGAATCCATCATATCAAATGTACGTAAATCCAACAATAATAACCTGCCTCTTTCGGCAGGTTATGGCGACATGGCTTCTTTTAATTGATCTAGTTTTTTCTGTGGGTCGATTTCTTCTGTCATCATTTTTTCAGCATTTTCTGTCATAGAAGCGGTCACGTCTTTCACATAAACAGCCGTTCCTTTTTCTTCTAACAGCGCCGCAGCACTTTTTGCTTCATCCGACGACGAAAACACACCGTAAAGAACCATGTATTGCCCTTCTGATGAAACATAGTTTGCCGGAATTTTCTTCGCTCTTGCGTTTCCAACACTTTTTTTCGCCGCTTCCTCTGTCGAAAAAAGACCTCCTTGAATCACTGAAAACGTTACGTCTACTCGTTTCGTTCCCTGTACTGGTACCTCTTGCACAGGTACCTCACTCACAGCAGCTGTTGGCGGTTTTTCCTCTTCCAAATTTACAGCGCGAATCATCGTCACGCCAAATAGTGTACCGGTAATCAGCGCGGATAAGACAATGGCCACTCCAGTAGCCGGCCGGATGATGGATTTCTTTTTTTCCGAGACAGCGGGCCCTTCTTCTCCTGGCATTTTCCAGACGAGAACATCACTGTTTGGCCTTGTCCAGTCCAGCTCGTCCATCTTCATCCCCCCATATTTATCCTGTAATAAGGCCCCGCTTTAAGATATCGAAAAGAAGGCTCCGTTTACGATAAATGAAGTTTCACTTTATTATATATACGATTTTCCCCCATAAAAAGAACAGAACGACAGGCGTTCTGTTCTTTTTTTATCTTATGTAATCCTATTCAATACACACTTGCTTTCACTCTTCAACTGTGATGAACGGGTCTTTTTTATTCGCTGGATCCGGTGTGTCAAATTCAGGTGTATCTTGCAGCAAATCAAGCAATTCTGGCATGTAGTACGCCGCAACTGTTATATTGTACGTAATCGGTTCTGCTTCACCAGCTAATTGTTGTGCTTCTTCCGGCCCTGTAAATGTAAGTTGCTCCACTTTTAACATGCGCATTTGATTTTCAAGCGTGTCAATGAACATGTCCATTTCTGCATACCCCGACGATTCAACGGTCATTTGTGCACGAATTTTGCGTATGCCTTTTGGAAGCACTTCTTCATGAACCAACTGTTTAGATGAATCTATCTCCTCTTTCGCTGCATCTGTCATCCTTTCATCCATTGATTTTTCCCCTGGCGCCGTCTCTCTATTTTCTAATTGAGCAATGTCTTCTTCCGGCGTCGTCGGGAGTGTTTCTTCTTCGCCTTCAGTAAACACAATCGCGGTAATTAAGCTGCTTGACAGCAATTCAGCTTTTTCAAAATCAAGCAAAAGTCTATCACTCATCGGTTTGACTGGTACTTTCTGTTGTAGCGTGCCTGTTGCAACAGATGGCCCGCTCACCGTCGATCCGGCCTGCTGCTCGAGTACCGCGATCAATTCTTCTTCTGACTGCAGCTGCTGATTCGTCGTCTTAATGTTGAAAGCAACTGGTCGATACAGGACAACATACATATAAGCAAACAGTACGATGGCAACAAGTAAAATGAGTACTGTATAAAGACGTGTTCTGCTCATTTATTTGCTTCCCTCCTGCGCTAATGTTTCATTGACCGCTTCCGTATTAAACACGATTTCATATTCAGCTGCGTAACGGGGCAGTACCTCCGTGGCATCCAAAATGGCTTGTTCATCTTCTTCGCCTTCTTCAATCGACGTATTCAATGTTAAAATTTTCGCTGAGTTAACCCATTTGGATGATTTCAGTTCACTTAAATAATAGGCCGCGTCACGGCTCGTATCAAATTGAATCGTGACGATCAGCGACTCCTCACTCGTATAGGACAGAGCTTGGAAAAAGCCTCGTTCTGGAAGCCGCTCAATTAAATGCGCTATGATCGGCGATACGGGCACTTTTATACGGTCTGCCCAAGCAATCGCCTCATTTAACATTTCAGCGCTGCTCGCAGCTGCTCCGCTGTTACCCGCAGCATTCATTTCAAGTGCTTCCCTTAGTTGTACGGCATTAGACAGCTGCTGTTCCACATTGTCAAGCTCTTTATTTTTCGTATACAAGACAAAAAAAGCACTGGCTGATGCCGTTATAAGCAGTGCAATGAAAAGGAAGATAAGGAACAATGGCACTCTTTTCTTCTCTTTTTGAGGCAATAAATTAATCTCAATTAACATGATCAGCGGTCACCCCTCTTTTAATCCAAGTCCTGCTGCTTCGTAAAAAGAGGGGGACAGTGCACGTCCATCTTTCGTTACAGCTTCGACAGCGTCATTGTCATAAACGCGAAGGGCGAGTCTCGTCTCTAAATGATGA
The DNA here is from genome assembly GCF_001906925.1 of Domibacillus mangrovi. GTDB lineage: Bacteria > Bacillota > Bacilli > Bacillales > Domibacillaceae > Domibacillus > Domibacillus mangrovi. The sequence continues at coordinate 416,134 of NZ_MRWQ01000001.1, forward strand.
TGAACGAAATCAGACTGCGGATGATCACCATTAAAAAAAACTTTATCAATGCGAACTCGGCCTTTATGAAGTGAATTTTCATAAAAATTGATTACTTTTTCCAACTCGTTCAGCACATCCGTCAATTCGCCTGCTTCATCCTTTTCTCTTCCTAACACCTCTACGATGTCTTCATTTTTTTCGATAAAGACTGGCTTCATGAACTTCGGCTGCTGTTCATGAAAGATCGACAGCATCATGACGTTTTCCGTTAAATGAATCATAAGCTCGTGCGCCTTCGCATTCGTAATGTCTTCTTGGTGGTAAAGACGGTACAAGCTAAGCGGCCCGATATCCGCTGCAACGGGTTTTAATTTCGCTTCTTCCATTACATTCATATAGTCACGTACTTTTTCTTCTGGCGCCGCAATTAATAGTACGTCTTTTTTTCCATCTTGTTCTCCAATCACCGCAACGTCAAATACCGGTTCTTCAAACGGCAAGTGAATGGTAGACCCGATTTGCATGAAAATGTAATTTTTAATTTCATCATCCTGTAAATCCGCATCGACTTTTTCTTCTCGCATCGCGACGAAATGATCGGGCACGATAAAGCGGGCCATACGATGTTTTATTTTCCAATCGTCGACACAGTTTTCCAAAACGGTCAGCAACGCATCAAAATCGACAATTTCCCCTCTTCGTATGAGTCCATCCGGAATGAAACGTTCACCACAACGTTCAATAATAAGCGGAGACGTTTGCTTTATTTCCACGTAGCGGATGGCATAATCGGTAAACACAAGATTAATCGTTTTATCTTTTTTTGAAAATAATCGAAACGCCATGTACATTTCTCCTTCTTTAAAAAAACTGGAGATACCAGTAGAGCAGCCCTTCACCGTGAAAATAGACGGTGATCGCTGCCATCGCAATATACGGTCCAAACGGCATCGGCTTCCCTCTTTTTACTATACCAAAAATCAGGAGGACAAGCCCGATGACAGCGCCAAATGCACACGATAAAAAAAAAGTCAGTAGTACGAGTTTCGTCCCCATCATAAATCCAAGAACACCGAACAATTTAATATCCCCGCCGCCCATTCCCCCTTTTGACACGATCGCAATGATCAGAAGAAGGAAAAAGCCTGCCGCAGCACCGAGGAGCGAATTCCACCACGATGTGAGCGGGTGTATCATTCGAACGATGAGAAACAAACTAAAAAAGAACAACACTATTTTATCTGGGATCAGCATGTAAGCAAGATCGGAGACGACGATAACGATCAGCATCGAAATGAAGAGAAGAGCGAGCAGAAAGTCCATCGTTAACCCGAAATAAAGATACGCATACAAAAATAACAGCGCCGTCATGAGCTCTGTTAAAGGATAAATAGGGGATATACGTGCCCCACATTTGCGGCACTTTCCTTTTAATATTATGTATGAAACGACCGGAATCAGATCGAATGCAGTCAATTGATGACCGCACAGCGAACAAGCGCTGCGCGGTTTCACAATGGACTTCCCGACCGGGACCCGGAGACCAACGACATTATAAAATGAGCCGAAGACGAGGCCGTATAGGAAGATTAATGTTAACATCATTTAGCAGCTGTTAGTCCAGCAACAGGTACGACATTAGCACGTTTTAATTCATTTGTAGGATCATCTACCCAAATGCCTCTCGTTCCGTTCATTAACTTTACTTCATACGTATACTGATTTGTTGCTGATTTCGTAATCGTGACGTAAGAACCATCAGTAGTGCCAGCTGTCCCTTTAGTGTAAGTTTCGCCATCTGGATCTTTCATTGGATTATCAACCAAACCTTCAGTATAAAAATCTGTTAAACTGAGCGTTTTAGAGCCGCCGGCTGCGATTTCACTCGCATTTCCCGCCACCCACGTTTTGGCAGAGTTCACCATTTGCTGTGCATTTGCGACATGTGCGTCTTTTTTCGAGTTATCAATTAAACCGCCAATAGATGGAACTGCAATGGCTGCAATAATACCGAGAATGACGACGACGGCGAGCAATTCAATTAACGTTAACCCTTTTTCATTTTTCATGTTTCGTTTCATTACTGCTAACATGTTTTCTCCTCCTGAATATCTATTATTTTGTTCATTTCTACCAAACTATGAATCTCTTACTTTCTACCTTCACCTTACTCCGTTTATCGTCTACTATCAATGAATGTTTAGTGAATTTATCATGATTCCCCTACTTATTTTATGCCTGTACGTTATTAAAAATCTCAAACATAGGTATAAGGATTGACGTGACGATCGTACCAACAATCCCCGCTAGCAGAACGATCATGAGCGGCTCAATTAATGATTTTAGCCGGTCGGTCGTGGCTTCCACTTCCCGTTCGTAAAAGTCCGCTACTTTAGAAAGCATGGAATCGAGTGAGCCTGTTTCTTCGCCGATTGAAATCATATGATGAACGAGCGGTGGGAAAGCCCAATGTTTTTTCATCGGTCCGGTCAATGATTCTCCCCGTTCCAATGCGTCCCGTGATTGTTTTATGACACGCTCAATCACTTCATTCTCAACAACTTCGCCAACCATTTCCATCGCTCTAATAATCGGCACTGAGTTTGAAAATAACGAACTGAGTGTTCGTGTCATCCGGGCTAGTACCGCTTTTTGCATAAGGTTTCCGATAATTGGCATTCTTAACATCGCATAATCATAATAATATTTCGTTTCTTTCCGCTGCCTGACACCCCAAAAGAAAAAAACAGTAAGTACTATTAGACCGATCACAACATACCAGTAATGTTGCATCCATTCACTCGATGAAAGAACGAACTGCGTAATGGCCGGCAGTTCGCCGCCAAAATCGGCAAACATCCCGACAAATGTCGGTACGACCGAGACGAGTAAAAAGATGACGACGGCAACGGCCACAACACCGACAGCAGCAGGATAGGCAAGTGCCGAAACGACTTTTTGACGTGTCCGGTGCTGACGCTCGTAATATTCGGCCATATCATGAAACGTTTCGTCGAGATTCCCTGTCGCTTCGCCGGCCCGTAGCATATTAATAAACAGCGGTTCGAATATTTTGCGTTGACGGGCAGCGGCGTCTGAGAGTGGCCTTCCTTCGCGTATTTCGCCTTCCATTTTACGAAGTGTTTTTTTCAATGCTTTGCTTTCTGTTTGCTGTGACAAAATCGCTGTAGCATCAATAACCGTCACACCTGCTGCTAACAGCGCGGAAAACTGGCGGAGGAACATGACCATATGCTCAAGCTTTACTTGTCTTCCGATCACAAGATCACGATTTAAAATCGTTTCTGCTTGCTGCTCGATGTCGGTTACACGTATCCCGTTTTTTTGCAATTTAGCCAGTGCTTCTTTTTTCGTTTCTGCTGTAATTGTCCCTTTTCTCGCTCCGCTTCGGTCCCGGCCTTTATAGTGAAATTTAGCCATTCTCTTTTTCTCTTTCTCTTAAATAAGGGAGAGCAGCATCACGGGAGAGCGCTTCTTGTTCGACTAAATCGTGCACATGGTCGGCCATCACCTGCATACCGGATGCTTTTGACGTTTGCATAACATTCACAATTTGATGTACTTTTTCAGACCGGATTAAGTTGGAAACGGCGGGGTTATTCATCAGCACCTCAACAGCTGCCCGTCTGCCTCGCAAATCAGGCGTCGGAAATAGCCTCTGTGAGACGATTGCGGCCAATACGGTCGCCAGCTGCGTTCGAATTTGCGGCTGCTGTTCGGCTGGAAACACGTCAATAATCCGCTCAATTGTCGCCGGTGCGCTCGATGTATGCAGCGTCGCCAGCACAAGATGGCCTGTTTCAGCGGCAGTGATTGCCGTTTGAATCGTTTCTAAATCGCGCATTTCTCCGACGAGAATGATATCCGGGTCTTGCCGCAGTGACGCGCGCAGCCCGTTAGCGAAGCTTTTCGTATCGTATCCGACCTCCCGTTGATCAATGATGCTTTTCCCATGCTTATGCAAATACTCAATCGGATCTTCGAGTGTAATAATGTGCTTTTTCGTTTCTTTATTTACATAATCAATCATACTTGCAAGCGTCGTTGATTTCCCGCTTCCGGTCGGACCGGTGACGAGGACAAGTCCGTTCGGCCGACTGACGATTTTTTTCAGCACCGGCGGCATAGATAAATCTTCGAGTGACGGAATCTTCGTCGGAATGACACGGATCGCAATCGACACACAATTACGCTGATGAAACGCATTTACCCGGAAGCGCGACACTTTCGGTATACCGAATGAAAGATCAATTTCTCCTTGCTCTTTAAACGACGCCCACAATCGTTCCGAAATAATCGCTTTGGCCATCTGTTCCGTGTCTTCCGGTGTAAGTACTTCTTTCCCGTACCGTTTCAAATCACCATGAATGCGGAAAACCGGTGCTGTTCCTACAGTCAAATGAATGTCCGATGCTTGCAATTCATATGCTGAACGTAATAAAAATTCAAGTTTTTCTCTCATCCTGTCTACTCCATTAAAACAGCGCGCAATATTTCTTCTGTCGTCGTAACTCCTTGCCGCACTTTCAGCAAGCCGTCATCGAGCAGAAAAATCGTTTTTTGCTTTTGCGCTGCTTCTTTTAATTTTGAAAGGGGTTCTTCATTTAAAATAATTCGTTTCATTTCTTCTGTTACCGTGAGCACTTCATGAATGGCAATCCGTCCTTTGTAGCCGGTCATATTGCAGGAAGCACAGCCATCACCTCTTTTGATTTTCTCAATCTTTAATCCACGTTTGCTGAAAATATCGATTTCCCGCTTCGTCGCTTCTTCATCACGGCCGCAGTCACGGCATACTTTCCGTACTAAACGCTGAGTCACGATGCCGCTTACGGATGATGCGACGAGAAACGAGTCGACACCCATATCAATGAGACGGGTAATGCTTGAGATGGAATCATTCGTATGAAGAGTGCTTAATACAAGATGCCCAGTCAATGATGCTCGAATTGCGACTTCAGCCGTTTCTTTATCACGTATTTCGCCGACCATAATGATGTTTGGATCTTGCCGTAAAATGGAACGAAGACCCGCAGCAAATGTTAAACCGACATTTGGATTGACTTGAATTTGATTGACGCCTTCTAGTTGATATTCAACCGGATCTTCAATCGTAATGATATTGACTTCTTCTTTGTTCAGCTTGTTCAGTCCCGCATAAAGAGTTGATGATTTTCCAGAACCAGTCGGACCGGTAATGAGTATAATCCCGTTCGGCCGTTCGAGCATTTTTTCAACACGCTGCAAATTGACTTTATTAAATCCAAGCCGATTCAAATCGTTTAGTGAGCTGCTTAAATCCAAAATCCGCATGACGATTTTTTCTCCGTACACAGTCGGCAATGTCGATACGCGCAAATCAATCGGACGAAATTCAATGTTTGTTTTAATCCGTCCATCCTGTGGAATACGGTGCTCCGTAATATCAAGATTCGCTAAAATTTTAATGCGTGCAATGAGCATACTTTGCATATGCTTTGGCAGCTGCCGTTCAACGTGCAGCATCCCATCCACGCGAAGACGAACCATCACTTTCGTTTCATGAGGATCGATATGAATGTCGCTCGCTTTTTCCGACAGCGCATGAGAAAAAATTTGGTTGACGAGACGAACGATTGGTGAATCATCGTCCGTGTTTTCTTGTTCAATCGCCGCTTCTTCAATATTTGCCTGTATCATTTCTTCAAATGAATCATCGATATCATAATACTTATTGATCGCTCGAATAATATCGTCTTTTGATGCAATGGCCGATACAATTTGAAAACCGGTTGAAAGCCGCAAGTCTTCTATTGTGTAATAATCCATCGGGTCTGCCATCGCCACAAACAATCGATTTTCTTCTTTTTTAAGCGGAATAATTAAGTTTTTCTTCGCTAATTCTTTCGGAATGAGCATTAATATTTTCATATCAATCGGATACTGGTACAGACTGACATGCGGGATGCCTAGCTGAAATTCAAGCACTTCAATGAGCTGCTGCTCGGTAATGTAGCCGCGTTGCAGCAAAGCATCCCCCAACTTTTGATCAGACGGTTTTTCCGACAGCGCCGATTCGAGCTGCGATTCTGTTACGAGTCCCGTTTCAACGAGTATGTCTCCGAGTCGTTTTCGCTGCGTTCTCATTGCCCATCATCCTTAGTTTGTGATTGTCTCCGTAGCTCTCGTTTTTCTTCAACTGTATTTTGTTCTGTCATTGAATCTGTTCCTGCGTTTGTACTTGTTTCTTCATTTGCTTCTTTATTTTCGTCTGTTGTGTCTGTATTTGGGTCAAGCGGTTGTAATTCAGGTTCTGGCGGTGGATCTTGTGAACTATGCCATTCAATTTGATGGACCGGCAAATAAAAATCTTCCGCGACTTTTTCTTCTTTTCGTTTCAACGTCCCTTCTCTCGTCTGTCGATACACATCAATCATCACACCGCTTTCACCAAACTGTTCAACGCGCGTCGTGCCATACGGCATATCTGGATCAAATCGCAAAATCGTTCTCGGCCGTAACTCCGCTTTATTTTTAAGCACAGGTGTGTACGTATAATAAAAAGGAATCCCTTTTAACACGCTGTATACTTTCCCATCTATCACTTGCCACTCGACGGTATAACTCGTTTCGTTTTCATTTAAAAAAATAAAATCTTGACCGTTCCCCTCCGCCACTTTCGCTTCATACCCGAGATCAATCTTGTCAGGCAACGCCATACTTTGATTTTTCTCTAGCACCGCGAAATTTGTCTTCATAACGAGCTGATATAAAGCAGATGAAAGGATATTGATGCTTTCTTTAGTTAGCTCTCTTGACTGGGTAGCCGAGAACCATTGATTAAACGATACAACACCCCCGCTTTTAACCCGGATCGACGGATTCGTTTTAATAAATGCCCTAAGCGACTCCGTAACAGTTCCTGTTAATACTTCTGCTGCAATGGATTGCTTCGCTTCTTCATTCACATATAAAGTGAGATCAATCACCGTTTCTTCCGGTTTTAAATAATCACCGATATCTGCAATGTCTGATGCGAGCGTCTCCAGATCAAGTGGTGTGTCACGAAGCAATGGAAATTGTTCATCAAGTTCCGCCTGAAGACGCTCTCGCGAAACAATCGTGTACAATTCATTTTTTTGTCCTGTAACGGCTTTTTCAATCGATTTTTCGATTTGAAACTCGATTAAGTTTGTGCTTATATTCACTGATTTTTCAACGTATTGAAACGTTAACACCGCGTCCAGCTGCCACGCTGTTACTTTTTCTGTTAATGTGCGCATCGCTTCCACTTTTGTCGCATGATCAAACGATTCAGATCCTATCATCGTTTCCTCATCAAAACGCTCGTTTGATTGAAAAAACTTCTCGTACACGGCTGTTCCGTAATACGAAAAGCCGATGAAATACAACGTCAGCATCGTAAACATAGCGGCGATTTTTACTGTGTCTTTTTTCTTCATATGCGGGCGCTCCAATCTGCCGTGACGCTTTACAGTTTTTCCTTATCATCAAAGTGAAGCAGCGGAATGTCCATTTCTTCATCACTGTCATCCACTTCATCAAACAATTCTTCTAAATAATGCGTTTCTTCATTCGGGATAGACGATGCATCCATTTCGGATTCCTCCTCCTCACCATAAAACAACGACTCGATATAGCCCTCTTCTTCCTCTTGAGTAGACATGGAAACCGGTTCATACGGTTCAATCACTTCTTCCATCTCATCCGTCACTGGCACTTCATACGGTTGTTTCACCTCTTCACGGGGCGGCTCTACGATAGCAAATTTTTCTACACGTTCTTCATCCAAATCAACACCATCGTCAATAGCCCAGTGTGCAGCACCATATTTCACCGTCAAGTATCCGGCCACGAGCAGCACAAGAAAAACAAGAAGAACCGTTTGCCAGAGCGTCACATAGGGAAAAAGCGTGATTGCTCCTATGGCGACAACGAAACATTGAAGCGCAATGATCAATTTTCCTTTCATCATTAATCCGATCGGCAAATAGATTAATAGAGGCAATAGGAGAAGGAACGCAATAAAAGCCATGATTGTATGTATCATTTACAATCCCTCCGAGCAAAAAAAGTAGTCAATCTACTTGCTATATTATACAAATTAAAGAAAGTTCTAGTTAAAAATTATTGTATAGTACAATTGTGTAATTTGAAAGAAATGAATGAGTGAACGTGTCGAATTTTATCAGAAACTGAAAAAAAGAATGAAAATAGGTATCTAATGAAGATCACCTGTTTTCATTCTTTTTCGCGGATCGAACTAGGGTTGACGATTCCATTTGGTGGAAGAGACAGATTGCTATTGTCATTTGTAAAAGGCAGCTCGGTTCCATGCTCCACTGTCGCATTCCCTCTTGAAATGAATTTGTCAGCTACGATTGTTCCTTTAATTAAACCTCCATTAAGATCGATCGTCCCATTTTCCGCATACAGCAACCCGTAAATTTCTTGATGGTTATTTTGTAAGCTTAGTATACCTGATCCTTTCCAATAGATTTTGAGCTTCTCCGGCTGCTTTGTGTTGTCGTTTATTGTACTTTTGTTATCCATTGTGAATGCACCGCTTACATATATAGTTAATTTACCGGTACCTTTAATATAGATTTGCCCATCTTTGCCGAGATTCAAGTTATTCACAACAATTTCTTTATCTGATTCCCCTGTATTAATTGTTACTATGCTGCCGCTAACCTGAAAAAGGTTAAAATATGATACATTTTTTGAAAGCAGCAGTTCTTTATTTTTATTGACTTTGTAATCTTCTGCCTCTTCTAAAGCAGGCTTCTGTGGAAACACAGGGAATTCCGGTATTGCTTGATTTGTTTCTGACAAACTATAAACGTTCCCAGTAATTTCTGAACTCCCACCTATTTTAAGATTGGCCTTATCACCTATCCACACGTCTCCATTAATCGTCACATTCCCACCTATATCAAGAGTTGACTTAATGATTAAAGCTGTTTCCTTCGAATACTTAGATGAATCCGGAGTTCCTGGACCTCCTCCAGAACTCCAATTTACGCTAATCGCCTGTCTAACTTCCCGTTTTTGATTTCCTATTTTCCCCATAGATGTGATCATGTAGTTCCCCCCGCTGCCTTGCACCGCTATTTCAGCACTAGGGATTTCGCCATAAGCTTTTTCAAAAACCGGTGATGAATATGGATCTCCGCCTAAAATCTGCTGTTCCAAATCACTGTAAAATAAAGCTTGATTCGGCTCTTCTCTATAAAAATGATCCTGGTGAAGATCTTCAGCGATGTTTTTAATTTTTGTATAAGCTTTGGCCGCTCCAGCTTCCGCAATATAATAAGCGGCTTCGTATTTTTGTTCAGTCTGATTTGCTTTCATATTGTTCAACGACAGCCCTAAAATAGCTAGGCCGAGCACAGATAAAACAGTCAGCACAAGCAGTACAATAATTAATGCCATGCCCCGCTCGTTATACATCGCTTTTTGAATACATAGAGGAGACTTCATCGGTAATACCTACTTTCTTATGTATATAACCGTTTTAAATTCTTTTGACAAGTTTTTTTGGTGGGGTGTTTCTACGCTTTTAATCGTCAATGTCAATTTATTTTGGGGTTCATCATATTCTGGCGTGAACACGTCGATATTTTCTGCTATCACTGCACCGTCCCTTAAAATTACCTTCTCTGCTTTGCTGTATGTGTAGGAAATCTCTCCAATTTCCATTGATGATTGGACTTTATTTACATCATGAACATTCCCTTGCTTCCGGACATCGGTCGTCATCCATTTAAATGCTAGCCGGACATTTGCTTGGCCATCAATCTGTTTCGTTTGGTCTGTAAACTGCCGCTGTCCGGACAATTGAACATTGCTTATTAATAAAAGAACTATAGTAAGAAGTGCAGAGGCAACAATGACTTCGATCAATGTTACACCACGCTCATTTTTCAGCCATTGTTGCATGTTCCATACCCTCCTTTATCTTATAATCGTTTCCATTTGCGCCTGTGGGGTTTGCTCTGGATCTTCTGCTTCTTCTTCGCTTCTAAATACTTTCACAACCACTTTTCCATCATGATTTGATTTATTAATATTAACGTAAAAGGTATCAATCGTTCCTCTGTACGTTTGATCGTATCCTTCAGCAGGTGTCACTGCTTTCGTTACAGGACATACCATGCTGTTTTCAATCGATTTATGGATCACTTCTTCTATACACGTTTGCGCTACATACGTCGCATCCATTGCTGATTCCGTCTGTTGGTTCGTTCGAGCGGATTGAATGAACATAGCCGAGAAAGAAAGGACAACAATCGTAAGAATAACTATGGAGAGCAGTATTTCAATTAAAGTCATTCCATCATTCGACATAAGATTTTTCACTCTTTTCTTCAACATTCTCACCCCATCTACACTTCTCTATTCCCGCTATTTTACTAGATTAATAGTCATTAATTATTTAATTTTAGCATATTTAAGAAAGGATGAATATGTGAAATGGACGTAGGCAATACAGAAGAAAGCCCTATTTTAAAGTTTATTTTTAAAATAGGGCTTTCTTCTAACTTTCAACAAATCTATACATTTTCACTAAAAAAGCCGGGCGTTTTTATCTCCTTTTTCACAGTAGAAATGAAATAAAGAGAGCCCGTTATGATGAAAACATCTGTTCCTTTTCCATTTTTTTGGAATCGTTTAATCTGTTTTTGATAATCTTGTACAATGTCAGATTTTTCATCTGTATACGGTTCATACTCTTCACTCTGCGCCGCACGCGGAAAATCAAACGGGGCCAAATACAATTGATGTGCGACACCTTTTAATTGCTGAATCATACCGTCAAGCGGTTTGTCTTTCATCGCCGCGAATAAAATGGTGATGTTCCGGTCGGGAAACCGCTGATTGATCGTTTTAACTAGTGCACTGATCCCTTCTTCGTTATGCGCACCGTCCGCAATAATGAGCGGGCACTCATAAAGTGTTTCAAAACGGCCTGGCCAGTGTATATTTCCTAGTCCTTTTTCGACATGTTCATCTTCAATGAAAAACGCATAAAAGGTGCGTAAATAGTCGGCAGCCATAATGGCTAGTGCGGCATTATTCACTTGATGCAGCCCTGCTAAACTCGTTTCAATCGGACCGCGTGTGCTAAATGGGGATTGAAACTCGAATTGTTCGCCATGTTCCGTCGATGAAAGCCATGTTCCACTAAATTCACGTCCTCTCAAGTAAAGAGAGGCTTTTTTCTCTTTTGCGACTCGTTCAATGATGTCAAGTGCTTCCGGCTGCTCAACCGCTGTCATGACAGGCACTCCATTTTTAATAATACCCGCTTTTTCAAAGGCAATTTCGGCCAGCGTATCACCAAGAAATTGAATATGATCCTTACCGATTGTCGTAATAATGGACAGAACCGGATGAATGATGTTCGTTGAATCTAAACGGCCGCCCAGACCGACTTCAAATAATACAATATCAACGGGCCGCACGCAGGCAAAATAGTAAAGTGACATAGCGGTAATGATTTCAAATTCACTCGGTCCGCCGAACGCCATCTCTTCCATTTCATCGGCCAGTCCGCGGATTTTTTGAGCCAATCCTGTTACCTCTTCATCAGAAATCGGTCTGCCATTTATACTGATTCGCTCATTGAACTGTTCAATGTACGGCGATGTGAACGTTCCGACTTCATACCCAGCTTCACTTAAAATAGACCGAAGCATGGCTGTTGTCGATCCTTTCCCATTCGTTCCGCCGATATGAACAGCTTTCAGTCTCCGTTCTGGATGACCGAGACGCTCCATCATCCATTCCATCCGTGAAAGCCCCGGTTTGATCCCTGTGCGGAGCCGTCCATGTATCCATGATAATGCTTCTTCATATGTGTCCATTCAAACTTCTCCCTTTATGTACGAAAAAGACGAATCCGCTCTGCAGAGCGATCCGCCTTTTTCTGCTTCTTAATTCTTTAAATCTTCAATGCGTGCTTCAACAGCGGCAAGTTTCATACGGTAATCTGCTTCTTTCGCACGTTCTTCCTCTACCACTTTTTGCGGAGCTTTTGACATAAACCGCTCATTCGAAAGTTTCTTCAACACACGGTCTACCTCTGACTGCCATTTTGCTTTTTCTTTTTCAAGACGAGCAATTTCTTCGTCTAAATTGAGAAGCCCTGCAAGCGGCATAAATAATTCAGCTCCTGTGACAACAGCGGTCATGGACTTCTCCGGAGTTTCTGGATTCGGTTCAATAACAAGCTCGTCCGGATTACAAAAGCGCTCGATGTAATAGCGGTTTTCTGTCAATGTAGACAAAACAGACTCATCTTTCGCTTTAATGACGAGGGGCACTTTTTTGCTCATTGGTGTGTTTACTTCCGCACGGATGTTACGCACAGCGCGAATGATATCGACAAGCAATTTCATGTCCGTAGCCGCTTCTTTATTTGTTAAAGAATGATCAGCTACTGGCCATTTCGCTTCCACAATCGTTTCGCCTTCATGCGGCAAGTTTTGCCAAATTTCTTCTGTAATGAATGGCATAAATGGATGCAGTAGACGCATCGTGTGATCAAGCACGTATGCAAGAACAGAACGCGTCATTTGCTTCGCTTGCTCATCTTCTCCGTACAATGGCAATTTCGCCATTTCAATGTACCAGTCACAGAAATCATCCCAAATGAAGTTATAAAGTGTACGGCCGACCTCACCAAATTCATATTTCTCAGACAAATGCGTCACGTTGTCAATCGTTTCGTTCAAACGGGTTAATATCCACTCGTCCGCCACGGATTTTTTACCAGACAAATCAATCTGATCATACGTCATGCCATTCATATTCATCAAAGCAAAACGGGAGGCATTCCAAATTTTATTGGCAAAGTTCCAAGTCGCTTCTACCTTTTCCGTTGTGTAGCGTAAATCTTGGCCCGGCGAGCTGCCTGTCGCTAGGAAATAACGCAGTGAATCAGCGCCATATTGATCGATGACTTCCATCGGATCAACACCATTGCCTAGTGATTTCGACATTTTGCGGCCTTCTGCATCACGGACGAGACCGTGAATTAGCACATCATTAAACGGACGTTTACCTGTAAACTCAAGTCCCTGGAAAATCATACGTGATACCCAGAAGAAAATAATATCATAGCCTGTTACGAGTGCGGCCGTCGGGTAATGGCGTTTGAAATCGATCGCTTCTGTATCCGGCCAGCCCATCGTTGAAAATGGCCACAGTGCAGATGAGAACCATGTATCCAGTACGTCGTTATCTTGTTCCCAGTTTTCAGCGTCAGTCGGTTCCTCGTGCCCGACATACACTTCACCTGTTTCTTTGTGATACCAGGCTGGAATACGATGGCCCCACCATAATTGACGAGAAATACACCAATCACGAATGTTATCCATCCAGTGCAAATACGTTTTCTCAAAACGATCTGGTACAAAATTCACTTTTTCTTCTGTTTTTTGCAAATCAACAGCAGCACTAGCAAGCGGTGCCATTTTCACAAACCATTGCGTCGATAAATATGGCTCAACGACCGCTCCGCTCCGCTCAGAATGACCAACTGAATGAAGATGCTCTTCAATTTTGAATAGAACACCTTCATCTTGCAAGTCTTTTACAATTTGTTTCCGGCAGTCAAAACGATCAAGACCGTTATATTTGCCTGCTTCCTCATTCATTGTGCCATCTTCATTCATGACAAGAATACGCGATAAATTGTGGCGGTTACCGATTTCAAAGTCATTCGGGTCATGCGCCGGCGTAATTTTTACTGCACCGCTTCCAAATTCTTGATCAACATAATCATCCCCAACAATCGGAATAATACGCCCTGTTATTGGCAGCACGACATGTTTGCCGATTAAATGCTTGTAACGGTCGTCTTTCGGATGAACGGCAACGGCTGTATCGCCAAGCATCGTTTCTGGACGCGTCGTCGCCACTTCAATATAGCCTGAACCGTCTTTTAGCGGATATTTCATATGATAAAACGCACCTTGTACGTCTTTATAAATGACTTCAATATCAGACAGCGCCGTTTTCGTCGACGGGTCCCAGTTAATAATGTATTCGCCCCGGTAAATTAATCCTTTTTCATATAGCTTCACAAATACTTCACGAACCGCTTTTGACAAGCCTTCATCAAGTGTAAAGCGCTCGCGGCTGTAATCAAGGCCGAGGCCTAGTTTCGCCCACTGTTCGCGAATGTGAGCCGCATATTCTTCTTTCCACTTCCACGATTCCTCTAAAAATTTCTCGCGGCCCAGGTCATAACGTGTCGTTCCTTCGTCTTTCAGCTTTTGTTCGACTTTCGCCTGCGTCGCAATGCCTGCGTGATCCATCCCTGGTAGCCAGAGTACATCGTAGCCTTGCATGCGCTTCATTCGCGTTAAAATATCTTGCAGTGTCGTATCCCACGCATGGCCAAGGTGCAATTTCCCTGTTACGTTTGGCGGCGGGATAACGATTGTATACGGCTCTTTTGTTTCATCGCTTTTCGCTTCGAAAAATCGGCCGGCTGTCCACCAATCATATCGTCCTTTTTCGATTGTCTTTGGATCGTATTTTGTCGGCATCGTTGTTTCATTTTGTTGTAACATTCATTTTTCCTCCTTAACAAAAAAAAGCCTCTCGTCTTGAAAAGGACGAAGAGGATTGTTCACGGTACCACCTTTTCCAGGTCCACACTTTTCTTTTGATACCATTATCTTATCCGAAATAGACGAATCCCGTCAATGCTTGCACACACGTTTCCTCCTTTTTTACATACAATATGAAAAAGGCAGGTGTATAAATTATGATGCGTCATTATGATCGGTGGCCGCCCTGGCTCCGGCGCTGCCGTTGCATCGCATGCGGGATCATTATTCCGTTATGCTGCTTTCAAGGACTCCGCACGTTATTTTTCCCGACAACGATGGACGTCATTTTGCTGGCTCTTCTCATTCTTCTTGCGGCGGCACTTCATCTTGAGTGGATATAAGTGCAACATCGCCCGACGGCTCGATTGAAAATCGCCATTCGGCCTGATGTTCAGACCGTTCTTCGAGCCAGCTGAATATAGATGGCTCTTCTGTGTGTCCTTTTTGAACTTGTACAGACGCTTCTTCTACAATACTAGCGGGCTCTTCGACAGACGCTTCTTCTACATGATCTTCGTGTTCTTCATTTGCGTGTGAGTCAAATTCAAACACCGTTTCTTCTTCCTTCAGAGAAACCGCAACGGCGAGCTCGGCTGTAAGCACTAAACGGTCGGGCTTTTGTACGTCGTAATCAAATGAGTGAATTTGAATCTCCGTGTCATCCGCTAGTTGCCGATCTGGCGGGATAAACGCATGAACAGGTATGTGCCGGAAAAATTGCCGAATGTTTTCTTCTTCTTCCGTCGCGATGCAGTATTCACCCGTCACTTCAATTGTACCTGTAAGTGCCGTGCCTCGTTCATTTGAGTCCATTGTCACTTGTGGGTCAAGCGAGATCGATAGCAATTCTTCCACATTTTCTCCATCTGGGAACACGACACCTTCTTCAATGGATACGAAAAATAATTCGTCCACCAAAATCAGCTCCTTTTTTATCCCGCATTAACGGGCAGTAAGATTCCCACTTCAGAATATCAAAAAGAACAGAAGGCTTCGCTTTGGGAATCAACTGCCCGTAAAAGCCCGATTGGTTCAACTACCATTCAATGAGATGTTGAAAAATCCCATTGAATGAAGTTTCACTTTATCCTGCTTCTTATTTTATGATTGGAGCTGCGGTATCATTCCGATTAAATGGGGTTTGTCCAAGATGGCCTCACACGATTGTTCAAAACGTTTCTTTCATTACGTTAGATACTGTTTTATTTGTTCATTCAACCGCCTGTTTCTCTTTTTCTAACGTCAGGACACCGTCTGTCATATTATACACTTTGTCACAATAACCGATTAAGCGGATGTCATGAGTGACGACAATGGTCGTTGTATTTTTATTCTTTGTTTCACTTTTTAAAAGTTCCATCACTTCGTAAGCACGATCAGAGTCAAGTGATGCTGTCGGTTCATCTGCTAGAATAATCGATGGATTGCTGTATAATGCTTTTGCTATAGCTGCCCGCTGACGTTCACCTCCTGATAGATCGACGGGGTATTTGCTGCGAAGGTCGCCAATGCCTAAATCTTCATAAAGCTGCTCCAATTCTTCTTTCGTCATGTTTCCTTTTTTCACTTTATCTAATAGCTTCATTTGCATATCCACCGTCAGAAATGGTATTAAATTAGAAGACTGTAAGATAAAACCTATCTCTTTTAACCTAATCTTAGAACGCTTCTTTTCGTTTAACGCCGTGAGGTTTTGATTATTAATGATAATGTCACCGCTAGATGGGGTTTGCAAACCTCCTGCAATCGTCAGAAAAGTGCTTTTCCCCGAACCTGACGGACCAATGACAGCGACTAATTCCCCCTTATTCGCTTGAAAATTTGTTTCTTTAAGTGCCTCTACTTTTTTATGGCCTGTGCCAAATGACTTCTTTACTTGATTTAATTCTAAAATAGCCATCATTTAGCCTCCTATCGCTTTTAATGGATCAATTTTCACAATAGTTAGTACAGAAAATACAGCACCTAGTATTGCAACGATGATCAGTATTAGTCCATACAGAATCATTGTTGCAAGATCAAAAGACACAGGTACCGCACTTGGTAAAAAAGCGCCTGAAATAAGCGTTAATACAAAACCAACCGTTACACCAATGGCGGCTAAAATAAATGTTTGAGCAATGACCGATTGAGATAAATATCTATTTGAAATACCTTGTGCTTTCATGACGCCAAACATACTTATTTTTTGAACAGTCAAGACGTATAAGAAAATGGCCACAATGACAGATGAAATAGCAAACAAGAAATAAATCATAAAGTTTAACGTTAAATTTTGTTCCGTATAACCAGGTAAATTTCGGATGAATGTTTCGATCTCACTTACTTCCAGTGCATCATTTTGAGTAATAGAAGAGAGACCATCTGTCCGAACAACAATACCGTTTATTTGATCTGCATTTAGTTCAGCGGCTTCGCCATATTTAACTCGATGAAAAGTAGATAAATCCCCATAAAGAACAGGAGCTCCATTAAAACGTGCCTCATCTGTAAAACCAACAATGGTTAGGCGTTCTTCTGTAGATGATAGTTGTAAGTTATCGCCTAGTTTAAATCCATCTTCTTTTAATGAATCGCTGGCAATGACTTCATTTGTATTCGAAAATTCTTTGCCTTCCGTTACATTCGGCATAATAAATTCATCTTTCTCAATGCCGAAAATTGACACATTATTCTTTTGATCACCATTTGCGGCGATGGCATTTATTTGACCAATTACGGCACTTTCTTTTGCATCGACACCGTTCAACTCATCGAGCGTCATTGAAGATTGAGGCAAACTTTTATCCGATTCTTCAGTTAAAATGATCGCTGTCGCTTCCCATTTATCCACTGATTCTCTATTCAAACTTTCAAGACCCGTAGCAAGACCAGATAAAAAGAAAACTAAGTACGAGACAAGCATTAAAACACCTGTAATTAACGTAAAGCGTAATTTATTCTTTTTTATTTCATTCCAAGCTAAAAACATCGTTTCACATCCTATTAATTTATTAAATTAATGATCGATCCATCAAATATCTGGAATGGCTGTTTATAGTTGAGTGGCCGTGTGATGAAGACTTTCAGCAGTTGTGGCTACGTTCTTCGTATCGTTGCCAATCGCTTTAATTACCTGAACAAGTTCCATTACATCCTCCTCCACACGATTAATGTGCCGATCATTTTCCTCAATTGAATGAAGTATTTCCCTAAACTTTGTTTGTGTTTCTGTAGAGCTTTCTAATCCGAGTACAACGCTTTTTTTTACATCAAAGATCGTGTCAACAGCCTGATTCGTCAGTTCAGTGGACATATGAACAAGACTGGTAATTTGCTCGACCGACTGTTTAGACTGCTCAGCCAATTTTCGGACTTCTTGGGCGACTACTGCGAATCCATTTCCATGTTCACCCGCCCGCGCCGCCTCAATCGATGCGTTCAGCGCCAATAAGTTTGTTTGTTCGGCGATCTGTTTCACCATGATGATAATGTTTATAATTTGATCGGAGGATGATTTAAGCTGCCCTATAATTTCCCCCATCTGTTCTGTCCCGCCCGTAATAAACTTCATTTGTGATTTCAATTGTTTAACCATTTCATTTCCTTCGGTAGCATCCGATTGGATTCGTCTTACACTTTCTACATTTAAATGGATGCTCTCACGCACCCTGCCGGCATGTACGTCCACTTGTTTGACGGATGTATTCGTTTCTACTGTCAGGTTGGCTAAATCTTCGCTAATTGAAGAGATTTTACTTTTCAGCTCGGTTTTCACAATGTCATATTGCGATTCACGCAATTTGATATTTTCTCTTTCATATTCTTCCAAAACAATTTGCATTTCAAAGTTGATCAGCTTTGAAACGGTTAACATCGCCTTTTCCTGCATGTCGTTTACAGACAGTTCTCTATTGATCAATCGGATAATGGCTTCTTGCACTTGTTGGAACGTACCCATGTACCACTTAGGTTCTAAACCAATCTTAAAATGCATCTGTGCCACTTTCATCCGCTTTTGGATCGATGCCTCGTCAATCTCTCCATCGAACATCTCTATAATATATGTGCGCAACATTTGCTTTAATCGCTCTATCGTGCTGCGCTCCTCGATTATTTGGCGCAACGATGGAACCGCTAACACTTTGTCATAAAAGACAGATACAATTTCATCGATCTGTTCTCTTACAAGCGGCTGAAATGATTTTACAAGTGCTAAATCTTGTGCCGTTAATTCGATCAAATCCATCTGCTTTTTTAATTCCGGATACGTATGCAAATCAATTGTCGGCATTGGTTTCAGCAGTTGTCCTTGTCCCAAAACGGACTGCTTCTCTTTCCTATTACTCTTCCATTTAAAAAGTCTATCCAACGTTCATCCCTCCTGCTCATTATAATTATGATCCTAGAAATGATTCTTTCTTATCTCTTATTAATAACAGTAAACTATATTTATGTCAAATGTTTGTATAATGTATGAATAAAAAGATTATACAAATCAACCATTTTGCTATATGATAAAAAAAACAAAAATAGTTTGGAGGAACGTACATGTACCAATGTAAAGCATGTGATCCGTCAGCACTTTACTATCAAATCCGCTTTTCCGGGCAAGAAAATTTGCATCACATCCCGCAAATACGCACCTATCTCGAAAAGAACAAACTGCTGATTAACGGCAGTAATAATGGATTAGTTGTAAAAGAAGCTGCTGTTGCTGGATTGTTTGATTATTTCTCTGACAATATGAATTTAAAGGACATTTCATTTCGAATTGATGAGCGTGATTGGAGACCAATCCAAGAGGTCGTAGAATTGCTTGAATTCCAATGGATTGATACGGTCATCCTTGAACAGTTGGTGACATGTCATATCCAACCGATCGTGGATACGAACGAGCAAGTTTACGCGTATGAAATGTTATCTCGCTTTGAAGATCATTCAGGTCAAGCCGTGGCTCCCTATCATGTTTTCTCGGCAGCTAAAAACCGCAACCGGATGTATGCTTTAGACCGTGTTTGCCGGATGACGGCTGTTCGAAGTGCCGCAATGGTCGATAAGAAAGTATTTATTAACTTTATTCCAACTTCTATTTACTCACCGGAACATTGTTTGAAATCGACCGCTCAGCTCGCTGGCCAACTCGGGATCGAACCTTCCCGATTTGTATTTGAAGTAGTGGAGACAGAAAGAGTGAGCGATCTGGAGCATTTAAAAAGAATATTAATGTATTACAGGGAGAAAGGATTTCATTATGCATTAGATGATGTCGGTGAAGGGTTCAGCACAGTTGAAGTGTTGGAACAATTGGCTCCACATTACATGAAGCTGGACATGCAGTTCGTGCAAGGCATTTCTTCAGATCCAGTTAAGCAGATGACTGCTAGAAAGATATGGAATTCAGCCATACAGGTTGGCGCCATTCCTCTTGCAGAAGGAATTGAAGACAGGGACGATTTTGTATGGTTAAAAAAATGTGGGTATAAGCTCTTTCAAGGTTATTTATTCGGAAAACCGGCTCCCATCCGCGCATAGCAAAGGAGCCAGTTTGAACGTCTCCCACTCATTTTCTATTCAAATGTCGTGTTTTCCACCTTGCTACTAAAAAGCCTAACGTATATCCGTACACAACGTGACCTGCTAACCAATAAGAAAAAGCGGGCATACTTGTGATGGAAGGTGTCCTGTCAGATAAAGCTGTCGTCGGAAAAAGAATGAGACCGATTATTATACAAACAGACACGCACAATGAAATTATTCTTTTATGGGAGGTTATGTTCATGTAACTTATTGCGAAGTACAGACACACACTTAATCCGATAGAAATGATGAGATGGAACGCGACTTCAACAAATTCAGAAAAAGTATATCGCTTGAGAATAGGGATATAATCGACATTCAATAAAAGTGTATATACTTTATAATGAGTTGTTTGCTCCACCATTTTTAAGAATACAGCTAAAATCATACCTGCGATCAATCCAGATAGACTAGCTTTTCGTATTAGTCGCTCGTTCAACATCATTAACCCTTCCCTTCTTTCCTATTTCGTATTGAATTATTTCTTTTATTTATATCATAGTTTCGCTTAAACGTTATAGTATTGTATAATGTTATTTCGTTAACAATGTACAACATTTGTCTATTTGCTCTGCTTAAGCTTATACGAAACAAGGTTTGTACTATCGGAGTCAATGATGGAAAGGATGAAAATCATGAATCAATCTCGTGCAAGCGGGCCTTATTATATACAACAAGTTGCAGATGTGACAGGGCTTTCAAAACAAGTCATCCGCAAATGGGAAGAGAGGTATGAACTTGTACAACCGGAGAGATTAGCAAATGGTTATAGAGTTTATAGTGAAAAAGATGTAAACATCCTTTTGAAAGTCAAAACACTTTCCGAGAAGGGATACTCAATTAGACAAGCCGTTGTGATCGTTAAAGAGGATAACGAAACGATAGATCTCTCGATTGATCAAGAATCGATCCTACATTATGAAGAGCTGAATGACTATGTCTTTCAACTTCTCGAAAAAGGTACTCACTGTGACGAATTAGAATTACACCTCGTGTTACAACAAGCCTATCATCATTTAGGATTAGCTATGTTTTTAACATCTGTCGTCATTCCTTTTTTAAAAGAAGTCGGAAATAGATGGGGAAAAGGCGAGTGGGATGAATATCAAGAGTCTATCTCAAGTCTTGTCGTACGGGACTTTTTAGTGCAAATCCGTCGAAACTATCAATGCAGGGATGATGCTTCTTTAATTTTAGGCGCATGTCTTCCATATGAGCGTCATGAAATACCTTTGCATATCATTTTGCTGCAATTTATGTTAAAAGGATGGAAAACGATATTGATCGGAGCTTCTCCTGCTCCCGGCTCTATCGAATCGCTCGTGCGAAAACTCAAACCTACTAAAGTCCTGCTCTCTGCCACAACGACGATCCCTTTTGAAAAGGATCCCAATCTTTTAAAAAGCCTTGATGAATTCGCTTCCAAAAATAAGGAAATAGATTTCTATCTTGGCGGCAGCGGCTCCATACAATACACTGTAGGTATGACTTTACGTGCAATCCATGTGACCGACTCAATCGAAGATATTATCAATTAAGACTTTGCTTCTAGTTTATTGGCAGCCTGTGGATTGTTCTCTTTTTTCCTATGCGATATGTAAAATCTAAATCAAAAACGAAATGACCTCGGCCACAAGACGCCGAGGTCATTTCATTACATCTACGTTATAGAAACAACTCTTCTAATAAATTATTTTTTCAACCGGCTGAATGCTTTTTCAGCGGCTGCAATTGTTTTTTCAATGTCTTCATCTGAATGAGCTGTTGATAAAAATAGTCCTTCAAATTGAGACGGCGGCAGGAAAACACCTTCCAGTGCCATTTCACGGTAATAATCCGCAAATAAAGCGAGGTCAGAGTTTTTTGCATCGTCGTAGTTTCGAACAGGTCCCTCATGGAAGAAAAAGCCGATCATCGAGCCAGCACGGTTGAATGTAATTGGAATGCCTTGTTTTCGCGCTGCTTCTGTCAATCCTTTTTCAAGCAAGTCTGCTTTACGCGCAAATTCATCGTACGATTCCGGCGTGAGCTGGCGAAGTGTTTCAATCCCCGCTGTCATCGCCATCGGATTACCGGATAATGTACCCGCTTGATAAATCGGGCCGGCTGGAGCGATTTGATTCATGATTTCTGCTTTCCCTCCGTACGCTCCAACAGGCAGACCGCCGCCGATCACTTTGCCGAGACATGTAAGATCCGGCGTAACGTCAAAATGACCTTGTGCGCAGTTGTAGCCGACACGGAAACCAGTCATTACTTCATCGAAAATGAGTAATGCGCCATATTGTTCTGTGACGTCACGCAGCCCTTCAAGGAAACCAGGCTGAGGCGGAACGACACCCATGTTACCAGCAACCGGTTCAACGATGATACAAGCGATATCATTTCCAAATTGTTCAAACGCGTAACGAACGCTTTCTAAATCGTTGTAAGGTACTGTAATCGTATTTTTCGCCACACTGTCTGGAACACCCGGGCTGTCGGGCAAACCGAGTGTTGCTACGCCAGATCCCGCTTTGATTAACAGCGAATCGCCGTGTCCGTGATAGCATCCTTCAAATTTCAAAATTTTGTTTCTTCCTGTGTAGCCGCGTGCAAGGCGAAGGGCACTCATGGTTGCCTCTGTACCGCTTGAAACCATACGGACCACTTCAATGGATGGAACACGTTCAATGACAAGTTCAGCCATTTCATTTTCAAGTAACGTCGATGCCCCAAAACTTGTACCCGTTTCTGCTGTTTTTTTCAACGCTTCCACTACATGTTCGTCCGTATGGCCAAGAATCAGAGGCCCCCATGATAATACGTAGTCAATATACTCATTGCCATCAATATCATAAATACGTGAGCCTTTGCCGCGCTCCATAAAGATTGGATCTATGTTAACTGATTTAAACGCACGAACTGGACTGTTTACACCGCCCGGCATCATGTTGACGGCTTTTTCAAACGCTGCTTTCGATTTTTCAAATGAACGCATATATGTCTCCCCTTCCAATTATTGTTCGCTAAGCCAGCGCGCTGCATCTTTTGCATGATACGTCATGATTAAGTCAGCACCTGCCCGCTTCATACTCGTTAATTTTTCCAGTACAATCGCTTTTTCATCCACCCATCCATTCAATGCGGCAGCTTTCACCATGGCGTATTCGCCGCTTACGTTGTATGCCACAACCGGTGCGTCAAATTCATTGCGTACGTCACGAATAATATCAAGATAAGAGAGAGCCGGCTTAACAATTAAGAAGTCCGCTCCCTGCTCTATATCAGCCGCTGCTTCACGCATCGCTTCACGGCGATTTGCCGGGTCCATTTGATACGTTTTCCGATCGCCAAACTGCGGCGTAGAATCGGCTGCTTCACGGAACGGTCCATAAAACGCAGATGAATATTTAACAGCATAAGACATGATTGGAATGTGCGCATAGCCCGCTGCATCAAGTCCTTGGCGGATCGCCGTCACGAAGCCATCCATCATGTTCGAAGGCGCGATAATATCTGCACCCGCTTCCGCCTGGCTTACCGCCGTTTTCACAAGCAAATCAAGCGACGGATCATTTAACACGTTACCGCTTTCGACAATGCCGCAATGGCCATGATCTGTATATTCACAAAGGCACGTATCCGCGATGACAAGCAAATCTGGATACTGTTCTTTAATATAACGCGTCGCCTGTTGGACGATCCCATGATTGTGATAAGCACCTGTCCCAACATCGTCTTTCTCAATCGGTAAACCGAATAAAATGACCGATTTAATGCCTAAGTTGACGATTTCATCGAATTCTGCTTTCAAGTTATCAATGGAAAGCTGGAACACACCTGGCATAGAAGATACTTCATTCCGGACACTTTCTCCTTCTGCAACAAATAACGGATAAATAAAATCATTTACACTTAACACTGTTTCCCGTACTAGTGCACGCATATTGGCGCTTTGGCGCAAGCGCCGGTGTCTTGCAAATTCATTTGTCATTGTTTTCACTCCTCGTAATAATAGATCATGTCAGAAACAAGTGAAGCCGTTGTATACTCCTCCGGACAGATCGAAATTTTCATTCCATATTTCTCAGCTTCTTTTTTTGTTACCGGTCCAATACAGGCAAAGTCAGCCTCTGGAATTGGCTCTTCTGCTTCGTTTAACGTGTGAATAAAGTGACGGACAGCAGACGGACTCGTAAAGGTATACATATCAATTTGTTCATGCTGGATAAGATGAAGCAATGATGCTTTTTCTTTTTCCGGAAAATACGTTTCGTACACAATCCAGTCATCTGCTGCCGCTCCTGTTTTGCGAATTGTCTCACTAATTACGTCACGGGCAAGATTTCCTTTCGGAATAAGCGCATTTTTGGGCGCAAACCGGCCTGTTTCTATGTCTTCTGCTAGATCATCTGCGGAAAACCGCTTTGGAATATAGGACACCGTTATACCGTACCGCTCAAGTGATTCAGCCGTTTTTGTTCCAATCGCCGCAAATTTAGCCGGTATGGATTTTATATCCACGCCTGTCTTTTCCACTTTCTTCATAAAAAAATCAACACCATTTTTACTCGTGATGATGATCCAGTCATATGTAAATAGCTGATTTAATACAACTTCGTCCCGAACGTTTTCATACATTCTAAACGCGATCAGCGGCACCGCGTATGCTGTGCCGCCCGCTTTTTCTATTTTATCAATAAACGATGCCGCCTGTCCCGCAGGACGCGTTACAGCAATTCGTTTTCCTGATAACGGATGATCCATATTCACTCTGATTCTGCTCTCGCTGCTTCAATTAAGTCAACAGCGCCGCGTTCTTTTAATAGACGAGCCGCTTCTAAACCGACTTGCTCTGCGTCATGGCCTTCAACAGTTTCTTTTAGAATCGTCTTGCCATCTGGTGACGCAACAAGTGCTGTTAAAGAGATCGTTTTATCACCTGCTGTGGCAAATCCTGCAACCGGTACTTGGCATCCGCCATTGACAGCCGCTAAAAAAGCACGCTCTGCCGTCGTCGTTTTTTTCGTGTTTTCGCACGTATATTTTGCTAACAAGTTAAGAAGTTCCGTATCATTTTCACGGCATTCAATCGCAAGTGCGCCTTGCCCAACCGCAGGAATGGACAAGCCTTCATCCAAAAATTCTGTGACGATATCAGATGACCAGCCCATGCGTGCAAGACCGGCTGCTGCTAAAATAATCGCATCATATTCTTCATTTTCTAGCTTTTGAAGACGCGTATCAATGTTGCCGCGAATCCATTTAATTTCAATGTCAGGACGTACAGCCAACAGCTGAGCACTGCGGCGAAGGCTGCTTGTACCTATAATTGAACCGGCCGGTAAGTCGTGAAACTTTACATGCCCTTTTGAAATAAAAGCATCTCTTGGGTCCTCTCGTTCTGGTACTGCACCAATCACAAGACCTTCGGGAAGTTCAGCCGGCATATCTTTCATGCTGTGAACAGCCAAATCGATTTCATGATCAAACATTGCTTGCTCGATTTCTTTTACAAAAAGGCCTTTGCCGCCGACTTTAGATAGTGTGACATCTAAAATCCGATCGCCTTTTGTCACAATTTCTTTCACTTCAAATTCAGTCTCAGGTGACAATGTTTTCAACTGATCGATAACTTGATTCGTCTGCGTTAACGCGAGACGGCTTCTTCTTGATCCGACAATAATTTTCCGCATAATACCCTCCATCTAGACCGAAAGCCGGATGTCACGAATACCAGAAATGGAATGTGGACAGCCGGCTTCCGAGGAAAAAGTTAATTAAAATAATGAAAAACGCTGCCGCATTAATAAATGCAAGCGTTCTTCCTGAGCATTCTTTTCGTACTTTTACATATAAAAAAATACTGTATATCAATAGTAAAACAAATGATGCAATAATTTTCAAATCAAACCAACTAACATCCGGCAATTTAATTGTTTTCCATACGAGTCCAAGAATAAGACTGAGCATGAGAAGTGGTACACCTATTGCATTTAAGACGACTGACAACTTTTGAAGCTGACCGAGATCACCAAGACGCCAGAGACGCTCATTCCATTTTTTCGTTTTTAGCAGACGATATTGAAGTAAATATAGTGCTGAAAAAATGAATGAAAGAGAAAAAGCACCGTATGATAAAATCGCCATCGTAATATGAATAAGTAAAAGTTCCGAAACAAGCTTTTCCGCCGCCGCCTCCGATTCCACTTGTACCGGGGCAAATGTATGGATTGTCATAATTAAAAATCCGATCACATTCGTAAAAAGAACGGTAAAGTCCATTCGAAGTAACTTATTTAAAACAAGTGACATTGTTAATAATACCCATGCATAAAAATAAAGTCCCTCAAATAATGTGAGGACCGGTAGTCTTCCAGTGTTATACATGTAAAGACATAAAAAAATTGTTTGAAGGCTCCAAACAATCGATAAAATCCAGAAGGCGATTTTATTCGCCTTCTTGTTTCGTTGTACAAAATCAAGGAAATAGAGCAATACGCTTACTGCGTATAAAATAATCATTAGTTCATGAAGCCGTGTCATTCCCTGTTCAAACATTGCGTAACCTCACTTAAAACTGGAGTAACGGCTTTGCATGAACTGCCTGAACGCGTTCCTTTTCTTTTGCCTGCGATTGCTTTAATCCTTTCACATCTTCTTCAATATTGAAGATTTGCATGAATAGATCAAGCTTCTCCGCCGCACGCTTATCGCCTGCAAGTTCCTTCGCCTGCAAGATAGGATCTTTCAACATTTGATTAACGATGCTTTTTGTATGCTTGCTTAACACTTTCCGGTCACGCTCGCTCATATGCGGCAGCTTGCGGTCAAGGCTTTCCATCGTTTCTGCCTGAATCGCTAATGCCTTGTGACGGAGAGCAGAAATAACAGGCACGACACCAAGCAGGTTAACCCATTCGTTAAACGCGACGATTTCTCCTTCAATCATAAGACCGATGTTGGCCGCCGCTTTTTCGCGTTCAGCCAGGTTCGCCTGCACAATGCCTTCTAAATCATCAATATCATATAAAAAGACGCTGTCGAGATCGGCAAGTTCCGGGGAAATATCACGCGGAACTGCAATATCTACCATAAAGAGCGGGCGTCCTTTCCGCATTTTTTGCACGCTTGTCATTAATTCTTTCGTAATGACATATTCTTTTGATCCTGTTGAACTGATTAAAATATCTGCTTCAACGAGCGCACATTGCAGTTCGTTCATCGTCTTAGCCTGCCCGTCAAAACGATTAGCAAGCGTTTCCGCTTTTTCAAATGTCCGGTTCATAACCGTCACTTTTGTTGCACCGCTTCCATGCAAGTTTTTAATCGCAAGTTCACCCATCTTTCCGGCACCAATAACGAGTATATGACGCCCGTCAAGTTTCCCGAAAATTTTCTTTGCGAGTTCAACTGCTGCATAACTTACCGATACGGCATTTGCACCGATTTCTGTTTCTGCATGTGCACGTTTAGCAAGCGTGATGGCTTGTTTAAATAATTGATTAAAAACGGTGCCTGTTGTGTTCATCTCCTGCGACTGCAAAAAGCTTTGACGAACTTGTCCGAGTATTTGTGTTTCCCCAAGCACCATTGAATTTAAACCTGCTGCAACGCGAAAAAGATGCTCAACCGCCGCTTCCTGTTCATAAATAAACAAGTAAGGCGTAAATTCTTCCTGTGCGATGTGAAACCATTTAGATAAAAATTCTTTAATATAATAACGACCGGTATGCAACTGATCAACGACCGCGTAGATTTCAGTACGGTTGCACGTCGAGATAATGACATTTTCGAGCACACTTTTTTGTTTTTGGAGCTCTGTCATTGCTGCTGCAAGTACATCTTCTTGAAAAGAGAGACGCTCGCGAATTGCTACCGGGGCTGTTTTATAATTTAATCCCACCGTAATGATATGCATGTTACTGCACCCCCGAAAACGAATCATTGTTGTTCTTAGTATACCACACTTAAATCATTTTTCTCATTCACGAATTGTGAACATATGCTAACATTAAAGAAAGTACTTTTTTTAAAAGGTCAAAGACTTAACACCGCGACGTCCTGTCGCAACATCTTTGTGACCCACGTCCTTTTAAAAGATCAAAGACTAAGACCGCGACGTCCTGTCGCAACTTCTTTGTGACCCACATCCTGTGGGCCTCTACATTATAAACATTATCAAAAAGAAACGATTTTTGCAACAGAATCATTTGGAAAGCGGGGACGTTGATGATGAATGGACAGCGTATTTTTCCAGGACTGATTTTAATCGGATTCGGCTTGTACTTTTTTTTCCAGCAGTCCGCTATTTTATGGATAAAACCTTATCTTGGCTGGCCGGCACTTTTACTCATTACAGGTATCGCATTTTTGACAGAAGGCTATAAAAGTGACGGGAACGGCATTTTGTCAGGTACTGTGTTAACTGGATTTGGCCTTCATTTTTATGTGATCGACTACCTCGGATGGTGGGCCAATGACACTGGCGTGTTTATTTTAATGATTGCACTTGGTTTTTTATTACAGTATCAAAAAACAGGCAGCGGTTTGTTTCATGGCATTCTTTTTTTAATGCTGGCTGCCGTAGCGCTGTTTTACGATACCATCACGAGCTGGTTCGGACTTCTTGAAGAAAAAGCATTCGCCATCTGGCAGTTCTGGCCGTTCATTTTAATTGCAGCCGGCGGATATTTACTATTTATAAAGAAGAGTGTAGGAAAATCATCGAAATATTGATGACCTGTGTCGTTTGTTTATGTTTATTTCTGATCAGTAAGAAAAAGCTGTCCCCATGAACGGGAACAGCTTTTTTACTCATTTTCTTCACGATTCGCTTTTTCATATTCTTTGTCATTGTACATTCTTCTTTTAACAGCTTTCCACACTTCCTCTTTTCCAAGCCCTGTTTCGGATGAAAAGACAATGATTTCATCAAGTGGATCAAAGTCAAGTGTTTCTTTGACGACTTTTAAATGCTTCTGCCACTTGCCTTTTGGAATTTTATCCGCTTTCGTCGCAATAACAATCGCTGGAATTTCGTTGTGCTTCAAAAAGTCATACATCACGACATCATCTGCTGATGGTGCATGCCGCAAATCAACAATGTGGATACATGCCGCAAGCTGCGGACGATTCGCCATATATGTTTCAATCATTTGGCCCCATAATGCTCGTTCCGTCTTCGCCACTTTCGCATAACCATAACCCGGAACATCGACGAAAAACAGAGTGTCTTCAATTTTATAAAAATTGAGTGTCTGCGTTTTCCCTGGTTTCGATGAAATACGCGCCATACTTTTTCGGCCGATCATCCGATTAATAAATGATGACTTCCCAACATTTGAACGGCCAGCCAGTGCAAACTCTGGCAATCCAATATCCGGATATTGATGTGGTTTCGCTGCACTGATGACCAGTTCTACGTTATTTACTTTCATTTATTGCTTCCTCCGATCGCGATGTCCAGCACTTCATCCATCGTTGAAACTGTTAAAAATGTCAGTCCCTCCCGGATACTTTTTGGCACATCATCGATATCTTTTTCATTATCCTTTGGTAAAATAATTGTTTTTAGTCCTGCACGATGCGCACCGAGTGATTTTTCTTTTACACCGCCAATTGGCAAGACACGTCCACGCAGTGTAATTTCACCCGTCATCCCGACGTCACGGCGCACTGGGCGGCCCGTTAAAGCAGAAATGAGTGCAACAGCCATCGTAATACCGGCAGATGGACCATCTTTTGGGACTGCACCTTCTGGAACATGAATGTGAATATCATGATGCTCATGGAAATTCGCTTCAATCCCAAGCTCGGTTGCTTTAGAACGCACATAACTGAATGCAGTCTGGGCCGATTCTTTCATCACGTCACCAAGCTTACCAGTCAAAATCAGTTTGCCTTTTCCAGGTGAAAGGGATACTTCAATTTGCAATGTATCGCCACCGACTGTCGTATACGCCAGACCGTTCGCCACACCAACTTGATCTTCTGTATCCGCCTGACCATAACGAAAAATGCGTTTGCCTAAATACTCCTGCAAATTTTTATTCGTAACGGAGACCCGCTTATTCTCGCCAGACACAATTTTCTTTGCTGCTTTTCGGCAAATAGCTGCCAGCTGACGCTCAAGACTACGAACACCCGCTTCACGCGTGTAGTAGCGAACGATATCAAGAATGGCTTCTTCTTTCAAACGAATTTGATTACCTGTTAATCCATTTTCTTTTACTTGTTTCGGAAATAAATGATCTTTTGCAATATGAACTTTTTCTACTTCCGTATAACCAGCAATCGAAATAATTTCCATCCGATCGCGCAAAGGTCCCGGAATTGCACTTAGATCATTCGCTGTCGCAATGAACATCACATTCGACAAATCATAGGTTTCTTCAATATAGTGATCGCTGAAGTTTGCATTTTGTTCCGGATCGAGTACTTCAAGAAGCGCAGATGACGGGTCTCCGCGAAAATCGTTCGACAATTTATCAATTTCATCCAGTAAAAAAACCGGATTGATAGTACCTGCTTTTTTCATTCCTTGAATGATCCGTCCTGGCATTGCACCGACGTATGTACGCCGGTGACCACGAATTTCAGATTCATCGCGAACACCGCCAAGTGAAATACGAACAAAATTACGTCCAAGTGATTCGGCAATAGAACGGGCCAAACTTGTTTTCCCGACACCTGGCGGCCCTCCAAGACAAAGGATTGGACCGCGCAGCGTCTGCGTTAATTGACGAACCGCTAAAAACTCAAGCACGCGCTCTTTCACTTTTTCAAGACCATAATGATCGCGGTTTAAGACATCTTCTGCTTTGATTACATCCAGATCATCTTCAGTTGCGTTTGACCACGGCAGCACGATAAGCCACTCTACGTAGTTGCGAATGACAGCACTTTCCGCTGCACTTTGTGGTATTTTTTCATAGCGTTCCAGTTCTTTCAATGCTGCTTTTTCAACATGTTCCGGCATAGCCGCTGCTAAAATACGCACAGTCAGCTCTTCCACTTCAGACACTTTGCCTTCTTTATCGCCTAGTTCCTGCTGAATTGCTTTCATCTGCTCTCGTAAATAATATTCTTTTTGCGTTTTTTCCATCGACGTTTTCACACGCTGACCGATTTTTTTCTCTAAATTCAGTACTTCACGTTCATTTTGTAAAAGTGAGATGAGACGCTCAAGACGTGCCTTTACTGAAAATGTTGCTAAAATTTCCTGTTTTTCTTTCACTTTAAGTGAAATATGCGATGTAGCAATATCAGCTAGTCTGCCTGGTTCTTCAATATCTGAAACGGAGCTTAACGTATCAGAAGAACCTTTTTTCGACAGTTTTACGTATTGTTCAAACTGCTTCAAAAGCATTCTCATAAGCGCTTCTATTTCGGCATCTTTTTCGTTTTCTTCTTCATGAACTTCAACGACTGCTTCGTAAAAAGATGTCTGGTCAACGACGGAAATTAATTTTCCACGGTTGAGCCCTTCTACGAGAACCCGAATCGTTCCGTTCGGAAGCTTCAACATCTGTTTCACTTTTGTCAGAGTACCCACCTCATATACATCTTCTCCAGATGGGTCATCGAGTTCTGGATCCTTTTGTGCGGATAAGAAAACAAGCTGATCATTCATCATTGCGGTCTCTAACGCTTCAATGGAACGATCGCGGCCAACATCGAGATGAAGTACCATTGTCGGGTACACGTGCATCCCGCGCAGCGGCAAAAGCGGTACTGTGTACATTGTTTCTGCCTTCATGACATATCCCTCCCTGCAAAAAAACCAACCCAGCATATATAACACCGGGGTGCTTCTCTTTCTTTTATCTTATCTTATCGTAAAATGACTAATGATGTCGATGAAAAAGAAGGGACAGCGCCTAAATAGGCACTGTCCCTCCTTAAAACACCTTATTATGCAGATGTTTTATCAGCTGAACCGACTTCGTTACCATTTTCGTCCAAAAGACGTGGTGATACGTGATCGGTCACAGCTTCGCTTGTAATGACACACTTTTTAATTTCATCACGCGAAGGCAGGTCATACATCACTTCAAGCATAATGCTTTCAATAATAGAACGAAGTCCACGCGCGCCTGTTTTACGTTCAATTGCTTTTTTTGCAATTTCGCGAAGTGCATCTTCTTCAAATTCAAGCTCAACATCATCAAGCTCAAGCATTTTCTGATATTGCTTCACAAGGGCATTTTTCGGTTTCGTCAAAATCTCAATAAGTGCACTTTCATCAAGCTGCTCAAGACTTGAAATAACCGGAAGACGACCGATAAACTCTGGAATTAGGCCGAAACGAAGCAAATCTTCTGGAAGTAGATGAGAAAGAAGTGATTTGTCTTCTACTTCTTCTTTTTTCGTATCAGATCCAAAACCAATCACCTTTTGACCGAGACGGCGTTTAATAATTTGTTCAACACCATCAAATGCTCCGCCACAAATGAAGAGGATATTTGTCGTATCAATCTGGATAAATTCCTGATGCGGATGTTTGCGTCCACCTTGGGGCGGCACGCTTGCGACCGTACCTTCCAAAATTTTCAGAAGCGCTTGCTGTACCCCTTCACCGGAAACATCACGTGTAATAGACGGGTTTTCCGATTTACGGGCTACTTTATCAATTTCATCGATATAAATAATACCTTTTTCAGCTTTTTCCACATCATAATCAGCCGCTTGAATTAACTTCAATAAAATATTTTCAACGTCTTCACCAACATATCCTGCTTCTGTTAAAGATGTTGCATCTGCAATCGCAAATGGTACATTCAAAATACGGGCAAGCGTCTGTGCAAGAAGTGTTTTACCGCTTCCTGTCGGTCCGATTAAGCAAATGTTTGATTTAGACAACTCTACATCATCCACTTTGCTGTTAGAGTTGATGCGCTTATAATGATTATAAACGGCAACAGCGAGCGATTTTTTCGCCCGTTCCTGACCGATAACATATTCACCTAATATTTCACGAATTTGCGTCGGTTTCGGTACATCTTTAAACTCAACTTCTTCTTCTGTACCAAGCTCTTCTTCCACGATTTCTGTGCAAAGCTCAATACACTCGTCGCAAATATATACACCTGGCCCAGCTACGAGTTTACGCACCTGATCCTGTGATTTGCCGCAAAACGAACATTTTAGCTGTCCTTTTTCTTCATTAAATTTAAACATTTAGTTCACCCCTTATGCTATGTTGGTGCAGCCGGAAAAATTCAGTAGACCGACTTTTTGACTACCCCTTAAGTAAGTTATGTATCGCATTGTAGCATATTTGCCATAAAACAAAAACGAAAAAGCCTTTTTCGCATGTTTTATGGTAGAAAACAAGGCACGATCGAGTCGTACCTTGTCAGTTTGTTCTTTTATTATGCACTAGTTTTGCTGTTTTCGACAAGAAATTCAACTGCTTTGCGAATTTTCAAGTCTGCTTTCATGCCATCAAGGCTGCCAAGTGCTTTTTGAATATCTTCTTTTGAAAGACCGAATTGCTCAGCCATTTTATTTACTTCAGCTTCTACATCTTCATCTGTTGGCTCAAGGTTTTCAGCAACAGCAATTGCTTCAAGCGTTAAGCTTGTGCGCACGCGCGTTGCAGCATTTTCTTTCATTTGTGCACGAAGGTCTGCTTCTGATTGACCTGAAAACTGGTAATAAAGATCAAGGTTCATACCTTGCATTGAAAGGTTTTGTGTAAACTCTTGAAGCATACGGTCGATTTCACTGTTGATCATGACATCAGGAACATCAGATTCTGCATTCGCTACCGCTTGTTCAACAAGGTCATCACGCAACTTTTGTTCAGAAGCGCTTTGCTTTTGCTCAGCTAGTCGTTCTTTAATTTTTTCTGTCAACGCATCAAGTGTTTCCACTTCTTCGTCTGTTTCTTTCGCGAAATCATCAGTTAACTCAGGAAGTTCCTGTGCTTTTACTTCATGAAGTTTCACTTTGAATACAGCAGGCTGACCCGCAAGCTCTTCCGCATGGTATTCTTCAGGGAATGTCACTTCTACTTCTTTTTCTTCACCTGTTTTCATGCCAATAAGCTGTTCTTCAAACCCCGGAATGAATGTACCAGAACCGATAACGATTGAATAGTTTTCAGCTTGTCCGCCTTCGAACGCTTCACCGTTAACAAATCCTTCAAAATCGATTACAACAGTGTCTTCATTTTCAACAGCGCCATCTTCTTTTACAACTAGCTCAGCGTGACGCTTTTGAAGACCTTGAAGTTCGTTTTGAACGTCTTCATCTGTTACATCTGTGCTCTCTTTTTCTACTTCAAGGCCTTTGTATTCACCCAGTTTCACTTCAGGCTTCACTGTAACAGTCGCTTTGAAGATAAATGGTTTGCCTTTTTCGAATTGCTCTACATCGATTTCAGGGCGGTCAACAGGATCAATTCCCGCTTCGTCGATCGCATTTCCATATGCTTCTGGAAGAATCGCATCGATCGCATCCTGATAAAGTGATTCAACGCCGAAACGTTGTTCGAACAACGGGCGAGGCATTTTACCTTTACGAAAGCCCGGTACATTAATTGTTTTTACGACTTTTTGGAACGCAGTGTCAAGTCCTTTTTTAACTGTTTCAGCATCAACTTCAACAGTGAGTACTCCCTGGTTCCCTTCTAATTTTTCCCACTTTGCAGACATAAAAAATTCCCTCCAACAATCTATTAATAAAGATGAACGTTCGCCTTATGTATATTCTTTCTGATACAAAAAGGACACAATACGACTTTTACATTATACCATATAGCTACTTTCTTTCAACTAAAAGGATAAAATTTCGTCGAGTTCTTTCATAAACGACAGGGCCTTCCCCGTCTCTGGATCAACACTAGAGGACACGTTCACGGAACGATAGCTCGATTCAATATGGAGAACGGCAGCATCCGCCCAAACAAATGGTTCTACTTCCGGATCAAATGGATGCATTAAAAACAACTGCTGCTTGATTAATTCCATTGCTTGCTCAAATAAAACCGGATTTTCCTGGCCTATCGTTTGATCAAGATGTGCGGATGTTTCCTTATAATAAGGGCGTGTGAACACTTCGTCTGTCAGCAATGGAATAATCTCTTTTTCAAAATGAAATTTCCGAACGGTTATATGTTGAGCAGTACCCATTTCACGAAGCAGTTCAAGCGACATCGATTGAACAAAAGGATGCTCTTTCGTATTTGCAAGTAATTTGATCAATTCTGTTTCATAAGGCGATGCATCCAGCGATGCATCCAGCGACGCAAGTTCCGCAAGTTTCATCATTTTATCCTGCATCGTATCCTCTTGTTTAAACAGGGCGGCTGACGGAAAATTCTGTTTCACACTCATCCGATCAGCGAGCGCTTTTAAATGAGCAAAATGTTCATACCGATCTGGGGGCAGCCCTTCTTCAAGAAGAACACCTAACGCATCCGCCACTTCTTGATAACATTTTTTTTGAATAAGCATCAGGACGTGCAAATCGAGCACATCAAAATAGTGCCCTTCACCGGCATGAAGCATACTTCTTGACAATTGAATCCCTTCATCATAGCTTCCGCTTTCATGATACGCAATAAGCAATGCCATTTTGAGCTCTTCGGAGCCGTCTGTGTTAAAACGGAGTGCTTCTGTGTATAGACGGATCGCATCATCAAATCGCTTTTCTTCAAGTGCCGACTGTCCCTGTCTTTCTAGATGACCTAGCGTGCCCGGAAATTGAATCACATTGCCATCTTTGACGCGCTTTTTCTTTTTCATTTTTTCACCCGCTCCGTGTTTTTAATAAATAAAGTGTAGCACGCGATAAATCGAAAGAACAGAAAAAAGACGATCCGCATCATTACGTGTCAGACCGCCTTCTCGATTTCTTACGTATGGCGTCCTAGAAGGGATTCGAACCCCCGACCGACGTTGAACATGTCTATCTGCTCATACAAAGGCATTTATTTGTAACACTGTTCATAATAAAGCATTTAAAACAGATTTCATTTTAAATGCCTTTTTTTATTTGTTTTTTAAGTACTGCTCGATTCTATTCATCGCTTCATTCAATTTTTCCATCGAATAAGCAAAGGAGATACGCAGTCGACCCGATCCTCCTTTTGTAAAAACGGTACTGGGCAGAAGACCTACTTTCGCTTGCTCCAACAGTTCCATGCTGAATGCATACGAATCATGATGAAATCTTTTTATACTTGGAAACGCATAAAACGTTCCATCAGGCACAATTGTATCTAATCCCAAGGCATTTAATCGTTTACACAAGTAATCTCTCCGTTTTTGATATTCTAGTTTCATTTGTTCCACTTCTTTTTCTCCGTGATTGAAGGCATAGGCAGCGGCTTCTTGTGAGATGGAAGAGATACTTGTATTGAGGTATTCATGAACTTTAAACAGTTCATTGGTGATATAGGAAGGCGCAAACGTACACCCGATTCTCCATCCCGTCATCGCATGAGACTTGGACACGCCATTAATAACAATCACCTTTTCTCTTATAGAAGGAAATGAAGCGATGGATTGATGAGGTTGATCAAAAACCAATTCACTGTACAATTCGTCTGAAATGACAAAAACATTATGTTTTTCGATCACTTTCGCCAAATCCATTAACTCATCTTTTGTTAGGATGGCGCCTGTTGGATTAGAGGGGAACGTTAGAATGATTGCTTTTGTTTTAGATGTAATGGCTTGCTCCAGTTGTTCTTTTGTTAACTTAAAACGGGTGCCGCTCACATCAATAGGCACGAGTACACCGCCGCACAATTTTATAACGGGCTCATACCCTGGATAAGCGGGTGTTGCAAGGATCACTTCATCGCCTGGTGACAAAAGGGTCTTCAACGTAAGAAACACAGCTTCCGTTGTCCCATTCGTGACAATAATTTCAGTGTCAGGGTTATACGATAAATAATATCTCCGTTCCATAAATGATGACGCTGCTTTTCGCAGTGCGGGTTCCCCCGCCGTTGGAGCATAAAACGTACGATTGTTGTCTATGGCAGCCTTCCCTGCTTCTTTTATCAAAAAGGGTGTTTGAAAGTCAGGTTCGCCTATTGTTAATGCCACGACACCATCGTATGTTTTAATTATTTCAGACATTTTTATGATCCCAGAAATTTCGAGTGACTGCACATCTTTATTGAATAAATTTTTCATAAAATACACTCACTCCCTTCCAAATTATTGTGTATTTTAAGAGATGCAAAATAAGCCAATAAGAAAGAATACTAAACCCATGTAAAATTTTGCTAATCGTATATCCTAATATAAATGTGATGATGACATAAACAGCAATAACTACCTACTTAGGTAGGTTTTTTATCTTAATCCTCTCCTAATAATTTATACTTATACTAATTCTCCTTGATGCATTACTTATTCCATACTAATTTCCCAATTCCTTATAACAAAAAAACACCTCTATCATTAGCGAAGTCAATAACAGGCAAATTTCGTACATAACCGTTATACTGACCGTTGCGCTAAATGAATGAAAGTGTTTAAGAAAAAAAGACGATCCGCACCATTACGTGTCAGACCGCCTTCTTGATTTCTTATGTATGGCGTCCCAGGAGGGATTCGAACCCCCGACCGACGGCTTAGAAGGCCGTTGCTCTATCCAGCTGAGCTACTGGGACATCCTTAAAGACAATACTTATAATAGCAATAAGCGGGATATATGTCAATACATTTTTAAATATAAAAACAGCAGGAAGCATTTTATCTTGATTACGACCACTTAATCATAGAAAGCCCCGCCTGTGACGTGCGGGGCATCCACTTCTAGTCAATTCAGCGATCAGCGGCTAAATTTTGTGTGCATTTCTTCAATTTCATGATGTTTTTCGTCATAGAAACGGATATCCGCTTTTTTCTTGTCCACTTCTACGATGACATATGTTTTTTCACGGCGGCCTTTAGGAAGCGAGATACTGCCCGGGTTTAAGTAGATGATGCCATCCTGCTGTTCAACGCCCGCTGTATGTGTATGGCCAAAGAAAACGAAATCAGCGCTGTTTTCTTTAGCTTTGTACGATAGATTCAAGAGTGTCATTTTCACATCATAACGATGACCATGCGTGACGAATACACGGGCATCTTCAATGCTCTCTAACACATCATTTGGAAACTGATCTTCCATATCACAATTTCCTCGGACAATCGTATAGCCTTCTATAGCAGGATTATCCGCGCTAAGTTCTGAGTCCCCGCAATGAATCATTGCATCGACTTTATTTGCGTAGCGGCGTTTCAAATCTGTTAACACTGTATTCCACCCGTGGCTATCACTAACAACAAGCAGCTTCATTTCATTCCACCGTCCAATTCAGTTAATGACACCTGTAATTTTCGAAGGGCCTTCGCTCGATGGCTGATCTCATTTTTCATATTTGGCTCGAGTTGCGCCATTGTTTGATCAAATCCTTCCGGAATAAATAACGGATCATATCCAAATCCATTTGTGCCGCTTTCTTCATAAGCAATGCGGCCCTCACAATCACCTTCTACTATTATAGATTCCCGATCGTCTGGAAATGAAACCGCGAGAACACATTTGAAGCGGGCGCTTCGTTGATCATCTACTACTTCAGCCATTTCCTTAAGAACTTTCCTATTGTTCGCTTTGTCATCCTTATCAATCCCTGCATATCGAGCAGAATAGACGCCTGGTCTGCCGTCTAAGGCATCGATGACGAGCCCGGAGTCATCCGCAATGGCTGGCCGGCCAGTTAAACGGGCGGCTGATTCTGCTTTTAAGAGTGCGTTTTCTGCAAACGTTTCGCCTGTTTCTTCTACGTCCGGCAGCTCTGGATAGTCGATTAATGTTTTGACAGTGATTCCATATGATTCGAACATTTGTATAAATTCTTTCGCTTTTCCACTGTTTTTCGTGGCGATTATCACTTCGTTCACTTTTCGGTCTTCCTTTCGTTGATAAGGTCTGCCGCAACGCCAAGAACGTCTGACTGAATCTTGAAAAGTTCTTGAATTCCAGATTGTGCGGCTTCGAGTAGTTGCTGCAGCTCATTCATCGAAAATGTCGCCTCTTCTCCGGTACCCTGCACTTCGACAAATTGGCCTGAGCCCGTCATGACGACATTCATATCAACTTCAGCTGTGCTGTCTTCTTCATAATTTAAATCGACCACGACCCCTTGCTCTTTGACGATTCCTACACTTGTCGCTGCCAAAAAATCAGTAATCGGATACGCCTGAAAATCTTTTTTAATGGCGAGACTGTGAAGTGCCAAAGTCATCGCTATAAATGCCCCCGTAATGGCTGCTGTTCTCGTTCCTCCGTCTGCTTGAATGACATCACAATCGATCCACACAGTCCGTTCGCCTATGACATCAAGGTCGACGACAGCCCGGAGCGCTCTGCCGATTAGACGCTGAATTTCCATTGTCCGTCCGGTTACTTTTCCTTTCGTCGATTCACGCATGTTGCGCTGCCCTGTTGCGCGAGGAATCATAGCATATTCCGCCGTGACCCATCCTTTGCCGCTCCCCCGCATAAAAGGAGGCACGCGTTCTTCAATGCTCGCTGTACAGATCACTTTCGTTTGACCGACTGAAATTAAAACCGATCCTTCGGGGTTTGTTAAAAAATGAGTTTCAATCTTTACTGGTCTCAGTTCATATTCCGTTCGTCCATCTACGCGCATCATTCATAACCTCCGTTTTTTACTTCGTCCGTTGTCCATTTTCCGGAATTTGCGCGCATCTGTCAAATCTTCATTCTGCCGAAATAATACTTTGTTGATTGACAAACAATGGAGCTGCGATAGAAGCTGGTACTGGTTTACCCGTTTCAAGCTTTACATTTGATTTTCCATCTACTTGAATGGCTATGCTCTCGACGCCGGCTGATTCGGCAAGTGTTAACGCAAGAGGCTTCAATACACGACTAGAAAGAAGAGGTTCTCCGTTATTTTCTAGAATAGCATCATTAAAATGCAGCACAGCCCGTCCTTTTTGTACGGTAGGCGCCTCGACGAGTTTCGTTCCTGGCATGAATTCCGAAGCAAGACCACTTCCCGTATCAGGTCCTTTTGATAGTTCAGTTACCGCTGCTGAAACGAGATCCTTTGTATCAGCCGAAATTCGACGCGTCACCGGTACATAATACGGCCCCTGTTCATTTTGTGCAGAAAAATAGACGGTTAATGGTTTCGTTGCACCTGTTTTCGCATAGCTTGCTTCCATATTAATACCATCTTCCCGCTGCATACCTGATGCTGCAATCGGCATTCCACCGATCGGCATTGTTTGCAACCTTTTTCCGTCTAATTCAATTTGAACATGGTCTGCTTTCTCAAAGCCTGTTACTGTCCATGTGATCGCTGCTGCAATATTCACTTCATCTTCTGGTGCATAATCAGCAAACGATCCCGACACGCTCACAACAGCTGTTTTCCCTTTTATCCTCACATCTTCAATGACCGTCCCTTCAGGCAGCGGTGTGCGGAATCCATTCCCAATTTCCCCTGTAGCCATGTACTGTAAGGCTGCTTTTTCTTCGTTATCGGCCTGTTCAATAGGTACTGCCTGTGGGACAACAAGATTATTCTCATCGATTACATACAGTTCGGCCATGATCGTCTCGTCTGCCGATGCCGGACTATCCATTTCTGATTCTGAATAGACAACGCGCTTCGGCAATTCATCTGTTTCGCTGTCCTGTCCAAATGGATAACTGCAGCCTGACATGACCATAACCGTGGCAACAAATGCTGCTTTCCGAAATAAACGCACACAGATCGCCCTCCTGAATATGCAATGGTACATGTATATGAACCGCTTTTTTTCGCAGAACAAAAAAAGCCGGCATTATGCCAGCTTAATGTTCTTAATTTGAATCAATGTATCTCCAAGCCAATCAGAGGCTATTGTATAAAATGATTTTGTATGACCAGTTGTAAAAAAACGATGTTCCGGCATTTCACCTTCAGCCATCATATCATTAAATTCAAGAATTGAACTGACACCGTACGCTGTTTCATCACCAGAACTAATGACCGATACATCTGGCCCCATGAATTCAGCAATAATCGGTTCTAATAATGGATAGTGAGTGCACCCTAAAATAACCGTATCAGCAGGCGTTTCTTTCAGCGGCTGCAACGTTGCAGCTACAATTTTTTTTGCTCGTTCACTTCTATACTCGCCGCTTTCGACAAGCGGTACAAAATCTGGGCAGGCAAGCGGATAAATTTTCGCATCTGAATCTGTCGCGTTAATTGCTTTTTCATACGCACCACTTTTAATCGTTCCTACCGTTCCAAGGACTGCTATATGGCGATTTTTCGTTTCTTTAATCGCCGCACGTGCCCCCGGCTGAATGACACCGACAACCGGAATTGGCATTTCTCTTCTGATCTCTTCTAATACAACGGCTGTTGCTGTATTACAGGCAATGACAAGCATTTTTATATCGTAACATTCCAAAAAACGTGTCATTTCCCATGTGAACTTCCTTACTTCACCTGGAAGCCGTGGCCCATACGGACAACGAGCCGTATCACCTACATAATAAATCATTTCTTTCGGGAGCTGACGCATCATTTCTTTTGCTACCGTCAGC
The DNA here is from genome assembly GCF_001906925.1 of Domibacillus mangrovi. GTDB lineage: Bacteria > Bacillota > Bacilli > Bacillales > Domibacillaceae > Domibacillus > Domibacillus mangrovi. Next base: position 457,890 of record NZ_MRWQ01000001.1, read on the forward strand.
CCACCAACACCCGAATCAATTACACCAATTGGTTTGTTCAACAATTCCGCCTCGTTCCACTTTCATTTCAACTTATACTTTTACGAAGAAAACAATTTAACCTGTTCCCTTCTTCTTCATAAAAAATTTCATCTTTCTACGTATATTTTCCCTGTTTTTCGTCTAAAATGCAAGAGAACGGAAACAAGGAAAAGCAGTGCTGCTTACCAGCACTGCTCATAAATTAATTTCACCAAGTCGCAGCAGTTCTACAATCGCCTGTGCACGTCCTTTTACACCTAGCTTTTGAATCCCATTCGAAATATGGTTTCGCACCGTTTTTTCACTAATCCCGAGAAGCTGTGCAATATCATATGTCGATTTTCCGACAATAAGCCAGTCAAAGACCTCTTTTTCCCGTTTCGTTAAGATGGATGCAGCCACACACAATGTCACCCTTTCACAAGTCGGCCTTTATCGGTTAGCCGCCGCTACCCATATCATATGCTTACGCTTCCCAATTGGTCGCGGCCATTTCCACTTATCCTTATTAGGGTTCCTTAAAATTTTGAAGTGAAAGCCTTATTACCCATTAATGCGTCTGCTGCACATACAAAAAAACCTTCAGCAAATGCTGAAGGTTTTTTGATCATTAATCAACTGCGTGGTCACTTCCAAAGAATCTACGGAATGAATGGACTGTTGCCTCACGGTTTAGTGCAGCAATCGATGTTGTTAATGGAATGCCTTTTGGACAAGATTGGACACAGTTTTGCGAGTTACCACAGCCCTCAAGGCCGCCGTCACTCATAATTGTTTCCAGACGTTCATCACGATTCATTGCACCTGTCGGATGTGCATTGAATAATCGTACTTGTGAAAGCGGCTGAGCGCCGATAAAGTCAGATTTGCTGTTTACGTTCGGGCACGCTTCAAGACATACTCCACACGTCATGCACTTAGACAATTCATAAGCCCACTGGCGTTTACGCTCTGGCATACGCGGTCCGGGACCGAGGTCATACGTACCGTCAATTGGCACCCATGCTTTGACGCGTTTCAACGTGTCAAACATACGGCTGCGGTCGACCTGCAAGTCACGCGTAACCGGGAATGTATTCATCGGTGCAAGACGGATCGGCTGCTCGAGTTGATCGACAAGTGCCGTACAGGACTGGCGCGGTTTGCCATTAATATTCATTGAACATGCGCCACATACTTCTTCAAGACAGTTCATATCCCATGTAATAGGCGTCGTTTTTTCACCTTTTTTATTAACCGGATTACGGCGAATTTCCATCAGTGCGGAAATAACATTCATATTCGGGCGGTAAGGTATTTCAAACTCTTCATTGTACGGAGCAGAATCAGCCGTATCCTGGCGTGTAACAATGAAGCGGACTGTTTTTTGCTCGTTCATTATTTTTTCTCCTCCTTATTTTTCGTATAATCACGTTTACGAGGCGGAATTAGCGACACATCAATGTCTTCATAATGAAAAGCGGGCGCAGTATTTTCACCTGTAAAAGTTGCCATTGTTGTTTTCATAAACTGATCATCGTTACGGTCCGGGAAGTCTGGCTTGTAATGCGCACCGCGGCTTTCATTCCGATTCAATGCACCAATCGTAATAACGCGGGCAAGGTGCAGCATATTTTTCAACTGACGTGTAAACATCGCCCCTTGATTACTCCATTTTGCCGTGTCATTAATATCGATGTTTTTGTAACGCTCAAGCAATTCGACGATTTTATCGTCTGTTTTCTGCAGTTTATCATTATAGCGGACAACCGTTACATTCGCCGTCATCCACTCACCTAATTCCTTGTGAAGAACGTATGCATTTTCCGATCCTTTGTTTAGTGACATAATGTCGTTCCACTTTTCTTCTTGCTGTTTGGCATGGTTGTCAAATATAGAAGAAGAGATAGAATCTGCACTTTTCTCTAAACCGCTAATATAACGCACTGCATTCGGTCCTGCGACCATACCGCCATAAATAGCAGAAAGAAGCGAGTTCGCACCGAGACGGTTTGCTCCATGCTGTGAATAGTCACACTCACCGGCTGCAAATAGACCAGGAATGCTTGTCTGCTGTTCATAATCAACCCATAGTCCGCCCATTGAATAATGGACAGCAGGGAAAATTTTCATCGGTACTTTACGCGGATCGTCTCCCATGAATTTTTCATAGATTTCAATAATACCGCCTAGTTTAATATCAAGTTCATGCGGATCTTTATGAGAAAGATCCAGATAAACCATGTTTTCACCATTAATACCGAGTTTTTGATTTATACACACATCAAAAATTTCACGTGTTGCGATATCACGCGGCACAAGGTTTCCGTATGCCGGATATTTTTCTTCAAGGAAATACCATGGCTTTCCGTCTTTATATGTCCAAATACGGCCGCCTTCACCACGCGCGGATTCACTCATTAAACGAAGCTTATCATCGCCTGGAATCGCTGTCGGATGAATTTGGATGAACTCGCCATTTGCGTAGTTAGCACCTTGCTGATAAACGATGGATGCCGCAGAACCTGTATTGATCATCGAGTTCGTTGATTTGCCAAATATGATGCCAGGTCCGCCGGTTGCCATAATAACTGCATCACCCGGGAATGACTGAATATCCATCGTTGAAAGGTCTTGTCCAACTATCCCGCGGCAAATGCCTTCATCATCAATAATCGAACCGAGAAATTCCCAGCCTTCATATTTCGTCACAAGACCTTCTACTTCGTAACGGCGCACTTGCTCGTCAAGCGCATACAATAACTGCTGTCCCGTTGTCGCACCAGCAAATGCTGTTCGGTGATGCTGTGTACCCCCAAAACGACGGAAATCAAGAAGCCCTTCCGGTGTACGGTTAAACATAACACCCATGCGGTCAAGCAAATGAATAATTCCCGGTGCTGCTTCTGCCATTGCTTTTACAGGTGGCTGATTGGCAAGAAAATCGCCGCCATAAACTGTATCATCAAAGTGGACCGCCGGAGAATCCCCTTCCCCTTTTGTATTAACGGCACCGTTAATACCGCCCTGTGCACAAACGGAGTGAGATCGTTTTACCGGAACAATTGAAAACAGCTCAACGGGTGTACCCGTTTCCGCCACCTTAATCGTAGCCATTAACCCAGCGAGACCTCCACCGACTATGATAACTTTACCTTTACTCATTGTGAGATTCACTCCCTTTTTTCCAGTTCTGTACTATATTTTTTACAGAAACCGATTCATTGCCGATGTAATTAAACGAATGCGAAGATTGCACGCAAACCGATGATAGATAAAACGACAAAAACAATTAGTGTTGCATATGTAACAATTTGCTGTGAACGTGGTGATACAGCAATTCCCCAGCCAACACAAAACGACCATAGACCATTGGAAAAATGAAAAATAGCTGATAGCACGCCCACTATGTAAAATACGAGCATGAATGGATTATTTAAAATATTCTCCATCATTTGAAAATCTACATCTGCACCAAATGCTGCCTGGACTCTTGTTTCCCAAACGTGCCATGCAATGAATACGAGTGTAACAACGCCTGACACACGTTGAAGCATGAACATCCAATTTCGGAAATAGCCATGTGTTCCAATATTATTTTTCGCTGTAAACGCAATGTATAAACCATAAATAGCGTGGAACAACAGCGGCAAGAAGATGACGAGTGACTCAAGTATTAGAACAAATGGCAAATTTGCCATAAAGTCAGCTGCTTGATTAAACTCCTCTTCTCCTTGCGTCGCAAAATGATTGACGACTAAATGCTGTGTCATAAACAATCCGATCGGAATGACACCGAGCAATGAGTGCAGCCTGCGGTAAAAAAATTCTCGATTGTCAGCCACCATTTTCCCTCCTTATTCTTGAAGCACAACACAAATATTTTCACTATTCGTATATTGCTTCACATGTTTAATTTACGATGTGACAAGTTTCATTTTACTCTCATAAAGTAACAGCGTCAAGGAAAGGTGGGCACATTTTTGTCCAGATCTCGGAACAGAATTTTCTTTTTTCAAGTGTTGCAATTGTATATAATATTTAGAGAGAAAGTGGGGAGTTTATTTTGGCGAAAGAAAAGGAAGAGCAGGAACAGATTGTACAGCTAGATTCGTCCATCACCGTTTTTGGGTACGAACTAATTCGCGACGTGCTTCTCGGCGATATTTTAGGAAGCGATGCCGCTGACATTTTATATTGGGGCGGCAAGTCACTAGCCCGTCGTTTTCCTTGTGTGGACGCGGATGAGTTATCTGCTTTTTTTATAGAGGCTGGCTGGGGACAGATTGAACTTGTAAAAGAACATAAAAAAGAAATGATTTATCGTTTATCCGGCGGATTGACAAAACGACGGTTTGATATTCAAACTGATCCTGCTTTTACGCTTGAAAGTGGATTCTTGGCTGAGCAGACTGCGGCACGATTTGATACTCCAGCAGAAGCAATCTGCCATTTAAATAAACGCGGTAAGCATGTTGATATTACAGTGAAATGGGAATAAAGTGATACTTCATTCAGTGGGGGTTTTCTTCATCCCCCACTGAATGTTAGTTGAACCAATCGGGCTTTTACGGGCAGTTGATCCCCCGCTTATCCTTCTTTTCTTTTCAATGTCTTGAATCGGGGGTCTTACTGCCCGTTAATGCGGGATAAATAAAGCAGGCTGTCGACAATAGACAGCCTGCTTTACTACGATGCAACAACGTGACCGTCTATACGAAAAAAGTATCCCCCATTATTCTTCTCTCAATGCATTCAATACAGCCTCCGCTGTTTTGTCTGGAATGCCCGCTGCGATAATTTCTTCTTTCGTTGCCTCTTTTAACTTTTTCAATGACCCGAATGTTTTTAATAGCTGCTTTTTCCGCTGCGGACCAATACCTTCAATATCATCGAGTAGAGACTGAAATGCACTTTTCCCACGGATTTGCCTATGAAAGGTAATCGCGAATCGATGTACTTCATCTTGAATACGCTGAAGCAAATAAAACGCTTGGCTATTATGTTTTAGCGGCACAATTTGTAATGGGTTTCCGTATAAAAGCTGCGATGTACGGTGCCGGTCGTCTTTCGCAAGACCGGCAATCGGAATATCGAGACCAAGCTCATTTAACAAAATGTCACGGGCTGCTTCAATCTGCCCTTTTCCCCCATCGATAATAATTAAATCAGGCAACGGCAAATGTTCCTGCAGAACACGTGCGTAACGGCGGCGGATGACTTCACGCATTGACCCGTAATCATCCGGTCCTGTCACTGTTTTAACTTTATATTTCCGGTACTCTTTTTTTTCCGCCTTCCCGTCGATGAATACAACCATTGCGGATACAGGATTCGTTCCTTGAATATTTGAGTTATCAAATGCTTCGATGCGTAAAGGTACATGAATATTCATTACTTCGCCGAGCTGTTCAGCTGCTTTAATGGTGCGTTCTTCGTCCCGATCGATCAATGCGAATTTTTCACTCAGCGATGCTTTTGCATTATTTTCAGCAAGCTTCACAAGTTCTTTTTTCTTTCCACGTTGCGGTTTAATCATCGGCACTCCAATAAGCTGTTCCGCTATGTGTTCGTCTACTGCATCCGGCAATAATATTTCTTTTGGTTTAAAGTGTTCCGGGGCTTCATAGAAACGGCCAAGATAGGTTAAAAATTCTTCTTCTGGTTCACTGTAAATAGGGAATGTGGACACGTCCCGCTCAATCAATCTTCCCTGTCTGACAAAAAACACTTGTACACACATCCACCCTTTATCAACGGTGTAACCAAAGACGTCACGGTCCGTAAAATCGGCCATATTAATTTTCTGTTTTTCCATAAGCGTATCGATATTTGAAATTTGGTCACGATATTCTTTAGCCCGCTCAAATTCCAGCTTTTCCGCTGCTTCATTCATTTTATCGGTAAGTGTTTTTTTCACATCATGATGGCCGCCATTTAAAAACCGAGTAATTTCTGCCGCCATTTCTTTGTATGTCCCGGTTGGTACATCTTTTATACATGGTGCGAGACACTGTCCCATGTGATAATAAAGACAGACGCGGTCTGGCAGCGTCGAACATTTTCTAAGCGGATAAAGCCGATCGAGTAGCTTTTTCGTTTCATTTGCAGCATACGCATTCGGATAAGGGCCAAAATACTTTGCTTTATCTTTTTTCACTTTCCTTGTAATCATTAAGCGCGGATGACGTTCAGCTGTCAGCTTAATAAACGGATAGCTCTTATCATCTTTCAACATAATGTTGTATTTCGGATCATGTTTTTTAATTAGATTCAGCTCTAAAATAAGCGCTTCTAAATCCGATGATGTGATAATGTATTCAAAATCAACAATTTCACTAACGAGACGAGTCGTTTTCACGTCATTTGAGCCAGTAAAATAAGATCGCACCCGATTTTTTAATATTTTTGCCTTGCCCACATAAATAATGGTACTATGCCGATCTTTCATTAAATAACAGCCGGGTTCATCGGGCAAAAGAGATAATTTATGCCGGATTCGTTCATTCACTACGACCACCTCTTTCGTACAAAAAAAGCGCCCCCGTTAAAGCGGGACGCCTCATGTTAATTATGCGTTACGGTTTATAAGCTCTTCAAGTGCTTCTTTTGGCTGGTAGCCGATGACTTTGTCAACTGGCTGTCCATCTTTAAAAAGAATCAATGTTGGGATACTCATAACGCCATATTTGCCTGCTGTTTGCTGATTTTCATCAACATCAAGCTTAACGATTTTCACTTTTCCACCAAGTTCCGAATCCAATTCTTCAAGAACGGGAGCGATCATTTTACAAGGGCCGCACCAAGGTGCCCAAAAATCAGCGAGCACGAGGCCGCTGCCTGTTTCAGTTGAAAAGTTTTGATCAGTTGCTTTTACGATTGCCATATATACTTACCTCCCATGTTTCTAAATAATAAGGAAAGTATATCATCGTTTTTTAGTGGATGCTATTAATTTGCTCATAAAGTGAAACTTCATTCAGTGGGGTTTCTTCATCCCCTATTGAATGTTAGTTGAACCAATCAGGCTTTTACGGGCAGTGGATCCCCCCGCTTATCCTTCTTTTCTTTTCGATGTCTTGAAGCGAGGGTCTTACTGCCCGTTAATGCGGGATAAAAGAAAATAACCTTTATTTATGGTTGAGCTGCCTTCAATCTTTTAATCTCTTCTGACAACATCGGCACAACTTCAAACAAATCACCGACGATGCCATAATCCGCCACATTAAAAATATTGGCTTCCGGATCTTTGTTAATTGCCACGATCACTTTGGAGTTAGACATACCTGCAAGGTGCTGAATCGCACCAGAAATGCCGCATGCAATGTATAAATCGGGTGTCACAACCTTACCTGTCTGACCAATTTGCATGGAATAATCACAGTATCCTGCGTCACAAGCACCACGTGAGGCGCCGACAGCTCCTCCTAGAACGTCTGCTAGTTTTTTGAGCGGTTTAAATCCTTCATCGCTTTTCACACCACGTCCGCCGGCAACAATTACTTTTGCTTCCGACAAATCCACACCGCTTGCTACTTTACGGATGACATCTTGAATGACCGTACGCAAATCAGTAATGGATACAGAAACGCTCGCAATGTCACCTGAACGCAACTCATCTTTTTCAAGCGATTCAATATTATTCGGACGCACAGTCACAAAGACAAGTTCTTCTTTTCCTATGATTTTTTCAAAGGCTTTTCCGGAATAAATGGGTCGTGTAAACACAATGGTATCGCCTTCTTCTTCCACAGATGTGGCATCAGATATTAAACCGGCATTCAGTTTCGCTGCTATTTTCGGTGATAGATCTTTTCCAAGTGCCGTATGACCGAACACAATCCCTTCAGGCTGTTCCTGCTCCACCACCGCCATAAACGCCTGCGAATAGCCATCAGGTGTATATTGAAACAGTTTTGCATCTTCGACTGTTAACACACGATCTGCACCATATTGAATGAGATCATTTGCAAGCACACTAACAGATTCACCAATTAACACACCGATCACTTCGCCGCCTTGCGCCACTTTTTTACCGGCAGCAACAGCTTCAAACGACACGTTGCGCAGCTGTCCATCACGGATTTCACCTAATACGAGTACTTTCTTCCCCATGAAAAACCCTCCCTCTTGTACGTGAACATTAAATGACTTTTGCCTCTGACCGAAGTAAGCTGACGAGTTCCTGTACTTGATGAGTCAAGTCGCCTTCAAGAATGCGACCAGCTGATTTATCTGGAGGTAGGAAAATATCTAAGATCTTCGTTTTCGATTCAACGTCGTCTTCTTCAAGGTCCAAGTCAGCCAGTTCCAATTCTTCGAGTGGTTTTTTCTTCGCTTTCATAATGCCTGGGAGAGATGGATAACGCGGATCATTTAACCCTTGCTGACATGTAACGAGCACAGGCAGTGACGTCTTAATCATTTCTGAATCACCTTCAACATCGCGCGTGATGGAGACGTTTGATCCATCGATATCGATATTCGTAATCGTCGTCACATACGGAATGTCTAGCATAGCGGCTACACGCGGCCCGACTTGCCCGCTTCCTCCGTCAATTGCGACATTTCCGGCTAAAATGAGGTCCACTTCTTTATCCTTAAAGTATTGCACTAAAATTTTAGCCGTCGTAAATGGATCGCCTTCTTTAAGATCATCTTCTGTATTGATTAAAACGGCTTTATCTGCCCCCATCGCAAGAGCCATACGCAGCTGTTTTCCCGCTTCCTCACTGCCGACTGAGACGACTGTTACTTCCCCTTCATGCGCATCACGAATTTGGATTGCTTCTTCTACGGCATATTCATCGTACGGGTTAATAATAAATTCAGCGCCATCCTCTTCAATTTGACCGCCGTTAATCGATATTTTTTCTTCTGTGTCAAATGTTCTTTTCATCAAAACGTAAATGTTCATCGCCAAGCCCTCCCATTCATTAATAGCCTTTAAAGTCAGGTGAGCGTTTTTCGATAAATGCGCTAATACCTTCTTTCGCATCATCCGATAAAAAAACGGTTCCAAAAACATCCGCTTCTTTTTCAATCCCCTTATAATATTCGGCGTGTTTTGCATAATGAAGTAAGCTCATGGCTGCTTTTACACTAACTGGGCTTTTCGCCGCGATTTTCTGCGCTAATCTTCTCGCTTCCTGAAGTAATTCCTCTTCTAGATAGGCCGCATTCGCAAGGCCCCACTGAACAGCATCACGACCTAATATTGGTTCACTCGTTAACATCATTTCCGCTGCTTTCGCCATTCCTACATACCGGGTAAGCCGCTGTGATCCACCGAAGCCCGGTACAAGACCAAGCTGCAATTCGGGCAGACCGAGTTTCGCGTTTTCTGCGACATAACGAATGTGGCAGCTCATGGCAAGTTCCAATCCGCCGCCAAGTGCAGCACCGTGAATCGCAGCAATCACAGGCTTAGGAAAGGTTTCGATTCGCTCCATCAAACGTTGTCCTCTTGTCGATAATTTTACAAACTCTTCCTTAGACGGAACGGTGGTAAATTCTTTTATATCGGCTCCAGCCGAGAAAAAACGGCCTTCTCCGTATAAAATAACGGACCGTACGTCATGATCCTGTTCGATTATATCCAGTGCCTGCTCCATTTCAGTGAAGACTACACTTGCAAGTGCATTAGCAGGAGCATGGTTCATGACAACTTCTGCTACCCGCTTTTCCTTCCTTACAGATATATACAGCATGTCATCTCCTCTTTTCAGCTGAAAATCCATTCAAGAGCATTTCTACAACGTCCGGTGCAGATGCAGTCAAATCATACTTTTGGTCATTCATAACCCATGTTGTAATCATTTCATCAAGGGTTCCAAAAATCATTTGCCGGGCAAGACGAATATTTAAATTGCTTCGGAACTCACCATTGTCGATCCCGTCTTGTAAAATCTGATCGATTAACAGAAAGTATTCTTTCAGCACTTCATTAATTTTCAATCGCAGCTCTTTATTAGACTGACGCAGTTCAAGCTGTGTCACAACGGCTAAATGAGGATCTTCTGTCAGCATTGTAAAATGATTTTCAACAAGCATCCTCAATTGCTCAGCTGCTTTCGCTTTTATTTGAATACTTTCTCTCATTTTTACAGCGAACATCCCTACTTTTTCTTGAAAAAGAGAGATAAGGATGTCTTCTTTATTTTTAAAATATAAATAAATTGTTCCATCCGCTACACCAGCTTGCCTAGCAATTTTGGATACTTGCGCCTGATGGTATCCATTTTCAGCAATGGCAATAACAGCGGCATCAATGATTTGATGATATTTTGGTTTGTTTTTTTTCATAATAAACAAGTCGCCTTCCTGACTGAGATGAAATGAATGGTTGTTCATTCATGCGCTTATCTTACAACCTATACTTCACTTCGTCAAGCAGACGATCAGGTAGGGTTATTCTTCTCTTTCCATTTTTTTCTTTTCTTCGTCTACAAGCACACGCCGTAAAATTTTCCCGACAGCCGTTTTAGGCAGTTCTTCTCGGAAGTCATAAACATGTGGCACTTTGTATACAGCTAGATTTTTGCGGCAATAGTCATCGAGTTCTTTTTCTGTCACTTGGCGGCCCTCTTTTAACACAATGTACGCTTTCACCGTTTCCCCGCGATATGGATCCGGTATACCTGCAACGACTGCTTCTTGAATCGCTTCATGCTCATACAGCACTTCTTCTACATCACGCGGATAAATATTGAATCCACCAGCTATAATAATGTCTTTCTTCCGGTCAACGATATAGAAGAATCCGTTTTCATCCATATAGCCAATATCTCCTGTTAACAACCAGCCGTCTTTAAATGACTGCTCTGTTTCTTCAGGACGGTTCCAGTACCCTTTCATTACTTGCGGCCCCTTCACGACAATTTCACCTAATTCACCGGGTCTTTCCACCAGTTCGTTCGTCTGCATAGAATAAATAGCGGCATCTGTATCCGGCCATGGAACGCCGACGCTTCCTTTTATCCGGTCACCCCAGATGAAATTTGCATGAGTGACTGGTGATGTTTCTGTTAATCCGTATCCTTCAACGAGCTTACCGCCTGTCACATCCTCAAATTTTTTCTGTATATCGGCAGGAAGCGGTGCAGAACCGCTAATACAGGCATCGATAGAAGACAAATCGTATTTTTTCATGTTCGGATCATTCAAAAGGGCAATATAAATCGTCGGCGCCCCTGGAAAAATCGTCGGCTTTTGTTTTTGAATTGTTTTCAGTGTCGTTTTTGCATCAAACTTCGGAAGCAACACCATTTTATAGCCTTGCATAACAGATAAAATCATCACAGTCGTCATCCCATACACGTGGAAAAATGGAATGATCCCCAAAATAATTTCGGCACCTGGACGATACTTGTACATCCATGCGGCACACATCGATGCATTCGCCACAAGGTTTTTATGCGTCAGGATAACCCCTTTTGGAAAGCCCGTCGTCCCTCCTGTATACTGCAAAACGGCAGGATCATTTTCAATATTGATATTTAGCAGCTCTTCTTTTACAGCTGGCCCTGCCATAATTTTGGTGAAATGATGATTGTTATTCCGGTCTTCAATGTGGACAACCATACCGGTTTGTTTCTTTTGAATAAGTGGGTACAGAATGTTTTTCGGAAATGGCAAGTAATCTTTGATGGCGGTTACAATGGTGTGTTCAAGTTGAGTATTACCGATGATGTGTTGGATGCGTGGATATAACAGGTCAAGCGCAATCATAACTTTCGCGCCACAGTCTTTCAACTGGTATTCGATTTCCCGTTCTTTGTATAGTGGATTAAATTGTACGACAACAGCACCGGCATACATAACACCGTAAAAACTAATGACAGCCTGCGGACTATTCGGCAGCATAATCGCTACACGATCTCCTTTTTTAATACCTATTTTTTTTAAATAGGCGGCCATTTTTAATGCGGAATCGTACACTGTTTCATAGGTCAATTTCTTTCCGAGGAATTCAATCGCTATTTTGTCCCTGTATTCAGCGGCAGCTTTCGTTAAAAAAAGCGGAAGCGGCTGTTCTCCATACTGAATCGTTGCTGGGATCTCCGGCGGATAATGCGTTAGCCACGGTTTTTCAGTCATCTTCATCCACCCCTTTGTCAGAAGAATTAGTACTCTCACTAAAGTATAATGAATAATGATTCATTATACAAGAAAATTAAAGCTGTCGTGGTGACAGCTTTAATTTAAATACATATATAGAATCCCAACTAGCAAAAAAGCAGCGCAAAAACCGAGCAGTACTTTTGCCAATGTTTCCATTTGAAAACTCCTCTTTTCTCTTTACAGAAGTGCCGCGCCAATCATATACGACAACCCTACGGAAATAATGAACGAAATAAAACCGACTGCCCGATTATCACGCTCAATTTCTTTATCAACTTTAAATCCTGGCGTTAAAAATTCAAACATAAAGTAGCCAATGAGAAGTAAAATAAAACCAAAAATACCCCATCCCGCCATCGTCAGCACCGAATCATTGTTTAAGATCGAGTGCCGAAACACATTGGCGATTCCAAAGATTTTCCCACCGGTTGCCAGTGCGACGGCCATATTGCCACTCTTTATTTCTTTCCAGTTGCGATAGGATGTGACAAGTTCAAAAACAGCCAGACATAAAATGATACAAATGGTTGCGATGCTGTAATAGCCGGCGAGCTGTACAAATTGATTTTCCCAAAAGCCAGTCATGTAGTCGGGGCCTCCTCATTATTTCAATTCAGCGATCGTGACGCCCAGTCCACCTTCTCCAGACCCACCAAATCGAATGCTTGAGACCATCCGGTGCTTCGTTAAATAGCCTCGTACCCCTTTCATAAGTGCACCCGTTCCTTTCCCATGAATGATCGATACTTGATGGTAGCCTGCTAGCAGTGCGTCATCCAAATATTTCTCCACACGGTTGAGCGCTTCTTCATATCGTTCACCTCGTAAGTCAAGTTCCGATGATACGTGATGGCCTTTGCCACGAATGGTCGCAATTGGTTTTGGCTCTTTCTTTTTTTCTGATTTAATAAATTGCATATCGCTTTCTTCGACTTTCATTTTAATGATCCCCATTTGAACAACCCATTCGTCACCCGTTGCTTTTTCAATAATACTGCCTTTTTGGCCAAAACTGATCACTTTCACTTCATCGCCTGGTTTCCACGAACGCTTTGCCGGTTCAATAGCCGGTTTTTTCTGTTTTTGTTCCGGTATCGCTCCTTCGAGCCGCTTTCTCGCTTCAATCAGTTCATGTTCTTTTACGTTTGCTCCGCCTGCTAAACGGATAGCGCGCAAGTCGCGCATCACTTCTTCCGCTTCTGCTTTTGCCTTTTCAATAATAGCAGCCGCTTCAACACGTGCTTTTTCTTCCATTTTCTCTTTCTGTTCATGATAAGCAATCACTTCTTTTTGCAGATCACGATGCAGCTTCTCCGTTTCACGTAAATAATCGTGAGCGTCCTTAGCATCTTTTTCTGCCTGACGGCGGCTTGTATCAAGTGCAGCAATCATATTGTCAACTTCATGTGAATCGGCTCCGATTAAACTGCGTGCCCGTTCAATAATTTCCGGGTCAAGGCCAATTCGTTTTGAAATTTCAAATGCGTTGCTTCGTCCTGGAATCCCAATTAATAACCGATATGTCGGACTGAGCGTTTCAACATCAAACTCTACACTTGCATTAATCACTTGTTCACGGTTGTATCCGTATGCTTTCAATTCGGGATAATGCGTTGTCGCAATAATCCGTGCTCCTCTGGCAATCACCTCATCCAAAATAGAGATGGCCAGTGCTGAGCCTTCCTGCGGGTCCGTTCCAGAACCAAGTTCATCAAATAGCACAAGGCTTTGATCGTCGACTTCTTTTAAAATACCAGAAATGTTCACCATATGAGATGAAAATGTACTTAAATTTTGCTCAATCGACTGCTCATCGCCAATGTCAGCAAAAACAGATTGGAAGATAGCGGTCTCTGAGCCGTATTCAGCCGGAATAAATAAGCCGGACTGCGCCATTAAGACGGATAAGCCCGTCGTTTTTAGCGTCACCGTTTTCCCGCCTGTATTCGGTCCGGTAATGACGATCGCTGTATAATCTTGACCAATTTCAATATCGCTCGGTACTGCTTCATCAGCTGGCAAAAGTGGATGACGCGCCTGGATGTAACGTATGTAACCATTCTCATTAATGAATGGCTTTGTCGCTTTCATCGAATGGGCAAATTTCCCTTTTGTGAATATAAAATCGATTTCTGACAGCATTTTTGTCATTGTGAATAATGATGGCGCATGTTCCGCTGTTTCCATCGTTAATTCACCTAAAATTTTCTCTACTTCATATTGTTCTTTCACCTTTAATTCACGCAGTTCGTTATTTAAGTTCACAACCGAAGCCGGTTCGACGAATAACGTCTGTCCGGATGATGACTGATCATGAACGATGCCACCATAATGAGAGCGGTATTCCTGTTTGACCGGAATGACGTAACGCTCATTCCGTATCGTTACAATTGCATCGGACAGCATTTTCTGTGCGCTTTGCCCGCGTGTCAAGCTTTCTAATTTGGAGCGAATCCGTGACTCTGCTGACCGGATGCCATGACGAATATGCCGCAATTCGTCGCTCGCTGAATCAAGAACTCGTCCGTTTTCATCCACCGTCCGTTTAATTTTATGTTCAAGATCTGTCAAAACTGGAATGACCGCTGTTTTCTCTGGTAAGATGCGTAGCGTTACCTGTCCTTCTAAACGAACATCCTCTATAAATTGACGAATCATCCGGCTCGCATAAATCGTACTCGCAATTCGAACAAGCTCAATACCGCTTAATACACCGCCAATTTGAGCCCGCTTTGCATGCGGACGGATGTCATAAATACCGTCAAGCGGTACATTGCCTTTTATGCGGAGAACCGCTACTGCTTCTTCCGTTTCATCAAGCCAAACTTGTACTTCTTCTGCACGGAGAGACGGCTTTAAGTCTTCTGCAAAGCTGCGCCCGACCTCCGATGAAGCATGATGTGCTAACTGCTGGATAATTTTATCAAACTCAAGTGTTGCCAACACTTTTTTATTCAAATCTGGTTCACTCCTCTATTGACATCATTGGCCGCGTATAAAAGATAGAAACTGCTCTTTCGGCCACGTATTCACAACCGTTTCCGACCGAAGCCATCCTTTTCGCCCTGCACTTGCGCCAGTTTCCATAAATGTAAGGTGCTCAATCGCATGAGCATCTGTGTTAATGAATATTTTTACCCCTGCATCCTGTGCCCATTTTAAATGATCGGCGGATAAATCAAGGCGATGTGGGTTTGCATTCAATTCAAGTGCCGTGTTCGTTTCTGCCGCAATTTTAATAAGTTCCTCCATATCAACTGAATAACCATCACGGCGGCCAATAATCCGGCCGGTCGGGTGAGCAATCAATTTCACATATGGATTATGCAAGGCCGTTTTTAACCGATCCATAATCTTTTTTTGCGGTTGTGAAAAACTTGAATGAATCGATGCGATCACAAAGTCGAGCTCTTTCAGCACATCGTCCTCATAATCAAGCGTTCCATCTGGTAAAATGTCCATTTCAATACCCGATAGTACTTCGATATCACTGTATTTTTCATTCCACTCTTTTATTTCCTCATTTTGACGCAGGAGGCGGTCAACAGTTAATCCATTTGCCACTTTTAAATACTGCGAATGGTCTGTTATCGCCATGTACTCATATCCTCGTGCACGGCATGCTTCAATCATTTCTTCAATCGAAAATGCGCCATCTGACCAAGCCGTATGCATATGCAAATCGCCTTTAATGTCAGATAATTCGATCAGTGTACCTGCTTTGTACTTATCCGTTTCCGTTCCGTCTTCACGAATTTCAGGCGGAAACCAGGGCAAGTCAAAGTGATTGTAAAGCGCTTCTTCTGAATCAAACGTTTTCACAGAACCGTCCTGCCGCTCAACACCGTATTCGCTCACCTTTTCATTACGCTCTTTGGCGATCTGACGAATTTTCACGTTATGATCTTTTGAACCTGTAAAATGATGCAATGCACTCGCATATTGTGCCGGCTCAACAATACGAAAATCAATCGACACGTCAAACTCACCGTCAATGATGATCGACACTTTCGTCGGTCCGGCCGCAATGATTTCTTTCCTATCTGGAATTGCAAGTAGCTTCTCTTTTACTTGTTCCGGTTCTTTTGTGGCAATAATAAAATCAAGATCTTTCACTGTTTCACGCAAGCGGCGCAAACTGCCTGCACGCGAAAATGTAGTCACTTGCGGCAAATCTGCTAAATACGCTTCCACTTTTTCGGCAACCGGCAGCATATACATAATGGGCAGACGATCCGGCTGTGTACCTGCTTTTTCAACAGCCGCGAGAATTTTTTCTTCCGTTTTCGCACCAAATCCAGCAAGCTCCTGTACACGATGCTGCTCGCATGCTTCTTTCAATTCATCCATATTGGTAATGCCGAGCTCTTTATATAGTTTAGCAATCTTTTTTCCACCAAGGCCCGGCAGCCCTAGCAACGCAACAAGTCCTTCTGGCACTTCGCCTGCAAGTTCTGTCAGTACGGCGGATTCCCCGGTTTCTATGTATTCTGTAATCACCGCGGCGGTGCCTTTGCCGATGCCTGATAATTTTGTCACATCATCAATTTCAGACAAACTGCGGTCATCCGTTTCTAACGCTGCTGCCGCTTTGCGAAAGGCCGATATTTTAAACGGATTCTCTCCCTTTAATTCCATATAGACTGCAATTTTTTCAAGTAACCGAATAACATCTTTTTTATTAACCATCTATGCCACCTGCTTTTCCTTATATAGTAGCAGAAAAAAACTTCTCTACCAAATCGAGAGAAGTTTTTCAGCCATTGACGACTGTTCTGTTTTTCAAACGGCTTAATTCCATTTTCATTTCCTGCAATTCTTCTTCCATCTTCAAGTAATCATTCACCATATTGACTGCGGTCAGCACCGCAATTTTTTGCGTATCCAGTGTCGCGTTACGGTTGCCGATTTCACGCATTTTATCATCAACCATTTCCGTTACACGACGAATATGGTATTCTGATTCAGTTCCTACAATGGTGTACTGATATCCGTAGATGTCAACTGTTAGGCGAGTTTTTTGTCCGTCCGACAATTGTACGGCCCCCATTTCTCATGAAATCCTGTTATTAATCATACCACGACTGTTTTAGTGTGAAAAGGAAGAAAGTCTGGAGGTTGTTGAATTGAGTCATACTGTATTAATTGTCACAAATGAAATCTTAAAAGAAATGAAAAATCATTATGGGATCTTGGCAAAACTACCAGCTGGTGCTATCTTTTCAGCAAAAGTTGACGGCTGTTCCGTGACTGGTTACCGTTCTGGAAAAGTGCTCTTTCAAGGGAGAAACGCAGCACAAGAATCATCGAAATGGGCTGGTAAAACAGCTGAGCCGAAGAAAAAAGCAGTGTCAAATGCTGTGCTGCCGGATGGCTTTGCAGCGATGTCCGTCATGGGCAGCGATGAAGTCGGAACAGGCGATTATTTCGGTCCGATCACGGTCGTTGCCGCTTATGTTGAAAAAAGTCGAATTGCGGAATTAAAAGCACTTGGCGTACGTGATTCAAAAGATATGAAAGATCCGGAAATTGTGTCTGTGGCAAAAAAATTACTGAAAGACATTCCGTACAGCTTGCTTATTTTGCGCAATGAAAAATACAACGATTTGCAGGAAAGCGGGATGTCTCAAGGTAAAATAAAAGCCCTTTTACACAATCAGGCACTCGGCAAACTGCATGAAAAAATAACACCGGTACGACCAGATGCAGTACTTATCGATCAATTCGCTGAAAAAACAGTGTATTATCGTTATTTAAACGAACAAAAAAATATTGTGCGTGAAAATGTTTTTTTCAGTACGAAAGGCGAAAGCATCCATCTAGCCGTTGCAGCGGCATCCATTCTTGCACGCTATGCCTTTTTAAAAGAAATGGATATACTGTCGGAAGAAGCTGGCTTTACTATTCCGAAAGGCGCCGGGGCCCTTGTTGATAAAGCAGCTGCCCGATTGATGAAAACGTATGACGAAAGCGTGCTGCGTCATTTCACAAAGCTTCATTTTGCTAATACAGGCAAAGCAAAAAATATGTTGCGTGAAATGTAATATAAAGTGAAATTCCATTCATTGGGGGCTTTCTTCATCCCCTACTGAATAAAAAAAGGACTCAATCGTCATGGATCGAGTCCTTTTTCTTATTATGCGCGCAAGTCAGCGCCTGCTTGTTCTTTTAGTGCAGCAAGTACTTTTTCATGTACGGCGGTCACTTCTTCATCCGTTAATGTTTTCTCCGGATCGGCATACGTTAGTGCGAATGCGACCGATTTTTTGCCTTCTTCCATCCGTTCACCTTCGTATACATCAAACACCCGGACACCTGTTAAAAGTGCACCGCCTGCCTGTTTAATGACGGCTTCAAGAGCAGCCGCTTCAACCGTGCTGTCAACAACAAGCGCGATGTCTCGGCTAATGAATGGATGACGTGAAATGGCCATGTATGCCAGATCTTCACGCGATGCATTCAATAAAACATCAAGCTTTAATTCAAACAAATACGCTTCTTTTATATCCATTTCTTTAGAGATTGTTGGGTGAAGCTGTCCAACAAATCCGATTGATTCAGAGTCGAGCAATACTTCGGCTGTACGGCCAGGATGGAACCCAGCAGGTGCCGCTTTTTGGAACGTCATTCGCTCCGCAAGACCAATCTGTGCCGCAAGTCCTTCAACAATCCCTTTTACAGTAAAGAAATCAACGGCTTTCTTTTCACCTTGCCACAAATGTTCATGCCACATGCCTGTTATGATACCTGCAAGTCTCTCTTCTTCTTTTGGCTGAACGTTTTCGCCTTCGTTTAAATAAATAGAGCCTGTTTCATACAAAGCGACAGATGGCATTTGGCGGGCGTTATTGTATGCTGCAGCTTCAATTAAATGTGGAATCAAGCTTTGTCGCAAATACGCACGTTCTTCACTCATCGGCATGGATAGCGCTACCGGAGCTCGGTGTTCAAGCGCAAATTCGGATGCACGCTTTGCGGATGTAAGAGAATACGTCATCGCCTGATTGAATCCCGTTCCTTCTAAATAACGGCGCACGACACGGCGGCCTAATTGATACGATGTAAGCGAACCTGGCTGCGTGGCTCCTTCAGGCAATGTAAGCGGAATGTGATCATACCCATAGAGGCGTGCTACCTCTTCCGTCAAATCTTCAGGTATCATAATATCCGCACGGCGTGTTGGCACTGTGACCGTAATTTCATTGTCTTTCGTTTCTGTTTCAAATTGCAAACGGCGGAAAATATCTTCTACATCCCCCATTTGAAGATCCGTGCCGAGTCTCATATTTAATTTTTCAAGCGTAATCGACACTCGTTTTGGTTCAATCGCTAATTCACCGGCTACAACACTTCCAGAAAGGACGGTGCCGCTTGCTAATTCCACCATTAATTCAGCAGCCCGGTCACATGCGGCTTGAATACGTGCCGGATCAACACCTTTTTCGAAGCGGGCGCTTGCTTCAGAGCGAAGGCCATGCGCTTTCGATGCTGCACGAACGATCTGGCCATCAAAATAAGCCGATTCGATTAACACATTGACAGTGCCGTCATGTACTTCCGAATTAGCCCCACCCATCACACCTGCAAGTGCAACTGGTTCCTTGCCGTTTGTGATGACAAGCTGATCGGCAGACAATATACGTTCTGTATCATCGAGAGTGATCAGTTTTTCACCTTCAACCGCGCGACGAACAACAATTTCATTTGAGCCGAGACGATCCAAGTCAAATGCGTGAAGTGGCTGACCGTATTCCATCAATACGTAGTTCGTAATATCAACAACATTATTATGGGGACGGACGCCTGCATTCATTAAATACGTTTGCATCCAGATCGGCGATGGACCCATTTTAATATTTTTCACAACGCGTGCGATGTAAATCGGGTTATCCTTTGGCGCATCGATGTGAATGTGAATCGCATCAGAAGCTTTTTCATCGGATTCAGCCGGATTTGGCGCAGGAAGATTTACATCACGGTCCAAAATTGCCGCTACTTCATAGGCAACACCCATCATACTTAATGCGTCAGAACGGTTTGGTGTCAACGACAATTCGAGAATGGCATCGTCACGGTTTAGTGCTGCGAGTGCATCTTCTCCTGGTGTCACATCGTTCGGGAAATTGAAAATACCTTCTGCGTATTCTTTCGGCGTGAGACGGCTTTCAATGCCGAGCTCAGATAGCGAGCAGATCATGCCATTTGATTCTTCACCGCGCAGTTTCGCCCGTTTAATTTTAAAGTTACCAGGAAGGACTGCTCCTGTTTTTGCCACAGCCACATATTGCCCTGCATCGACATTTTTCGCACCACAGATAATTTGTACAGGCTCTTCCTCTCCGACGTCAACGAGACATTTGCTTAATTTGTCGGCATTCGGATGCTGTTCACGTGTCTTTACGTAACCAACGACAATGTTTTTCATTTCAGAAGCGGGGATTTCGACTCCTTCGACTTCAATACCGGCACGTGTAATTTTTTCCGCCAATTCCTGCGGAGACTGGCCTGCCAGATCAACATATTGTGCGAGCCATTTATATGAAACAAACATGTGTATACTCCTCCTTATTTATTCATGTACTGAAAATTGCTTTAAGAACCGAAGATCATTCGTGTAAAAATGGCGAATATCGTCAATGCCATATTTCAGCATCGCAATGCGCTCCTGTCCCATACCGAATGCAAATCCTGTATATTTATTTGAATCAAAACCGGCCATTTCTAGCACGTTCGGGTGCACCATACCTGCGCCAAGTACTTCAATCCAGCCTGTTCCTTTACAAATCGAGCAGCCTTTGCCGCCGCACATGCAGCTCACGTCGACTTCAACAGATGGCTCTGTGAACGGGAAAAAGCTTGGACGGAGACGGATTTCACGGTCCTCCCCGAACATTTTTTTAGCAAACATATCAAGTGTGCCCTTCAAGTCGCTCATACGGATGTTTTCACCCACGACAAGCCCTTCAATTTGTGCGAATTGATGTGAATGTGTCGCGTCATCGCTATCACGGCGATACACTTTACCAGGGCAAATGATCTTGACCGGGCCGCGGCCTTCATGCTTCTGCATCGTTCTTACTTGCACCGGTGACGTATGCGTACGCATTAACAGTTCCGGTGTAATATAAAACGTATCTTGCATATCGCGTGCCGGATGGTCTTTCGGCAAATTGAGCGCTTCAAAGTTATAGAAGTCCTGCTCGACTTCCGGTCCTTCTGCTACCGTGTACCCCATACCGATAAATAAGTCTTCAATTTCTTCTGCAACACGTGTCAGTGGATGGTGACCACCTTGCTTCACCGGACGACCTGGCAGTGTCACGTCGATTGATTCTTGCGCAAGTTTCTGCTCAATCGCTGCTGCTTCAAGCAGTTCTTGTTTTTCTTCAATACTTTCTGAAATGGTTTCACGTACTACATTGACAAGCGCCCCCATTTTCGGGCGTTCTTCTGCTGAGAGCTTCCCCATCCCTTTTAATACTTCTGTCACCGGTCCTTTTTTGCCAAGATAGGCGACACGCACATCGTTTAATTCTTTTAAGTTTGCTGCAGCTGCAATTTGTTCAAGCGCCTGGTTTTGCAATTCTTTTAGCTGTTGTTCCACGTTTACTCCTCCTTTTTTGACAAATACAAAAAGCCCCGTTCCCGGAAAGGGACGAGGCTTTGATCGCGGTACCACCCTTTTTAATACGCATACATACACGCATTCACTTCATTCGGATAACGGCTTTTTAAAACCGGTGTGCCTTTACGTCGAGCGGTCCTGGCACCGGCTCGGGAGGTGAACTTCTGCCATCTCTTTTTAAAAATGCTTTCAGTCAGGGCATTTTCTTCCTTAAAAAAGAGGCGCGGCATACTTTTCTCCGTCATCGCCTTTTAGTATTAAATTCACATTCATTATTATAGACAACCCGTTTTTGAAATTCAATTGTTTTCCCGAAAATGATAAAGAAGAATACCTGCAGCAACAGCAACATTGAGCGATTCGCTCCGGCCAAAAATCGGAATGTACACGTTTTTCGTCGTTTCCTGCAGCAATTCAGGTCGAACACCGCTTCCTTCATTGCCAACTAACAGCGCAAATGGGCCGGATGATTCTTTGCGGTAATCAGACGCCCCTTCAAGCGCTGTTCCGTAAATCGTGATGTCCCGCTCTCTCAATTGCTCCACTGCTTGACCTAAATTTATGCTGACGACCGGCACATGAAAATGGCTTCCCTGCGCAGAACGAAGTACTTTTGGGTTGTACACATCAGCAGTACCTGCGCCGAGAACGACCGCATCAATGCCTGCTGCATCGGCAGTACGGATCATTGTGCCAACATTACCTGGATCTTGTACAGCGTCAATTAATAAAAACATGTTTCCATCAGGCAGTACCGTTTGATCCGATTTCCGGCACACTGCAAAGACACCCTGTCCGTTTTCTGTGTCAGACAATTTGGCTGCCGCTTCCGGCGACACAATCGTCAGTTCGAGATCATCTGTATTCCATTCGGATGGAATGACTGCTTCTTCTGAAAAAATTAATTCATCGATCGTTTCTTTATGACAAAGTGCTTCTTCAACAAGATGAAAACCTTCTAAAAGGTATTGCCCCGTTTTGTCGCGTTCTTTTTTTGTCAGTAACTTTTTGAGCTGTTTTATGCGTGGATTGTTCGCCGATTGGATATAATTCACGTTCAAATCCCCTTTCGTCGATTTATTATAGCATCTTTTCTGTATAACATAAGCCGCTCCGGTCAAAATAAGAGTAACAAGGAGGGGATATAATGAATTTACGAAATGCGATTATTCAAAATTTACACGGTCAAAATGAAAATCAGTTGTCTGCCACGATTCAAGATGCAGTGGCGCAAGGTGAAGAAAAGACGCTGCCTGGTCTCGGTGTGATGTTTGAACTTTTTTGGAAAAATAGCCAAAATGATGAAAAACAAGTGGTTCTTCAAAAAATGGCCTCAGCCCTTCAATCGTAGTACTTTGTCCTCTTTTCTTTCATAGAAAAGAGGTCTTTTTTTGCAAATTCATTCCAAAAAGCGTATACTCATTTTCTACGTACAAATTTACAATGAGGTGAAAATAATGTGTGGTTTTGTCGGTGTATTTCACCATAATCAAAAGACAATTTTTAATGATGAATTAATTCAAAAAGCAAACCATCTCATCTTCCATCGTGGTCCAGACGATGAAGGATATTTTAATGATAACACAGTACAATTTGCGTTCAGACGCCTTAGTATTATTGATACGGAAAACGGCCATCAGCCGCTTTCATATGAAAATGAGCGCTACTGGATTATTTTTAACGGTGAAATTTATAACTATATTGAACTTCGCAATGAGTTAATAGATTTTGGTTATACGTTTCATACACACTCGGATACAGAAGTGCTTCTTGTTGCTTACTGTCATTGGGGCAGAGACGCTGTAGAAAAACTCCGCGGAATGTTCTCTTTCCTAATTTGGGACAAGCATGATGAGGTATTATTTGGCGCACGTGACCGGTTCGGCATTAAACCATTTTACTATAGTGAGCAGGACGGCTATTGTCTATTCGGATCAGAAAGCAAAAGCTTCCAAGCATTTTTACCTCAAAAAGAAGTCGATGATCGCTCATTTCAGCATTATTTAACGTTTCAATATGTACCTGAGCCTGCAACAATGGTCACTGGGATTCAAAAACTAGAGCCAGGCACGTGTTTTACAATGCGAAAAAATGAACCGATGTACATTGAACGCTATTGGAAGCCATCGTTTCAGCCGGTTATGCAGGCAGAGTCGGAAAAGATTAAAGCAATTCAAGATGTTTTATATGATTCCGTAAAATATCATATGCGCAGTGATGTTCCAGTCGGTTGCTTTTTATCAGGTGGGATTGATTCGTCGATCACGACAGCCATTGCAAAAGAAATGAATCCTGATCTTCATGCGTTTTCTGTTGGGTTTAAAATTGATGGCTACAGTGAAATCGATGTAGCCGCTGAGACAGCGGATAAAATTGGTGTTCATCACCATACATACAATATTACGCCCGAAGAATTTTTACAGGAGCTGCCGAAGATTGTCTGGCATATGGATGATCCGCTTGCAGATGCTGCCGCTATTCCTCTTTATTTCGTCGCAAGAGAAGCGAAAAAGCACGTAACGGTTGTTCTTTCAGGAGAAGGAGCTGACGAGCTGTTTGGCGGGTATAATATTTACCGCGAACCACAGGCTCTCTCCGTTTTCCGCTATGTGCCCGATGGATTAAAACCTGGTATGAAAGAAGTCTTTCGAAAACTGCCGGCCGGTTTTAAAGGCCGCAACTATTTATTGCGCGGCTGTACAGCGATTGAAGAACGATATGTCGGCAATGCGAAAATGTTTTTGGAGCGTGAAAAACAGCAATTTATGCAGCATTACAACGTGAATGTTCCTTATACAGATATCACATCTCCTTATTATAAAGACTGCTATTCATCGGATGATGTTGAAAAAATGCAATACATTGATATGCAAACATGGCTGCGCGGGGATATTTTATTAAAAGCAGATAAAATGACGATGGCACATTCGCTTGAATTGCGTGTTCCATTTCTTGATAAAGAAGTATTCGATGTGGCCCGTCGCTTAAATACAAAAGACAAAACATCAAATAAAACGACGAAATACTTACTCAGACGTGCTGCTGAAGGCATCGTTCCGGATCATGTCCTTGAGCGGAAAAAGCTTGGATTCCCTGTACCGATCCGTGTCTGGCTGAAAAATGAATTATATGACTGGGCTCGTACAATGATTCAAGAAAGTCCCGTCGATCATTTAATGAACAAATCATACGTTCATCAGTTACTTGACGATCATGTTGAAGGAATAGAAGATAACAGCCGCAAATTGTGGACCCTGCTTATTTTTATGCAATGGCACAAGCTATTTATTGAAGATTCAGCAACAAAAATCGAAAAAGAACCGCTCACTGTATCGTGAGCGGCTTTTCTTATGCGTCAAATGTGATCGTATTTACTGTATTCCGATCGAGACGAAGAATCACTTCACCAAGCAACTTCACTGTATTTTCGTAATCATCACGATGAAGCATCGCCGCATGACTATGAATATAACGTGTTGCGATCGTCACAGACAATGTCGGGACACCATTTGCTGATTTATGGATCTCCCCAGAATCTGTTCCGCCGCCCGCCATCGCATCAAATTGATAGGGAATATCGAGTTCATCCGCTGTATCTGTTACAAAATCACGTAGCCCTTTATGTGATACCATCGATGCATCATACAAAATAATTTGCGGACCTTTGCCCATTTTCCCCATTGCTTCTTTTTCAGTCACGCCTGGCGTATCACCGGCAATGCCGACGTCCACACCGAATGCGATATCCGGCTCAATCATATGAGCAGACGTTTTCGCGCCACGCAGTCCGACTTCTTCCTGTACCGTACCAACACCGTATACAATGTTCTCATGCTGCTTGTCTTTCACATACTTCATCACATCAATCGCAATCGCACAGCCAATTCGATTGTCCCACGCTTTCGCAAGGAGCATTTTCTCATTGTTCATCACCGTAAATTCAAAATAGGGGACGATCATATCGCCTGGGCGTACACCCCATTCTGTGACTTCTTCACGGCTTGATGCTCCAATATCAATGAACATATCTTTTATATCAACCGGCTTTTTCCGTGCTTCCGGAGATAAAATATGCGGCGGCTTTGAACCAATAACACCTGTTACATCCCCTTTTTTTGTCACGATCGTCACGCGCTGCGCCAGCATTACCTGGTTCCACCAGCCACCTACCGTTTGAAAACGGATAAATCCCTTCTCGTCAATACGTGTCACCATAAATCCAACTTCATCAAGGTGACCGGCGACCATAATCTTCGGCCCGTCCCCATTGCCCGTTTTTTTCGCAATTAAACTACCCAGTCCATCTGTCGTCACAACATCAACATGCGGTTCAATGTATTTTTGCATGACTTGACGCACTTCACGTTCATTGCCTGCAATCCCTTTTGCGTCTGTCAATTCTTTTAACATCGTTAACGTTTCATCTAGTTTCTTCATTTATATATTCTCCCTTCTAATAGCCCGATTTTTGCCTCTCATAATTCACTTCATTTTTCGCGATGTAGGCTGCTTCCACTTCATCCGGTGAAAATCCGAGCAAATCTCCAAGCTCAAAATACCGATTCATCAACTGCTCATAATTCGATTTTATTTTCTCTTTATGGAACGCATGAACCGACTCCATCACCAGAATGAATTGTTGTGCCTGATCCACATTACCTGCTTCAAATGATGGCTTAGCCTGATCGAAGCCACCCATAATCCCAAGTGATAAAATAAAGTGAACCCCGTCGACGAACTCTTCTAAAATAACGCTTCGTTCAGATGGACCTTTCGTGCTCCAAAATTTAAAGCATCGTGTTTCGTTCGCCAGTTCGCCAATTTCAACGAGTAACGCCAGCACTTTTTGGTCAAATAAATTTTTCCCTGCTAAATCATGTCCCTCTTCTATGTAACGATCAAGCCCTCGCTGCATATCAAACAACTTTTCAATATTCACATTACTCCCCCTATTATACCCAATATGACAAGATCAATGACCGCAAGCACCGGTATCCCATATTTAAACGATGTATGTTTTGTTTTATGACGGTACGTCTGCATCGCGACAAAACTGCCAGGTGCACCTCCCAGCAACGCCAGCAGCCAGAGGGTATGTTCACTCGTCCGATATTTGTTCTGCCGCGCTTTCCGTTTATCCCCTGCCATTACGACATAAGCGAAAAAGTTGATCATTATAAAATATATAGATAAAATCGACACCGATGCACCTCCCTTCTTATTTTATCAAAATTAAACGGAAAAGGTAAAAAATGCAGCCTTCACATCAAATAAAAAACTGCCCTGAAATAGATTCAGGGCAGTTTTTCAGTTACAATTAACCGAGTTGTTTTTTAGCTGCATCAGCAAGCTGCGTGAATGCTTTTTCATCGCTAACAGCGAGTTCAGCAAGCATTTTGCGGTTTACTTCAATACCAGCAAGTTTCAAACCGTGCATTAAACGGCTATAAGAAAGACCGTTCATACGAGCAGCTGCATTAATACGTGTAATCCACAATTTGCGGAAGTCACGTTTTTTGTTACGACGATCCCGGTATGCGTATTGCAGGGATTTCATGACTTGTTGATTGGCAACTTTATATAAACGATGCTTCGAACCGAAATAACCTTTTGCTAACTTAAGAACCTTTTTACGACGTTTGCGTGTTACAGTACCGCCTTTTACGCGTGGCATACTATTCCCTCCTAATGATGTTACATAATTTTCTTACAGGTTGTCGAGCATGTGGCGAATGCGTTTGAAATCGCCTTTAGAAACCATTGTGCTTTTACGCAATTTGCGTTTTTGTTTCGTGGATTTATTCGCGAACAAGTGGCTTGTATAAGCTTTTGAACGTTTCAGGTTACCCGAACCTGTTTTCTTGAAACGTTTGGCAGAACCACGGTGAGTTTTCATTTTTGGCATTTCGACTTCCTCCTCAAACTGGTTTACTTTTCGTTTTTCGGCGCCATAATTAGGAACATACTACGGCCATCCATTTTAGGCTTGGACTCAACTGCCGCAACTTCCTTGCACTCTTCTGCAAAGCGGTCAAGTACACGTTGGCCAATTTCTTTATGCGTAATCGCACGTCCTTTAAATCGGATCGAAGCTTTTACTTTGTCACCCTTTTCCAAAAACTTAATCGCATTGCGAAGTTTTGTATTAAAATCATGCTCATCTATCGTAGGACTGAGACGCACTTCTTTCAATAGGATGATTTTTTGGTTTTTGCGGGCTTCCTTCTCTTTCTTCTGCTGTTCAAATTTGAACTTTCCGTAATCCATAATACGGGCTACAGGTGGTTTCGCATTCGGTGCAACGAGCACAAGATCAAGATTAACACGTGCTGCAATGTCGAGAGCATCACGTTTTTGTTTAATACCGAGCTGTTCGCCGTTTTGATCAATTAGGCGTACTTCACGGGCACGGATGCCTTCGTTTAAGTTCATATCTTTGCTAATAATAAGCCACCTCCAGGTAATGTTAGAAAACACGTATCTTTAAAAGAACGGGGTTCACATGGGAAAACAGAGCGCTGCCTGCATGAAAAAGGCGAGGCATCTAAAGTAGATGCCCCGCCAGTAAAAAGCTTTTAAATAGCTTTGTCATTTACCATGTCAACCTGCCAACAGATTTGTCAGACGAGGTGAGAAGCGGGCGCTTCTGCTTTCTTTTATCGAGTGTTTTATTCACCTAAGCAACTATATCATATCTTCTTTCATATGTCCAGTAGACTACTGAAAGAACCAACGTTTTAAATCATACCATTGCTTTTCAGAAAAAACAATAGTTTTTTTCTTAACGCTTGCCTTCTTTTTGAACATGCTCGCGGAAATCGTTGAATGACATGGTTTCTGACTTCTGTTCCCCGTATTTACGGACGTTAACCGAGCCGCTCTCAAGCTCTTTGTCGCCAACAACAAGCATAAAAGGAATTTTTTTCATTTGTGACTCACGAATTTTATAACCGAGCTTTTCTTCACGGCTATCCATTTCAACACGGATTCCTGCTGACTTCAATTGATCTTTCAATTGTTTCGCATAATCATAATGAACTTCATTCGATACCGGGATGATTTGTACTTGTACCGGGGCAAGCCATGTCGGGAATGCGCCTTTGTATTCTTCAATCAAGAAAGCGACAAACCGTTCCATTGTCGACACAACACCGCGATGAATAACAACCGGACGATGCTGCTTGCCATCTTCACCGACATACGTTAAGTCAAATCGTTCTGGCATCAAGAAATCAAGCTGAACAGTTGAGAGTGTTTCTTCTTTGCCAAGCGCTGTTTTTACCTGAACATCAAGCTTTGGTCCGTAAAACGCCGCTTCTCCTTCCGCTTCCACATAGTCAATCCCAATCTCATCCATTGCCTCTTTCAACATCCCCTGCGCTTTTTCCCACATTTGATCGTCGTCATAATATTTTTCTGTATCTTGCGGGTCACGGTAAGACAAACGGAATGAGTAGTCGGTTAAATCAAAATCTTCATATACAGCAAGAACCAATTCAACGACACGCTTTAGTTCATCTTTAATTTGATCTGGACGGACGAAAATGTGCGCATCATTTAACGTCATGCCGCGAACGCGCTGAAGTCCGGCAAGCGCACCTGACATTTCATAACGGTGCATCGTGCCTAGCTCCGCAATACGGATTGGCAGCTCTCGGTAGCTATGAATATCATTTTTATAAACCATCATATGATGCGGGCAGTTCATCGGACGAAGAACAAGGCTTTCATTGTCCATTTCCATAAGTGGGAACATACCATCCTGGTAATGCCCCCAGTGGCCGCTCGTTTTGTACAGCTCCACGCTGCCAAGCACCGGTGTGTACACATGATCATAACCAAGGCTTTGTTCCTTATCAACGATATAGCGCTCAATAATACGGCGAATTGTCGCGCCTTTTGGTAGCCATAAAGGCAATCCTTGACCGACTTTTTGGGAATTCATAAATAAATCAAGTTCTTTCCCAATTTTACGGTGATCACGCTCTTTCGCTTCTTCCAGCATTTTCAAATGATGAACAAGCTCTTCTTTTTTGAAAAAGGCTGTTCCATAAATACGCTGAAGCATTTTATTGTCCGAATTGCCGCGCCAATACGCACCAGCAATGTTCAACAATTTAAATTCTTTCAGCTTGCCTGTTGACGGTACGTGCACACCGCGGCAAAGGTCTGTAAAATCGCCTTGCTCATAAAGCGTAACCGTTTCATCAGACGGAATCGCCTCAAGAAGCTCAATTTTGTACTCATCGCCGATTCCTTCATAAAATTTCTTCGCTTCATCACGTGTAACTTCTTTACGGATGACTGGCACATTCTCATTGATGATTTTTTTCATTTCTTTTTCAATTACTGGCAAATCTTCCGGCGTAATCGACTCATCTAAGTCGATATCGTAATAAAAACCGCCTTCAATAACCGGACCGACACCAAGCTTTACTTTGTCTGCGCCGTACACACGCTTAATCGCCTGTGCCATTAAATGCGCTGTGCTGTGACGCAAAATTTCCAATGCGTCCGCATGGTCAGGCGTGATAATTTCAATCGAACCACCTTGTTCAATCGGTGTTTTTAAATCAATGGGTGCTCCGGCTATTTTACCAGCGAGTGCTTTTTTGCGCAGCCCTGGGCTGATCGACTGTGCAACGTCTTCCATTGTTGTTCCAGCGGGGAATTCCTTTACGGCTCCATCGGGAAATGTTAATTGAATCGACATGTGTGTTTCCTCCTCTTTTCTGAAAAACGACAAAAAACCCCGCTCCTCCATAAACGAAGGGGCGAGGTTTAATCGCGGTTCCACCCAACTTTCCGGAGAGATTTTCCCCCGGCTCAATTGCAGTCAGATAACGGTCTGGTGCCGCCGCTTATTACTGGCAAAAAATTTGCGTTCACAAACAGAGCTCGAGGGTGGTGAATAGATTGTTCACGCCAGGAAAGTTACAGCCTAGATGCTTTCCCTCTCTAAAGACGTTCCTAATCAAACATGTCCCTGTCATCACTTTTCATCTGTCGTTATTATAGTATCTCACCGCGTGAAAATCAAGTACGATTTACTTGCGTCGGTTTACACCGTTCATTTCAACAGGCACGGTCAAATATTTAATACGTTCCATAATACGTGCTGCTTTTAAAGCTTCTGATTCGCCTCGCTGCGAATACGTTAAATGATGCTCAAGTCCGGCATGGTCAAAATTCGATGTAAACAAAACCGGCAGTCCTTCAAGCATGCGGTATTGCAGAATGGTTCCGAGAATATCGTCTCGAATCCAGCTCGACATCGTTTCGGCACCAATATCATCAATCATTAGTACAGGTGCAGACTTCACCGCATCCACTTTCGAAGCAGTCGATTGATCATTGAGTGACTGCTTCATCTCTCTTACAAATTCCGGGAAATAAACGATCAATGAGGCGATATTTTTTTCCGCCAGTTCATTCGCAATCGCACCGAATAAGAATGATTTCCCAACACCAAATGATCCAAATATGTATAGCCCTTTCGGTTTTTTTTCTATATCATATTGATCGACAAAATCTTTTGCTGCCTTCACAGCATCAAGACGGCTCCTGTTGTCGAGGTCCACTTCGGTAAATGTTGCCTGGAGTACATCTTTTGGCACATATAAACTTTTTACATGACGGTGTAAATGCTTTATCTCATCATCTCGTACTTTTCGCGGACAGCGCTTGTAATCAAGCTCTACTCCTCCATGGCGAAAAACAAGCTCTGGTTCATAGCCTTTCATCACGTCATTTACGCATTCTTTAAGCGATGGGCATTTATCGCATTTATGGCTTTGCGATTTATATTCATACAGCTTCACAAGTGCTTTTTCAATATCTGTTTCGCTTAATTGGTTTTCTTTTATAAATGAACGGAGCAACGGGTCATTCAACAACTCCTTCTTCATCTGTTCATATCGTTCATTGAACCCAGGTGAGGTTGATATATTCCGGAGTGCATCGTTAATCTTTTTCACCGGCTGACGCCCTTTCTGTACGTTTTTTCAACGCTTCTTCCAGTTTTCGTTTTTCTTCTTCAAAGCTTTGATCGACAGTTTGTTTCTCTTCTTTTTTGTTCGTATCTGTAAACCACGCAGGCAATTTTTCCTGTCGCGTCGCCTTTCGTTTCGGCGTTTTTGGCTTCTCTTTATTTTGCGCCCAATCATCGTATTGACGCTGCTCGCTTTTCGCTAAATTCATTGCCTCAAGTACTGTCACTACTTTTTTACGCGCCCAGTGAGAAGCAATTTTATCAACGTAGCTTTTCGAAAGCTTCATATCTGTTTTCAGCATAACATATTGAATGAGTACATTGGCAACACCTGGTGCTAATTTATATTGCAGCATCACTTGCTCCACAATCTGCATATCTGCTTTTGACGGCACACTGCCAGAAATGTCAATTAATAATTGGCGTGGTGATACCGTCTCCAAATAATGAATCAGTTTTTCTTCCTGCGTTTTTAACTCCGGCGCAGCAGGACTAGACAGAGCTGTTTGAATACGAGGCGTCATATCCGGCAAACGACCGCCTGATTCAAACTGATACGCATCACGCGCAGATTTCCGTAATCCTTCGACGTCTATTTCATCCTGTTCATTGATCGCAGACAATACAAAATTTTTCATTTCGGGCGGTCGAATGCCATAGAGAAAGGATAGCTTTTCAATCGTTTCTTTTACAAATGGCGTTAAAGCCGCCTTTGGAATCAGCGCATCTTTTAATGTTAATTCAAGCGCTGAAAAATCAAAGGAATCCGCTATTACAGGACTACTGCTTTCCCCTTTCCCCGCGAATCGGCTGTCCTGCTGTGGAATGCTGTCTTTCTCTGCTTCTTGACTGTCTATATAACCCGTTGAAAACACATCCGTAAAATCATGGGTCACATTACGGAATTCGGCTGATTTTACTTCTTTATCGCAAAACATATGCTTTAAACGAAGAAAATGCGGTTTGCCTATTTTCCGGTATAAAAACACATTCAGCAATCCATCGGAAAAAAATTGATCTGGTGCAAGCGGCTGCTGGATTTCATATAAAAATTCTCGGCTTTCATCAATCTTTTTTACATACGTTTTTAAAAGACCAATTCCTTCAAGCTTCAATCTGTCTTCATAAATTTGCTGCAAATTGCAGCAAAGTGTATTCATTAAATGATAATGCGGCGCTCCCCCAGACGAAAGTTTGCCGTTTTCTACTTCCGCACACATCGTCATGTACAAACTAAGTGCCTGCGCACCAACAAGTGGTTGATACAAGAGGGTAATTACTTTCTGTTCCAAACTATCAATGCACCCCGAGATCGAAATTGTATAAGGGTCTGAAGGTTGTATTTCATTCCAATGTCTATTCATGCTGTACACTCCCTGCTAGAAGAAAAAAAAGCCCGGAGTCATTTCTCCCGGGTTCTTATTTTTCTTTGTTAATGATATCTTTTAACTCATCTAAAAAGACATTAATATCTTTAAACTGGCGGTATACAGACGCAAATCGGACATATGCCACTTCGTCTATGTCAGCCAGCCGGTCCATCACCATTTCACCGACACGCTTTGATTGAATTTCCGAAATGCCTTTTGCCCGTATATCCCGTTCAATATCCGCTGTCACTTTTTCAAGCGTACCGAGCGGAACCGGCCTCTTTTCACATGCTTTAATTAATCCGTGCAGCATTTTTTCACGGTTAAACTCTTCACGCATTCCTTCTTTTTTGACGACAATAAGCGGCGTATGTTCCACCCGTTCAAATGTCGTAAACCGGTAAGCGCACGCTTCACATTCTCGACGGCGGCGGGTGGAATGCCCATCATCTGCAGGACGTGAATCAACTACTTTTGTCCCGTTATAGCGGCAATCAGGGCAAATCATGTTAAATCAACTCCGATTTTTCTGTCTTTACTCTTTATCATACTAAAAAAAAAGCGCCTTGAAAATAGAAAAGGGATGTATGAAGATCATACATCCCGTTTCATTTACATAGCGTTTACTGTTTGTTTAAGTTGCGAACGCACTGGCCCCATACCACGAGGCAGTTCAATTGTTTCACGTGTATCAGCTTCAAGTGCTTCTGCGATATAGTTCGCAGCAATATTCGGATCAAGATCCCCGCATGTATATACATCAATGCTTGCGTATCCATGTTCAGGAAAACTGTGAATCGTTAAATGTGACTCGGAGATGATGACGACTCCACTTACTCCCTGCGGAGCAAATTTGTGGAACGCGACTTCGCGAATTTCCGCACCGGATTTAAGAGCGGCGTCGACAAAAGTTCTCTCGATTACTTCCATATCGTTTAATTTGTCAAAATTGCAGCCCCATAATTCTGATATGACATGACGACCCATTGTTTCCATGATCGTTTCCCCCTTTTACAAAGTGAATTTTTGAAAAAAATTGTAAAAGTGATCACTGCCACGGGGGAAAGTTAGTCCGAAGAGGTCCTAACCCTTTAAGCAGAACTTATTTCACAAAATTGAGTATACGACCTGCCATCATATTTTGCAACAGGTTTCTTTTAATTTTTTATATAACAGAAAAACTCCGACATTCGCCGGAGTCCATCAACGCCTATGTTATACAAAGTTCTCTACTTTTTTTCTCATTTCATCTGCCACGAAATGGACAAGATCAACAACGCGGCACGAGTAGCCCCATTCGTTATCATACCAAGCGAGTACTTTCACTTTCGTTTCACCCATTACCATCGTCGTTAATCCATCGATCGTAGCCGAGTATGGATTTGTATTATAATCAACCGATACAAGCGGTTCTAACGTAAAATCAAGAATGCCGCTTAATTCATTTTGTGATGCCTTAATAAATGCCGCATTTACTTCTTCGACTGTTACCGGACGTTTCACATCAACAACGAGGTCCACTAGTGATACATTAGATGTCGGTACACGAAGGGCCATTCCATGAAGCTTCCCTTCCAAATGCGGCAGCACAAGTGATAATGCTTTTGCCGCTCCTGTTGATGTTGGTATAATAGATTGTGCACATGCACGAGCACGACGCAAGTCTTTATGTGGGTTATCAATATTTTTTTGATCATTTGTATAGGCATGAACAGTTGTCATTAATCCGTTTTCAATGCCAAATTGATCATCAAGTACTTTCACAACCGGTGCTAAACAATTTGTTGTGCACGAGGCGTTAGAAATGATATCATGTTGTTCTACATCTAGTACATTTTCATTCACACCCATGACGATTGTGACATCTTCATTTTTACCTGGAGCTGTCAAGACTACTTTTTTTGCACCCGCTTCCAGATGAAGTGCTGCTTTTTCTCGTGCATTAAATTTACCGGTTGCTTCAATGACAATGTCAATAGCTAGTTGCTTCCATGGCAGTTCAAGAGGATCGCGGCTTGAGAGCAGCTGTACACGTTTGCCATTCACGATGATTGCATCTTCTTCTATTTGTACGTCGCCCTCAAATTTCCCATGATTTGTATCATATTTAATCAGATGTGAAAGCGTTTCCGCTGGATAGCTGGCGTTTACTGCTACAATATCAAGTTCGTCGTCCAAAATCGCCTTACGGAACACCATACGGCCAATACGGCCAAATCCATTAATCGCTATTTTCGTCTTTGTCATCATTTATGTCCCCCTACGCTTTAATGTTATACTCTATATTGAATTATTTAAATTTAGTATAACACATTAAACGCGAAACGGAACAATAAAATGACCCGATTTATACTTTCTTTCCTTTTTGTTATAAAGGGACATTAAAAGACCCGATTAAGGCTGTAACCTTAATCGGGTAATCCATTTATCCACTTGATTTTTCGTTTCTTCTAACGTTCCATTATTATTAATAATATCGTCTGCCCATGCTCTTTTTTCCTCAATTGGCATCTGCGATTGAATTCTCGCTTTCGCTTCCTCCTCCGAGTAATCATTTCGCTCCATTAACCGCTTCAGCTGTATTTCTGGATCTACATACACGAGCAATGTTTTTTCAACCATCCAAGTAAGATTACTCTCAAATAAAAGTGGGATATCTAAGAAAATGTTTTTTTTACCTGCCATGATCGCTTTTTCTTTTTGCTCCATCATCCATTCGCGTACTGCCGGGTGAATGATTTCGTTTAACTGCTTTCGTTTTTCCTCATCATAGAAAACCATTTTACCTAATGCCGGCCGATCAAGGGCGCCGTCTGCTGCTCGTATACCTGGACCAAACACTTCTATCATTTTTTCCAGTACTGGTTGTCCAGGCTCGACAACGACGCGTGCCGCTATATCTGCATCAATAATAGCAAATCCTTTTTCTTTCAATAAATTGCTTACTGTGCTCTTCCCGCTTGCAATGCCGCCTGTCAGTCCGATAATCATGACAGAGGCTCCGGCAATGGTTGGCACTCACGACAAATATGTGTGCCTCGTCCGCCTGTTTTTATTTTGACAATTTCCGCGCCGCATTCCACACACGCTTCACCAGTGCGTCCATATACGTTTAATACTTCCTGAAATGTCCCTTTTTGTCCTTGGCTGTTTACGTATGTGCGAATTGTGCTTCCGCCACGTTCAACTGCTTCAGCAAGCACACTTTTCGTATAATGATGGATGCGCTCCGCCTCTTCTTCTGTAATCGTAGACGAGACACGGTGCGGATGTATGTGCGAACGAAATAGCACTTCATCGACATAAATATTACCAAGCCCGGTGACAATAATTTGATCAAGCAAGGCCGTTTTTACCTGACGCGATGTCCGCTGCAGCCGCTCGTATAAATAATCTGGTGTGAATGTCACATCAAACGGTTCGGGACCTAGACCGATAAGCGGTGCTAAGCCGTTTTCTGTTCCTTTTTCAAACAAATGCATTGTGCCAAATTTGCGTACATCCCGGTAGCGCAGCTGTGTTCCGTCTGTAAATGTGAACACAACATGGGTATGCGGTGCTTCCGGCTCGGACTGTGCGTTTACACTAAATTTCCCTTCCATTCGCAAATGAGAAACGAGTGCGTAGTGATTCAAATGAAATATTAAAAACTTCCCGCGCCGTGTGATATTTTGAATAGTCTCACCAGCAAGTGCGTCTTGAAACTGCGCCGGTTCTTCAGGATGTTTAATGATGTTAGGCCAACGGACATCGGTTATAGCGACTGTTTTACCAACAGCCAGATCAATTAATGTACGCCGAACCGTTTCGACTTCTGGTAATTCCGGCATATTATTCACTCCTTACTTTGCATCATACCACGTCGGTCCAAATGAATAATCGACCTTGAGCGGTACATCAAGTTTAAACGCCTGCTCCATGACGTCCGGAACAACGCTTTTCATTTTGTCAATTTCTTCTTTTGGTACGTCAAAAATTAATTCATCGTGCACCTGTAACAGAAGTTTTGATGTTAACGTTTCTTTTTCAAGCCGTGCTGCGGCATCAATCATTGCTTTTTTAATAATATCTGCTGCACTTCCTTGAATTGGCGTGTTCATTGCCGTCCGTTCACCAAATGAACGCAAATTGAAGTTGCGGCTCGTTACTTCTGGAATATAGCGTCGTCTATTTAACAGCGTCGTCACATACCCATTTTCTTTCGCTTCACGAATAACATTGCTCATATATTCTTTTACACCCGGATACGTTTTTAAATAGCGCTCAATAAATTCGGCCGCTTCTTTTCTCGTAATGCCAAGATTTTGGGATAAGCCGTAATCACTGATCCCGTATACGATGCCAAAATTGACGGCTTTTGCCTGGCGGCGCATATCCGATGTTACAGCCTCACTGTCAACATGAAATACTTCCATTGCTGTTGCTGTATGAATATCCATATCTTGACGAAACGCCTCAATTAATTTTTCATCACCGGAAATGTGAGCGAGAACGCGTAGTTCAATTTGTGAGTAATCGGCGGCAAATAGAACAGAGTCTGATTTTCCAGGAATAAATGCTTGTCTAATTTTCCGTCCTTCCTCCAAACGAATTGGAATGTTTTGCAAGTTTGGTTCTGTTGAACTTAAACGGCCAGTCTGTGTCAATGCTTGATTAAAACGCGTATGAATTTTATGTGTATCTGAATCAGCTACTTTTAAAAGCCCTTCAATATAAGTCGATTGCAACTTGCCGATTTGGCGGTAGTCTAGAATATGCTGAACGATCTCATGAGACGGAGCCAGTTTTTCTAATACGTCCGCCGATGTAGAATAGCCCGTTTTCGTTTTTTTAAACGGCGGCAGTCCAAGCTTTTCAAATAAAATGACCCCAAGCTGTTTTGGTGAATTAATATTAAATTCAGTGCCCGCAAGACGATGAATGGTCTGCTCCATTTCAGCAAGTCGTTTTTTCAGTTCAATACCCATTTCCTCTAAACGATTCATATCAACTCGGACGCCTTCTGATTCCATATCTGCTAAAATAAGGGCGAGTGGCAGCTCTAGCTCATCAAACAATTTACTCTGACTGTTTTCAGATAGTTCTCTCCGGCACGTATCATCAAGTCGACTAAGCGCTTCTGCTTTTGCGCTAACGTGTTTAGCGTATACCTCTTCAGCCGGCAGCGCTCGCTTCGCTCCTTTTCCATAAACCGCTTCATCCGATGCGATTCCTGTTTCGCCGTGAAGTTTAGCAACAGCTGCAAAATCTTCTGGAGACTCAGATGGATTGATTAAATACGAAGCCAGAAACACGTCAAAATCAATGCCTGCGAGTTCAATTCCATGACGGCGCAGAGCAATGATGGTTCTTTTTGCATCGAAAACCGTTTTGCGGATAGACTTATTCTCTGCCCATTGTTTAAATACATCTGATTCAATAGCGTTCTTTGCTGACATAAAACACGTACCATTCCGTCCCGAAACAGCGACTGCTACGACAGGTGATTTATGATAGTTTACATCGATCATTTCGACATATATTGCGTTGACCTGTTCAAAATGAGCCGGTTCTGGGGAATCTATGATATCAAATGAAACATCTTCCATTACTGTTTCTTCCGATCGATTTAGCCCATCAAGAAGCGTTTTAAATTCAAGATCACGGAACAAATTGTATTGTTGATCTTCGTCTGCTCCGTTATAAATAAGCCGGTCTATTGTTAAATCAAGCGGTACAGTGCGCATAATCGTCGCCAGTTCTCTACTTAAGCGTGCCAAATCTTTATGTTCATGCAATTTTTCTTTTAATTTTGCCCCGCTCACGTCATCGATCGATTCAAGCAATGCTTCTACTGTGTGAAATTGCTTTAACAGTTTAATCGCTGTTTTTTCGCCAATGCCTGGCACACCCGGAATGTTGTCAGATGTATCGCCCATCAGCCCTTTCATATCAATAATTTGATTAGGTGTCAGTCCATACTTTTCCTGCACATGCTCTGGTGTATACTCTTCAATATCCGTAATGCCTTTTCTTGTTATGCACACTGTCGTTTTATCTGTTGCCAGCTGCGTCAAATCTTTATCTCCAGAGTACACTTTTATAAGAAAATCTTCTTTTTCTGCTTCAAGTGACAACGTCCCGATAATATCATCTGCTTCGTAATTTTGAAGTTCGTAATACGCAATCCCATATGCTTTCAATAATTCGCGTACGTATGAAAATTGCTCGGATAATTCCGGCGGCGTTTTCTGGCGCGTTCCTTTATATTCTTTGTATGTTTCATGACGAAATGTCGTTTTGCCGGCATCAAATGCAACAAGAATGTGTGTCGGCTTTTCGTCTTTCACAATTTTATTTAACATCATGGCAAAACCATATACTGCATTCGTGTGCACACCTTTTGAATTGCTCAAAAGGGGCAACGCAAAAAACGCCCGATATGCAATACTGTTTCCGTCAATCAGTACGAGTTTTTTTTCCATAGGTCCTCCTTTGCACTCTAGATAAGTGCACATCAAAAAAAGCCGTTATTTTCTTTCTTATTCTACCATGTGCAGAACAAAAAAAGAAAACAACGGCTTCTTTCATCAGACCCGATTTAAAAAAGTGAGAGACCCCTTCAAACAAAGATTTTATAAAAAGAGGACTCTCCTACATAAAGCTGGATAAAGGGGGGTTGATATTTACATCATAGCAGTTAATTATAAATGAAATGTAAACGGTTCATTAATTTTTTGTAAAATCATTCGAGAATTTTTTTTCAAAAGAAACGGTAAATGATGTTCCTTTACCTACTTCACTTTCTACACTAACTTTCCCATGATGTGCTTCCATAATATGTTTCACAATTGCAAGGCCAAGCCCAGTTCCGCCTGAATCACGGCTTCGTGCTTTATCCACACGATAAAAGCGCTCAAATATACGGGACATTTCTGTTTTTTCAATACCAATGCCTGTATCAGAAATAGTCACATGGACCATTTCTCCTGCATGGCTGCCTTTAACGATGATCGATCCACCCTGCGGTGTGTACAAAATCGCATTCGTAATTAAATTTAAAAACACTTGCTTTAAACGGTATTCATCTCCTGAAATCAGCAATTCTTCTGTCAGTTCAACATGCCAATCAATTTGCTTTGTTTCCATTCTATTTTCAAGTGTCATAATAACTTCTTCCAGCAGTTTATTTAATGAAATAGACGAGACATTCAGTACGAGTCCCTTCTGCTCAATTTTCGACAAGTCTAATAAGTCTGCGACAAGTGTTTCCATCCGTTCGCTTTCCTTCCAAATAATATCCAGAAACAAGGTTGCTGCGTCTGGATCATTTAAGGCGCCGTCAAGCAATGTTTCCGAAAATCCTTTAATAGATGTAATCGGTGTTTTCAGTTCATGTGATACATTTGCAACAAAGTCTTTTCTCATTTGTTCCAAGTGCTTCAATTCGGTAATGTCATGAAAAACAACTAAAATGCCTTTCCATTCATCATTCGTTCCAATAATAGGCGCCCCCGACACTTCAAATTCTTTTTGCTCCAATTGCAGCGGAATCATCATTTGCCGGCGAACATTTTTTTCCGTCATAAATACTTCTTCCACAATACCTGTCACTTCTTTTTGTACGATTGCTTCATGATACCGCTTTTTGATAATCCGCCCGTTGCCAAACATTTTTTTAAATGCACGATTGGCCATAATAATATATCCTCGGTCATCAATAAGCAGCAGGCCACTTTCAATATTTTCAATTAATGTTGTTAATCGATTTTGATGAACTTCCTGCGCCTGCATCATTTCCTGCAAGTTTCGTGCAAGTATATTAACCGACGTATTCAGCGTGCCAATTTCATCTGGTGGCATTTCATACGTACGCGCCCGATAATTCCCTTTAGCCAGCTCAATGGCAACAGCGGTTGCAGACTCAATAGGTTTAATATAATTGCGTGTGATTTTCATTCCTATCAATGCGATTAATATAAGTGACAAGCCAAGAGTGACTAATAATATAAGCCATATTTGTTTGTATAGGCCCTCTAGAGCATCGACACGCATACTCGTGACGATATATCCTTCTTTTTCCCCGTTTGTGTTAACAATGTCTCGCCAATGGTACTGCACGTCCATTTTCCGGCGCAGTGAATTTTGATATGTTTCCGGATTAAGCGATCCCGCGATCCGCTTGACGACATCCAAATGTATTTCAGTGTTACTCGCATCCATGCCGCCACTGTCATATAATATGGTTCCATCACTGTTCGCTACACTTAATCGTGTCCCCATTTGCTCACTCCATTCGCTAAGCATAATGGGGTTCATAAAGGCAATGCCTCCCCTATTTCCAATTACATCTGCGAACAGCACGGTTTCTTTTTCAAGCCTTTCATTGATTGTCTCCAAATAATACATTTTAAATAAATGACCGAGCGATATACCAAGTGCCAGGAGCATGATTACAATAAGTGTAAGGAGTGATAAAAAGAGTCGCGTCCGAGAATTAATCATGCGTCTTTCGGTTCTTCCAACTTGTATCCAAGACCGCGAATTGTTTTAATATATTGCGGTTTTTTCGTATTTTCCTCTATTTTTTCACGCAAATGACTAATGTGAACGTCGACAATGCGTGTATCTCCGACAAAGTCATATTTCCAGACCGCACTAAGCAATTGATCTCTTGTTAAAACACGTGTTTTATTTTCAGCTAGAAACAAAAGAAGCTCAAATTCTTTCGGCGTCAAATCTAGCAAGTTCTTTTGGTAATACGCTTCGTATTTTTCAGGGAATAACGTTAAATCTGCTACTTCAATATATTGATCCGTTTTACTTTCTACTTCAATTGGTTCAGATGATGGCTTCTGCACACGTCGTAAGATTGCTTTTACACGGGCAATTAATTCTCTGGGACTAAATGGCTTCGTCATATAATCATCTGCACCAAGTTCAAGACCAAGCACTTTATCAAACTCTTCATCTTTTGCCGTTAACATCAAGATCGGTGTTGTCACACGGCGTTGCCGTAAATCTTTGCACACTTCCATTCCGTCAAACTTCGGAAGCATCCAGTCAAGAATAATCAAGTCCGGTGATATTTCTTCTGCACGACGAAGTGCTTCTTCTCCATCAAATGCTGTTTCCACCATGAACCCAGATTGCTCTAAATTGTATTTAATTAACGTAACGATAGATGACTCGTCATCTACGACTAAAATTTTCTTCATTTTGTCCTCCCTCGTTAAATGTCTACCTCCTATTATAGCGAATTTGTTTCGCTTGAGAAAGAGCCGTTCTACTTGTCAATACTGATATCACCTCATGAAAAAGGGCCTGCCAGTAAATTGGCAGGCCCTTTTCTATTACATCTATGCAAGAACAGACATGACATTACGGACAGCTTCAGCCGATTTATCAAGACCCGCTTTTTCATCTGCAGTCAATTCAAGCTCGATAATTTTTTCAATACCACCAGCGCCTAGAATAGTTGGAACGCCAAGGTACAATTCATTGTAGCCATATTCGCCTTCAAGGTAGGCAATTGCCGGTAAAATACGGCGTTGATCTTTCAAAATAGCCTCTGTCATTTCAACAAGTGACGCCGCTGGTGCATAATAAGCTGAACCGTTGCCTAGAAGCTGAACAATTTCGCCGCCGCCTTTACGTGTACGTTCAACAATTGCATCAAGACGATCTTTCGAAATCAATGATTCAAGTGGTATGCCTCCTGCGTAAGAGTAGCGCACGAGTGGTACCATGTCGTCACCGTGTCCGCCAAGAACAAATCCAGTTACGTCTTTCACAGACACTTTCAATTCTTGGGCTACAAATGTGCGGAAGCGAGCAGTATCTAGAACACCTGATTGACCGATGACACGGTTTTTCGGGAATCCTGATTCTTTCAATACCGTGTATGTCATAGCATCAACTGGGTTTGTCAATACGATGATTGTACAGTTCGGAGAATATTTGACGATTTCAGCTGTAACAGATTTCATTACTTTTTGATTCGTTTGAACAAGGTCGTCACGGCTCATGCCTGGTTTACGTGCAATACCTGCTGTAATGATGACAACATCAGAGTCGGCTGTATCTGCATAATCAGATGTACCCGTAATATTTGCATCAAAGCCTTGAACAGGACTTGCTTCTAGCATATCAAGCGCTTTTCCTTTCGTTGGTCCTTCAGCTTGTGGGATATCAACGAGAATAACATCGCTCAGTTCTTTTTGAGCAAGAAGGAAAGCTGTTGTTGCACCAGTGAAACCGCCGCCGATGACAGATACTTTTTTACGATTATATGTTGTCATAATAAAAGCCCTCCTTATTCATTAGCTTGCAAATGTATAGCTTCTCCCTAAAAAGGGAGCTTTTACATTAAAGATTTTTGATCAATTCATCAGCAAATTCAGAGCATTTTACTTCTGTTGCACCGTCCATAAGGCGGGCAAAGTCATATGTTACAACTTTAGATGAAATCGTGTTTTCAACTGATTTTGTGATCATGTTTGCAGCTTCGTTCCATCCAAGATGCTCAAGAAGAAGAACACCTGACAAAAGAACAGAAGATGGGTTTACTTTATCAAGACCTGCATATTTAGGAGCTGTCCCATGAGTTGCTTCAAAAATGGCATGGCCTGTTTCATAGTTAATGTTCGCACCAGGAGCGATGCCAATTCCGCCTACTTGCGCTGCAAGAGCATCGGAAATATAATCGCCGTTCAAATTCATTGTTGCGACAACATCAAACTCTTTTGGACGAGTCAAAATTTGTTGCAAGAAGATGTCTGCAATTGAATCTTTCACGATTAATTTGCCAGCTGCTTCCGCGTCAGATTGTGCTTTGTTTGCCGCATCCGCACCTTGTTCATCTTTAATTTTATCATATTGAGCCCATGTGAAGACTTGATCACCAAATTCTTTTTCAGCAAGCTCATAGCCCCATGTTTTAAATGCACCTTCTGTAAATTTCATAATGTTGCCTTTATGGACGAGTGTTAGCGATTTACGTCCTTCTTTAATCGCATAATTCAAAGCTGCGCGTACAAGACGTTCCGTTCCTTCTTTTGATACAGGCTTAATGCCGATACCAGATGTTTCAGGGAAACGGATTTTATTTACACCCATTTCATTTTGAAGGAAGCCAATCAATTTTTTCACTTCATCAGAGCCTTCTGCGTACTCGATACCTGCATAAATATCTTCTGTATTCTCACGGAAAATAACCATATCTGTGTCTTCAGGACGCTTAACAGGTGAAGGAACACCGTCAAAATAGCGAACCGGGCGAAGACATACGAAAAGATCCAATTCTTGACGAAGTGCTACGTTCAATGAACGAATACCGCCGCCGACAGGAGTTGTGAGAGGTCCTTTAATGGCGATTAAATATTGATCGATCTCATCTAGCGTTGCTTTTGGGAGCCACTCGCCTGTTTGGTTAAATGCTTTTTCACCGGCAAGAACTTCTTTCCAAACGATTTTCTTTTCACCGCTGTATGCTTTTTCAACTGCCGCGTCTAATACGCGTGATGCTGCCTCCCAAATATCAGGACCAATTCCATCACCTTCAATAAAAGGAATGACCGGGTTGTTTGGTACGTTTAGCTCTCCATTTTGCATTGTAATTTTTGCGCCTTGAGTCATCTTACTATTCCCTCCAAGTTCCATAATCAAAGGTTAG
This sequence comes from Domibacillus mangrovi, assembly GCF_001906925.1. Lineage (GTDB taxonomy): Bacteria > Bacillota > Bacilli > Bacillales > Domibacillaceae > Domibacillus > Domibacillus mangrovi. Next base: position 502,652 of record NZ_MRWQ01000001.1, read on the forward strand.
AGTCTATATTTTCTGACCTTCGTTTGCCACATTCATAGTACACTAATTTTTAGTTTAGTTGCAAATGCTTACTTTAATTAGCCTCGTTCGTTGATTGGCACGTATTTTTGCATATCCGGACCTGTATACTCAGCACGCGGACGGATCAGTCTGTTATTCGCATACTGCTCCATAATATGGGCAAGCCAACCAGATGCACGGCTGACCGCAAAAATCGGTGTAAACAAGTCATGCTCAATTCCGAGACTATGGTAAACAGAAGCTGAATAAAAATCAACGTTCGGCGGAAGATCTTTTTGCCCCGTCACAAGACGTTCAATCTCCACAGACATATCATATAATTGCGGCTCACCTGTCTGTTCTGTTAAACGTTTCGACATCTCCCGAAGATGCTTCGCACGTGGATCTCCTTGGCGGTATACACGGTGGCCGAATCCCATGATTTTTTCTTTTTTATTTAATTTCTCGAGAATATACGGTTCTACATTATCCGGAGAACCAATTTCCATCAACATTTTCATAACTTGCTCGTTTGCGCCACCATGAAGCGGACCTTTCAATGCGCCAAGAGCTGCGGTCACGCCTGAATACATGTCAGAAAGAGTGGCAACACATACACGCGCTGTAAATGTAGAAGCATTCAATTCATGGTCAGCATGAAGAACGAGTGCTTTGTCAAATGCTTCAATTTCAACATCTGTCGGCTCCTTGCCGGACAACATGTATAAAAAGTTTGCCGCGATGCCGTATTCCTTTTTAGGTGCAACAGGCTCTTGGCCTTTACGAATGCGTGCAAAAGCTGTAACAAGTGCCGGAATTTTAGCTTGAATACGAATCGCTTTCCGGTAATTTGCTTCATCTGTCATCACGTCTGCTTCGTCATCGTAAAGACCAAGTAGTGAAACTGTTGTACGAAGAGCAGCCATCGGATGAACTTTGTTAATGGGATACATTTTGAAATGTTCAATAATTTCTTGAGGTATGTCATAGCTTTCCTTAAGTTGTTCTTTCAACTCATTAAGCTGTGCCTGTGTTGGAAGACTGCGGTGCCAAAGTAAATAAATGACTTCTTCAAAACTCGCATTTTGAGCCAAATCGTCAATATCATAGCCTGCATATGTAAGTGTGTCATCAATGATAGAGCTGACAGATGACGTCGTAGCAACTACTCCTTCAAGTCCGCGTGCAGTTGTCATAAGATTATCTCTCCTTCGCCTTTTAATTTCCCCATTATCCACTTTTTTATTTATGTATGCACGTGACTGAGCAACTGCTCAGTACCATTTTAAAAAATAAAAAAGCTTAATTCTTTATATACGCTTTTTTGAACAAAAAAATGGATGTAACATTCGAAAAAGTGGACGCTTACACTGCTTATTATAAACAATAAGCACCTGTTTGTGAATTAAAACGTGTCAAAAAGTTCGAAATTTTTTTATGAATCATTTACATTTCGAACTCGACACGTATTGGATTTATGTTATTATGAAAAGTTTCACCTAAAAACTTGAAGTGTTATTCTGTCGTTCAGCTGTTTTATACGCATCATAAATGCCCCAGATCCAGACGATTGGATACGTTATGAAGCCTATTAACACGAACATAAGCGCCGCATTGACCATCTGTAAAACAATCAAGATAAGCCCTTTCATAATCTGTCCATTATAAATTTGGCCAACGCCTGACCAGAAAAAACTCAATACGGCAGCGATACCTGGATTTTTTATCATATTCATCTTGCTCCTTTCTCCGTTTTCTCACTATACTTATACGATAAAATGAATATAATAGTTTCATTAATCTTTATAAAAAATCTGTTTTTTATTAATTAAAAAAAGAAAATAATTTCATCGCATAGTATGCGATGCCAGCACCGATAAGCGGCCCTACTGCCACACCGTTAAAAAGCGCAACCGCTAAAATGGTTCCGAAAACAAGTGCAGCTGTAATATGGGGATCTTCCGCTAGCAGCATCACTCCATTTTTCGCAATGAGCGCAACGAGCATACCTGCAATAAGTGCAATCCACGCATAAGGCGACTTGAGCGAAGCACCAAGATCTTTAAATCCGATTGCACCGGTCGCAATTGGTGCCAGTACTGCAATCGTGATCACGGTTACACCCCAATTGATTCCATTTTTTTGCATAATATCAAACCACTTCGCCTCAAGGCTTATTGCTTTTAATGCAATAAGCAATCCAGACGCGATGAGGAGCGATTGATTTTTGGCAATAAGACTGATTGCCAGCAATAAAAATAAAAATAAATAAGCCTGCATGCTACCCTCCTAAAAAAAAGACGCATGGCTACCTCCATTTCTTCATACGAGTAAAGAAGGGGGGGACGCCATGCGATTCATTCACCATTTCATCGTGTTATTAGCTATTGGACTAGCCTTTTATTGGTTCATGCCTGTTTTAAAACCATTTATTATAGGGGCATTTTTTGCCGCTGCCGCTCAAAAACCGGCCCACTTCCTTCAAACAAAAGGCAGGTTTCCACCTTCATTATCCATTGTTTCAGCATTAATTTTTGTCGCTTTTCTTTTTGGAACCGCATGTTCCATCGTTCTGCTTATCGCTGCTCGAACAGTCTCTCATCTTGTCGTTGTTATTCCAAGCTATATGGAGATTGCCGCTTTTCACATTGAACATGGAATCGATATCATTTCCGCCCGCCTGTCAAATACACAAGAAGAAACCATCATCCAGCTTATTCAAACATTGAATGGGTCTATATTAAAAATAACCGGTGATTATGCAGAAACATGGATTCTCTCTGGTACTTCCTTTATGCTAAGCATTCCCGGCGCCGCCACCGAAATCATTGTCGCAGCCCTTTCTGCTTTTTTCATCGCAAAAGATGGGGGCCATATGATAAAGAGGCTGCCGGTTTCCGTACACGAGCGTCTTCTGTTTACGTTTACAGATTTTTCATCCTCTTTCCGTTCATTTATAAAAGCACAATGCATCCTGTTTTCGGCAACGTTTATGACAGCAGCATTCGGTTTGCTTCTTCTCCGAGCCCCACACGTAGTCGAAGTTGCTTTTTTAGCTGCGGTAGCCGAATTTATTCCAATTATCGGATCTAGTCTTATTTTTTTACCATGGATCGCGTTTTTTCTCTTAATCGGCCAACCTGTTTCTGCCACTTTATTAGCCGTTCTCTACACCGTACTGATGATTATGCGTCAACTGCTAGAACCAAAGCTCGTATCAGGCGCTGTCGGTCTTCATCCGCTTGCCGTTTTATTTTCTATCTTTGCCGGACTCTCTTTTTTGGGCGCAGCGGGCATGGCAGCTGGACCCTTTTTACTTTTAGCTATTTTGTCCGTTCACCGCTCCGGCTTATTGCAGATGCTTTTTACAAAACGTTAGCATGGCCGTTATATATAATACCGCGTGCTGCGTCAACCGTAATTTCCTGACCGTCTTCAAGCTTTGTAAGCGCATCTTTCAAATCAATAATGACCGGAATGCCTAGACTGATTCCAACAACTGCTGCATGGCTTGTCAAACCGCCTTCTTCCGTAATGATCGCTGAACATTTTTCAATAGCAGGCATCATATCACGGTCTGTTCCGTACGTGACAAGAATATCGCCCTGCTCTACTTTTTGCATTGCTTCTGCGGCTGTTTTTGCCTTTACAACCTTCCCATAAGCGGAATGGCGGCCAATCCCTTGTGCTTTCACTAAAATATCACCGACGATGTGAATTTTCATTAAGTTCGTTGTACCTGATTCACCAACTGGGACACCTGCTGTAATGACAACGAGATCACTGCGGCTGATTAATCGCTCTTCTAGACAGCGTGCAACGGCCATTTCAAGCATTTCATCTGTTGATTTCACTTTATTAGGACTAAGTACAGGGAATACACCCCAAGCAAGTGATAATCGTCTAGATATACGTTCGCTTTCTGTAACCGCAATAACAGATGCTTTTGCACGATAACGTGAAATCATTCGTGCTGTATGGCCGCTTTCTGTCGGTGCGATAATGGCACGAACTTCGAGTGCTTCCGCTATTTTCGCAACAGATTGACCAATTGCATCTGTTACCGTTAAACGGCCTGTATTGTTGCGTCGGCGCGCCGGTATGTCTTTTTTCATTGGAAGTTCTTCTTCTGCACGTATCGCAATGTTCTGCATCGTTTGAACAGCCTCGAGTGGATAATTACCTGCTGCTGTTTCACCAGAAAGCATAATCGCATCCGTTCCATCGAAAATAGCATTGGCAACGTCACTTGCTTCCGCACGTGTCGGACGAGGGTTTCGCTGCATTGAATCAAGCATTTGAGTCGCTGTAATAACTGGTTTCCCTAGCATATTACACTTTTTGATCAGCTTTTTTTGAACAATTGGCACTTCCTCAGCCGGAATTTCCACACCGAGATCTCCACGAGCAACCATCAATCCTTCTGATATTTCTAAAATACTATCAATGTTGTCGACGCCTTCCTGGTTTTCAATCTTCGGAATAATTTGAATATGCGTCGCATTATGTTTTTCAAGAAGCTGGCGAATATCAAGAACGTCTGATGCACGGCGCACGAACGATGCTGCAATAAAATCAACATCTTGTTCAACACCAAAAAGGATGTCTGCTGCATCTTTTTCCGTAATACCTGGCAGTTTAACAGATACACCTGGTACATTTACGCCTTTTTTATTTTTCAATGTGCCGCTGTTTAATACACGGACTTCAATTTCGCCTTTTTCATGGTTAATACTTGTTACTGAAAGACCAATTAGTCCATCATCAAGCAAAATGCTTGAACCTGGTTCTACGTCATCAATAAGCCCTGGATACGTAATTGAAAATCTTTCCGGAGTGCCTGTCACTTCTGTCATCGAAATAACGGCGTTTGTACCACTGATCATTTCAATCGAACCATTTTCCATATTATGTGTGCGTATTTCCGGACCTTTTGTATCAAGTAATATTCCAATTGATTTTCCTGTGTTTTTTGCTGCTTGGCGGATATTTTGGATGCGGGCTGCATGTTCTTCATGGCTGCCATGTGAAAAATTCAAACGGGCAACATTCATACCGGCTTCCATTAATGATTGCAATATTTCAAGACTTTCACTTGCCGGTCCGATCGTACAAACAATTTTCGTTTTCTGCATGGATAGTTCCTCCTGTTTTTTCATTAAATCGACAATTCTTGCGACAACTCATACATACGCTGATCAATTTTATGCGGTTTTGCTAACGCTTCTATAATATCATAATCAACAATTTGATTTCGTTCTATGCCAACAGCACGTCCGCCTTTATGTTCCCTAAGCAGTTCTACTGCATAAGCACCGAGACGGCTAGCAAGCACTCGATCCACTGCGGATGGTGCACCCCCGCGCTGCATATGACCAAGCACAGATACACGCGTATCGAAATTTGTCATTTTTTCAATAATTTCGCCAAGCTCTCTACCATCTGTGACCCCTTCTGCTACGACAATGATACTATGTTTCTTGCCACGTTCCTGTCCCCGCTTCAGCTTTTCAACAATGTTATTGATGTCGTATGATGCTTCTGGAATTAAAATCGTTTCTGCACCTCCAGCAAGTCCACTCCAAAGAGCAAGGTCACCTGCGTGACGGCCCATTACTTCGACAACAAACGTCCGTTCATGAGAACTTGCTGTATCACGAATTTTATCAATCGCCTCAATAACGGTATTGAGAGCTGTGTCAAAACCGATTGTAAGTTCTGTTCCTGGAATATCATTATCAATTGTACCTGGAACGCCTACACATGGAAATCCGTGCTCTGTCAATGCCTTTGCGCCACGATATGATCCATCACCGCCTATCACGACAAGCCCTTCAATTCCATACTTTTCAAGTTGCTTAATTCCCTGTTTTTGTCCTTCAAGCGTCTGGAATTCAAGACAGCGTGCAGAACGAAGTACTGTGCCACCATGGTGAATGATGTCGCCAACAGAACCCCTGTCCAATTGTTGAATTTGCCCAGTCATCAAGCCCAGATATCCTTGATACACACCGAATACTTCCATTTCATGATAAATCGCTTTACGAACAACCGCCCGTACGGCTGCATTCATTCCGGGAGCGTCCCCGCCACTTGTTAATACACCAATTCTTTTCATCACTCTTTCACCTCTAGCTCATTATTGTCTATCAGTCACAACTCTCTTATGTACACCTTCTTTTAAGATAACAGAACGTTTTACGCTTCACAATCTTTAGTAGAAAAGTAAGCGTTCACAATGAAAAAAAGTCAAATATTGGGACGTTTTAAGACCCAAAAAAAACAACCCGAAAAGGTTATCCTTTTGGGCCGGTTTTTTCTTCAGCATAGCCGCCAATCTGCTTATACTTTTCATATCGCTGTTCGATAAGCGTATCTGAATCAATTATCTGCAACGATTGAAGCGCCGGCTTTAACACGTCATCAATCAATAAGGCCTGACCTAATGCATCTCGATGTGCACCCCCGCGCACTTCAGGAATAATTTTATCGATAATACCAAGTGAGTGCAAATCTAGTGCAGTAATTTTCATTGTTTCCGCAGCTCGTTTTGCAAGTGATGCATCTTTCCACAATAGAGCTGCTGCGCCTTCCGGTGAAATCACGGAATAAGTGGAGTTTTCAAGCATAAACAAACGGTCTCCGACGCCAAGCGCAAGTGCCCCGCCGCTTCCACCTTCACCAATAACAATACAGATAATTGGAACGTGGAGACCGGCCATTTCAAAAATATTACGGGCAATAGCTTCGCTCTGTCCACGTTCTTCTGCTGCTTTACCAGGATACGCTCCTTTTGTATCGATTAAACAAATAATCGGACGTTTAAATTTCTCCGCCTGCTTCATCAAGCGCAAAGCTTTTCGATACCCTTCCGGGTGCGGCATGCCAAATGTACGTTTAATATTTTCCTTCGTATCACGCCCACGCTGATGACCAATCACTGTCACAGGAGTGCCATGGTATTTGGCGACACCTGCGACAATCGCTGCGTCATCCCCGTACGTCCGATCACCATGTAGTTCAAAAAAATCTTCAAATAAGTGTGATATGTAATCAAGTGTTGTCGGACGATTTGGATGACGTGCCATTTGGACTCGATCCCAAGGTGTCATACTGTTATAAATATCATCTTCCAGCTTTTTTAACCTGAGCTCAAGCTTGGCAATTTCATCTGACAAATCAACGTCAGTCGTGGATGTAAAGTTTTTAAGTTCTGCAATCCTTTCTTGCAGATCACGGACCGGTTTTTCAAATTCAAGTCCCGTCATTTTTTATCACCGCCTGGTTGATGAATGTCTAGTAAAAAGGATAACTTTTCTTTCATGTCACTGCGATGAAGAACCGCATCTAGTTGTCCACAGTTCAATAAAAATTCAGCTGTCTGGAAGTCTTCCGGCAGCTTTTCCCGAATCGTCTGTTCGATGATACGGCGGCCAGCAAAGCCAATTAATGCACCTGGTTCTGCAAAGTTATAATCACCTAGTGATGCAAAGCTTGCAGACACACCACCTGTTGTTGGATGAGTCATAACAGATATAATAAGTCCTCCGCAGTCACTGAGCCGTTTTAATGCTGCACCGGTCTTTACCATTTGCATCAAGGACAAAACGCCTTCCTGCATACGTGCACCTCCTGAAGCTGTAAAAATAATAAATGGAATATGAAGACGAATGGCTTCTTCAACAGCGCGGGCAATTTTCTCACCGACAACTGAACCCATGCTTCCCATTCTGAATGACGCATCCATGATGGCAAATGCTGCTTCATGTCCATCAATCGAACCAATGCCGGTTACAATCGCTTCAGTCATACCCGTTTTTTTCTGGTCAGCTGCTATTTTTTCATCATAGTTTGGAAAATTAAGCGGATTGGCTGTTGAAAGTTCCGCATCTAGTTCACGGAATGATCCTTCATCGAGAAGTGATTCAATACGCTCATACGCCGTCATTTGATAATGATAGCCACAGCCAAGACAAACTTGATGATTTTTCTTCAATTCTTTTTTATACATAATTTTTTTACATTTTGGGCATTTTTGCATAATGCCTTCAGGAACGTCCTGTTTAGCCGCCTCTGATGGAATTGTTGCATACTTTTTCTTTTTCGGTTTTTGTTTTGTAAACATATCTTTTATTGCCACTGTCCCACCCCTTTAATAATCCTTATGAGTGATTAATGTGTCTGATTCCTGATAAAAGCTCAGTTAAACGTTCATCTGCTTGTCCACCGCTATCACCGGCATAGTCAGAAATGATTATCCACATTTTTTTCAGCAGGCTATTGCCCGAAGCATCCATCAGCTCATGAAATGCCGTCTCTGTATAGTTAATTGAATGTTGATTAAAATCAGGCTGCACGGCCAATAGGGCGAGACAGCCCATTTCTAAAATGGTTTTTATATCATGAACGTGTTCTTTTTTCTGATCATCATTAAAAATAAACGTACCGATTAACGGCACGAGTTGATGGTCTTTAAAATCACGAAGGTATGTTCCTTCCCCTCTTCTCGTTTCAATCATGCCGAGAAGTTCAAGTGCACGCAATGCTTCGCGAACAGAAGAGCGGCCAATAGATAGCCGCTCTGATAGTTCACGCTCGGATGGAAGTTTATCTCCTGAACCGATCCGATCCGCTTTAATCATCTCTCGTATGTGTGAAATAGCTGCCACAAACTTAGATGGCGGACGCTTTGATTCCATCATTTATTCACCTTTGCCAATTAACGATAATTGAAGCGTTTTTTCACGAACTTCTTCTGGGTCCACTTTCAATCGGGCAACCCCAGTCTCCATTGCGGCCTTTGCCACTGCTGCTGCAACAGCTGGTGCCACGCGTGCATCGAACGGACTTGGAATAACATAATCTGAATGAAGTTCATGTTCTTCAATGAGTCCTGCGATCGCTTCGACAGCCGCCTGCTTCATCTTTTCATTAATATGCGTTGCGCGTGCATCCAGTGCACCTCGGAAAATACCTGGAAATGCAAGTACATTATTGACTTGGTTTGGAAAATCTGAACGGCCTGTTCCGATTACTTTTGCACCAGCCTTTTTTGCTTCTTCCGGCATAATTTCCGGCGTCGGATTTGCCATGGCAAAAATAATTGGTTCTTTGTTCATCGTTTGAATCATTTCTTTCGTAAGCGCACCAGCAACCGATACCCCGATAAAAACATCTGCATCTTGAATAACATCCGCAAGACTGCCTGCTTGCTTCTCACGGTTTGTGAATTTTGCAACTTCTTCTTTGACAGAATTCATTCCTTCTGGACGACCTTCATAGATTGCTCCACGTGAGTCACACATAATGATATTTTGCACGCCATAGCCTGTCAATAGTTTAATGATCGCAATACCTGCAGCTCCCGCGCCATTTGCAACAACTTTAATATCGGTCATTTTTCGTCCCGTTATTTTAAGCGCATTAATAAGGCCTGCCGTCGTAACAATCGCTGTACCGTGCTGATCGTCATGGAAAACAGGAATATTCGTTTCTTTTTTCAACCGCTCTTCAATAATAAAGCAGTTCGGTGCTGCAATATCTTCTAAATTGATACCGCCAAATGTTGGCTCCATCAATTTGACTGTCTCAATAATTTTGTCAGTATCTGTCGTATCTAAACAGATTGGAAATGCATCTACCCCCGCGAAGCTTTTAAATAAAACAGCTTTCCCTTCCATAACCGGCAAAGATGCTTCGGGACCAATATTGCCTAGCCCAAGTACAGCAGTACCATCGGAAACAACCGCTACCATGTTACCTTTCATCGTATAATCATACACGGTTTCTGGTTTTTCATAAATTTCTTTACATGGTTCTGCCACACCTGGTGAGTATGCTAGACTCAAATCATGCGCATTTTTCACTGGCGTTTTAATACCTGTGGACAGTTTCCCCTGGTTCTCTCTGTGCATATGCAGAGCATCTTCGCGATTGGACATTTTCTCATCTCTCCCGTATATTCATTGAAGTGGTCAGACCACACGATTTACTATAACACTTTATACGATTATCGTATAATTGTAAAGTGCTTATCCCTACTTCAACACGACATTTTCTGTCCCACATTCTTTGCTCAATGCATGCACAAGATTTTCTCCTGGTGAAACGAAATATTTTTTGCCAAGCCGTACTGTTTCTTTCGTTCGTTCATAATGAATAACAACAGACGTACGCCCGGGAGAATCGAGCAATAATTCATACACACGCTCCGCCAGTTGATCGGTTCCAGGCCCTTCCGGCACTTTAATATACAGTGTAAGTCTTTCTTCAAGCACTTGATTCAAACCTTCGTTCAGCGGCTGAATCATTTGGACAACAAGCTGCACCGCATGATTACGCTCTTCTGCTGAACCAGTGATGAACACGGCAGCCCCTTTTTCAATCGTCGTCGCGTATTTCCGGTATACTTCTGGAAATAGAACCGCATCCCTCTCTCCTGTCTCATCCATTACGTTTATAAAGGCCATTTTATCGCCATTTTTCGTCCGAATTTCACGAATGGCACCGATCAATCCACCCGCTTGAACGTGGCGGCTTATTGAAAGGGATATAAGCGGAACTGCACCAGCCGCTGTTAATGATGGCCGGCTTCTTGCAATCGGATGATCAGAAATATAGACGCCAAGCACGTCTTTCTCTTTTTCAAGTTTAACGTCCACTGGCATTTCGTCTGCCTCCGTGTATTTTGGTTTAAACGAGAGTCCCAGTCCTTCAAACAAGCTCCCTTCATCTGGATTTAACAGCGCCGCATGTTCAAGCGCTGCATCCATGCTCGCAAGCAAAACGGCCCGATCTTTCCCAAACTCATCCATTGCACCCGAGACAATAAGCGATGTGATGACATTCCGGTTGATGATCTGGAGCGGAACGCGCAGACAAAAGTCGAATAAGTCTTTAAACGGCTCGTTTCGTCTTGCATCAATAATGGCTTTTGCGGCAGACTGACCGATCCCTTTCAGCGGAATAAGTCCAAACCGGATCCCTTCTTTCGCCGTTTGAAATGAATAACCGCTTTTATTAACAGACGGTGCGAGAAACGGAATCAAATATTCAGCTGCTTCCGCCATATATTGTCGAAACTTATCTTCATTGCCAACAGAAGATTGTAAAAGCTCGGCTAGAAAATGCGCAGGATAGTGCGCTTTTAGCCAAGCAAGCCAGTAAGCTATCATACTATAGGCGACTGCATGGCTTCTATTAAATCCATAATCGGCAAAATGGACAATAAAATCATACACAGTAGATGCAATGTTTTCTCCAATGCCTTTTTGGCGTGCACCGTTAATGAAATGGCCACGCTCTTTTTCCAGCGTTTCTTTTTTCTTTTTGCTGACAGCGCGGCGAAGCATATCCGCTTCGCCGGGTGTAAAACCGGCCAATTCAACCGCGATTTGAATAACTTGCTCTTGATATACAATAATGCCATACGTCGGCTTTAAAATGGGTTCTAATACTGGATGCATATAGTTAACCTGCTCCGCACCATAGCGCCTTTTTATATAAACAGAGATTTGACTCATCGGACCTGGCCGGTACAATGCATTGACAGCCACCATATCTTCAAAACGGTCCGGTTTTAATTGCATAAGTGCATTTTTCATACCATCTGATTCGAATTGAAAAATACCTGCTGTTTTCCCCTTGCCAAGCAGTTCAAAGACCAATTCATCATCCAGCGGCAGCGAATTGAAATCAACTAACTTCCCTGTCGCACGTTTAATCGATGATTGAATGCGCTCGATAGTGGTTAAATTACGCAGCCCAAGCAAGTCAATTTTCAACAGCCCGATTGATTCGAGTGCATCCATCGCATATTGCGTTAAATATACACCATCATGCCCATCCATGATCGGCACCTGGTTTGTCAGCGGTTCTTCCGATATAATCATACCCGCTGCATGTGTCGATGTATGGCGCGGCAGTCCTTCTAGCAGCAAAGACGTCCTATAAATACGTTCATGAACAGGTGACTCATTAATCCAATCTGTTAAGTCCGTATCCGAAAGCTTCGTTCCCGAAGCGGAAGGAATGAGCTTTGAAAGACGGGATAGTTCCGCTGTCTCAAATCCAAATATACGTGCTACATCCCGCATGACTGCTTTCGCTGATAATGTGCCAAACGTGACAATTTTTGCTGCATGAAGCGCACCATACTTGCCGACAATGTATCGAATCACGTCATCCCGGCGGTTGTCTGGAAAATCAATATCAATATCTGGCATCGTCACACGCTCCGGGTTTAAAAACCGTTCAAATAAAAGCCCGAACTCAATCGGATCAACCGTCGTAATCCCCAGGGCATAAGCAACAAGTGAACCCGCAGCAGAACCACGACCCGGTCCAGTTAAAATGCCTTGTTTTTTTGCGTATGACATAAAGTCATGAACAATTAAAAAGTAGTCACTAAACCTCATCTTGCTAATGACGGACAATTCATATTTAATCCGGTTCATGTACACATCATCTCGCTGTTTTAATCCTTGGAGACATAATTTTTGTAGTCTAGAATCTGCCGTTTCTCCATTTGCCAGTGGATATGATGGGATCAGCCGCTCATCAAATGACAGTTTCACCTCACATAACCGCGCAATTTCCTCTGTGTTTTTAATCGCTTCGGGATTGTCACGGAACTTCTTTTTTATTTCATTAATTGATGCAAATGCATGAACTGGTTCTGTTATTTCGTCTTCTATTTCGAGCAGTCTATTGTCACGGATAGCCTGGAGACAGCGCGATGCAAATGCACCTGTTTTTTCTGCATATTGAACATTACCGATCGCTACAAGCGGGATCCCAAAAGCGATCGCGATCTCTCTTACTCTTTGTTCAGATGTATACCCGCGAATACCGATATAAAAGTGCTCAAACAGCTCATTGAAATAAACTGCCGCATCTTCTGTCACTTCACCGTCCATTCCTGGTAGCACCGCTATTAATCCATCTGCGTAGGCCTCCAGCCATTTTAATGGGAGCCCGTCTTTTGCCTTCGTTTGAATAGCACTCGATATTTTCACAAGTTGGGAAAATCCCTTTTCGTTTTTCGCGTATAAAAGGAGCGGATACGATTGACCGCTCCTAGATTTCGATTGAATAACTGCTTTCAATCCAAGTATTGGTTTAACGCCTGATGTTAAACAAGCTTTGTAAAACGGAATGACTGCGTGAAGTGTATTGTAATCTGTCAATGCAACAGCGCTGCATCCGGATTGTTGTGCTTTTTTAACTAATGATTCAGGCATCAACGTCGATGACCGAAAGCTAAAAGCTGTTTCTGTTTCAAGATGAATAAACACATTCTCCGCTCCTTTCTTTTATAGTGAATGTATGTTCTTGTTTTAGTAAAAAAAGAAGGAGAAAAAATTCTCCTTATTGAATGAAGTTTCATCTATCTTTCCGTAATCAATGCTTTTAAATCGTTAAAGACATTTTCAGCTTCTTCCCATGAATAAATACTTGCACCGGCTGCCAGTGGATGACCGCCACCGCCATATTTTACAGCAAGACTGTTAATAACGGTTCCTTTCGAACGGAAGCGAACACGGATTTGATCATCTTCTTCAATGAAAAATACCCATGCCTGAATGCCTTTCACACCATTTAAAATACTAATGAGCTGCGACGTTTCAGCCTGTGTCGCCTTGAACTTTTCAAGCAGCTCTTTTGTTAACCGTACTTCCGCTACACCCGACTGCTCCATATGAAAGTTTTGCAAAATATAGCCTTCCATTTTCAGTACGTGCGCCTCTTTTTCATACATACCGTTAAATAGTTCTTGACGGTTAAAATCATATTGCATTAATTCACCGGCATATTGCATTGTTTCAATCGTTGTTGAAGAATAAAGAAAGCGGCCTGTATCACTTACAATACCAGCATATAAAAGACGGGCTGCTTCATTACTCATTTTCAACTGACCGTCAGATGTTTTATATAGCTCGTAAATCATCTGACTGCACGCAGCGGCATCTGTATCAACCCATAGCAGGTCCCCGTAAGGATCTTCATTTGGATGATGGTCAATTTTAATCACTTCTTTGCCTAGTTTAAAACGCTGGTCGCAAATGCGGGCTTGATTCGCTGTATCACATACAATAACGAGTGCTCCTTCATATACGCTGTCATCGATTTGATCGAGACGCCGCATGAAATAGAGTGTCGGTTCTTCTTCACCGACTGTAAAAACTGTTTTTTCCGGAAATGTTGCTTTAATAATCTCTGCCAGTCCTCCTTGTGATCCGTATGCATCCGGATCTGGGCGCACGTGACGGTGAAGTATGATCGTATCGTACTCTTTAATTTTGTCAATAATGTGTTGTTTCACGTAATTTCTCCTTCTCTAAAGGTGGATTCCGGGTGGAATTCCCGTTACAATGAACAAGAGCTTAAAAACGGAGGTACTTTATTTATGCCCAATTTCTTTTTTGTCGTTGCCATTGTAATAGCGTTTGTTTTTTACCTTTTGTACAAAGTACAGTATGTCCGCAGCAGACGCCCGGTGGAGCGAAAATGGCTATCTGCCAAATCAAGCATGGCGCTCGGGTTGTTCGTCGGCCTTTTCGGTATTAACACATTGCTCATTCAGCAAACAACCGTTGCTTATATCATCGCCGCGGTTTTCATTTTATATGGATTTGCCAGCATGATTGCCGGATATAAAATGTACAAGCATTACTTGCCGTTTGCTCAATCTGAAGCAGATGAAATGGATCGCTAATATTCGCCCGAAGAGCAGACTGCTTTCAAGTCTGCTTTTTATCGCAGATTAACGGGCAGTAAGACCCCCACTTCAAGACTTAGGAGGAATTTAAAAAAGATAAGTGGGGGACAAACTGCCTGTAAAGGCCCGATTGGTTCGGGCCAGGCTGAGCCTGGTCACTCAGGTATTGCCGCAGGACGCGGCGCTCTTTACCTGAGTTCCTCTACCATCTGTGTGGGATGATCCCCCACACAGATGGTAGATTCACTTTATCTGTCAATAAGCTGGCACATCATCATGACTTTGCCTGCAAGAACGCCTGCATTGTACACTTCTACATCCACTTTTCCAAATTTCCGTCCAATTTCCATCACTTTTGGATATATATCTAGTTTTGATTCCATCTGTACGGGTTTTAAAAAGTATATTGTTATATTTTCCACGATGAGATCTCCGCGCTTATGCGCACGAAGCGCCCTTTTCGCTGCTTCTGTCACAATGGTTGTAAAAACACCATAAGATATCGTTCCAAGATGATTCGTCATTTGCGGTGTCACTTCAAATTGATAGACATTTCCTGCTTCTCGATCTTCTGGCAAGATTAGCTGTTTCGCAATCGTATCATCGAGTGTTTCCGCTGTTTGCGGCTGACGTTGCGCCATTTGCATAGCTTTCAATACGTCTTGGCGGCTAATGATACCCTGTAGCCTGCTTTGTTCATCGACAATCGGCAATAATTCAATGCCTTCCCAGATCATTATGTGGGCAGCAGACGCCACACTTGTTTTCAGCGTGACCGTAATCGGGTGCTTTGTCATTACTTTATCAATCATGATTTCACGGCCGTTCCCCATAATATCTTTCGCCGTCACAATGCCGAATACCTTCAAATTTTCATCTACAACTGGAAAACGACTATGCGATGTCTCCCGGTTTGTATCGAGCCAGTGACCAACCGTATCACCGAGTTCTAAAAAAACACTGCTTTCTACTGGTGTAAAAATGTCGCCGACGAGGACAATTTCTTTTTTGATGAGCTGATCGTAAATCGCCCGGTTAATCATCGCTGCAACAGTAAACGTATCATAGCTTGTTGATATAACTGGCAGTTCAAGATCATCAGCAAGTTTCTTTACTTCCTCCCCCGCTTCAAATCCGCCTGTGATGAGGACAGCTGCCCCTGCCTGAAGAGCAAGCTCATGGGCTTTTACACGGTTTCCAACAATCAGTAAATTACCGGATCCCGTGTAGCGCATCATTGCTTCGAGCTGCATCGCGCCGATGACAAATTTATTCAGTGTTTTATGTAATCCATTCCGTCCGCCCAGCACTTGTCCGTCGACAATATTGACAACTTCAGCAAACGTCAGCTTTTCAATATTTTCTTTCTTTTTTTGCTCAATCCGGATGGTTCCGACTCGTTCTATTGAACTGACAAGCCCTTTTGTTTCCGCATCTTTAATCGCTCGATAAGCTGTTCCCTCACTTAATGAAAGGACCTTCGCGATCTGCCTAACGGAAATTTTTTCACCGATTGGCAATTCCTCAATATGTTGAAGAATTTGTTCGTGTTTAGTTACCAACTGATCCACCCGTCCCTTTCCGCACTTGGGCCCACAAGATGTGGGTTACAAAGGTGTTGCGGCGTGGTGCCGCGAATTTAGCCTTTGATCTTTTCTTCATGTTTATTATAGAACAAAAGAGCATCAAAAAAAAGAAGTCACCTCAAATGAGACAGCCTTCTCCTTACAGTTGAATAGAGCCTCCCGGTTTCATTACTCTTCCATTAGTCAATAAAATCGGACACATTCTTGTTGAAAAGTTGTCAATTAACCAGTTAAATTGTGGAACTGTTCACAATTCTTACTTCCTATTTATCTGTTTTGTTGTACAATAAAGATGATACAGAAAGGGGAATGACTTATGTTAAAATACAAAAATGTATTAGTAGCGGTTGATGGTTCAAAAGAAGCAGAGTGGGCATTTAAAAAGTCTGTTGACATTGCCAAACGGAATGATGCTACCTTGAATCTTGTGCACGTCATTGACACACGTTCATTCGCCGCAATTGAAGCCTATGACCGTTCAATTGCAGAACGCGCAACGAAATACGGCAAAGAACTTCTCGACGAGTACAAAAAAGAAGCGGCAGATGCCGGTGTCAAGCAAGTTAACATTTTTACAGAATTTGGTTCCCCCAAAGTCATTATTCCAAAAGATGTAGCTAAACAAGTACAAGCGGATCTCATCGTCTGTGGAGCAACTGGTTTAAATGCGATGGAACGGTTCCTAATCGGAAGTGTTTCTGAACATATTACACGCGCTGCAAAATGCGATGTGCTAATCGTTCGTACAGATGAAACAGCAGAGTAACCACGAAAAAATCGCCGTCCACAAAATGGACAGCGATTTTTCATCTGAATAACTTAAATAGAGCATGAGTAAGTTCCAATCATAGGAAGCTGTTCTCTCTAGATATGACGAATCGCCATCATTTCCAACAACAAAAATCCGCCACTCCTTTGGCGGATTTTTATTTTATTTAAGCAGTTCTTTCGCCGTCTGAATCTGTTTTTCGACTTGATCAAAACCAGTGCCGCCGAGAGACTTCCTTCTCTTAACCGCTTCATAAGGGGATAGAACACCGTAAATATCTTCTTCGATCACATTCGACGCTTCTTTCAGCTCTTCCATTGAAAGATCAAGCAAGAAGCAGTTCTTTTGAATGCATGTAAAGACAAGTTTACCGGTAATTTCATGCGCTTCACGAAACGGAATGCCTTTCGCAGCAAGATAATCCGCCAGCTCAGTCGCATTTGAGAAATCATTATTCACAGCGTCTTTCATGCGGCCTTCGTTTACCGTCATTGTATCGACCATGCCAGCGAAAATTTTAAGTGAGCCTAGAACCGTATGCACGGTATCAAACATACCTTCTTTATCCTCTTGCATATCTTTGTTATAGGCAAGCGGAATGCCTTTTAAAATAGTCAGTAAGCTGAACAGGTTGCCATAGACACGTCCCGTTTTGCCACGGATAAGCTCCGCCATGTCCGGGTTTTTCTTTTGCGGCATAATACTTGAACCTGTTGAGAACGTATCGTCCATCTCGACGAAGCGAAACTCTTGACTCGACCAGAGAATAATCTCTTCCGCAAACCGAGACATATGCATCATTAAAATAGATGAAGCACTTAAAAATTCTAAAATGAAATCACGATCACTGACAGCATCGATGCTATTTTGATACACAGCAGAGAAGCCTAATAGTTCAGCTGAACGTTTACGGTCAATAGGAAACGTTGTACCAGCAAGTGCCCCTGCCCCAAGCGGAGACACATCGATTCGTTTCAACGCTTCTTGATACCGTTCTTTATCACGTTGCAGCATCCAGAAGTACGTCATTAAATGATGCCCAAATGAAATCGGCTGCGCACGCTGTAAATGAGTGTATCCTGGCGCGATTGTTTCTATATGTTTGTCTGCTTTCTCCACTAAAACAGACTGGAACTGGCTGATAAGGCCGATAATCTCTTTGACTTGCTTCTTCAAGTACAAATGCATATCGGTTGCAACCTGGTCGTTACGGCTCCGTCCAGTGTGAAGCTTTCCTCCTACCGGACCGATTGAATCAATCAATGCTTTTTCTAAATTTAAATGAATATCTTCAAGAGAAGTCGAATATTCGATTTCACCGGATTCAGCTTTCTTCTTTAAAGCCTCAAGTCCAGTCTTGATTTGATCCATTTCTTCCTTTGTTAAAATGCCTGTTTCACCGAGCATCGTAACGTGGGCGATGCTTCCCTCGATGTCTTCAAAGACAAGTTCCTGATCAAAGGAGATGGAGGCACCGAATTCGTCTACCCATTCTTCCGCTGATTTTTGGAATCGGCCGCCCCACAACTTTTTCGTCATGATTACTTAAGCCCCTTCTCTTTATGAACACGTGAGCTGACAACTGTTGGAAGGCCGTATAGGTTGATAAAGCCAACTGCTGATGCATGGTCAAACGCATCGTCTTTAGAATAAGTTGCCAAGCTTTCATCATACAATGAATATGGTGATTTTCTTCCTTCAACAATAGCGTGGCCTTTAAAGAGTTTTACACGCACTGTCCCTGTTACATATTTCTGCGTATCTTTTAAGAACGCCACAAGTGATTCACGAATCGGATTGAACCATAGTCCATCATAAATAATTTCAGTCAGGCGTTTTTCGATGACTGGCTTAAAGTGCGCCAATTCTTTTACAAGTGTAATATCTTCCAGCTCTTTATGTGCTGTAATTAGTGTTGTTGCACCTGGTGTTTCATATACTTCACGAGATTTAATGCCAATGAGGCGATTTTCGATATGATCGATACGGCCAATTCCATGTTTGCCTGCGACATCATTTAAATGAAGAATTAATTCGGCCAATTCCATGTTTTCACCGTTTACCGCTGTTGGAACGCCTTCTTCAAAGTCAATTTCAATGATATCTGGTGTATCTGGTGTATCTTCTAAATGAGCCGTTAAGTCGTATGCGTCAAGCGGCGGTGCTGCCCAAGGATCTTCCAACGCGCCACACTCATTCGCGCGCCCCCAAAGATTTTGATCAATTGAGAACGGGCTTTCTTTTCCAATTGGAACTGGAACATTGTGCTGCTTCGCGTATTCAATTTCTTCTTCACGTGACCAAGCCCAGTCACGAACAGGTGCTAACACTTCAAGATCCGGATTCAATGCGCGGATCGCCACTTCAAAACGCACTTGGTCATTTCCTTTTCCTGTACAGCCGTGAGCAACAGCCGTTGCGTTTTCTTGCTCCGCGATCTCAACTAGTTTCTTTGAAATAAGCGGACGTGATAACGCGGATACGACCGGGTACTTATTTTCGTACCATGTATGCCCCTGCAAGGCAACGAGCGCGAAATCTTCAGCGAATTCTTTTTTTGCGTCAATCATATAACTTTTAACAGCACCAACTTGAAGTGCTTTGTTTTTAATAAATTCAAGATCTTTTCCTTCTCCAACATCAAGACATACTGCTACAACGTCATATCCTTTATCTTTCAGCCACGGAATCGCGACGGATGTATCAAGACCACCTGAATAAGCCAGAACGACTTTATTACCCATTTACCTTTTTCCTCCTCTAAGTTGCGAAAACCAGTATAATTATTCATTAATTTTTATTTTTATTCTGTTAATATGTATAAAGAATATCATGTTATCCCCTTCCTTTCAAGTGCTTTTCAGAAAAAAATACACCTTTTTGTGTATTTATGTAGATATCATGTATAAGCGTAAAGAACACCGATTTTGCCATTTCACGTAACATCTATTAAGATAGATAGAAATCATTTTAGTAGGTGATAGGATGTTTCAATATGATGATCGGCTTGGTATATCCATTCCTATTCTGACACGTGAATGGGCGGAATACCAACTTGAAGAGCAACAGTTCATTATGCATAAATGGGAAACAGAGCGAGGAACAATTCCTGATCGGATTCAAGAGCTGGAAAGGTCAATCAATGAAAAACAGGATGCTTTGAATAATGAAGAGCGTTTTGCAACATCATGCCAGTTGAACACGGAGATTAGCGAACTCGCTTCCATCATTAATGATCTATGGCTCTGGTTCCGTACAGTGCCGAATGTAACTGAAGTTGATGCACAGCAAAAAATTCATTCCTAACGGAAGAAAGAACCGGCATTATCCCCCGGTTCTTTCTTTTTTTTCATTTAAATAGCGGTATTGATAATAGCTTTCCGCAAACTCGGTCACTTTTTTCGTTAAACGGTAATTCACGCCAGCACCGATTGCGACAGACAAGAGTGGAATACCTGATACTTTTTTATTGCGAAGCGCCATAACCGCAGCCAGCTTCACACTTTGACGGAGCGGTTCTTCCAGCCACGATTCATCCGTTATATGTTCTGTTCCTTCATAAAAATAAAAAGGTTCTTTGCCATCTTCCACGTCTGTTATTAACTGTGCCCATCCGTCTGCTTTTAAACGGTCTGGCAGCATGGATGCATGAAATACATTTAATGAGGCGGTCATTTCAAATGGATACGCAACGTCATATCCGTATGAAAATGCGGTAAGCTGCACTGCACGCAAATTGACTGCAGCCATTGCCAGAAAATCTGCAGCAACAGCCAGTACGCTGCCTGTTCCTGTGACCGCTCCTTGCGTCGCAGAATAAAACCGGCTTCTTGCTATTTGCTGGCGGCTTATGTAGCGTAGTTGGTCGATCGTTAACTTGCGCAAATCCAACACCGTTTCAATATCTTCTCGAAAAATACGCGCCGTTGTTAAAATGCGATCACGCGCTTCTGTTTGCAGCTGCGATCCTTGCAATAGGGAATGTACATTAAACAACACATTGTCTATTTGTGAAAATACCTGATCACGCATATTTTCTGGAATTTCCTGCATAAGCCGCTCAATCACACTGGCCGTAGAATATTCAATATCATTTCCTTCATATGAAATAAGCTGCTGCTCCCAGTTCATGAGCCTGTCCCAGTAAACGCGGTCACGTTCTGTCCACATTACGACGTCATCCTTTCTGCTGAACGCTGAACCAGCGGTCAATTTTTTGCATAATATTCGCTATCGCTTTTTTATCGGTCAAAGATGGCATAGACGCAAGCAGTACTTCTTTCGGCTTTTTCACACCCAATGCTTTTTTACGCATCATCAAAATACTTTTAGCTGCCTGCTTATTTTTAAATAATGATTCTGGCAGCTGAATGACTCCTTCAATGTACGCCTCTTCTGTTAAAAATGACTGCAGTTTTTTTGCTTCTACCGATTCAAACAGGTTATTCGGGATGATAAAAAATAGTTGTCCGCCAGGTTTAATATGGTTCAAGCTTTGCTCAATAAATAAATGATGTGCATACGAATGACCGTTATCTGCTTTTAAACGATATTTCGCTGCTCCGACGTCATTTGGATAATAGCCAATCGGCAAATCACAGACAACAACATCAACCGGATCAATTAATAGTCGTTCAAGTGCATCCTGATTGTGCAAGGTAATGGGATGATGAAGCATATTTGCTCCTGCATACGCAAGCTTTAATAAGACATCGTCAAGATCAACCCCATGCGCTTCCACCATTTCGTCAAATTCATTTAGTACAGTCATCACAAGATTGCCTGTTCCAATCGCCGGGTCAAGAAGTGTAAACGTTCTTTTATTGCCATTGCTTTTTCGTATTAAATAGGAAATAAATATCCCGATTGAATCAGGTGTCATTTGATGATTCGGCTGTACGTGCTCTTTCATGCCTTTTAAAATGGCCAGCTGATAGGATTTACGGATCGATTCTTTTGAATAGCAATCGAGCTTGACATTGTCATATAATTTTTGAAGACGTTTTTCATCCATATCGTTTAATTCTTCCTGCATGACATAGCCATGAAACAAATTTTCCGCCGTTTCACCGAGTGCCTCCAAGTATGCAATTGACAGTGCACGGCCCAGCAATACAGCCGATTCATCGAACACTGAAAATAATTGTTCAATGGTTACTTCTTGATTCATAATTAAAATCCTCTCTTTCTTTTCGCGAAAAACAGCCGGCTCCGACAAAATGTCAAAGCCGGCTGAGAAAACGAGCCTGAACTGAATTAGTTTGCTGCTTTTGCTGCTTCAATTGCTGCATCGTAGTTCGGATGATCTGTTCCTTCACCAACGTACTCTACGTATGTAACCGTATCATTTGAATCAATAACAAATACAGAGCGTGCAAGCAGACGAAGTTCTTTCATACCGACACCATACGCTTCAGCGAAAGAAAAATCGCGATGGTCTGACAACGTTTTTACATTTTCAAGACCTGCAGCTGCACACCAGCGTGCTTGAGCAAACGGAAGGTCAGCTGAAATCGTCAGTACTTGAACATTGTCTACTTTCGATGCTTCTTCGTTAAAACGGCGTGTTTGTGCATCACATACACCAGTATCAATCGAAGGTATAACACTGATCAAGCGGACTTTACCCGTTGTATCTGCAAGAGTTACTGAAGATAGATTGTTTGCAAGTACGTTAAAATCAGGTGCTTTGTCCCCTACCTTCACTTCATTGCCAATCAATGTCATTGGATTTCCTTTAAATGTTACGCTTGTCATATATAATTCCCTCCAAATTCAGCAGTATATTTACATCATACAGAACATGTTATAGCGATTGCAACGGAAAAGAGTTAAGCCGCTGCTTTTTTCTTTTGTACTCCCTTCAGTTGAGCGTATGTAAACATAGCGAGCGCGCTCCATATAAAGAAAAATGATAGCATTTGCGATTGGGTAAACATCTCCTTGTACACGAACACGCCAAGCAACAATGTCATCGTCGGCGCAATATATTGTAGAAAACCGAGCATATACAGCGAGAGCTTTTGCGCACCTTTTGCAAATAACAACAATGGAATAGCTGTCAATATTCCACCCCCCATTAGTAGCAAATCCGTTTTTATATCGCCTGAAAACAAGTGAATGCTGCCCTGCATCGATCCGTATACAAGATAAAGAAGGGCTAATGGCGTTACAACAGCCGTTTCAATTGTTAATCCGACTGCCGCATCCATTTTAATCATTTTTTTCACGAGTCCATATAGCGCAAATGAGACCGCAAGCGACAGCGACACCCACGGAAAAGAACCATATGAAAATGTCATAACAAGCACGCCGCATGCAGCGAGAAGAAACGATAAAATCTGTATTTTCGACAGCACTTCTTTTAACACAACAACGCCAAGCAAGACACTCATAAGGGGGTTAATATAATACCCCATACTCGTTTCAATAATTTGATCATGGTTTACTGCCCATATATAAACGAACCAGTTTATACTAATTAAACATGATGCAGCGGCAAGAGCGAGGGCTTTTTTGGGGTACATCCTCATTTCTTTTAATACGCTCTGCAACGGGGCTAGCTTTTTTAAGACGATAAGCAGGATGATCGTAAAAACAAACGACCAGATGACTCGATTGGCCAGTATTTCATATGCTGACACGTGCGTGACCATTTTCCAGTAAATAGGAATAAGCCCCCATATCACATAAGAAGCGGCTGTCAATAAAATACCCGTTTTCACTTCATTTTGCATATTTGCACCTGATTTCTTTCTATACCTACAATCGTTTCCAGTCAGAAACCGCGCCATTTTTCAAACGCAGACGCGGTTTGATCTTATAACAAGTCATCCATTTCTTTTTCTTTTTTCGGCAGCATAATCGTTTCTGTATCACGTATTGCTTGCTCAATAAGCGGTTCAAAATCGAGAAAGCTTTCAAAATATTGGACTTTCTCTGTTCTTGGCCGTGTTTTTGGTGCGGCCGGTGTGAAAATCGTACAGCAGTCTTCATACGGTAAAATGGAAATATCATGCGTGCCAATTTTACGGGCCGTATCCATAATGTCAAGTTTATCTGACGCAATAAGCGGACGCAAGACCGGTGTATTTGTGACATTATTAATCGCCGCCATGCTTTCCATCGTCTGACTCGCAACTTGTCCAAGACTTTCCCCCGTCACAATGGCAAGTGCACCTGTCTGTTCACGAATACGGTCGGCAATTCGCATCATCATGCGGCGCGTCGACGTCATCGTATAATTTTCCGGTACTTGCTTATGTATCGTTTCTTGAATATGTGTAAATGGCACGATGTGCAGGCGTACATGGCCGCCATACTTCGTTAAGGTATCCGCTAAATCCATCACTTTTTGCTTCGCTCGTTCACTTGTGTAAGGTGGACTAAAAAAATGGACTGCTTCAATTTCCACACCGCGTTTCATCATCATATAACCTGCGACAGGACTATCAAGACCGCCGGATAATAGCAAGACTGCTTTCCCCGCCGCACCTGCTGGCAATCCACCTGCTCCAGGATACGTTTCACAAGACAAATAGACCGCTTCCTGACGGACTTCAACAACAAGTGTGAGATTCGGATGATGTACATCAACTGTTACATTTTCTGTCCCCCGCAATACATGACCACCAATTTCATGATTTAACGCGTGTGTATCAAGTGGGAATGTTTTATCAGCGCGGCGTGTTTCGACTTTAAATGTCGTCGCACCAATCATTGCTCTTTTCACCAATTCAAGTGCTGCTTCTTTCATTTCATCAAGTTCCTGAGACGTTTTCACAACTGGACTGAATGATTGAATGCCCGATACGTGCAAAAGCTGTTCTTTTACCTCGTAAAATGAGGCACCATTTAAATAAATAAACATACGATCACGCTGCGCTTCCACCTGAATGCGATCATCTGCGAGCAGCCGCTTAATATTTGATTTCATTTTATTTGTAAATTTGCTCCGGTTGCGTCCTTTTGTTGACATTTCACCGTAACGGATTAAAATGCGGTCATAGTTCATGTTCGTTCATTCCTTTTTTTCGCCAGAACCGGCACGATGCGGTCCAGTGCGTCAATAAATTTTACTGATTCTTCCATTGTGTTATACCGTGAAAGACTGATTCGAATAGCAGACGCAGCATGTTCTCTATTTACATTCATCGCTTCGAGTATCCGACTTGGCTTATTTTGCTTTGATGAACATGCACTTGTTGTAGAAACAATAATTTCTTCCTTCTCAAGCGCATGAACAAGCACTTCCCCCTTTATACCTGGTATGGAAAAATGAAGTATATGCGGGGCTGACTGAGGCGGTGTATGAATAATAGACCATTCACGCTTTATTAGCTGGCCGCGAATAAATCCTGTCATCTCTCTTGTCTTTTCCGGATCACTTTGTTGCAGAAGACGTATCGCTTTTGCTAATGATGCAATTCCCGATACATTTTCTGTACCGCTCCGAAAACCCCGTTCCTGTCCCCCGCCAGAAAAAAGAGGGGCAACCTGTACACCCTGTCGCTTATATAAAAAACCTGTTCCGTTTAAGCCATGTAATTTATGCCCAGATACAGACAATAAATCTACACACGCTGCTTGTAAATCAAGGGGCACTTTCCCAAAGCCTTGTACGTCATCAACATGAAATAGAACAGATGGATATTTTTTCAATAGCTTCCCTATCTCTTTAACCGGCTGTACAGCACCTGTTTCGTTATTCACGTGCATAACGGATACAAGAACCGTCTCACCTGTGATCGCCTGTTCAATCTCTTTCTTTTGAACGATCCCGTTTTCATCTGGCTTTACATATGTAACGCTATATCCGCTCTTTTCAAGGTCACGACATGCTTCAAATACAGATGGGTGCTCGATCATCGTTGTGACGATATGGCGGCCGCGGCCTTTATAAAAAGAGGCAACTCCTTTTATCGCCAGATTATTCGATTCGGTGCCTCCAGAAGTAAAGATGATTTCATCTGTAGACACCTTCATTAACCCAGCAATTTGTTCACGTGCTTTTTCTATTAAACGCTCCGCTTCCATCCCCGGTGAATGCAAAGAGGAGGGATTTGCAAAAAAGCGAATACCTGCTTTCACAAACGTGTCCATGACCGATTCATCCGGCATCGTCGTCGCACTATTATCAAAATAAATCATCATTTAAGACTCCTCATCTTTTTTCACCTATCCATGTTAGCACATCAACTAAAAAAAAACCGCCTCTTTTATTTTGAGACGGCTGTTTCTTTCTTTTTTCGTTCTTCGGTATATTGCGCATCGAATCTTTTTAATCCCCTTGAATCAACTTTATCAATCGCCGTGGCACATAATTCAAGTGCTTTTCCGTAATCCGCATGACGGAAAGCTATTTCTGCTTCATTTAGCTTTGACCCGATTGATGGATGTGTCCCCCGGTACCGGTTACCAAACTGGATCATTCGCTCAGACAGCTCAACTTGCTCAATTAATTCATCTGTTTTATTCGTCAAATGATTGATCGCACTTTTCGCTGCATCCAGTTTCTCACGGACAGCTTTCATATTAAGCGGTTTCTCATTTAAATAGGTGTTTGTTTCCTTTAAGCGATGGTGTGCTTCTTCCGCCATATCGCGGTAATAATCTGGCAGCCCTGGCAAATTGCTTTGCTTCACTTTACGTGTAATTTGCTGTACATGCAGCCGCAATGACTGTAATTCTTCCCCTGCTTCTACTTCATCTTTTCGGAGCGTTTGCAAAAAGGCTGTAAATCCTTCCTGCTCTTTTTTCATTTCTTTAATCCGTGCTTGAATATCTTTCAATTCATCATATAAAAACGAATAAGCTGTTTTTTCTTCCGCAATCCGTCCATGTAAAATTTCATATTGTTTTTCGAGATGATAAATTTCTTCCTCTAGATAGCGCGGTACGCTTGACTCTTCCTCATCCAGCTGGTAGCTTTGCTTCACAACATCTGTTTCTTCAATTAAATCGCCATTATATCCTCTTATCTCATCAATAATCAAACCGATTTGACCTTCATCTTTCATAACATTGTGCCGAGCTATGACTTCCTTTTCAAGCAAGTCATAGAAAAATTCAATGCTGTCTTTTGCATCTGATACGATGAGTTCTGTTTCTTCCACTTCCGTTTTTACGAGAAAGTCACGACAACGGCTGAGATCTTCTTTTAACACATTCGCTTCTTTTTCAATTTGCAAGTGGTCAAGTAAATAACCATCCTGCTTCATTTCTTTATAACCGTTTTCAATTTCAGCCAATTGTGCCGGCAATATGTGATTTACTTCTGTCATCAGCACAGGAATACGTTCCATTTTATGCTGGATCTTGTCCATTTCCACTTGAATTTCCATCAATAGCTCTCGCGCTTCTAAATAATTACCATCTTCTGTTAAGTCAGCAAATTTTTCAAATCGCCCCGTTGATACATCTAACTGCACTTCAAGAACAGCTGCCGCTTTCCCAAACGTATGACGATGTGCAAGAAGCCGTTTTCTAGCATCACGCTGCCGCGCATGCATGTCTTCTCCTTCAGCTCGGTTTTTCTCTTCACTGCCTACAAGCTGGTCAAGTTCAGTTAAAATCCCATCCACTTTTTTCTCAATTTGATCGAGGTGGCCGGCAATGTCAGCATTCGTCTTTTTGGCTGTTCCGAACCGAAATTGATCTATCTTTCCTTCAGATTCAAATAACTTTTCATCGATAGCAGGGATATCAACTGTTACAACTTCATCCCACTCTGCACGCCATCTATCAAACAGTTCTTCCGTCTGTCCAGTCATGTTGAGCCGTTTTACTTTTGTCAATTCTTCATTCACAGGACGATGCAAAAGCTCCGTCTTTTTCATATCAAGCCGATCAATTTCCGTCGCATTTTTTTTCCTAGTTATTATTATGTAAATGAGCAAAACCAATGCGACAATTACCGCTCCAATGACGAATTTCACCATCATAAGCCCCCTCGTAACAACGAATAAATAAGATATATGTAAAATAGACGCCACACATTGCGTCCTTTAGTACAATTACGTATAATTTCACTAGTATTAATAATAGCACGACTACACATTTTTTGGATGGGAACTTGTGTTTTTTCGTATAGTTTTCGCAAAAAAATGTCAAAAAAGCCGTCACATTTTTAAAAAAGGAGATTTAGCATATGTTTAGAGATGGACATATTCATACTACCTATTGTCCACACGGTTCAAAAGATTCACTTAATCAATATATTGAACGCGCAATTGAGTGCGGATTTACCGATATTACCTTCACTGAACACGCGCCGCTTCCCAAAAACTTCATCGATCCCGCCCCTGAATGGGACAGCGCAATGGACTGGAACGATTTGGAACCGTATTTAAAAGATGTCGAAGCAGCGAAAAAACAGTATAAAGCGTCCATCCGTATTCGAACAGGCCTTGAAGTTGATTTCATCCAAGGTTTTGAGCGTGAGACAACTCATCTGCTTAATGAATACGGGTCATACCTTGATGATAGCATTTTATCAGTGCATTTTTTACGTCATGCAGACCGTTATTACTGTGTTGATTTTAGCGAAGATGAGTTTCGTCTCATAGCAGAACGATTCGGATCAGTTGAAGCCGTCTATACATCGTATTATGATACATTACTGCAATCAGTGGAAGCAAATCTTGGAGCATTTAAACCAGAACGCATTGGACATATAACTCTTGTTCATAAATTTCAGCGTATGTATCCGTGCCATGTATCGTTTGATGACCGGATCATGGCGATTTTACAAGCAGTGAAAAAGAACGGCTATTCATTGGATTACAATGGAGCCGGCACCGTCAAACCGCTTTGTCTTGAATCCTATCCTCCCGAGCACATTGCGCACTCAGCCCGTTCACTCGGTATCCCCCTTATTTATGGATCGGATGCGCATACAGCAGCTGGCATCGGACAAGGTTTTGACAAAATAGATTTTACATTATTGGAAGGAAGTGTTTAATCTTGTTTCAACATGTTCACTATTCTGATACAAAACAAGAACAGTATGCACTCGTGACGAAGCAGCTGGAAGCACTCTTAGCAGGAGAGCCTAACCAAATAGCAAATTTAAGCAATGCATCTGCACTTCTCGGCCAATTTTTGGACCGAATCAACTGGGTCGGCTTTTATTTATATGATGGCTATGAACTTGTCCTTGGTCCATTTCAAGGATTGCCTGCCTGTGTCCGTATCCCTTTAGGTAAAGGCGTCTGCGGAACAGCTGCAATTGAACAAAAAACGATTCGTATCGCTAATGTCGATGATTTTCCCGGACACATTGCATGCGACGCGGCATCTCGCTCAGAAATTGTCGTGCCTCTCGTAAAAGATGGTGAACTGATTGGTGTACTCGATATTGACAGTCCGGAAGTAAACCGCTTCAAAGAAGTAGATGAAATTGGTCTCACACACTTTGCGAACGTATTGACTCGTTTCCTTTAAAAAAGATTGACAGTCTTATTTGTGCGTTATATACTATTCTTTGTGTAAAATAAATGCAGCCTATGTGTATGCTGTTTTGATTTCATTTTGTTTCTTTGTCCGGTATGATTCGGAAAAGGGGCATCGTGTAACCCGTTGCTGCAGGGCGATGGTGCATGAAAACAAAATGTGCTTGCAGTTAATTCACACCGGTTTTTATTTTACAACAAAATAAAAACATTGAAGGAGGAGTCATATTATGGCTCGTTATACAGGTCCAAGCTGGAAATTATCCCGCCGACTCGGCATTTCACTAAGCGGTACAGGTAAAGAAATCGAAAAACGTCCTTACGCTCCAGGTCCACACGGCCCGAATCAGCGTAAAAAATTGTCTGAATACGGAATGCAGCTTCAAGAGAAGCAAAAACTTCGTCACATGTACGGCGTGACTGAGCGTCAATTCCGTAACTTGTTCGATCGCGCTGGCAAAATGAAAGGTGTATACGGCGAAAACTTCATGATTCTTCTTGAATCACGTCTTGATAACCTTGTTTACCGTCTAGGTCTTGCCCGCACTCGTCGTCAAGCACGTCAGCTTGTTAACCATGGTCACGTTGTTGTTGATGGAAAACGTCTTGACATTCCATCTTACCGTGTGAAAATTGGTCAAACAATCGGTATTCGTGAAAAATCAAGCAACTTCACAATCGTTAAAGAAGCAGTAGAAGTAAATAACTTCGTACCTGACTACTTGACGTTTGATGCTGACAAACTTGAAGGTACATTCACACGCCTTCCAGAGCGTTCAGAACTTCCTGCTGAAATTAACGAAGCACTTATCGTTGAGTTCTACTCTCGTTAATCATTTTTCTTTGCAAAGAGTAGCGATCAAAACCCTAGAAACCTTGATATATCAATGGTTATAGGGTTTTTTCTTTATATGAACTAGGCAAAATACTGCATAGAATAACCCTGTTTTGGGGCTAAGTGGGGCTAGATCGGGGCTAATAAAAACTAGGCGGCGTGTGTATAGAAATATGTAAGGGATAACAGATTGGAGCATAGCGCTTCAATCTTTTTTATTTGACGAAACATCGAGTAATTGCCGAGTAATGACTGTCGTCAAATTGGGGACGGTTGAAAAGTCCACCCGCTTTTACTCATTTTTGAGTAGCTGCCTGTAACGGTAAGTTTTTGCGTTACACCTAATCAGCCCTCTCGTAATTAGATGAAGCGGAAATTTCGTTCATACTTCGCCGCTTCTCTTTGTAACGTTTAAGGGGAGCATAATGCAATAAAAAAAAGACACCAAACAGTGCACGATTTTCCATATCTGCTTAGTATCCCTTTAGATGACTGAGAGAACTTTTTAAATATGTAAATTTGAAATTATTTTTACTTCACTCGGATGTTGAAGGAAATCTCGATCATTTGTAACTATCAAAATAGAATCTTTTAAACACAGACTAACAAAATACTCATCATTAAAATCAAAAGAATTACCCACATTAAAGATTTCCTCTAATTTAAGTGATGCAAAACCATCATCTAACTTTGTTGCATATTTGAAAATTCGATCATTAATAATAATTTTTAAATAGTCAATAGTGTCCTTAAACTCCTGACTATTCCTGAAATCTCTTTTGTAATGTAATCCAGGATTAGATTCTTTAGCTAGATTATACTCAAGTCTACAATAAGCATTAAAAAACTCGGATATTTGAAGAGCGCTTGTATATATTCGTGCCTCCGAATCAATTATCTTTTCAAAAAGATGATTGTATTTCCCGACTACATTCTCATTGTAATTACCAATACTGCAGTATAAATACATCCAAATATTCGTGTCTAAAAATATTTTGTCTTCGGCATTCGGATTGAAACTATCCAGATGAATGTAATCACTCATTTTCAAATACCTCATCAATATTTTTTGTTAAATTTTCATTAGTTTTGATGTCAAGTTTTGCTCTAGTTATAACTTTACTTAACAAGTACTTATCTAAGTTATCCATATCCGCGATTGTAAGAGTTTGATTAAGCACATCCGATGAAAAATGATTGTAAAGATTTCCTATAGCTTTATTTAAAAACGCGGTTGTTGTATCATTTACATCCAAAAAGCTTAAAGTAGTTTTTTTTCTTTTATGAATAGCATTTTCTAAATAACGATATAATAACTCCCCTTTCTCTGGAGAAACTGCAATTTTTGAATTTATAATATCCTTAACAAAGACACGCTCCATATTTAACCCTCCTTGGATTAAAAAAATATTTCACTATTTAAGCTAAAAGTTTGCTCTAGTTTTGAGATAATATTCACTACTGTTCCAGGAAAATAATATTCCAGCAACCGTGTATTTATGTTCCCTTCATTGTTTTCCCAAAAACCATTTCCTGATATTATTTGAAAAATCCCATTATTACTTGTTAAAAACTCATCAATTATATGAAGTCCAATACCTCCAGCCTCAGTTATGTCTTTTGTAGTGTGACCATAATGAGTAGCCCAGTCAATTGCCTCATGATCTAAGAATTCTATATGTGGATATTTATTACGTACATTTAATCCAATAGTATTTCCTAGGTCTGATATTGTAAAAGCTACTTTATTATTTTTATGATAATACTGTCCGCAGGTATAAACTTTGTCACTTCTAGCATGAAGATTCACATTCAGAAAAACTTCATTTAAACTTAATTTAAAGCTCTTTTCAACAGAATTGGATAGATCTAATCTAATTTTAGGGATAACGTTATCTGTCACATAGTTTGAAAACTCATCTACCTCTGACACTGAGAAAACATGGTATTTGATTGTTGAATCAAAGGTGTCATTTATAGCACCTAGGTTATATGTTTCGTAAAAACCGTTTTTCTTAAAAACCTTTTCAATCGAAACGTTAATATCACTCATTATAATAGTACAGCCATCGTAGACTTTTGATTCAATCCATGCTCCTAAAACTGAAGCTAGATTTGCTTCAAACCATCTTGTCGATTTAAAATTTAATTCTATATTTTTATCGGCAAAACCTTCCGTACTTGTAAATAAATAAGACATAAAATTAAATCCATAATAATCATTTTCGACTGTAACCGGAATTTCAATCTTAATACTATCCATGAAATATCCCTTGGCGATTTGTTTCTAGTATATACATTTAAAACTCCTCCCCTTCCTGCCGCCTCATCCTCTTCACCTTACCCTGATGCATGACGACCTTATATTCACCGTGCAGCGGTAGCTCTCTGATCTTGACCTTGTCGTCACAGATCACCACCACATAACTGCTTAGTATTTTCATTATATCTGACTTTAGCTGTGTCACATAGTTCTACTATCAAATTATTCAAACAAAAAAGAAGCGGCTGATCCGCTCCTTCTTACACTCTTATATTTGGTTACTGCCCAAACCAGGCGACAATGCCACCAGTGCTTTCAATAATGTTACTCTCGCTTTGTATCATGATCGCCAATCTGCAAAGAGCCTTTTGCTTTTTGCGTTGATATGTCCGTTCACTCCATTTCAATTCTGGCCAAACCATATAATCATAAACATCATCAGTTAAGTAACGTCGCTTAATGATTGCTTTTTCATCGCCTATCAGTTGATTCAATGCCTGTTGAAGCCATTCATATTCCTTTTCGAGAAGCGGCTCCTGGCGCATATCCCGGGCTTTTCTGTAAAAGCATTGTCGTTCCAGGAGCAATAAAAGGCGCTCATGATTGCACATTCACTTTAGGAGCTGGCTTTTCGCCAAACCGTGCAACAATTTCACCGGATTCATTCACGATATGCATAATATGCTCATTCTGCATTTGTAATTCACATTCGTCATCGAACGATACATACACGTTTTTAATTTTCGAGAAGCGGACTGATCTGCGCGGTAAACCATGTACATCCTTTATTGTTGCTTCAAAGCCTATTTGTATGCCACCCGCTTTTAAAACCCACTGAGTAGCCTGTTTGCTCTGTTTAAGCCGTTCCAGTTCATCCGTGAACAAATCATGGTACATTGGCAATCACTCCTATCAATGAGTTATTTGGAAGCGGTTCTACCTTCTGAAAAAAAGACAGCATACCCGACACTGAAAGCCTGTACTTTTTGGTACGCCCCTTTTTAAGGCAGCCGAAAGAGCCGACTTTTTTTATGGACTCCAATTATTCCAATAATTCTTTTTTAGGACTGCCGAAAATGCCAAAATGATAGTCCTGTTTTTTGTTTTGTTGGCCCTTCTCTTTTTAGGGTGTCACATTTGTCACTATACGTGCGTGAAGAGTTAGGTTCTTTGCTCTAGTATAAAGCCCATTCCATCCAGCACAGCCGCTACATCATCACGGATACTTATACTGCCATCCTCTTCTTGTCTGAATCCTTCCGGCTGTATGGCCACAATACCCGCACCCTTTTTATAAAGATGCAGGCTCCCATCCGGCTGCATTCTGGGAGCAATGAAAGTCTCGTAAAATCCATGTTTCACCGCATTCTTATTGCCCCATTTTGGCCGTCTATTGCCGCTATTTCCCACCCCTATTTGATTGCCCGGCAGGAAACGGCCAGTCTCTGGATCGCGTTGCATCCGTTGCACCCCTTTACCGTGTTCGTTTCGGAAAAAATAATGTTTTTTTGTTGTGTGATTGTTGAATAATTGTTACAACTTTTCCCTCACCAATTCCTTACACAATCCCCTATTTTGGTATGGTGAAAGTACGGTGGCAGTTGCTTTTTCTCACACTCCATCCCGCTAAAAACAAGCGTTTCATCAGCTTTTATACAACGATAAGCACAACAAAAGGTTGCATTAAAGTTGCAACGCGTTGCACACAAACGTTGCATCCTTTTTCTTATTTTATATGCACTGTTTTATAGTATTTTACAGAGTGCTCTATTGGGAACGTTCCGAATAAAAGGAGCATTCCAATAGTAACGTTACCATTGAGTGTTACCATTCAAAAGGAACTCTTTGTAACGTTTCAACATGCTTTCAACCCGCACTGGTAAGCGGTTTGTAACGTTAAGTTTTAACGTTACAGCAATATTTAAGTTTGAGTTTGTTTTTAAAATTCAGGTTCACTGTCATTTTACAGTATAAGAAAAACCTTAACATTTGCTAACCTTTGTAGCATTTGAAAACCTTACGAATGCTTACGGTTTACATTGTAAAAATACTAGGTTTTACTAGGGTTTGTAGCATTAAGATTTTCGTCGTTTTGACCACCATTTACCATCATTTGTAGCGTTTTAATTCAATCCCTTTTTAGGGTGTGGGAAATGTCGCCTTTGTAGCATTTAACCGCCGTTCATTACTTCATCATGCAAAGCCTTTAAATGATCCTCAAACTCCATTCCGTGCTTTTTCTTTATCCATGCTCTATATCGTCTGCTATGCCATTTATGCGCGGCTGCATATCTTCGTACAGTCTGATAAGGGATATTAAACTGCTCGCTGGTATCCTTTAAGGTAAGACCACTTTCTTCTCCCGATCCGATAAAGTACCGTTCTGCCTGCTCCCAATCATATTTTAGATTCATGGTCACGCTCCTTTACATGGTGTCATGGTCTGTTACATCCTAAATCATAAGGAAAAATAAAGGCCAATTCCCTATGTAAACTCCACTCAAACCTTGATATATGGATTTATAGCCTGTTTGCAAATATGCTATTTTAGAGCATTTAATGACGGGAAAAGAGCCTGATGTTTCAAATAGGACATTGATCCCTTGCGTAGTGATAATATGTCGTCGTGCGGCCGTCGGTTTTGCTGATAAGGTGGGATTCCTTCATTAACTTGTATAACAATGCGAATTCAGAGAAAACACTAAAAAACAAATAACCCGCTCAAACAGTTATTATTAGAGCGGGTTATCCTAAAATTAATTTTACTATAGGTTATGACATTTTTTGAACAAGTAAATTAATTGCCTTATGCAGTTGAAATATCTCATTAGCATGTCCATTTAAATCTAGTTGAAATTCTGAAGAGTAGTTGATAAATTTGAAATCAAAGTTATGGTATTCTTTCAAATCGATTGTCACAAGGAATTGACCTTTTAGGTCTTCTAAGAGTTCAAGGGAATCGTATTTACTTTTTCTTTTGCCATTCTCACTCTCTTTAACTAAATCCTGCAATGTTCTTTGAGCAATAAGAAGGATTTCTAAGTCAAATTCCATATAAGCAGTATATATTTCAATACTATCGCCGTGATTAATTTTAAAACGAAATCTTTTATTCTGATTCTCTATTTCTATTTTCCAAAATTCATCTTCAATTAATGAAATCATCCTAATTGGTCCTTTCATTTCTTTTTCTTCTTTTTGTCACTGTAATGGTAATGTCTTACTTTTTTTGTTTTAGGATTATAAACAACCTTAAAATTACGTGGTACATTATTTTTATAGATGGTAGTTGTATATTTGTTATATCCTTTAGCACCATCTTTTTCTTTTTTACCATATACAATAGTATTTGCGATGATATGACGTGGTACATATCTATTTGTACTTGCATGTTCATAAGCTTTACTATCATATTTGAATTTTTTCGCAATATTCTTTGCTTTTGAAGTTTTATAAATTGAAATCTTTTCGCACAGCAACGTCCATTATTTTTGGAATAGATGCGATGCATATGGTAAAAAAAGGGCAATTTGTTTTACGGGATAAGTCTGTCCAAAATCAAGTGAAGGTTCATCCATCAACTATTTGGAATTGTTGCTTAAGACCAGATTCCACTAGGAAACTTTTCGTCTCTTTATACCTTCCCCAATTATTTGCACCAGAACCCAATAAAAGGAGCAGAATATAGTAATCTGCTCCTTTTCCTACTTCTATTAAATATTTATTTATCTATCCACTTAATACCAATCTTTGCAAAAGAAATTCTACTTTCGTTAATACCTTCTGTATACTTATTTTAAATATTAATCTTCTTTTATACGTATAATGGGATCTTGGTCATGATAAGCTATACATACTGGTACATCAGTATTAAAAAGTTGGACAGAAGCCATAAAAGCTAAGATAGTTCGTACAATTAAATAAATAGTTACACCTGCTTCATCATCTTCTTCAAATCCACCATATTGATCGTAAATTTGACTAAATTCAGGCAGAGAAGATCCATCGATAACTTCAATCCAATCAGAGGCCCAATCATCATCTTCTTCGCTTAAAGAGTTATATTCTGAACACAGAAAAAAAGTTCCTTCCCAATTGTTATCAATATCATATTCAAAATAAATAGCTTTTATATTTTGATTGTGGGAATGCTGCAAAGTCTGTTGGAATTTTTCTGTCAAGGAAGCAATATAATTATTTAAATCTACTTGTTGGATTTCTTTTGCTATATCCTTATTAGCTGTGTCCTTGCAAATTTCAAAGTATTTTTTCTCTAGTGCTTTACTATCTAAAGACAAAATATCGTATTGAATATCATCTAAGTAATCATAGATTAAGTCCATCTTCTCTACCTTCCTTTTTTCCAATAATTAGAGTATAACATGGCGGGATTTTTTTGCACATTTTTACGTAAGCTTCGATAACCTCTTTGAAAATCTTTTTTATTTCCTTTGGCATACCTATCTAACTTCTTCATATTTCTTAGCATATAATCGTGGTAAGCGTTAGGATGTCTTCCTTGGTGTCTCATTCGCTTTTTATTCCAACCAGCATCCAAATCTAAATCGTATTTATTAGCTATTTTTTGAAACTGTTTTGTATACCTCTTACTTTTATTAGTGGCAAAGTGGTGTACTTGAAATGGTTTTTTCTTTATGCTTTTTATACCCGCTTTAGCAACTTTGAATTTGCCTCCACCGATAGCGCCCATTGCTGCTGCTCCAGCAACGCCTTGCCAGCCTTTCCCACTCTTATAAGCTTTATAACCACTATACGCCGCAAATCCAGCATTAACCACTAACCAAGCGACGTTGCCATCTGGATCAGACATCATAACCGGGTTACTGCTAGCATATGCATAACCATTCTGTGTTTTTGGGTCGTTCGTATCGCCGCCTTCTGGATCAGGAGAAAGAAAGACGCCCTCTGTCGGCTGGTAGTAGCGCGCAATTAGGTAATATAGTTTTGTTTCGTCATCATACCGGTATCCTTTGTAGCGGATCTTATTTTCGACTGCCATTGTACCGCTTTGCGACAAAATATTGCCCCACGCATCGTACGTATAAGACGCAACCACAGTACCCGATGCATTCGTTAAGCCGGTAATTTCTTTTAGCACATTATACGTGTAGTAATAGTTTTGCCCGCCCTTGGTCATCACCAGCGGGAAGCCATCCGGATCATACAGATATTCGGCTGTAATATTGCCGGCTGTATCTGTTTCAAATAGGACATTGATACCTTGGCCATAATGATAGTTTGTCGTCTGGCCGCCAGCGGTCTTGCTGACTCGGCGCCCCTCATCATCATATTTAAATGTGGCGACAGTTACGCCCGCATTTGTTTTAATATCCGTGAGCTGGTCAAATTTATTATACACATACGTGTACTGGCTGTCCTTGGTCCGGTTGCCATTGCTGTCATACGTATAGGCCTGTCCACCACCCACCGTTTTTAACTGATTGTTGGCATCATAGGTATAAGCCGTGGTCGTAGTGACCCCATTTTTGACAGTCGTTTTGCTTTCCCGGTTGCCGACGGCGTCATAGACATAGGATTCAGACAGCTGGGCAGAATCAATGGATTGTGTTTCCAGCTGATTAGTTTTGTCATACGTAAACGCCTTGTTGCCGGAAGAAGAAGTAACCGCATTTATATTTCCGTTTAAGTCGTAACCCAGTGATTCGTCTAAAAGAACGGTCGTTCCTTTGGTCACT
This sequence comes from Domibacillus mangrovi, assembly GCF_001906925.1. Lineage (GTDB taxonomy): Bacteria > Bacillota > Bacilli > Bacillales > Domibacillaceae > Domibacillus > Domibacillus mangrovi. The sequence continues at coordinate 540,993 of NZ_MRWQ01000001.1, forward strand.
TTCAGCGTTTTCATCTGCTGCGCATTATCGTACGTATAATCGGTCCAGATTCCGTTTACATATCTTCGCTGTTTTGGCTCCCCGGTTGGGTAATAGTCATAGGCTCCTTGAACGGCACCATTCCGGTACACATTTTTCAACCGGTCCGCTGGATCAAAGGCAAGACGCTGGGTAAAGAAAGCAGCTCCCGACATCCCTTTAATATCTGTTAGTGTTTCAGTGACTGAATAGCCATATTCAATGGCCTGCTGCTCTTTTGTAACGGTTTTCAGCTTATCAGCCTTGTCATACGTAAGGCTCGTAATCTTCTGGTCTTCTCCGTTTTGGATTACGGTAGTGTTTCCATTTTTATCATACTCGTAATGCCATTTTAAATACCCATTAATACGGATATCCGTTGGTTGGCTGTTGGCATCATAGTCGGTTTTGACAATCGCACCATCCGGCTTTGTCTCGGTTGTCATATTGCCGAGCGCATCGTATCCATAGATAGTCTTCTGTCCAAGTGGCTCTTCCCTTGACATAAACTGGTTTTGATTGTTATAGTCCATTGTTGTCGTATAGCCGCGCGGATTGGTAATAGTTTTTAAATTCCCGTTATCATCATATACATACGAAGTTTTATTCCCTTTTTCATCGACTGCCGATTTCAGTCGTTCCTGCTCGTCGTAATCGAACGTAACTTTATTTCCTTTTGGATCGGTTACTTCTTTTGCGTTTCCGTATTTGTCATTGATAATCGATGTTTTCCGTCCAAGCGCATCGGAAAACTTGTTGGCGTAGTTTTGCATCGCATCATATTCATAGGTTTCTGCCACTCCGCCTGGAGGCGTCATTGTTTTTACATTTCCATATGGTTCATAGTACGTATATGTTGTTTCTTCATTCAGCGGATTAATTTCCTTAATCACATCTCCATACGCATTGTATTGGTATGTCATTGTGCCATCCACATCGGTAACGGTTAGCGGCTGGCTAAAGTTATTATACGTGTAAGAAACTTTATAGCCGAGTGGGTC
>NZ_MRWQ01000010.1 GCF_001906925.1 Domibacillus mangrovi
TCTTCGATATTATTCGGTATTAGCCACGGTTTCCCGGAGTTATCCCAATCTGCAGGGCAGGTTGCCCACGTGTGACTCACCCGTCCGCCGCTAATCTAAAGGAGCAAGCTCCTTTAGATTCGCTCGACTTGCATGTATTAGGCACGCCGCCAGCGTTCGTCCTGAGCCAGGATCAAACTCTCCAAAAAGTGTTTGACTTGCTCATTTGTTTATCTGCAGATGACAAGCATCTGCCAGATAAAATTTAAAACTAAAACGTTGACGTTTTTATTGATTTTGTTCAGTTTTCAATGTTCAATTATGTCCTAGTGCCCTTGTTTGAAAAATCAAAACAACGACTTTCACATTATACCAATCTGAATCAAATTGGTCAAGGTTTATTTCAAATTTATTTTCTCGTCTGTTTGTTATACTGCTAACAGCGACGCTTATTAATATAACACTTGAAATAACCTTGGTCAATACTTTATTTCAAAAAAAATTAACTTTCTTTATGAAGCTGATAATACCGGTGGAAAACCCCTTGTCCTTTTGTTTGAACGGATACAACCCGCACAAGCTGCCGCTCAATTAGATACTCCATTAGTGTAACCAGATCAACAGAATAATGCATAACTTCTCTATGATTTAAAAGTTCATTAATGCTCCACCATTCTTTTTCCTTCATAAGAAATAGTAAATGATCGGCTCCTTTTTCTGTACGTGAATGAATTAAAAACTCGCTCGCTAAAAAAAGAAGCTCTAGTCTTTTCTTCAAATCTTCGTCGCTTGTCAGTAACTCTTCATATAACTTATAAATCTCCGGCTCAATATGATGAACTTGATTCCATACAGTCAACTCTGGATAATAGCCATTTTCGATAATTGATAATCTGGCGAGATGATGTAGCGAATGCATAACATGATTATATGCGTCAAGATAATGTCCGTCCTTAAAGAAAGCTTTCCCATCTGTATAGCGTTTAATCAGCTTAGCAAACTCAATCGTCATCTTAATTTTCCGTCCATAAAAAGGGAACTCACGCATTTCAATTTTTAATTCATGAACGTATTCATTTCGATCAAACAATATACGGCCATGATACAGCCATTCAATCACTTTACGATTTGTGCCTAAAAGAAGCCATTCTTTTAATTGATTTTCTGTTACAATGTACATGGACGCCGTTTTTTCATTGCAGTCGACATAATGTTTTGTAAATACAGCCTCCTCTGCTTCATGCACGATAATCAGAAGAATGGAATCAAAATTTTCAGTGAATGCATTATTTTGTTCAATTCTCTCAGCAACTAAAACACCGAGTGTATTTTGTTGACTTGTTCTTTCTTGATACAACGGGCGAAGAAGATCTTCCACAATATATTCCTCCAGACAATTTAAACGTTCGTTCAGTTAAGCTTCGACAAATATTGTCGAATACCTGCCGTAAAATATAAGGGAAATATGATATAGTGATGAATAGGAGGTTGAAACGATGGCAAAAAAGTATTCAAGTAAAATTAATAAAATACGCACATTTGCGTTGAGTCTTGTTTTCATCGGATTCGTTGTCATGTACGGGGGAATTTTCTTCCGTGAAAATTTTCTCGTAATGTCTATTTTTATGTTGCTTGGTCTTCTCTGTATTATTTTAAGCACTGTTGTGTATTTTTGGATTGGCATGCTATCAACGAGAGCGGTGCAAGTTGTGTGCCCTACTTGCGGAAAGCCGACAAAAGTGCTCGGCCGCGTCGATATTTGCATGTACTGCAACGAACCTTTGACACTCGATCAAACACTTGAAGGGAAAGAGTTTGACGAAAATTACAACCAGAAAAAAAATTTAGACCACCCAAATGCATGAAAAACCTCCATCCCGATTTGGGATTGGAGGTTTTTTAATGCAAATCTTTATTGCTGCAGTCTGGGCATCTTCCGTAAATCTCCATTCGGTGATGACTAATTTCAAAGCCCGTAACATGAGATGCGAACTGTTCAACTTCATCCAAACCCGGATAGTGAAAATCCACAATTTTGTTGCATGATTCGCAAATGACATGATAATGTTCAGTCGTAATGAAATCAAACCGGCTTGATGTATCCCCGTACGTCAATTCTCTCACAAGACCTATTTCTCGGAATACGCGCAAATTATTGTATACAGTCGCAACACTCATGTTAGGAAACGTTCCTTCAAGTGCTTTATAAATATCGTCAGCCGTTGGATGTGTCATTGAATCGACTAGAAATTCAAGAATTGCATGACGCTGCGGTGTAATACGAACACCCGTCTGCTTCAGCGTGTCAAGTGCGTCTTTCAACTGCTCATGTGATTCATGGACATGTGTGTGTGACATCAACATGCACCTCTTTTCTTCCTGATAAGGAATGTTACTTTATAATCCTTATAAACAGTGTACTAACAGAAACCCATGTTTGTCAATGAAAAAGAATAACCAGCTGAGCGTCGACTCTCAATTAATACCCTTTCCTGATATCAAGAATATTTTGATAATCTCCCCCCTCTTTGAAACAGATTAAGTTATGTTCAAAAATCGCCATTGCCCGTGGAATATATGCTTTCGTAATGCTTGATATGTGTGGTGTAACCGTCATGTTTCCATGACGCCAAAACGGATGGCCTTCTGGTAGCGGTTCAAGCGCAAACACATCAAGATACGCATGTGCAATTTCCTCATCATTAATAGCTGACAACAGTATATGCTCTGATACGACATCGCCCCGGCCAATACTAATAAATGCCGCTGTCTGCTTCATCGCTTCAAAATGCTCCCGATGCAACACACCAACTGTCTCAGGCGTACTCGGCAAAACCCCAATGACAAAGTCCGCTTCCTTCACGGCTTCCTCTAATTCGCTCATTTGAAAAATACGATCAAATTCATCAACAGAACGCCCGCTTCGATTGACGCCTGCTGTTGTCATCCGAAATGCTTTGCATAAACGGGCAATTTCTTGACCAATTGCCCCCGTACCAAGAATAGCCACTTCTTTTCCCGCCAGTTCCTGTAATGGCAACTCTTTATTCCACGTCTCTGATTTTTCCAACACACTGAGTTCCGGAAAACGTTTAACGTGATTTAGCATCAAACCGAGGGTGAATTCCGCCATCGGTATTTTATGGATACCACGTGAAGTTGTCACAAAGATATCTCGATCTTCAATTGCTCCAAGTGGCATGTCCTCAATACCCGCAGATGCGACCATAATCCACTTTAACGACCGGCACTGCCCGATTATGTCTTCCGTCAAATCGGTGCCGAATGTGACAATTATTTCAGCATCTTGCAACACATCATTCGCTTCCTTTATATTTTTATAGAATGAAAAAGATTCCTCTGAAAATTTCCTTTGAATATCCGCTTGAATGGTCCGTGGCGGACGAAATGTAAAGACAATGTTCACCCGTTTATCCTGGTTAAGTTACAATATGAAAAATCATCACATATCTTCGTAGAACATGATATGTTCGAAATATAACCAGGATTCACCTCCTTTGAAAATGATTAGTAAAAATAATAAATAATAGAAAATGCTGATATTAATTGAATACTTATGTTTTTTTAAGATTAAGTGTGAAAACGATTTAACGTTCCTTCATTCATTTAGTTCTTTCACAGCCTGTAACGTTTTTTCCACATGTCCTTTTACACGTACTTTTCGCCACTCTTTTGCAACGATACCTTCTTTATTAATTAAAAATGTTGATCGCTCAATGCCCATATATTCTTTCCCAAAGTTTTTCTTCAGTGTCCATACACCATACAATGCTGCTGCTACCTGATCTTCGTCCGCAAGCAGTGTAAATGGAAGTCTATGTTTTTCAATAAACTTTTGATGGCGTGCTGCAGGATCTGGACTAATGCCTAGAATTACCGTTTCTAATGTTGAGAATTCACTGTATTGATCACGGAAATCACATGCTTCGGTCGTACATCCCGGTGTCATATCTTTCGGATAAAAATAAAGCAAGACATTTTTCCCTTTAAAATCTGCGATATTTACCATATCTCCATTCTGATCCGGCAACGTAAATATCGGTGCCGGCTGTCCTGTTAATTCCGCCATGATAAATCTCCCCTTTTTCTTTTAAGAGTAGCGAATCTGCTGAAAAATGGCAACTTCATGTTCACACAACGCCGCTCCTTTAATCTTGGATCATGATTGATTCCTTTTTTAATGAGGATTACAATAGAAAAAGACGATTTAATCAGGAGGCTTTATAATAGAATGAATTTTTCTAAGTCGGATGTTTTACATGAAGAAGCACTTAAACATATTGTCGGCGGAGTAAACAGTCCGTCACGATCGTACAAGGCAGTCGGCGGCGGCGCACCGGTGGCGATGGATCGCGGAGACGGTGCGTATTTTTATGATGTAGATGGCAATAAATATATCGACTATCTTGCCGCATATGGACCGATTATTACTGGCCATGCGCATCCTCACATTACGGAAGCAATTACACAAGCCGCGCAAACTGGCGTTTTATTCGGAACGCCGACACAGCATGAAGTGACATTTGCCAAAAAACTGAAGCGTGCGATGCCGGCCCTCGACAAAGTTCGCTTTGTCAACAGCGGCACAGAAGCGGTCATGACAACAATCCGTGTAGCAAGGGCGTATACGGGGCGCGATAAAATTATTAAATTTGCTGGCTGTTATCATGGACATTCTGACCTTGTCCTTGTGGCAGCCGGCAGCGGGCCATCGACTCTTGGCACACCTGATTCTGCCGGTGTACCTAAAAGCATCGCCCAGGAAGTCATTACCGTACCCTTTAATAAAACAGAACCATTAAAAGAAGCGCTTGAAAAATGGGGCGACAATGTAGCAGCTGTGATGATTGAGCCCATTGTTGGTAACTTCGGCATTGTCCAACCGAATAAAGGTTTTTTAGAAGAAGTGAAAAGGCTGACGCACGAAGCAGGCGCTCTTCTCATTTTTGATGAAGTCATTTCAGCGTTCCGTTTTATGTACGGAGGTGCACAAGACCTGCTTGGCATTACACCTGATTTAACAGCTCTCGGCAAAATTATTGGCGGTGGATTACCAATTGGTGCATATGGCGGCCGAGCAGATATTATGGAAAGTGTCGCGCCGCTCGGACCAGCGTATCAAGCCGGAACGATGGCCGGTAACCCTGCATCAATGCTTGCTGGCATTGCCTGTTTGGAAATTATCGAGCAGGACGGCGTATACGATGAACTTGATCGGCTCGGAGCGATTTTAGAAGATGGATTAATGAATGCCGCAAAAAAAGCTGGCGTGACAGTGACGATCAACCGTCTAAAAGGTGCTCTCACCATTTATTTCACTGATCAAAAAGTGGAAAACTATGATCAGGCAGAAGCGACAGACGGTGAACAGTTCGCTCACTTCTTTAAAGAAATGCTACGCCGTGGTGTTAATTTAGCTCCATCTAAATATGAAGCCTGGTTTTTAACAACTGCACATACAGAAGAGGACATTCGCAAAACGATTCAAATAGCGGAAGAAGCTTTCATTGCCTTAACAAACTAAAAATAAACGGACAGGCGTCCATTAAAACGGGCGCCTGTCTTTTTATTTGTTCTTTCGCTTGATTTCCCACCCTATCCGTTGTATAGTACAGTTTGTTTGATTTGCCGGCAAGCGTAGTAAACAGACGTAAATACAGTATTATCAGAAAGGAAGCTTTTTATAAAATGAAGCTTGGTGCCCGCATTTTCAAAACGGGAATTGCCATTGTTTTAGCGCTTTACATAGCAGAGTTTCTTGAATTGCCTTCACCAGTTTTCGCTGGGATTGCGGCTGTCTTTGCTATCCAGCCAAATATTTACCGCTCCTATTTAACCGTTATTGAACAAATTCAAGCGAATATTATAGGTGCTGGCATTGCGATTTTATTCGTTTTATTGTTCGGTAATCATATTATTATTGTTGGCCTGGCATCGATTATTGCAATTATTCTTCTGCTGAAATTTAATCTTGAAAAATCTGTCGGCCTTGCTCTTGTAACGATCATCGCCATTATGGAAGTACAAAATGACCAGTTTGTGCAGTTTTCATTGATTCGTCTGTTTAATATTTCGATCGGTGTTGCATCATCATTTCTCGTCAACCTCGTCTTTTTGCCACCGAAATATGAAACAAAATTGTTTTTTTCAATTAATCAAGTAACAGAAGATATTTTAATGTGGATTCGTCTTACGTCACGTAATGCTTCTGAATCTCCTTTGTTGAAAAAAGACATGATCAAACAGCGTGAAAAGATCCTGAAAATTGACCAAATGTTTTTATTGTATAAAGAAGATCGTACGCCTTTCAAAAAAGACCTCCGGGCAAAAAAAAGAAAAATCGTTTTGTATAGAAAATTGATTTTAACGACTCGCCGAAGCTTGGATATTTTACAAAGACTTAATCAATCTGAAAATGAACTGCACCATTTAAATCCTAACCTGCAGCGGACCTTACAGGATCATCTTGACTGTCTGATCAGCTATCATGAGCATTTGCTGCTTCGTTTTATCGGTAAAGCAAAAAAGACAGAAACGTCAGAAAATTTATTTGAACCGTTCATGAGCCGCGATGAATTTATGTATCTATTTGCGGATAAGATTTATAAAAGGAATGAAGAAGAAATAGCGTCGTCGATTCGTCTGCTTCATATCGTTTCATCTATTCTCGAATACGGCGAAAAACTGGAGCATCTCGATCATTTAATGACGAGCTTTTATAAATATCACAAAGATGATGAAGTACCTGAGTATGAAGAAGAGTGATCAAAAGCCATGCCGGTTGCCGGCATGGCTTTCTAATGATCCAATTGCTGCACCTGAAACAGTTTCCAGTAGCCACCCTGTTTCTTCATTAATTCTACATGTGTACCGTCTTCGATCACTTCACCATGTTCAATTAAAATAATTCGATCTGCATGCGTGATCGTTGACAAACGGTGCGCAACGATGAATGTCGTCCGTGTTTTGGCCAGTTTTTCAATGGCCTCTTGAATTAAATGTTCACTTTCTAAATCAAGCGCCGATGTAGCTTCATCTAAAATAAGCAATGGTGGATTTTTCAAAAATACACGTGCAATGGCCACACGCTGCTTTTGACCGCCGGACAGCTTCACACCCCGCTCACCCACTTTTGTTTCATATCCTTCTGGAAGTGCCATAATAAAATCATGCGCATTGGCCGCTTTTGCGGCAGCAACAACATCTTCTTTCGTCGCATCCGGCCGGCCAAGTAAAATATTTTCCCGCACCGACTCACTGAACAATATATTGTCCTGTAAAACCATCCCGATTTTATCTCGCAGCGATCGTACTTCAAAGTCACGAATATCCGTCCCATCAAGTAAAATACGGCCGCCTGTTACATCGTAAAAACGGGGAATAAGGCTAACCAACGATGATTTTCCGCCACCGCTCATCCCAACAAGTGCCACGGTCTCCCCAGCCTTCACATGTAAATGAACATCACGTAAAACAGGAGCATTTTCTTCGTCATATTGAAATTCAACATGGTCAAAAACAAGGTCCCCGTCCACATTATGGCATTCAATCGCATCTTTTTTATCGGTCACATCATATTTTTCATCAAGCAATTCAAACATGCGGTCCATTGATGCAATGGCTTGTGTGAGTGTTGTCGATGAATTGACAAGGCGGCGAAGCGGATTATAAAGACGGTCAATATACGCAATAAAAGCTGCCATTGTACCGACTGTTAAATTTCCTTCAATAACTTGCACACCCGCATACCCAATGACAAGGAGCGGTGCAATATCAGTAATCGTGTTGACGACTGCAAAAGCCTTCGCATTCCAGGCCGTCTGATTAAGTGCTTTTTGCAAAAAGTTTTGATTATGTTTTTGGAAACGCTCCTGCTCAACTGGTTCAATGGCGAAGCTTTTAATGACTGACATTCCTTGCACGCGCTCATGCAAATGACTTTGCACTTCTGCGAGTGCCTGTGAGCGGACACGCGTTAAATGGCGCAAGTTTCCGAAAAAGTATTTAACGGACAATGCATAAAATGGAAAGACAATCAGTGCAACAAGTGTCAATTTTACGTCCATTGTCATCATAATAGCTGCTGCTATCACAATTGTCGCACCGTCAAGCCAGACGTTCATCAGCCCGGTAATGACAAAGTTTTTTGTCTGCTCCACATCATTAATGATACGGGAAATAACTTCGCCAGCTCTTGTATTTGCATAATATTTAAAACTAAGCTGCTGAATATGCGCAAATAGCCGGTCACGAATGTCATATAAAATTTTACTGCCTGTCCACTGGGCAAAATACTGACGGTAATACTCAACCGGATAACGGACAATGACAAATAAAACGAGCATCATGCCGATCAGCCAGTATAGCTGATTTTTTTTCTCCACTATCGTCATTGCCCCGTTGCCGATAATGTCATCAATGACATATTTGATGATGATCGGAAGCAAAAGTGGAATGCCAAATTTAACAATACCAATTAATAATGTACCAGCAATTGGCCATTTGTATGGTTTGACAAATTGCATATATCTTTTAATAACCCCCATCTAACTGCCTCCTTTTCTAAACAACGAAAAAACCTGTTGAATCCTCAACAGGCATTCAGCGGCACAATTGTGAATACTTTCCGTACCATCGGTCAATAAAACCAGGCGTAAATGGACCTTTCTGTTGTTCAATTAAGGTCAGCAAGTGATCCATATTACGTCGTAAAATTTTATCAATCACTTCCGGATAATTCATTTCACGGCTGTGCTGTCTGTACTCGTCTTCATCAAGTAAAATGTAGGTCATATCCGGGAAAACCTTTACGTCAAGGTCGTAATCAATATACTTGAGCGCACCTTGGTCAAACACGAACGGTGAACTAATGTTGCAATAGTAATGAATACCGTCTGCACGGAGCATTCCGATTACATTAAACCATTTACGTGTGTGAAAATAACAGATCGCCGGCTCCCGTGTGACCCATGTTCGTCCATCTGATTCTGTTACAATCGTCCGGTCATTTCCGCCAATCACAATATTTTCAGTTGCTTTTACGACAACTGTTTCTTCCCACACCCGATGAATGTGGCCATTATGTTTGTAACTGTGAATCTGCACTGATTCACCTTCTGCAGGAATCGCCATCGTTGTCCCCTACTTTCTAGCGTCGCGTGCTTTTTCTATTTCCTTTTGCACGGACGGTGAAACATTCATGTCTTATTATACCGATTTACGGCAGAAATGAAAACAAATGAAGCCCCGGCCATTTGGCCAGAGCTTCATTTACATTCTTTTATTAATTAGAAGATGAATTTTTTTTACGTGCTTGGGATTGCGCATTTTGTTTTTTCACTTGCTGCACATCCGTTTCCGATGCAAATTCTGCAGCGTATTGCTGATTTACATTTGACGCTGTATTCTGATTACGCTGTCCTTGAGCTGATGCTGCATTTTGTTGTCTTACTTCTTGTGCATTTGTTTCCGATGCAAATTCTGCAGCGTATTGCTGATTTACATTTGATGCTGCATTCTGATTACGTCGTGCTTGAGCTGATGCTGTATTTTGTTGTCTTACTTCTTGTGCGTTTGTTTCCGATGCGAATTCTGCAGCGTATTGCTGATTTACATTTGACGCTGCATTTTGATTACGCCGTGCTTGAGCTGATGCTGCATTTTGTTGTCTTAATTCTTGCGCATTTGTTTCTGCTGCAAATTCTGTTTGATACTGCTGTCCTTGAGCTGATGCTGCATTTTGTTTTTTCACATGGTTAATATTCGTACCGGCTTTTGTTTTATTACGGTTATTGTTCATGTTGTTCCCACCTTTACGGTTATTTCATCCTCGTGGTTTTTTATCTCCACGCTGACTATCTTGACCGTATTGGCTACAAATTATTCTTGAAAATTTAAACAAGCAATGAGCGGCCTCCATCGATAATAATGGTTTGGCCTCGAATCATAAATGCCCCTGGCGAGATTAAAAACAGCACCGTCTGCACAATATCATCCATTTCGACAATTCGACCCGCCGGTGTATTTTGTTTCGCATCTTCTAAAATATCGTCACGGTTCGGAAAATGCCTCAGCGCTTCCGTATCAATGGCACCACCGGATACAGCATTGACGACAATATTTTGCCTAGAAAGTTCAACCGATAAATAACGTGTTAACGCTTCGACTGCTGCTTTTGACACCCCAACTGCTGTGTAATTTTTCAAATAACGGATTGCGCCAAGCGAGCTGATGCTGACAATTGAGCCACCACCACTTTTTTCCATCATCTTTGCAGCTTCTTTTGCACAAAATAACAGCGCTTTGCTGTTAATATCCATCGTCCAATCCCAATGTTTTTCTTCCAGTTCCATAATTGGTCGTTGAACGCCTGATGCTGCGTTATTAATAAATACGTCTAAACGGCCAAATTCCTGCTCGATTATTTCAAACATTCCTTTGATTTTTTTGATATCGCCGACATTTGCTTTAATGACTAAGGCACGACGGCCCAGCGCTTCAATTTCTGTCGCTGTTTCTTCTGCCGCTGCTTTACTTCGCGCATAATTGACGACAATATCATAGCCTTGTTTGGCAAGTGCAATCGCAATTGCTTTGCCAACGCCACGGCTAGATCCTGTCACTAGTGCTGTTTTCATCATTTCAATCCCTTCACGTACTTCCAAATTTTTTGATGCGACACTGAAAAAGCAAATGATTCCACTTCTTCTTCTTTAACGAACTTCGACCGTTTTTTTTCAACTTCGCCTTCAATAATACCTGTATACACATCAATGTTCCACGTTAAATGGGAAAACACATGTGTAATCTCTGTCGCTTTCTCCGTATTCACTTTCACATTCACATCATATTCCGTTTCTATAAATGATTCGAGTACACGTCGCGGATTTGTTCCAACTGGCAATTCCACATTCGGAAATTGCCATAAATTAGCAAGAAGTCCTGATTCCGGTCGTTTTTCGATTAGTATACGGCCGTCGTTTGTCGTCAAAACGACCGCCCCCATGTGAACTTTTTTATCTGATTTTTTTTTCGTTTTAACCGGGAGTTCGCGTTGCACGCCTTCTTCAAATGCCTGGCAATGGTTTTGTACTGGGCAAAGAAGACAGGACGGCGATGTCGGTGTGCAAATAATCGCACCGAGTTCCATTAATGCTTGGTTGAATGAAGATGGGTTTTCTTTATACATTAACTCTTCAACAGCACGCTCAAAAATTTTACGTGTTGATGGTTTCGCAATATCATCCCAAATGGTGAGCAGCCTTGAGATGACACGCATAACATTGCCGTCCACTGCTGGCTCCGGAAGTCCGTAGGCAATGCTTAGAACAGCTCCTCCTGTATACGGGCCAACACCTTTTAATGATAAAAAGTCTTCTTTTTTCTCTGGCACAATCCCACCATAACTCTCAGCTACTTCTTTTACCGCAGACTGCAAATTGCGAACTCGGGAATAATAACCGAGACCTTCCCATGCTTTCATGACATCTTCTTCATCTGCTCCGGCAAGTGCATTAATTGTCGGAAACTGTTCCATAAACCGGTTAAAATATGGAATAACTGTATCAACCCGAGTTTGCTGCAGCATAATTTCAGATACCCATATTTTATATGGGTCCCGTTCATGCCGCCATGGAAGATCTCGTTTCTCGGCTTCATACCAATCGACGAGATCTTGTTGAAATTTCGTAATATTCATCTTTTGTATTGCACGGTTTTCTGACATATTGAATGTCCCTCGCTTTTCGACATGTTACAATAGACTAACAATCGGGAATAACATGTATATACATTTCTTTAGTAAAGGAGGCTGCCTTTTTGGATACAGGTACTCATATCGTCATGGGCTTTGCTCTCTGTGGGATTGCCACGCTTGACCCGATCGTCACTGCTGATCCCGCCACAAAGTATGCAGTCATGACAGCAGCAGTTATTGGATCACAGGCACCTGACATAGATACCATTTTAAAACTTCGTAATAATGCGGTTTACATTCGCAATCACCGCGGTGCGACACATTCTGTTCCCGCTGTGGTGCTCTGGCCGCTTTTAATTACTGGTATATTATTTCTCGTTTTTCCAAATGTTAACCTATCCCACTTGTGGTTCTGGTCACAAATTGCCGTCTTTTTACACGTGTTTGTGGATATTTTCAATGCGTACGGAACACAGGCACTTAGACCATTTTCACCGCGTTGGGTCGCGCTTGGAGTTATTAACACATTTGACCCATTCATTTTTACGATGCATGTAATCGGCTTGCTCTTATGGGCATTCGGTCTTCATCCCGGCTACACGTTTATCGTCATTTATGCGATCTTAATCGGTTATTACATTTTACGCTTTCAAATGCAGAATGCCGTTCGGAATGCAGTACGTCGTCTTATTCCAGATGCAGAGGAAATTATTATTGCACCAACGATCCGCTTTAACCAGTGGCGTATTGCTGTTAAATCGCTTGAACACTTTTATGTTGCCCGCGGCTATCGTCGTTCCGTAACCATTCTCGACAAATATAAGCGGGTTCCTGTGCCCGAATCGGTTTTATTTGAAGCCGCAAAAAAAGATGTCAATCTCGGCGCATTTCTTCACTTTTCACCTGTTTATCGGTGGGAAGTTGCCGAATATAACGACTGTTATGAAGTGAAATTTATCGATCTGCGCTATCGGAATAACGGCTATTATCCGTTCGTTGCCATCGTACAGCTCGACTTGGACTATAATATTATCGGATCTTACACTGGCTGGATTTTCAGTGAAGAAAAACTTCGTAAAAAGCTCACGTTTCCACAAATCGATCAAAGTTAATGTGTCACGTCGCTTGAATCATCCAGCAGGTGCTTATATTTTGGATTGTTCGCCATAAATTCATGAAGCTTAGGACCGTAATTGTCGATCCACTGCGTGACGACTTTTTCGGTCGCTTCCTTCCCTTGATAATCATACCCCGCCTTCGCGTACGTTGTCTCAAAGTCTTCCCAAAGTAGTTCGACCCATGTGCGGGCACGGGCCGCAGACAAAAGGCTGTTTGTATCAAGCAGCCGCTCTGTTAATTTTCGAAATATTGCTTCCATATAGTGATTCACTCCTTTTATTTATTTAATAATGATATAGGGATGCCTTCTTCTTTTCCATCACCACTCATGCGGTACCCCCACGCAAAGACACCATTCATATATTCCACTTTAAAATACTGACCTGGATCCGTTTTTAATTCATACAGTTTGCCTGGCTTAAATTCATCAGGATTCAATAAATATGCCTGCGCCATTGTCACACGCCGTTCATAAACGGCGAACTCATTCACAATACCTAGTTGCTCTGCCTTTCGTGCCTTTTCTCTTAAACGCGCAATTTCTTGTTTTAATTCAACTTCTGCCATTTCGCTATATCGTTTTTCATTTTCCATCTAAATAACTTCCTTTCTAAATCCAGAGAACATTTTATTCCGCATTAACGAGCAGTAAGACCCCCGCTTCAAGACTTTGAAAAGAAAAGAAGGATGAGCGGGGGATCAACTGTCCGTAAAAGCCCGATTGGTTCGGGCCAGGCAGAGCCTGGTCACTCAGGTATTGCCGCAGGACGCGGCGCCCTTTACCTGAGTTCCTGTTTATTCAGCGGGGGCTAAGAGGAAGGCAGACTAAGAACGTCACGTCCTGTAACAACGTCTGCATGATTCACATCATGTGAACCTAACCCCCACTGAATGAAGTTTCACTTTATTCTTTTTGGAGATTTTCAATCGCCTGATCAATCGCCGAAAAATCAAAGCCTTTTCTGTATAAAGCCATCTTCATTTTTTGTCTGTACTCTGATGGCTTATAGGATCGATAGCGGCGGTGGGCTTTTTCCGCCTGATGCATGAGTGCTTCCATTTCCTGCTCCTCATCCGGCAGAGCCTCAAATGCTGCTTGTTTCATAACCGAACTAGAATACCCTTTCGTTATCACTTGTTCTTCAGCCTTTTTCTTTTGCAAAAAAGCCGAGTCTCTTTTATATTTTTTTAGCTGTTTTTCATAAAGCTTCGCCGCTTTTTCAATTTGTGCTTCTTCTGTAAACTGTTCCATTGCATTTGACGCTATTTCTTCATTGATCCCTTTCTCTTTTAATTCACGCTGAATAAGATAAGGACCTTTATCAGTCGTTTGAATTTGCGTTTTAACAAAAGCGGTCGCAAACTGTTCATCATTGAGATAACTCATTGAGCGAAGACGCATTAAAATTTCTTCAGCCGCATCTAGTTCCACTTCTTTTCTCTTCAAATAATCGAGTACTTCTTTTTCAGAACGCATGCGGATCGATAAATAATTAATGGCGGCATTCAGGCCTTTTCGAACAACATCACGAATTTGAATTTCTTCAACTTCTGCTTTCGTTAATTCGCTTCCTTTTCGAAGATTAAACTCCATTAATACAGCTTCATCAACACTAAACGCATAATCCCCATCAACTTCTATATTATAGCGGTCTGTCCGTTTTTGCTGAACAGATATTTTGGTGATTTTAGGCATATAGACTCCCTTTTCGCACATTCGTTTTGTTTGTTTTCTTTATGAATCAGGTAATATAAGAATATAAGAAACGGAGGGTTCATAATGAAAGCAGCTATTGCAGGCGGCACGGGATTTATCGGCAAAGAATTGACAGCAGAACTCATTCAAAATGGATACGATGTTTATATTTTAACGCGAAACACAGACAATAAGAAAGAAAGAGACCACATTCATTACGTAAAATGGTTGTCAGATGACGCTAAGCCTGAACATGAACTGCATGATATTGACGTATTTATTAATCTTGCTGGCGAATCACTCAGCAGCGGCCGGTGGACAGAGAAACGAAAAAAACGCATTTTAGATAGCCGAATAACATCGACAAGAGAAATTATCCGCATTATGACATCGTTGCCACAAAAACCAGACGTCCTCATCAACGCAAGCGCAATCGGCATTTATCCGATTTCCGATACCGAAACATTTAAAGAAACATCCAATGCCTTAGGGCAAGGGTTTTTAACGCATACCGTTAATCTGTGGGAAGAAGAAGCGATTCAAGCAGACAAAGCTGGTATACGTACCGTTTTAACAAGATTCGGCATCATTTTAGGGACAGAAGACGGTGCACTACCAAGAATGGCCATGCCTTATAAGCTCTTTGCGGGAGGAAAAATCGGCACAGGCCGCCAATGGATGTCATGGGTTCATGTGAATGACGTAGTACGTGCTATTCGTTTTGCTGGAGAATACGAGTCCTTGCAAGGTCCCGTTAATGTGACTGCTCCAAACCCTGTCTGTATGAATGATCTCGGTAAAACACTCGCAAAAGTGCTTGGCCGCCCACATTGGTTATTCATCCCTGCACCTGCACTGAGAGCTGGACTCGGTGAAATGAGTACCTTGATTTTAGATGGCCAAAAAGTAATGCCAGAAAAGTTGTTGCAATCTGGCTTTCAATTTAATTACCCACTCATTAGAGGAGCACTCGATGATCTGTACAAAGGAAGCGTGGATAAATAGATCCTCCTATTGCCTTCAATAGACGGTAAAGAACTGTTTCAGCGATTTATGAAACAGTTCTTTTCAATTTGAAAACGATGTCAATTCTTCATTTTTTCTGTGCACAAATAACTTCCCAGTCCTGTGGATAATGTGGATAAAAATCACAATGACTATTCTATAAACGACATTCCTCGTCATGTTTGTGGATACTTCCATACACATTCTGTGGATAAACCTGTTAGTTATGGGGAAAACTCAGAAAATTCACACCTTTATTCTCTAAACTGTTTCTTTTTATGTTCATTTTCTTAATTAAACTAAACTGCCTGGCTAGCGACCTTAATCCCAATATCCACAAGAAAATGAGATTAATTAATCATAGTTTTCATTATTTTCTTTTCAATGTTACAACCGCTTCCACATGAGCCGTCTGTGGGAACATGTCAACTGGTTGAATGCATTCAATGTTATATACGCTGCCGAGTTCCGCAAGATCTTTGGCTAGTGTAGACGGGTTACAAGAGACATAAATAAATGTGTTTGGCTTTACATCTTTAATCGTTTGAATAAGTTTACGATCAAGACCTGTTCGCGGCGGATCTGTCACTAACACATCCGGCACCCAGCCTTGCTGTTTCCACTTCGGCAGCCATTTTTCGGCCGGACCGGTTTCATATGTTGCCTTCACTCCATATTTTTTCGCATTCACGCGGGCGTCTGCAATCGATTCGGCTATTGTATCCATGCCTCGCACTTCTGCAGCTTCTCGTCCGATCCAAAGTCCGATTGTCCCCGAGCCGCAATACGCATCTGCAATTTTATCCGTCTTAGAAACATTCGCTGCCTTTTTCACTTCATCATACAGTTTGACCGTTTGTACTGGGTTGAGCTGGAAAAAAGCACGAGCTGATAAGTCGTATTCAAATTCACCTAATTTTTCAGCAATCGTATCACTTCCCGCAATTGTTTTTGTGACATCACCGAAGACAAGATGTGTATTCCCCAGATTCACATTATGTATAACAGATTTCACTGCCAACGCACGCTTCATTAATTTTTCAGCAAAAAGAACAGCTTTCGGAAATTTTTTATCTCCTGTGATCATCACTATCTGCACGTCGCCTGTTTCAATTCCAGTCCGGACAACAATCGTTTTTACACCTTGTTTTTGTTTTGCGCTATAGACTGGAATCGATAAATCGTTCATAAGCTGTTTCGCCATTTGAATCGTTTCATCAATAACATTGTGTTGAACCATACATTTTGGAATATCGACAAGTTTATTCGAATTCGGACTGTATAAACCTGCAATTACTTTTCCGCTATGAACACCTGTTTGAAACTGAGCTTTATTGCGGTAGCGCCATGGATCATTCATCCCGATCGTATCGTTTATTTTCAAATCGGCAATATTCAATGATGTGTACCGCTCAAGTGCCTGCATGAGAATCGCTTTCTTTTCCTCAAGCTGCGCGCTGTAATCAAGATGCTGCAATTGACAGCCGCCGCACTGATCATAGACCAGACAAGGAGGCGTGACGCGATGTGCTGATTTTTTACGCAGCTTTTTAATACGTGCTTCTGTAAACTTCGGCATGACTTTTGTCGCTTCTGCCGTAATTTCTTCGCCGGGCAAAGCTCCCGGTACGAAAACAGCTTTTCGCTTAAAATAGCCGACGCCTTCTCCGTTAATACCAAGACGTTTTATTGTAAGGGGAAACGTTTGTCCCATTTTCATTTCTGTTTGATTATTCATGTTTTTCACCTCTTTGCTACTTTATCACAGACGGAGTGCAATCAAAAGAATCGAAAAAAGCCGGTCATCGTGCACCGGCTAGATCATCAAGTGAGCGAAACGTATATCCCTGTTTCTTTAAATCACGAATAACATTAGACAAGGCTTCTGCATTATCTTTAGACACGCTATGAAGCAGTATAACCGCCCCGGGATGAATTTGCTTCATGATTTCATCATATGCATACTTTTTTCCTTTTGGCTGATCTGCATACCAATCCACATAAGCAACTGACCACATGACGTGCGTATACCCTTCTTTTCGCGTCGTTTTCAACACATTTTCAGAAAATATCCCACGCGGCGGCCGAACGTATTTTGTCTTTTTTTGCTTTGTCATCCTCGCTACTTCTTTTTCGACCAGTTTTAATTCTTCGATCATTGTACTGTTAGGTACTGACGTCAAATCGTAATGATGCCATGAATGGTTGCCGACGATATGACCTTCTTTCACCATTCGCTTGATCAAATCCGGTGCACTTTCCACGTAATGACCTGTTACAAAAAAAGCGGCCGGTACCTTTTCTGTTTTAAGTGTGTCTAGAATCGATTTCGTATGCCCATTTTCATATCCATTATCAAACGTTAAATAGAGAACTTTTTCATCTGAGCTTCCTTTGTAAAAAGCATCGTATTTCGCCAATAGGTCATCCAAGTTTTTTCCGGCCTCTGCCTGCTTCCCATCCATTCCTTTTTGAAATCCCCAGTGAATCGCTTCTGATGATACAACAATGACTGGCAGCATAAACATGAAGAGGAGAAAGAAAATAATTTGACGCAATACACCACCACCTTTTTTCTATATGTTGCACTGAATAAAGATGGTCAATGCGTGGAAAGTTATCACAGAAAAAGATGGTTGCTCATACTTTCATAAAAAAGCCCCGGCACACGGCCAGGGCTTCCATATTACACGAATACTGGCTCTTTAAATTTCGCCAGTTTTTCAAGTGAGGATTTATTGACTTCTTCATGAAGACTGTTGCCATGTGAATCCATTGTGACAACAGCTGTAAACCCTTCAACGCGCAGATGCCACATCGCTTCTGGAATACCAAAGTTCATTAAGTCGACACCTTCTACGCCTTTAATGCAGTCCGCATAATATTGCGCCGCACCGCCGATTGCGTTCAAATAAACACCACCATGCTCGCCAAGTGCTTGCAATGTTTTCGGACCCATGCCGCCTTTACCGATAACCGCACGGATACCGAATCGTTTCATAATATCACCTTGATAAGGCTCTTCACGGATGGATGTCGTCGGACCGGCTGCTTTCACATGCCACTGTCCTTCTGCATCTTTCAACATAACCGGTCCACAATGATAAATCACTTGCCCATTCAAATCAACAGGTGAATCATTTGTACTTAAATATTTATGTATTGCGTCACGTCCTGTGTACATCATGCCGTTAATTTTCACGACATCGCCAACTTTAAGATCCCGAATCTGTTCTTCTGTAATCGGTGCCTGTAATGTGACAACACGGCTTTCCGACTTTACTTCCTGCTCTTCTTTTTGTACTGTATCAAATGATACGTCTTCTCCGTCCTGATAATACCATTCGTTAATTTCACCCGTTTCCGTATTAACGGAAACACCAAGACGGCGATACGCCCAACAGTTATACGCAACAGAGACAAAGAAGCTCGCAGGCAGACGGTTCATAACGCCCACTTTACAGCCAAGTAAAGTCGTTTCGCCGCCAAATCCCATTGTACCGATGCCTAACTCATTCGCATGCGCCATCACGTATTCTTCTAGTTTGCGCAAGTCTTCATTTTCATTCACATCATCCACACCGCGGAACAGCTGTGCTTTGGCGAGATCGTAACCTGAGGAGCGGTCGCCACCAATGCCAACACCGATGAATCCAGCTGAACAGCCTTGCCCCTGGGCCTGATAAACGGAGTGCATAATGCATTTACGTATACCGTCGAGGTCACGCCCAGCTTTTCCAATTCCTTCGAGTTCACATGGCAAGCTGTATTGAATGTTTTTGTTTTCACAGCCCCCACCTTTTAAAATCAGACGTGCATCGATATAATCTTCTTCCCATTGTTCAAACTTAATAACCGGAGTCCCTGGGCCAAGGTTATTCCCACTGTTTGAACCATCCAATGAATCAACCGAATTTGGACGAAGTTTCCCGTCTTTCGTTGCCTGCTCCATTGCCGCATAAATCGCTTTTTGAATTTGAATTTGGTTTACGCCCACCGGTGTTTTAATTTTGAACGTCGGCATACCCGTATCCTGGCAGATTGGTGAAATATGATCATCTGCCATTTTAATATTCGTTGTAATAGTATCGAGACTCATTGCCGCACGCGTGCCTGCATTTTCACGTTCTTTTGCTGCTTTTACCGCGCGCCGGACATCTTTTGGAAGGTTTGTTGATGTTTCCACAATCAACTTATACATACTTTGCTGTAACTGTTCGTGATTCACTTTAGTTCCCCCTCGAGAATTCTTATGTTTTAAAATGTTAATAATGTTTTTATTATATCGTTCCTGCGACACGTTTAAAAGAAAATTCAGCTACTTCTCTCTTCGTAAGATCGAAAGCTACATACATATTATTGTATCGCAATGCCTTTATTAACAAGCCTTATATGTCATGCATACATTGTCACTACAACGGGATATCATAGAAATGGTAAAAGCATCAGTAAGTCGTTAATTTTTGACTAATTAATCACATTTTTAATCACTATTCATACGTTATATCTATTTATACAAAAACGTCTCAAAACTAAATTAGTTTTGAGACGTTCCTTATTTACCCGCGTATACGGAATTGTTCACATTTCAATTCAATGTCATTAATCATTCCAATTAAGCGGTCAATATCTTCCACTTCCGTTTCTTCTGGATCAATTGAATCAAGTACTTCCATGAAAATATTCAATCGTTTTTTTAAGTATACAACTTGTGTGTCTTTGTCATTGATTGGCTTCAAATCATTATCTTCCCTTCTTTTACAGCAAGTAAAAACCGATTCCCATGATGAAGTATGCGGCGAGGAGTGTCAACCCTTCAAACCAGTTCGTTTCCCCATCATTTGAAATGCTGACCGCGAGAAATACGGCTGTAATCATCGAAACAAGCTCTGGAATGGTAAATACAAGTGGCATTGGTGTCGGGAAGAATAGTGAAATTAAGACAAGAACAGGTGCTACAAACATCGCGATTTGCAATGTAGATCCGACCGCAATTTCCACTGCCACATCCATTTTGTTTTTCATTGCCATTAATATAGCTGATGCATGCTCCGCTGCATTTCCAACAATCGCGACGATAATGACCCCAATAAAAAGCTCCGACCAGCCGAACTGTTCCCCAACTGCTGCAAATGTATGAACAAGACTTTCCGCTACATACGCAACGGCAGCAGTCGCCAAAAGTAAAATACCGATCGCTTTTTTCTTTCCCCACTCCGGTTCTTCTTCTTCGTGAGCTGCGTTTCCATGTCCTTCTAGCGCCGCATATACACCGCGATGCGTAACAAGTTTAAATAATAAGCCGGCAAGATACAAAACGATCATGACAACTGAAATTCCGATACTTAAATTCAGTGTTTTCGTTTCATCCATCGATATTGAAAAAATTTCTGGAATAACAAACGCGACAACAACCGCAAAAATAAGCAACCCTGAATTGTGCCGTGCATCATGCACACTGAATGTCTGCCTCTTAAATTTCAAGCCGCCTAAGAAAAATGACAACCCGGCAACAAGAAGCAAGTTTCCAAGCACAGAACCAGTTAATGAAGCAAGTACAACTCCTACAAGCCCCGCTTTTAACGCAAAAATAGATATAATAAGTTCAACTGCATTTCCAAATGTTGCATTTAACAATCCACCAACACGCGGGCCAACAACGATTGCCAAACTTTCCGTCGCCCGCCCCATGTAGCTCGATAGCGCAATAACCGTTACGCTACAAATAATAAACATGGCGACACTCGGCCAGTGCAAAAGTGACCCCGCGATCGTAAGCGGCACACCGACCACAATCAATGCAGCAAATATTTTCCCCATAATTCCACTCTCCATGAATTAAAGTAAATAGTATATCCATCTATCATTACCCACTATTTACTTTTTTTACACGAAAAAAACATTATTTTATCTCAAATGTTTCTACCACTTCAATCGCCGGGACAACAGATTGTACCATCGAACAGTTTTTCCGCGTTAATTCGATCGCTTTTTTTACTTTTTCTTCTTTTAACCCTATTCCTTTAATTATGAAATGAACGGATATTTTTTCTACTCGGTCTACTTCATTAGGATTGCGCTTTACGTCTGTTTGAATTGTCATATCTTCAATCTCAATGCGCTGCTTTGCAAAAATTTTGCGTAAAACACCACCGCTGCAAACAGCTATAGATGATACTAACAACTGATATGGACGAAAACCGTACTCCTCATCTCCTGAAATATCAAGTTTTCCATAAGGGAATTCAGCGGTAAATCCATTTTCTTTCATTTTAAATTCCATATTAAACACTCCTTTTTGGTTTCGTTTCTATTGTAGCGAATCGATGCAAATGCACCAACTAAAATTTCTTGCATCGCGTAATTTATATGATATAATGAACTTACATTATAATAATTATAAAATAAAAATGAATCTATTCTAATTGAAAGATGTTATCATTAAGCACTTTTAATGATAAATATGCTTTCTGATGATGATCTTCATTCTCAATTAAAAAAGGAGGAAATAAGATGACCACTTATACTGAGAATGCTCCACTTCGAACTAGCCTGTTCGATAAAATGAAACCACATTTCGAATTAATCGCTGCCTTGTTCAGCGGTATACTTATTCTCACCGGCTGGATACTTGACCATAATGGAATGGAAACGATGTCTGTTGTTGCCTATTTATCGGCATTTGTCATTGGCGGTTTTGCAAAAGCAAAAGAAGGTATTGAAGAAACAGTTAAAAATAAAGAATTAAATGTGGAAATGCTGATGATTTTGGCAGCGGCCGGTTCTGCTGCGATCGGGTACTGGACAGAAGGCGCCATTTTAATTTTTATTTTCGCTGTCAGCGGTGCGCTTGAAACCTATACGTTAAATAAAAGTCAGCGAGAAATATCAGCATTAATGGATATTCAGCCTGACACAGCGTTGCTCGTCCGCGGTGGCATAGAAGTAAAAGTCCATGTGTCTGAATTGATACGCGGTGATATGATTGTTGTCAAACCGGGTGAACGTGTACCGGCAGACGGCATCCTGAGAAAAGGACATACGACGATCGATGAAACTGCGATTACCGGTGAGTCGATTCCAGTATCAAAAGAAGCAGGCGCTGATGTGTTTGCTGGCACAGTGAACATGACTGGTTCTGTTTACATTGAAGTCACAAAAAGATCTGATGAAACGCTATTTCAAAAAATTATCGATCTCGTCCAATCGGCGCAAAGTGAAAAATCGCCGTCCCAGCAGTTCATTGAAAAATTCGAAGGCACATATGTAAAAGTAGTATTGTTTGTGGTCGCTGTCATGATGTTTCTTCCTCATTTTGTTCTTGGATGGAGCTGGACAGAGACATTTTATCGAGCGATGGTACTACTTGTTGTCGCATCGCCATGTGCACTCGTCGCATCAATTATGCCGGCGACATTATCCGCTATTTCTAGCGGTGCCCGCAGCGGAATTCTGTTTAAAGGCGGAGCCCATTTAGAAAGTTTGAGCCATGTAAAAGCAATCGCGTTTGATAAAACGGGTACGTTAACACGGGGTAAACCGGAAGTAACGGACATGATCATCCGTGAAGGACTAAACCGTGATTCTTTATTGAAAGCAGCCGCTTCCATCGAAAGCCGCTCGAATCATCCGCTTGCTCACGCTGTCGTTCGTTACGTGCAAAATGAACAGATTCCATTTTCTCCTCCTGATCACCTTGAAGACGTCGCCGGATGGGGAGTAAATGGCACGATTGATCAAAAAGAATGGAAAATCGGGAAAGCAGCTTTTGTCGGAAAAGAAGAAGCTGACGCATTTGCGAACGGTGCGTCATTAGCGTTTGCTGAGGATGGTAAAACGACGATTTTTGTAGCCGATCATGAAGGTATAGCAGCTGTCATTGCACTAAAAGATATCATTCGTGATGAAACGAAGCAGGCGCTGAAAATATTGCAGGATGAGGGTATTTTCACCATTATGTTAACCGGGGATAGTGAAAAAACAGCTAAAGCGATCGCCGCTGAAACAGCTCTTGGCTCTTATATTGCCGAATGTTTACCGGAGCATAAAGTAGATCATGTGAAAGACTTGCTTGAAAAATACGGTACGGTCGCAATGGTTGGTGACGGAATCAACGATGCACCAGCGCTAGCAACAGCATCTGTCGGGATTGCGATGGGTGAAGGATCTGATGTAGCTCTTGAGACGGCTGATATTGTCTTAATGAAAAATGAATTGCCGAAAATTGCCGAAGCCATTAAGCTATCCCGCAAAATGCAGCGAATTGTGAAACAAAATGTGATCTTCTCTATTTCAGTAATCGCGTTATTAATCATCTCAAACTTCTTTCAAGTGCTTGATTTGCCATTCGGCGTTCTGGGACATGAAGGCAGCACGATCCTCGTTATTTTAAATGGTCTGCGCCTTTTAAAGCGAACATAAAAACCGGCTTGAGCTTCTCGCTCAAGCCAGTTTTTTATGTTAGACCATCCCTCGTTTTTGATCGTTTCGGAGTGCATTAATTTCACCTCCAATTAGAATGATCATCGCCGATAAATACAGCCAGATCATTAAGATAATGACCCCCCCGATACTTCCGTATGTAGCAGAGTAATTCCCAAAATTGTTGACATAAAATGAAAAGCCAAGCGATACAATAATCCAACCGAGTACAGCAAATACAGCACCTGGAAAAACGGTCACATATTTCACCTTTAAGTTCGGAGCCATATAATAAAGACCGACGAACACAAAGAATAAAACAATAGGAGGAAGCAAGAACCTAATCCATGTCCAGATGACAATAAATTGCTCACCCATACCAAGAAATTCAAACGCGAATTCGCCAATTTTCTGACCAAACACGAGTAAAATAAGCATCACCGCAATAACAAAAATAAACGCGAACGTGAGCAAAATAGACAAGCCACGTGCATGATAAAACGCGCGTGTTTCCTTCACGTCATACGCATGGTTTAGCCCTTTAACAACAGCATTCATCGCATTGGAAGCGGACCAAATCGTCCCGAGAAAACCGAAAGATAACAGACCGCTATTTTGAGAAGAGGTCACTTCTTGAATCGTATCTTGGACCATGCTCAATGAATCCGACGGAGCAAAATCTTTAATAATATTAAAAATTTCATTTGGATCAAGTGGCAAATATCCAAGCAGGGTCACCATAAAGATCATGAGCGGGAATATAGAGAGCAGAAAAAAATATGCCATTTGTGCTCCAACACCCGGCACATCAGATGCTTTAATCCTCCTTACTAAATGTTTAAAGAAAATACGAAATTCTGTTTTTTTCTCTGTGTGTTCTGCCAAAGATGCTTCCCTCCGATATTATGACAGCGGTTGTGCGCTGTCAGCAGAAGCCGCCGGATTTTGTCCTTGCGGTACAAAAGTTGTTTTTGTTTCATTGACAAGCTCTTTCACTTCCGGTGTCAATTCTTTCAAATTATCCACTTTATCTTTAATGAATGACACATCTTCATTAATTTTTTGGGCTGTTGTCGTTGCACGATCGATCAACTCCCTTGATGATGCCGTTAACTGCTCTGGATCTTTTGCAAGTGCAACTAAATACTGAGCCCACGAAGACATTTCATTACGCGTATTCCGGTCTAGAAGTGCGATGACACCTCCGACTGCTGCTCCGACTGCTACACTGACAAAAAATTTGCTTTTTCCCATTAAATATTCATCCTTTCTTTATTTCAATACAACATGTATTCGGCTGATGCAACCTATTTTCCTTTTTACTGTTGAAGCTTTTCCCTTTTTGTTAAAAACTGAAACACAAAGTTGCCAAAAACATTTTTTATAAATATTATCTTTATTTTCCGTAAAATTACACCAAGTAAAGGAGACGTTAAGGAGGGATTTTATGAATCATGATAAATTATTAAAAATACTTGAAATTATCAGCTCTTTTATCTGGGGACCTCCCCTCTTAATTTTAATTGTTGGTACAGGGGTTTATCTCACTTTCCGGATTAGCTTTCTTCAAATTTATCTTCTTCCATATTCATTAAAGATTGCGTTCAGTAAAACTCAAGACAAGAAAGCTGAAGGCGATATTTCTCACTTTCAGGCACTAATGACTGCACTTGCAGGGACAATTGGAACCGGAAATATCGTCGGTGTCGCAACAGCTATCTTAATCGGCGGTCCAGGCGCCTTGTTCTGGATGTGGACGAGCGCATTTTTTGGGATGGCCACAAAATACGCAGAAGCTGTTCTTGCTGTTAAATACCGTATGCAAGACAAAAATGGTGAAATGTCTGGGGGACCGATGTATTATTTGGATCGTGGTCTCAACCAAAAATGGCTCGGTGTCTTATTCGCTTTATTCGGTGCTATTGCCGCTTTTGGAATCGGAAACCTTGTACAGGCAAACTCTGTTGCAAGTGTTGTGAAATCTACATTTGACGTACCTACTTGGATTACAGGTGTTGTCTTAACCATCTTTAGTGCACTCGTACTGCTAGGCGGTATTAAAAGCATCGGACGTGTTTCAGCTTTCTTCATCCCAATCATGGCTTCATTTTATATGATTGCCGGTTTGATCGTGTTGTCCATGAATATTACAGAAATCCCAGCTGCTATAGCACTTATTTTAACAGATGCCTTTACGGGAGAGGCAGTAGCTGGCGGTGCAATCGGTACGGTCATCCGTTACGGTGTCGCGCGTGGCGTATTCTCCAATGAAGCTGGTCTTGGTTCCGCTCCCATTGCCGCAGCTGCGGCAAAAACAGATTTGCCGGCCCGGCAGGCACTCGTTTCCATGACACAAGTATTTATTGATACGATCATCATCTGTTCGATTACGGGACTAACAATTGTTCTTGCGGGTCAGTACGATTCTGGTTTTCGAGGAAGCGAGCTCACAACAGCTTCATTTAATACATTCCTTGGTTCTTCCGGTTCCTATATCGTAGCGATCGGCCTAATATTCTTCGCTTCATCAACGATTATTGGATGGGCGTATTATGGTGAAAAATGTTTCTCTTATTTATTCAGTAAACAAATCGTGAAATATTACCGAATCGTGTTTGTTCTTGCTGTGTTTGTCGGTGCTGTGACAAGTCTTGATCTTGTCTGGACATTCTCAGATATTATGAATGGTTTAATGGCCCTGCCGAATTTAATTGGTCTTCTTGGACTATCCGGTGTCGTCGTTGCTGAAACACACCAGGTACTCAAAAAGATTCAAGAAGAAAAACGCACCGTATAATGCAAAACCATCAGACTTATTTTGTCGGCTTTTTATGTTGTTGACAAGATTATAAAACAATGGAATGATTATAAAAAATGAAAAAGGTGACATAACAGTGGATCTAAATGTAAAGTCAACAGAAAACATTCAGTACATGGTCGATGCAATTACAAAGAAACTGCGGATGGTCAATACTGGTGCGATTAGTCCAGAACACTTTAGCAGTTCTTCTTATGAAGAATTAAAAGATATTTATGAACTCGTCGCTCGTAAAAATACATTCAGCCCGAATGAAATGCAAGCGATCGCCGAAGAACTTGGCAATTTGCGCAAGTAAAAACAAAAAAGCTGTCCCTAGCCGTTGATCACCGACTAGGGACAGCTTTTTATTATTCAGCCAGCAATTTAATTGATTCACGGTTAAATGCCTGAAGATCCTCTGGCATACAAAAAGGATAATGTGAAAATATCACTCTGTCATTCTGTTGCTTTCGGTACAGATTGATCCGTCTGTCCTTTAGGCAATATTAAAATTTCGACACGCCGATTTTGCGCACGCCCCGATGCGAAATCATTTGAAACGTTCGGCTGATATTCGCCATATCCTTTCGCGCTAAACAAACGTGGGTCCAGCTTCTCATTTTTTAAAATCTCTTTCATAAAGTTTACAGCCCGCATTGCGCTAAGTTCCCAATTGGAATCAAACTCAGCCGTTTTAATTGGTACGTTATCCGTATGTCCGCTAATAATGATGCTGCGCGGGATGTCCATGACGAGCAGTTCTGAAATTCCCTGCGCACTGACCACCTGTTCCGGTTGAATTTCTGCTGAGCCTGAATTAAAAAGCACATTATCACGAATACGAAGCAGCAGTCCTTCCCCATTTAATGTGGTCTCCACTTTATCTTGCAAATTATTTTCATTAATATAATGTGTCATTTTTTCTTGCATTTTAATCAATTCTTCGCGATCTTCTTTCTCAAGCCCATTTAGTTGTTGGCGCTCTGTTTCCTTTTCTGACTTGGAGTCATTCTCTATTGGACTTGGGAATTCAAGAACACCGCTTCCACCTTTCAACTCATTATTGAAAACAGCCGAAATAGCCTGAAATTTTTGAGCATCAATGGAGCTACTGGCGAATAGGACGATAAAAAGAGCGAGTAGAAGCGTTAATAAATCAGAATACGGGAGAAGCCAAGATTCATCAATATGGTTGTCAGATCTTTTCTTTTTACGTTTCGCCATATCCATCTTCTCCTTCTGATGAGTTCAATAACTTTCTCTTCTCATCCGCCGGCAAATAAGAAGCAAGTTTCTGCTCGAGAACACGTGGTGCTTCTCCTTCAAGAATCGACAAAATACCTTCAATCATTATTTCTTTTACTTTTGCTTCTAATAGTGATTTTCGTTTTAATTTATTGGCAAAAGGATGCCAGAATACATAACCTGTGAATATCCCTAACAAAGTAGCCACGAAAGCCGCTGAAATAGCATGTCCAAGTGCATCGGTATCGCTCATATTTCCAAGTGCAGCAATCAATCCTATTACAGCACCGAGTACTCCTAGTGTCGGAGCATACATCCCTGCTTGCGAAAAAATAGCTGCGCCTGCAAGGTGGCGGTCTTCCATAGCAGCTATTTCTTCACTAAGGACGTCCCGAATATAGTCTGCGCTTTGTCCATCAACAGCTAAACTAAGTCCATTTTTCAAAAAGTCATCGTCAATTTCATTCATTTTTGTTTCTAGTGAAAGAAGTCCTTCTTTACGTGCAAGTTCCGACCACCCTGTAAATAAATAAATGACTTCCTGTATGGTCATCAGTTTTTGTTCTTTAAACAAAATACCAAATAGCTTCGGCACTCTCTTTAACTCCGATCCTGGAAACGCAATAGTTACCGCGGCGATCGTTCCTAAAATAATGATCAAAATAGCGGCCGGGTTAATAAGAACTTGAGGGCTTACCCCTTTCATAATCATGCCAATACCTACTGCAATAAGGCCTAATAAGACTCCAATGAGCGATGCTTTATCCATATTCTATCTCCATCCTATTTCTATTAGCCTATTTCTCGACTATATTTACCCATTATTCTACACGTTCTTGACCTAAAAGAGAATGCTCTACGAATGAAATTTATGCTTCTATGCCAAAATATAATCTTAACAAAATCTTATTCATCATTTTACATTCTTCTGTTAAAATGAAGTGACTATACTAAATGAGGTCAATTCACCTATGATAAATTTACCTGAATTTTATAATTATAATATTGTTGTGCTATCAAACTTGATTGCCGTCATCGGTTTCTATGTAACATTAACGATAAATGAACAAATCGTTCATTCAATCCGCAGAAGAACGAATATATGGCTTATAACAGCAGCACTATCCACAGGATTGACCACTTGGACATTGCACTTTGTCAGTATGATGGCTTTTTCAGTTCCAATTCCGATTCAGTACAACATCTCTTTAATGTTTTTATCGATGATTCCCGCTATTTTAGCAGCATACGCTGCTTTTTATATCCTTTATAAAATAAGTAGACACTGGTGGACATTCGGCGCTGCTTCAATTATTATCAGTCTCGGTATTGCCTTAACGCACGATATAGGCATGATGTCTATCATAATCGATAGTGATATACAGTATGATCCCTTTTATCGTTTTTTAGCGATATCGACTGCCATTGCAGCCTCATATGCGGCGATTCGTTTCTTTTATTATTTTACCCAGAAGCGCAATGTTCGACTAAAAATCATCGCGTCGCTTTTAATGGGCTCTGCTATCAGCGGCATGCACTACATCAGCATGTACTCAGCTGATTTTTATGTATCAGGTGGATTTGTCCTTCCAGAGCAAAATCAACCTTCATCAGATATGTTAGTTGTGCTTATTTTATTGCCTGCTATTATGATTTTCCTGTTCATTACAATCCTTTCTTTTTTGGACCGGAGAACAGCCATACAACTTGCCTATACAGATGATTTAACAAACCTGCCTAATCGGCGCAGCCTGAAACAATTTGTTCATGCGCGGACAACGCCGTTAAATTTGCCGATTGCCTTAGTCATTATCGATATCGACAATTTTAAATGGATAAATGAAACCTATGGATATGAGAGCGGCAATGAGCTACTTACTGAATTTGCATCAAGATTAAAAAAAGCAATTCCGGAAAATAGCATTGCAGCCCGTATTGAAGGGAATAAATTTGCCGTTGCTATTCCTGGCACATTCAGTCATCAAGAAATCCGTACTTTGTTAACGAAACAATTTAGTTCGCTTCTGAAGTC
The DNA here is from genome assembly GCF_001906925.1 of Domibacillus mangrovi. GTDB lineage: Bacteria > Bacillota > Bacilli > Bacillales > Domibacillaceae > Domibacillus > Domibacillus mangrovi. Next base: position 30,014 of record NZ_MRWQ01000010.1, read on the forward strand.
ATTTCATGCATTTGGTGAACCAACTCCTATCACGTTTTCAGCCGGAGTCGCACTGGCACCGGAACACGGGTCTAACTGCAACATTTTAATCTTAAACGCAGAGCAGGCTCTTCGTCACGTGAAGAATAACGGTAAAAATGAGCTTGTTGTGTATAATTCTAATTTTCATAATCAGGATAAGGAACGGCACATTGCTATGAGTTTTCAAAGTGCACTTGAAAATGGAGAATTTTATTTATGCTATCAACCAAAATTCAATCTTCATACTGGAAAAATCGACTCTGCTGAAGCACTGATCCGTTGGGAAAGTCCAGTGCATGGCTTCGTTTCACCCGCGAAATTTATTCCAATTGCTGAGAAAAATGGATTTATTTTTGATTTAACGAAGTGGATTTTAAACGAAGCATGCCGCCAGATGAAAATATGGCAGCATGATCATCATCTAATCGAACGCATTGCTGTTAATATATCGGCACCGATGTTTTTATCAGATCGTCTAATTGAAATTGTCAAGTACACATTACAGGCACATGATCTTAATCCTAGACATCTTGAACTAGAAATCACGGAAACATCAATTATGCAACAGTTTGATAATGCACTCAATGTTATTGATGCTTTGAAAAAAGAAGGCGTCTCTATTTCACTCGATGATTTTGGAACCGGCGTCTCCTCTCTGACTTATTTAAAAATGCTGCCGATTCATATATTAAAAATCGACAAATCATTTATTGACGATGTGCATACTTCTTATGAAGACAAAGCACTTGTGGAAATGATTATCCAGCTTGCCAAATTGTTTGATCTTACCGTCATTGCAGAAGGTGTCGAAAAAGTAGAACAGCTAAACGTTTTGAAAGAGCTTGGATGCGATTATATACAAGGATATTTTATTAGCAGACCGGAACGAGCGGAAGTGCTCAATGCACACTACGGACGAAGAGAATACAAATCATAAAAAAACAGGGAATCCTATCATCTAAGATTCCCTGCTTTTTTATTTTACGCCTCTAAAGCCAGTGCCGGTCCGAAAAATTCATATTTTACATTATTTTCACTAAAGCCTAGCGCTGTCAAATGACTGACGACTGCACGCATAAACGGAACCGGTCCGCATACATAGCATACGCTGTTTGGATCAACGACCTGCTGTAAAAAGGCTTGGCTTACATAACCCGTGATGTCGCACACTTCCGATTCATCTTTTTTCGCTTCATACGCAATGTACATTTTTCCATCGTTTAACTTTTCAACGAGTGCCGCTGCCTCTTTGCCAAACGCATGTGCGTCTTTATTGCGCGCTGCATGAATGAAGACTGTTTTGCGATTCGGCTCATTTTCGGCAATCGAACCGAGCATTGCCATCATCGGAGTAATTCCAACACCGCCTGAAATTAATGCGACCGGCTGCTCCTCTTTTTCTAAATAGAAATCACCAGCAGGCGGACTTACTTCAATTGTATCGCCTACATTTAATCGATCGTGTAGGTAATTTGATACTTTTCCTTGTGGATTATAATCTGCTTCCCGTTTGACTGAAATACGGAAACAGTCGCTTCCTGGTGTTTGAGACAAACTGTACTGACGATTCAACAAATACTGATGCCCAGGAATCGATAAACGAATCGTAATATACTGCCCTGGTAAATACCATGGAACGGGTACGCCATCTTTTGCTTTTAAATAAAAAGATGTAATAAGTGAACTTTCCGTTACTTTCTTTTCAACGATAAATTCTTTAAAGTCTTCCCAGCCGCCTGACTTCTCAGCTGCCTCTGCATACATCTCTTTTTCAATATCAATAAACACTTGTGCGATCACGCCATATGCTTCGCCCCATGCACCAATAATTTCATCTGTTGCTGCATCGCCCAGTACTCCTTTAATCGCTTTTAATAAATATTCACCGACGATTGGATAATGTTCTGGTTTCACCGTCAAACTGCGATGCTTTTGAGCAATTTGCTTCACTGTTGGAAGGAGCACCTCAAGCTGATCGATATACATTGCTGCCGCGTACACTGTATTGGCAAGAGCAGTCTGTTGGCGGCCTTGTGATTGATTTGCATGATTAAACACATTTAATAGTTCAGGATGCGCTTCAAATAATGTTTTGTAAAAATAAGTTGTAATTTCAACACCGTGTGTTTCTAAAATAGGAGCGGTTGACTTGACAATATCAATTGTTTTTTGTGATAGCACGATAATTCCCCCCAATTCATGTTTTAAAAGATGTATTTTATTTATATCTTATTTATACTAGATCAAATCATAAAAAGCAATATATAAAATACACCTTTTCAGAAATGTTCACAATTGCACTCAATTGTGACCCATGCCATAATGTAAATAGGATAGGTGAGAAAATGAAATTAACATTATATACAGATTATTCGCTTCGTGTTTTACTTTATCTTGGTTCATATAATGAAGATAAATTGTCCAATATAAAAGAAATTGCTGAAGCCTATGCTATTTCTAAAAACCACTTAATGAAAGTGACTCATGAGCTCGGCAAACTCGGCTACATTGAAACGCTGCGCGGCCGTAACGGTGGCATCCGGCTGGCGATAGAGCCCGAAAAAATCAATATTGGTGCCGTCGTTCGGAAAACGGAAGATGATTTTCACATTGTCGAATGCTTTTCTGAAGAAAAAAACAGCTGTGTTATTGCCCCAGTCTGTGGTCTGAAACACGTTTTATTTGAAGCATTGCAGGCATATCTCGCGGTACTTGACCGCTATACGCTCGCTGACTTAATAACGAATAAAGACATGCTCCGCACATTATTGAACTCAGACGCATCATTCAAACAATGATGCGTTCTTTTTGTTACAATGAAACCATTACCTAATATAAAGGAGAATATCCCATGACTACTTTTCAAGAACAGCTTGAGAAATATGCACAACTTTCAATAACAACCGGTGTAAATGTACAACCCGATCAATCACTTGTTATCCGTGCGACACTTGATGCCGCTGAACTTGTTCGTCTTGTCGTTCAAAAAGCATATGAAGCGGGCGCAAAACACGTATACGTTGACTGGAGTGACGATACGGTTTCCCACTTAAAATATAAACTTGCGCCTGATTCAGCATTTAATGAATTCCCTGCATGGAACAAATTAATGATGGAAACACTCGCTGAAGAAGGTGCGGCTTTTATGTCCATTATTTCTTCAAGTCCGGATTTATTGAAGGACGTTGATTCAAAGCGGATCGCTGCTTATCAAAAAACAGCTGGTGCCGCCATGAAAAAATATCGTGAATATATTCAATCTGACAAAGTAAGCTGGACAGTCATTGCTGCTCCATCAAAAGAATGGGCAGATAAAGTATTTGCTTACCTTCCTGAAGAAGAGCGTATTCCCGCCCTATGGAACGCCATCTTCAAATCGGTTCGTGCCGATCACAATGACCCGGTACAATCATGGAAAGAACATGACGCTCGTCTTTGTGAAAAAGTCGCTGTATTAAATGAAAAACATTTTAAAACGCTTCACTACACTGCACCAGGAACAGATTTAACGATCGATCTGCCTGACAATCATTTATGGGTCGGTGCCGGTAGTGTCAATGAACAGGGTCATTCATTTATGGCGAATATGCCGACAGAAGAAGTGTTTACCGTACCAGTTAAAACAGGTGTAAACGGGTATGTGAAAGCGACGAAACCACTTAGCTACGCTGGTAACATTATTAACGGATTTACGATTACGTTTGAAAAAGGACGCATTGTCAATGTGATAGCAGACGAAGGAGAAGATGTTTTACGGCAGCTTATTGAAACAGATGAGGGCGCTCATTATTTAGGTGAAGTCGCGCTCGTTCCTCACAATTCTCCTATTTCGAACGCCGGTATTTTATTCTTCAATACATTATTTGATGAAAATGCATCGAATCATTTAGCGATCGGCAGCTCATACGCATTTTGTATTGAAGGCGGCAAAGCAATGTCACAGGATGAACTAGAGAAAAACGGCCTTAATACAAGCATGACACATGTTGATTTCATGATCGGTTCTGCTGATATGAATATCGATGGCATTATGCAAGATGGCACATGTGAACCCGTTTTCCGCAATGGAAACTGGGCATGAATGAAAAAGAACTTTATTTAAAGACGTTTTAAGCTCTTTAATCCTTTATTGGTCACCGTTTCCTTAGCCACGTGTTTCTGTATACTAGGCAGCACGTGGCTATATTTATGTAACGTAATTTGGATAGAAGTGTTTCCAATCCGCTCTGATATAAATGATGTTTTCTTCAAAATCAATATCTTTCCATTCATCATTACTTCTTTAATCCAACCCATAAATTATCCATAATTTTTCCATGTACAGGATATTCACATTTCATTGTGATTCTGTTTTTGCCAAAACGAATTAACCCACCTTCTACTAAACGATGTTTAACCCATTCAATAAGACTAACTCCACTAGTAAAATGAAAGGAGATATTCATGAGTGTTACATCGCAATTGACCGCCAACACTGACTTTATTATGATGGATAAGTAGCTATAACATCGAGGTGAGCATATGAGCGAATGGATCACAGTGGTAGAAATGAGCAAAAAAACAAATATTCCCCAAGAAACAGTGAAAAGATATATGTCCATGCATGAGCATTTACTAAGAATGAAGAAAGAACATGGAACCTATCAACTACACGAAGATTGCTTTGACGTATTAACTAAAATTCGCGAATTATATAAGCAGGGAAAAATGAATGAAGAAGTGGACAAGTTACTGACCTCGTCTGGTACTCCAATGATGGTTGATGTTGCGAGCGAAGCGGATGAGATAGTAAGTGCCGATATGAGCAAAGTTGTTGCAGATATTAAAGTGGCACTCGAAGAACAGAAGCAAGCATCTTCCAAACAAAAGGAATTGAATAAAATTCTTTTAAATTTGCTTAAAACACATTCCGAAAAACTCGATGCTCCACAGAAATACATTGAAGATAGTGTAAAACGTAGAGACGAACAACTCATGGAATCGTTACGTATAAGTCAAAAAGCAAAGAAATTATCGCTTTCTGTTCAAGCAAGCGAGAAAGAAGAAAAGAAAGAATCATGGTTTAAGAGGATTTTCAAATAAGGGGAATACGATTGTGTAAATAAGTCGCACCATTTGATTGACACACAACTCATTTGTAGGAAGTGTCATTCATTCCAACATAAAAACTCTAAGGGTGTAGTAACCCGATTTCATATATAAACACTTTCAGGATTACTTTCCACTTTAATCCCTATTTCCTTTTTATTCATTCATCCGATGCTGCTTTAATAAAGGATACCGGCTGATTAAATGCCGGTGTCCTTTATTAATTAAAAGCTAAAGTCATTTAGTCGATTGTAATATTTAATTAAAAATTCATAAAATAATTTTTCAGATGGCGGCAAAGGCCGTGTTTTTGTAATAATCACCCCCACTGTTCTCGTTACGCGCGGCACGCTAATTGGAATACTAATCGTACCCATCGGTGTATGGTCAATAAGCAGTGTCTCCGGGAGCAGACTTACACCAAGTCCCGCTTCCACAAGTCCTTTAATCGTATAAGCGTCATCGCTTTCAAATGCAACTGCCGGTTCAAAATTCACTTGACGGCACGCTTCAATGACAAGGGCACGCATATCATAACCGGTACGGAACAGAACGAACTGATCATCCATTAAATCACGCAAATTAAGTGATTCCTGTTTTGATAGGCGATGATGAATTGGAATAAGGGCACGCATATGTTCCGAGAAAAAGATGTTTGTCTCAATATCCGGTGACGGTTCTGGAACAGGGGATACAAATGCCAGATCAATTTCTCCTTTTTGAACAAGTTCCCGCAGTTCACGATTTGACCCTTGATTAAAATCAAATCCGACATCAGAATATTGACTGCGAAACGCTGAAATCACACGAGGTAACGTTTTCGTCGCCAACGAGTTCGGAAAACCTAACCGAATTTTGCCCGCTTCTGGATTTAAGTAATCATCAACCGCCTGCACCGCTTTATCCATCGCATCCATCGCCGTTTCGGCATACTGCAAAAAAATCTTACCCGCATGCGTCAAGCGAACACTACGCCCTTCACGTAAAAACAATTTTACACCGAGTTCATCTTCCAATTTTGCGATTTGCCGGCTGACAGCAGATTGAGCGACATGAAGGCGATGGGCCGCTTCTGTGACATGTTCTTCTTTCGCAACTTCCATAAAATATTTAATTTGGCGTATCTCCATATTTACTCCCCCTCCAATTCATCTCAATATGAGATCGAAAACTTAATAACAATATATTGATTGTATCATTTATCATCTTTACAATAAATATTAACAAAGAAAATGATTTGAATCCTGGAGGTGTACAACATGAATCTTTACGGTTATCCAGAAAAACAGGGCTTATATAATCCTGCCAATGAACACGATGCATGCGGCATCGGTTTTATTGCCAATATAAAAGGTCGTCCTTCCCACAAAATTGTACAGGATGGTATTCATATGCTTTGCCGTCTTGAGCATCGCGGTGGAAACTTGAATGGAACAACAGGTGACGGTGCGGGAATTATGCTACAAATTTGCGATCATTTTTTCCGTAAAGAATGTGAAATGCTGAACATTAATTTACCTGCTCCTTTCGATTATGCAGTCGGTATGTTCTTTTTGCCCAAAAATAAAAAACAGCGCGAACACATTCAATTAGAGACTGAGCTCATTCTTCACGAAGAAGGATTAAAACTGCTCGGATGGCGCGATGTTCCTGTTAATCAAGAAGTGGCGGGACCGGAAGCATTGGCAATCGCTCCTTATGTCATACAATTGTTTGTTGAAAAAAGCAAAAAGCACGAAACAGAAAAAGATTTTGAACGTGCACTGTATATAATGAGGAAACGAATCGAAAATGAAGTTAGAAACAACTCCGATGTTAAAGGTTCATTTTACATTCCAAGCTTCTCAACAAGAACGATTATTTATAAAGGTATGTTAACACCCGAGCAAATCAATCAATATTATATTGACCTCGCTAAAGAAGACTACCAATCCGCTTTCTCGCTCGTACACTCTCGCTTCAGTACAAATACATTCCCGAGCTGGGAACGCGCACATCCATACCGCTACTTAATTCACAACGGCGAAATTAATACAAACCGCGGCAACGTTAGCTGGATGCAGTCACGCGAGAAAGCTGGTTACTCCAAACAATTCGGCCATCAATATGAACAGCTTTTGCCAGTTATCGATACGAACGGAAGCGACTCTGCTATGCTTGATAACGCGATTGAATTTTTAACATTGTCCGGACGCTCCCTTCCTCATGCTGCGATGATGTTAATTCCAGAACCGTGGGACCGTGATCCTCACATGGCCGATCCGAAACTGGCCTTCTATGAATATCATAGCTGCTTAATGGAACCATGGGACGGCCCAACATCGATCTCATTTACAGACGGCCGCCAAATCGGGACTATCTTAGACCGAAATGGATTGCGCCCCGCACGTTATTATGTAACGGATGATGACCATATTATTTACTCTTCTGAAGTGGGTACAATCGAAGTCGATGAAAAACGAATCGTAAAGAAAGAAACGGTCAGTGCCGGTGAAATGCTGCTTGTCGATTTAGAAAAAGGCCGGATCGTATCTGATGCGGAAATTAAACAGGAAATTACGACAGCCGAACCTTACCGTGAATGGCTAAACAAAAACTTAATACACATTTCAGATTTGGAAGAACGTGCCGGATTACAAGAAGTGTATGACGAAGATGAAATTCTCAATCTTCAAAAAATATTTGGCTATACGTATGATGAATTAACGAAACAGATCGCACCGATGGCAGTTGAAAAAATAGATCCAATTGGTTCAATGGGCTATGATGCACCGCTCGCTGTTTTATCTGAACGACCGCAACTGTTATACAACTACTTCAAGCAACTGTTCGCGCAAGTAACAAACCCGCCAATTGACGCGATTCGCGAAAATAATGTAGTCTCTGCGATGACTCTCCTCGGCGATGAAGGTAATATTCTGGCTCCGTCAGCACGAAACAGCCGCCGTATACGACTAGAAACGCCGATTCTTAGTGAAGAGGAATGGAACAAAATTGCCTTTAACAAAGAAATTGCTTTTAAAACAGCAACACTGTCTCTTCTTTTCAATATTAAAGAGCAAAAAGCGCTTTCACAAACGATGTCTCGCTTATTCATCGAAACAGAGGCAGCAATCAATAACGGCGCATCTATCATTATTTTGTCAGACCGCGGTGTAACAAATAAAAAAGCAGCGATACCGGCATTGCTTGCTATAAGCGGCGTACACCAACATCTCATTCAAACAGGACGCCGTACCAGTGTAAGTATTATATTGGATACTGCCGAAGCACGCGATGTTCATCAATTTTGCTGCTTGATCGGCTACGGTGCTGATGCTATTTATCCGTATTTAGGAATTGCTTCGATCCGTGCGATGATTGCAGACGGAACGATTACCAATCTTTCCGCTCAGGAAGCAGAGAAAAATTATTGCTATGCAGCAACGAGCGGTATCATTAAAGTCATGGCAAAAATGGGTATCTCTACCGTACAAAGTTACCGCGGAGCCCAAATTTTCGAAGCGGTCGGTGTCGGTCATGATGTGATCGAAACCTATTTTACAGGCACAACGACAGCGCTTGGCGGCATTACACTAGATGTTATTTTAAAGGAAACACTGGCGCGTCATCACGATGTATATAGCAAAAGTGAATTTAACGATCCGACGCTCGATTCAAGCGGTGAATTCCAGTGGAGGCGCACCGGTGAAAAACATGCATTCAACCCTAAAACCATTCATATGCTTCAGCACGCAGCAAGAACGAACAATTATGAGTTGTATAAAGAATTTTCCGAAATGGCTAACGAAGAAAATATTATGTTCCTTCGTGGTCTATTGGACCTTGATTTCACGGCTCGGCCATCCATTCCGCTGGAAGAAGTTGAATCACTCGAAGATATCTTCAAACGATTCAAATCGGGTGCGATGTCATATGGTTCGATCAGTAAAGAAGCGCATGAAGCACTTGCGATTGCATTAAACCGACTTGGCGGCAAAAGTAATAGTGGTGAAGGCGGCGAAGATCCAGCCCGCTACCATCCCGATGAAAACGGTGATATGAGAAGCAGCGCCATCAAGCAAGTCGCATCAGGTCGATTTGGTGTCACAAGCGAATATTTAAATACAGCAAATGAAATTCAAATTAAAATGGCACAAGGAGCGAAACCAGGTGAAGGCGGTCACCTTCCAGGTAAAAAAGTGTATCCGTGGATTGCGGAAACACGCGGTTCCACGCCTGGAGTAGGCTTGATCTCACCTCCTCCTCACCATGACATTTATTCGATTGAAGATTTAGCACAGCTTATATACGACTTAAAAAATGCCAATCAAGAAGCGCGCATTAACGTTAAGCTCGTCGCGAAATCCGGTGTCGGGACAATTGCTGCTGGTGTAGCGAAAGGGTTAGCCGATGTTATTCTCATTAGCGGTTACGAAGGCGGAACAGGTGCATCACCGAAAACAAGTATTAAACATGCCGGTATCCCGTGGGAAATTGGCCTAGCTGAAACACACCAAACGCTTCTTATGAATGGTTTGCGTGAAAAGGTAACGCTAGAAACAGACGGGAAATTAATGAATGGCCGAGATGTCGTCATTGCAGCGTTACTCGGCGCAGAAGAATTCGGTTTTGCGACAGCACCGCTCGTCATTCTCGGCTGTGTGATGATGCGCGTCTGCCATATGGATACATGTCCGGTTGGTGTAGCGACACAAAATCCAGAGCTTCGCAAAAAGTTCATGGGCGAGCCAGAACACGTCGTCAACTATTTAACATTTGTTGCGCGTGAAATGCGTGAAATTATGGCGGAACTCGGCTTCCGAACAATTAATGAAATGATTGGACAAAAGCAAGTACTGAAGCCGCATGCACGCAAAGAATCGCACTGGAAAGCAAAATATCTGGACTTGTTCCCTCTTTTATATATGACGCCGCTCAAACCGGGCCAAAAACAGTTCAAAACGAAAGATCAAGACTATAAATTAGAGCGGACAATTGACCACCAACTTCTACTAGAGGCGATCCGTCCTGCTCTTGAAAATAAACAAGTTGTATGCAGGGAATTTGACATTATCAATACAGACCGTGCTACGGGTACAATTATGGGCTCTGCCGTCACGAATGCGTACGGTGCAGACGGTCTTCCCGACAACACTGTTCAATTCACATTTAATGGATCTGCTGGTCAAAGCTTTGGTGCTTTTCTTCCTAAAGGATTGACGTTCACTGTAAATGGCGACGCAAATGATTATTTCGGTAAAGGCTTATCAGGCGGCCGCTTAATCGTCCGTCCTCATCGTGATCTGAACCTCGTGCCGCATGAACAGGCGATTTGCGGAAATGTAAACTTATACGGAGCAACAAATGGAGAAGCCTTTATTAACGGCCGTGCCGGTACACGTTTTGCTGTCCGGAACAGCGGCGCGAATATCGTCGTTGAAGGGATTACCGATCATGGATGTGAGTACATGACCGGCGGACGCGTTGTCATTCTCGGCGAAACAGGCCGTAACTTTGCAGCTGGTATGTCAGGCGGTATTGCCTACTTGTATGCACGAAATCGCGAAAAGCAAGAACGTTTGATTAACGGTGAAATGGTCTTAACAGAGCCACTCGAAAATCCACAGGAAGAAGCAGAAGTGAAGGCGTTAATTGCAAGCCATGTCCAATGGACGGGAAGCCCGCTTGCCACTTCGATCTTAGAAAAATGGGCATCAGAAAAAAAATACTTTATCCGTGTAATCCCTCACGAATATAAAGACATGATGAAAGCCATTTCTTATTTTGAAGAACAAGGTTTACAGCAATCCGAAGCGATATACGCGGCATTTACAGAGAAAAAAGTCCCTGTTATTGAAAATGTGTAAGAAAGGAGAATGACTCAATGGGGAAAGCAACTGGCTTTATCGAATATGACCGTAAAACCGCTCCAGGACGGAATCCCGTCGAGCGCGTCAAAGATTGGAAAGAATATACGACAGCCCTTCCCGAAAAAGAATTAAGCATTCAAGGAGCCCGCTGCATGGACTGCGGGACTCCCTTCTGCCATACAGGACAGATGATTGGGGGAACTCCGTCTGGCTGCCCTCTTTACAACCTCATCCCAGAATGGAACGACCTTGTCTATCGCGGACGATGGAAAGAAGCGCTTGACCGTCTCATGAAAACAAATAACTTTCCCGAATTCACGGGCCGTGTTTGTCCAGCTCCTTGTGAAGGGTCTTGTACAGTCGCGATCAACGACCCGGCTGTTGCGATTAAATCGATTGAAAAAGCGATTATCGATAAAGGGTTTGAAGAAGGATGGATTGTGCCAAACCCGCCAAAACGCCGCACAGGAAAACACGTTGCCGTGGTCGGCTCAGGACCTGCAGGACTGGCAGCTGCGGACCAATTAAACAAAGCGGGTCATCTCGTCACAGTATTTGAACGTGATGATCGTATCGGTGGACTTTTAATGTACGGCATCCCTTCCATGAAACTTGAAAAAGAAGCAGTTGAACGCCGCGTAAATTTATTGAAAAACGAAGGCATTGAATTTGTTGTGAATACAACGATTGGAAAAGATATTACAAAAGAACAGCTAAAAGAAGAATATGATGCGGTCATTTTATGTGCTGGTGCACAGACACACCGCGACATCGTCATTGAGGGACGCGAAGCTGACGGCATTTACCTCGCAATGGAATATTTGACAAAAAGCATGAAAGGTCTCCTTGATCAAACGAATGAAAAGATCATTTCTGCCAAAGGCAAAAACGTCATCGTTATCGGCGGCGGTGACACAGGTGCTGACTGTGTTGCGACAGCGATTCGGCAAGGGGCAAAAAGTGTCGTTCAATTCGGTAAACATGAACGTCAGACTGTCACCCGTAAAGGAAACAACCCATGGCCACAATACCCGAATACATTCACTCTTGATTATGCATACGCAGAAGCAGCGGCGGTATACGGGGAAGATCCACGTGAATACTTAATCTCAACGAAGAAATTCGTTGCGGATGAACATGGAAAATTAAAAGAGCTTCATACGGTTCACATGAAAAAAACATACCTTGAAGACGGCAGCTACACAATGACTGAAATTCCAGGCAGCGAACAAGTTTGGCCTGTAGAGCTTGTATTAGTCGCAATTGGTTTTAGCGGAACTGATATGCCGCTAGCGAATCACTTCGGTGTCGATATGACAGACCGCAATACGGTACTTGCGAAATATGGAAAATATAACACGAACGAAGAAGGCATTTTTGCTGCTGGTGATATGCGCCGCGGACAAAGTCTCGTCGTATGGGCAATACATGAAGGACGCGAAGCAGCACGCGAAACGGACCGTTTCTTAATGGGCGAAACAAAACTGCCCTGATTTAAACGGGATGGCCCCGCCCCCTGATTTGGGGCGGGCTATTTTTAGTTTAGTCACCTGTACTTCTAACCAATCCATGAAAAAAAGACCAGCAATATGCTAATCTCTTCGTAAAAAGTGCAAAAATGTTTCAGCTGTTTTTGTCATAAACGGTGCATCCCGGACAATCGCATAAAAATTCCGTTCGTAATAAAGGCTGCCGCCGCCGACAATTTTTAATTTTTCAAGTTCTAGTTCATTACGAATCGTCCACTCCGATAAAAGTGCAACGCCGAGCCCCGCTTCCACTGCTTCTTTAATAATTTGTGTACTGCCAAATTCTAAAATTTTTGCCGGCTGAATACCGTTTTTCTTCGCAAACCATTCAAATGCTTCCCGCGTACCCGATCCTTGCTCGCGCACAATCCATGTTTCTTCATTTAGATGGACACGTTTTTCAACATGTTCTTTTTTTCCTTTAATCACAAACATACGATCAGTGGCAATTTTTTCAGCGACTAATTTACTAGATGAGATCGTTCCTTCAACGACACCAAGATCAATTTCATCATGAATGACTTTTTCAGCAATTTCATGCGTATTGCCGATTGATATACAAGGGTCAACGGATGGAAATTTCTCTAAAAAGTCAGCAACAATGTGTGGCAAAATATATTCACCGAATGAATAACTTGCACCAACTGAAAGCTTCCCTTTCACTTCACCAGCCAAATCTTCTACCGCCTGCTTCATCTTCTCATTCAGTGTAAAAATCTCGCTTCCATAATAGGAAACAAGGCTACCTGCTTTTGTCAGACGAATCTTTTTATTCGTTCGATCAATGAGCTTTATACCAAGTTCATCTTCCAATGATTTTACATACTGGCTGACTGCTGGTTGCGTAATAAATAGCTCTTCCGCTGCTCGTGAAAAGTTCATATGTTTGACTACAGTTAAAAATACTTTTAGTTTTTGCTCCATTTTCGCCCACCATCATAAGTGATTACTTATCAATTAAATAATAATTATTAATTATCTTTTCTACTTTTTTATTTTAACATGAAATGAAGAGAAAAGGGACGAGTTATAATGAAAGAAGCTCTATTATTTTACAGTTTCCATAACAAAAAGAATTTATCCTTTTTGCATATAAAAAAAGCATTCATCGTCCTTCTATGACGGCTGAATGCTTGAATATTTAATTGGATCAGCCATTCTCCAATAACGGCTGAAGTTAAGTATTGTATAGCGTCCAGTCATTCTCCAATAACAACTGAACAAGTCTTTTATTTTTTCATTAAACTGTATAAAACGGCTTTTTGTGCATGCATCCGGTTTTCAGCCTGCTGGAATACAACAGAAGAATCCCCGTCCATCACACCCGCAGAGACTTCTTCACCGCGATGTGCTGGCAAACAGTGCATAAATTTACATTCTTCGTTCGCTTCCGCAAACAATGTTTCATTCACTTGGTACGGTCCAAATGCTTTCAAACGCAGCGCAGTCTCCTCTTCCTGACCCATACTCGTCCAGACATCCGTGTAGATGAAATCAGCACCTTTAACAGCACGAACTGGATCTTCTGTAAATTCAAGTACTGCACCTGTTTGCGCGGCAATTTCTTTTGACTTCTGAATGATATCCGCATCTGCTTCGTACCCTTTCGGAGCTGATAACGTAAAGTCCATCCCCATCATAACCGCACCAATCATCAATGAGTGCGCTACGTTGTTGCCATCGCCAATATAGACCATTTTATAGCCTTTAAATCCACCTTTATACTCATATACAGTCAGTAAGTCAGCAAGTGCCTGGCATGGATGATACAAGTCTGTCAGTCCGTTAATAACCGGGATTGATGCAGCATCTGCTAGCATTTCAATACGGTCATGGCCATGTGTACGAATCATAATACCGTCAAGATAACCGGAAAGCACTCTTCCTGTATCTTCAATCGTTTCACCACGTCCGACTTGCAAGTTATCTGAGCTCAAAAACATGCCGTGGCCGCCTAATTGAAGCATTGCCGCTTCAAAAGAAACGCGCGTTCTTGTCGAATGTTTTTCGAAAATCATCCCTAAAATTTGTCCTTCTAAGGCATACCTATAGTTTTCTTTCTTTTTCTTCATGTCATAAGCAAGCAATACGAGTGCCTGCACTTCTTCAATACTGAAGTCGAGTAGCTTAAGCATATCTCTGCCCTGCATATTCTGCTCCTTTATTTGTTCCATCGTCATCATGAAAGTCACCCCGACGTGTCGTCACCTTTTATCTATACTTATATTTATACACTATAAAGAATTAAAATACAACCTTTTCTCCGTATTTTTTTTCTTAACCTTTTCCTTCAATCAATAAGCCAATAGTCCGGTCTTGATCATGACAAAATTTAAGTTTTGGTAACAGAAATCTGCTCTCTTATTGAAAGCACAGCCTTTATCTTTGTCATACCTGTAACATTACAAGGTTCATCTTTTCGTCCTATGTACTCCCGTTCTTTTTCTTATTTATAATAAGCCAAGGCAAAAAAAGCCGTTTGGAGGAATGGATTATATGTTGGGTCAAGTAGAAATTGGAATCGACCTAGGAACAGCGAACTTGCTCGTTTACTGTAAAGATAAAGGGATTATTTTAAATGAACCGTCCGTTGTTGCCATTGATGCGAATACGAAAAAAGTGCTTGCAGTCGGCACAGATGCAAAAGAAATGATCGGGAAAACGCCGGGACGAATTGTTGCTGTACGTCCGATGAAAGACGGTGTTATCGCTGACTTTGATGTCACATCCCAAATGTTAAAAGAATTGATGAAAAAAGCAGGCAAGGTAGCTGGCTTTTCAATTCGCAAGCCGACCGTGGTTGTCTGCACTCCGTCCGGCGCCACTAGCGTTGAACGACGTGCCATTCAAGACGCGATTAAATCAAGTGGTGCAAAAACCGTTCATTTAATTGAAGAGCCGGTAGCAGCTGCGATCGGAGCCGATCTGCCGGTAGATGAGCCGATCGCCAACTTAATCGTTGATATAGGCGGCGGGACGACAGAAGTTGCCATCATTTCATACGGCGGTGTCGTCTCGTGTAATTCACTTCGTCTTGCTGGTGACAAATTGGACGAAGATATCATTCAATATATTCGTAAAGAATACAATTTGTTAATTGGTGAACGGACAGCTGAAAATGTCAAAATG
The DNA here is from genome assembly GCF_001906925.1 of Domibacillus mangrovi. Classification (GTDB taxonomy): domain Bacteria; phylum Bacillota; class Bacilli; order Bacillales; family Domibacillaceae; genus Domibacillus; species Domibacillus mangrovi. The sequence continues at coordinate 45,633 of NZ_MRWQ01000010.1, forward strand.
GAAATCGGTTATGCACCAATCGAACATCCAGAGATAAAAATGGATGTTCGCGGACGCGACCTCGTCACAGGACTGCCGAAAACAGTTATCGTCAGCTCCTATGAAATTCAGCTGGCACTCCGCGAATCGCTGCTGGCGATTTTAGAAACAATCCGCGTCACACTAGAATCATCACCACCTGAATTAAGCGGTGATATCGTCGACCGTGGTGTCGTCATTAGCGGTGGTGGTTCACTGCTAAACGGTATTCAAGAATGGCTTTCACAAGTAATTATCGTTCCTGTTCACCTTGCACCGAATCCACTTGAATCGGTTGCGATAGGTACCGGCCGCTCGCTCCACGTATTAAAAAAATTACAAAAAGTTACATCATAAGTGAATAAAAGCAGCCTAACGTATTTTTTGATTTTAAATACGTTAGGCTGCTTTTTATCTGTATACTGCTCCTTTCGGCTTCCACTGAGGCAATATAACGGCTAATAAGATAATCAATACACCTGCGGTTTGCATGGTTGTCGCCTGTTCTCCTACAAACAGCCACGCTGCAATAACAGCAGCCGGCAGTTCTGCAGCACCGCAAATCGTTGCTGTTCCTGAACCAATTTGCGGTGTACCCGCTGCAAAAAACAGCACTGGTAGAACAGCTCCAAGAAGGCCACTCAATATCCCATATTGCCACAATCCACCTGTAAATGTCCCATCCACTAGAAAAGATGGAGAATTCATTATTAAAATAACAATTAAGCCTCCAATGGACATGATCAAACTTCGCTGTACAGCTGGCACCCCTCTTCCAGAGCGGCCACTAAAAAAGATAAACAGCGCAAAGGTTAATCCGCTTAGTAAACCACTCAAAACGCCAACTGGATGAGAAAACCAATCAATAGTCTCACCAGACCGTGCCGCTAAAAAAGTGCCTAGCCAAATTAACACAACGGATACGACTTTCCTGCTCTCTGGTAATGTACGCATCTGAATCGATTCAATGACAATGCCCATCCAAACAAATTGAAAAAGCAAAATAACGGCAGCAGAGGCAGACAAATCTGCGATCGATATCGTATAAAATAAGCCGGTTACGCTTAAAAAAACGCCGGTACCGAGCAGTTCTCCCCATTCTTTAATTGACATGTTTCTTTTTGAAGTAAACAGCCATGCGGCGGCTAAAAAAAGGACGCCTATTACATATTGTGCACTGACAATGTCAGAGGAACTATAACCTGCATTTGAAGCCATTTTTATGATCGGGCCATGCACTCCATAGCTGCAGGCGCCTAACAACACTAAAAAGGAATAACCAAATCGTTTCATCCTTGCTTCCCTCTCTTCACTATCTCAAGTTTTTCTATAAGCAAGTATACGTCGAATTTTGTCGTCCCGTAAATACATTTCAATGAAAGCGGTAATTTCAAAAAGATTTTACGATTAAGGACACATTGAAATCCGCATCCCTCTTTTATCCAAATTGGGATCAAAAACGGGCAGAAGAGCTCCTTGACCTCTTTCATTTTAAAAATTCAAAAAAAGTAAAAAGCCTGTCTAAAGGAATGGGGTCTGGGCTCGGTATTACGGTTGGTCTGGCCAGCTATTCACCCGTGACGATTTTTGATGCACCCTATATCGGGCTCGATGCAGCCTCGCGTAGCCGGTTTTATGATTTACTAATAGAAGAATATGAACGTGAGCCACGTCATCCTCTCCACCCATCTCATTGATGAAGCAGCAAAATTATTTGAAGATGTGTTTATCATTCATCTGCCCATGTCCCCTTCTCTTTTGATCACGACAGTTGTGGACATATTACTCTCTTTCTTTTGTCTCGCCACAGCATTTTTAACTGGAACAATCTTCTTTCGTTTCGGCAAAATGATTGGCCTTTCGTTTTTAGCTTTTTCTGGTCTGGTATTAGTGATTCGAGCAATGCCATCTTGATGGATTTTGTTATCTTGTTTTTCATTGGAATTATTTTCTTTTTCATTACGTGGCCGATCATTCGAAAAATGTCGATTTACCCATCTACGTAGTGAAAATTGTTCTTGACTGAAGCAACACGACACGATATGATCATTTTAATTATTCTTATAATTTAATAACCAATTCTTATCAAGAGAAGCTGAGGGTACTGGCCCGCAGACGCTTCAGCAACCAGCCGGGACAGGTCAGGTGCTAAATCCAGCAGACTACTTACTGATATAAGTCTGGAAGATGAGAAGGAACGGTCAACACATACATGTTGAAAAGCCTTCTTGCATCCAGGAAGGCTTTTTTCAGTTAAAATATAGAGGGGGACGTTTACGCTATGACATTACTCGACAAGCTCAAAACAGACGTGCTTACCGCTGATGGAGCGATGGGCACGCTTTTATATTCATATGGCATCGACTTTTGCTATGAAGAATTAAATACGGAAAATCCTGAAATCATTGAAAAAATTCATAAAGACTACATTGCAGCAGGCGCTGATGTTATTCAAACGAATACATACGGTGCCAATGCGATTAAGCTCGCCCGTTATGGAATTGAAAACCGAGCGCGTGAATTGAATACAGCGGCAATCAAAATTGCAAAAAAAGCAGCAGCACCAGGCGGACAGTTCGTTCTTGGTACAATCGGAGGTATTCGTGGAATCCGGAAAAGTACCGCAACAAATGCGGAAATTATCGCCTCAGTCGGTGAACAAGCAGAAAGTCTTCTCTCAGGCGATCCGGACGGCATTTTATTTGAAACGTATTACGATTTTGAGGAACTGTCTGAATCCGTAAAAATTTTGCGTGAAATGAGCGACGTTCCGATCATTGCTCAAGTTTCGATGCATGAGCCTGGTGTTTTGCAAAACGGATTATCGTTAAATGAAGCTTTGCATCGTCTTCAAGGAATCGGTGCTAATGTTGTCGGCGTGAACTGCCGCCTCGGTCCATTCCATACGATTCAAGCATTTGAAGACGTAAAACTACCTGAAAAAGCATTCCTATCCGCGTATCCGAATGCAAGTCTTCTCGATGTGGAAGACGGCCGGATCGTTTATGAATCGGAAGCGGATTATTTTGGCCGCGCTGCCGTCCTTTTGCGAAATGAAGGTGTCCGGTTGATCGGCGGCTGCTGTGGTACGACACCGAAACATATCGAAGCAGCGAAAAAACGGCTGGCAGGCCTTCCTCCTTTAACGGAGAAAAGGGTAAAAACGAAAAAACCGATTGTCATTCAAGAAGCTAAACCTGTCACAGACGTATCCATCTGCGAAAAAGCAAAAACAAAACGGACAGTAATCGTTGAACTTGATACTCCAAAAACATTGCTCACAGAAAAATTCATTGAAGGTGCCAATAAATTGTATGATGCAGGCGTCGACGCTGTCACAATGGCAGATAACTCGCTTGCTTCCCCTCGCATCAGCAATATGGCAATGGGAGCAACATTAAAGCTACAACACGATGTTCGCTCGCTCGTCCATATTACGTGTCGTGACCGCAATTTAATCGGGCTACAGTCTCATTTAATGGGCCTTGACGCACTTGGCCTTCATGATGTACTTGCGATTACAGGTGACCCAACAAAAGTTGGCGACTTCCCAGGCGCGACAGATGTTTATGATGTGTCAAGCCTTGAACTCCTTCAGCTCATTAAACAGTTGAATGAAGGGATTTCATTTTCTGGTAAACCGCTTAAAAAGAAAGCTAGCTTTTCCGTTGCGGCGGCCTTCAATCCAAATGTTCGCGTTCTTGATCGGGCCGTGAAACGATTGGAGAAGAAAATTGAATGCGGTGCGGATTATTTCATTACGCAACCTGTATTTACGAAAGAAAAAATTATCGACGTATATGAAGCGACAAAACATTTATCAACACCTATTTTCATTGGTATTATGCCGTTAACAAGCATTCGTAATGCCGAATTTCTACACCATGAAGTGCCTGGTATTAAATTATCAGATGAGACACTTGAAAGAATGCGTTTATGCGGCGATGATCAAGAACGTGCTGCTAAAGAAGGCATACAAATCGCGAAAGAATTGCTTGATACAGCAGCTCAGCTTTTTAACGGGCTATACATTATTACACCATTTTTACGTCATGATATGTCTACAGAATTAATTCACTATATAAATGAACTAGATGCACTGAAAGAAAGAGGGATTGTTCATGCCGATTCATCAGATTGAGAAAGAACTTCAAAAGAGAATACTCCTAATTGATGGAGCTATGGGAACGATGCTTCAAAACGCCGATTTAACACCGGAAGATTTCGGCGGGGAAGAATACGACGGCTGTAATGAAAACTTAAACTTAACAAAACCAGATGTGCTTGAACGCATTCACCGTGAATATTTAGAAGCCGGCGCTGATATTATTGCGACCAATACATTTGGTGGAACCCCTGTCGTACTGAACGAATACGATCTTGGCGATAAAGCGTATGAAATTAACTTGCGCGCTGTTGAAATTGCCCGCAAAGTCGTCGATGAATTTTCGACACCGGAATGGCCGCGATTCGTTGCCGGTGCTATCGGACCGACAACGAAGACATTATCCGTTACAGGCGGCATCACATTTGACGAACTCGCCGATAACTTTGAGTTACAAGCGAAAGCACTTATTGAAGGCGGTTCCGACTTAATTTTAATGGAAACAAGCCAGGATATGCTCAATGTGAAAGCCGGTACTCTTGGAATTAAACGGGCGTTTGACGCGACCGGAAAAGAACTTCCTGTCATGATTTCCGGAACCATTGAGCCGATGGGTACAACGCTTGCCGGACAAAACATTGAAGCATTCTACATTTCAATTGAACATATTAAGCCATTGTCGGTGGGATTGAACTGTGCGACAGGTCCGGAGTTTATGACCGACCATATCCGTTCTCTCTCCGATTTGGCCACAAGCTATGTAAGTTGTTACCCGAATGCCGGTCTTCCGGATGAAGATGGCAATTATCATGAATCACCTGAATCGTTATCTAAAAAGCTTGGAGCATTTGCGGATAAAGGCTGGTTAAATATTGTAGGGGGCTGCTGCGGAACGACACCAGAGCATATTCGTGTCATGCGTGAAGTGGTAAAGGATAAAGCGCCACGTACATCTCCTGAGAACATTCATGGCCATGCCGTTTCCGGTATTGAACCGCTTTTATATGATGATTCCATGCGTCCTCTGTTCATCGGTGAACGCACAAATGTGATCGGTTCGCGCAAATTTAAACGGTTGATTATTGAAGGTAAGTTTGAAGAAGCAGCTGAAATTGCCCGCGCACAAGTAAAAGGCGGCGCACACGTTATTGATATTTGTCTCGCAAATCCTGACCGTGAAGAACTAGAAGACATGACCAAATTTATGAAAGAAGTCGTCAAAAAAGTAAAAGTGCCGCTTGTTATTGACTCAACTGATGAAAAAGTCATTGAAGAAGCATTGAAGTTTTCACAGGGAAAAGCCATTATTAACTCCATTAACTTAGAGGATGGCGAAGAACGGTTCGATGCTGTTATGCCTCTTGTGAAACAGTACGGTGCAGCCGTTGTTGTCGGCACAATCGATGAGGTCGGCATGGCAGTTACGCGTGAACGAAAACTTGAAATTGCCATTCGTTCACATGACTTGCTCGTTCAAAAATGGGGAATTGCACCGGAAGACATCATTTTTGATCCGCTCGTCTTCCCTGTCGGCACCGGTGATGAGCAATATATCGGTTCTGCTGTTGAAACGATTGAAGGTATTCGTCTTATTAAAGAAAAGTTGCCGAAATGTTTAACCGTTCTCGGTGTCAGTAACGTCTCATTCGGCCTTCCTCCTGTCGGCCGTGAAGTATTAAATGCTGTATATTTGTATCACTGTACACAAGCTGGACTCGACTATGCGATCGTCAACACAGAAAAATTGGAGCGTTACGCATCGATTCCCGAAGCAGAAATTAACATGGCGAACGACTTGTTGTTTACAACGACAGATGACACGCTCGCTGACTTTACTAATTTTTACCGTGGTAAGAAAAAAGAGAAAAAAGAAGAAGACATTCCAAAAACAGTGCCAGAGCGCTTAAGCTACTATGTCATCGAAGGAACGAAAGAAGGCCTTCTTCCCGATCTTGAAGCCGCACGCGACATGTACGACGAACCACTTGATATTATTAATGGGCCACTCATGAAAGGGATGGCAGAAGTTGGTCGTCTATTCAATGACAATCAGCTAATCGTTGCTGAAGTACTGCAGAGCGCCGAAGTGATGAAAGCGTCGGTTTCCTACCTTGAGCAATTTATGGAGAAAAAAGAAGATGATTCTGGTAAAGGGAAAGTGATTCTAGCTACTGTAAAAGGCGACGTGCATGATATCGGGAAAAACTTGGTCGATATTATTTTGAGCAACAATGGTTTCAAAGTCATTGATGTCGGAATTAAAGTAACACCAGCAACATTAATTGATGTTATACGGAAAGAAAAGCCGGATATGGTCGGATTATCTGGACTACTCGTCAAATCAGCTCAGCAAATGGTCATCACCGCACAAGACTTTAAAGATGCCGATATTAATATACCGATTCTTGTTGGGGGTGCCGCACTATCACGCCGATTCACTGAAACGAAGATTTCCCCTCAATACGAAGGTCCCGTTCTTTATGCGAAAGATGCGATGGATGGCCTTGATATTGCGAATCGTCTGCAAAATGATGAACAAAAAGTGGTCCTTCTGCAGGATTTGGAAGATAAAAAAGAAAAAAGGAAAGAAATTGAAGCGTACCGTGATGAGCGGAAAGAGCAGGCTATCGCTGTGGCACCGAAGCCAGTCAAAACCGTTCGCGAAGATGTTCCAGTTCTTCTGCCGCGCGATATGCGCCGTCGTGTTTTACCAAATTACTCTATATCTCACTTAAAGCCATATGTGAATATGCAGACGTTAATTGGTCATCATCTCGGCATGAAAGGCAACGTGAAAAACTTGCTAGCCGAACAAAATGATAAAGCTGTCCAACTCCATGAAACCGTAACTGGATTCTTAAATGACGGCGGGTTGAAAACAGCTGCTGTCTATCAATTCTTCCCTGCTCAGTCTCAAGGGGATGATGTCATCATTTACGATCCAGCTGATTCAAAAACAGAAATTGAGCGTTTTACATTCCCGCGCCAAACGAAAGAACCATTTCTCTGTCTCGCTGACTATTTAAAGTCAGTGGAAAGCGGTGAAATGGATTACGTCGGATTCTTCGTTGTCACAGCCGGATTCGGTGTTCGCGATGCAGCGATGAAGCTTCGCGATGAAGGTAAATTCCTCGATAGCCATGCACTTCAGTCTACAGCACTGGAACTGGCTGAAGGTTTTGCCGAGCGTATTCATCAGGAAATGCGCGACCAGTGGGGCTTTCCTGATCAAATCGATTTCACAATGCGTGATCGTTTCGCAGCGAAGTACCAAGGACAGCGTTTCTCATTCGGCTATCCTGCTTGTCCAAACCTTGAAGATCAGGATAAATTGTTCGGCTTGTTGAAACCAGAAGAGATTGGTGTCAACCTGACAGAAGGCTATATGATGGAACCAGAAGCATCCGTCTCCGCCATCGTCTTTGCTCATCCAGATGCACGCTATTTCAACGTATAATAAAAATAATCCTGCCGTTCGCTAACGGCGGGATTTTCTAGTGTAATGGCGAGACCTCAAAAAACTTTAGCGATATCCTACTGTCATCATAACCGTGTTGAATAATGAATATTACGCCTTATCAAGCAGCTCTTCTAAAGTTCATTTCATATAGCCAGTATAGAGATTTAAATTATTTATCCTTCTTTTCCAAAGTTTTTGTTTTCCCTGCTCTTGCAATACGTTACAATTTCTGTTATTCTTAAAAAGAATTATTTTTGTTCGGCACGATAAATTTCCGTTTGGATGATTTGAGCAAGGATAGTAACACGATATGTGCATGATGCACGAGGAGGAAATACACATGGAACAAGGTAAAGTAAAATGGTTTAACGCAGAAAAAGGTTTTGGTTTCATCGAACGCGAAGCAGGAGACGACGTATTCGTTCATTTCTCTGCTATTCAAGGCGAAGGCTACAAATCATTAGACGAAGGTCAATCTGTGACTTTCGAAGTTGAAGATGGCCAACGCGGACCACAAGCAACTAACGTACAAAAAGCATAATTTAAACTAACATATATTCACAGACTCTGATATCAGAGTCTGTTTTTTTATTTCTTTGATAAGAATAAAACCCCCCCGGCTCAATAATTGAATAGGGGGGAACATAAATGCATGTTTAGAATATTGTGTATTCAGTAAATCACATCATCTTCATGCCTTTTAGGTTTTCCTGTTCCTTATACACCCATTTTTCTACGTGAATTACTCACCTTTTTTGTTTGCTGACTTTTCATTTTTTTTGTGGTTTGTGCAGCATGTCCTAATGGTTTGCCCCCTGCTGCCTGTGCTTTTTTCTCTTCAAGTTTTTGCTTCATCGCTTCTTGCAGCGTCATTTTCTTCTTCGGTGTTTCTGTTTGGTTCGTTTCGTTTGATTCTGTCATAAAAAAATCCTCCTAAGCGTATTTTTTGATGAGTACAGTATAACAATGATTATCTACTGTTTCCATATACAAATCATGATTCATCATCCTTGCACCTGCATGACTCTAGTATGGTACACTTCTATTAGTATATAACCTTTTCTAGTATTGGAGTGAATATCACGTTGGAATCGAAGAAATCATTATCTATTTTATTTGCCGTCATGTTTCTCGTCATGGTCGGCTTTGGCATTATCATTCCGGTTTTGCCATTTTACGCTGAGAATATCGGTGCATCTCCTGTACAGCTTGGCCTTCTTATGGCATCATACTCCGTCATGCAGCTTTTATTTGCACCTATGTGGGGACGCCTGTCTGATCGAATCGGACGAAAATTGGTTATTCTGATCGGTATTTTTGGACTTGCCATTTCATTTTTCTTAATGGCAGTTTCTTCTGCCCTTTGGATGCTGTTTGCAGCAAGAATAATCGGGGGCTTTTTGTCTTCTGCGAATATGCCAGCCGTTATGGCGTATGTGGCAGACATCACGACACAAGAAGACCGTGGAAAAGGAATGGGCATCATCGGCGCATCGATCGGGCTCGGATTTATTTTCGGACCGGCAATCGGCGGCATTTTTTCAGAATCAAGTTTATCAGTTCCTTTTTATCTTGCGGGAGCATCCTCCCTTCTCACATTTTTAATCGTTCTGTTTTTCTTAAAGGAATCATTACCTATTGAAAAAAGAGGACAGCATAGTACAAAAAAAACATCGCTGATGCAAGCATTTAGCGGACCCAGTTCCATTCTCTTTTCTCTTCAATTATTTGTCTCGCTCTCTCTAGCCGGCTTGGAAGCAACGTTTGCGTATTATGCCGCACAAAAAGCGAAGATAGGGATTGTTGAACTCGGCTACATTTTCATGATTATGGGCCTTGCTGGTGCATTCGTGCAAGGCGGTTTAGTTGGCAGGCTGACGAAGAAGTATGGTGAAGGGCTGACGATTCAACTCGGCATCCTTGTTTCAGCTATTGGATTCGGACTTATTTTATTCGTCAATAGCTTTGCGACTGCCGCTATTTTCCTTACAATCTTCGGCATCGGAAACGGCTTCATTCGCCCAAGCGTATCAGCGTTAATTACAAAAGTATCAACGGCTGGACATGGCAGTGCAACTGGGCTTCTTTCTTCATTCGATTCACTCGGAAGAATTATTGGACCTCCTTTAGGGGGCTGGCTCTTCTCACTCGCCATCGGTTTGCCTTATATACTCGGTATTTTCTTATCTATCGGCGCTTTTTGCTTGTATCGTTTCTATGTGGTACAAGCGAAATAGACTTCTCTTCTAAGAAAGTCTAACTGCCCATTAATTTGGATTAAAACGAAAAAAGCTGTCTCAAATGCTGTTTTCACTTGGCATTTAAGACAGCTTCCCTATTATCATTCAGCTATGGCTCACTTCATCCTGATTGATTAACGACAAGAATTTCAGTGAATATAAAGCAGATAATCCAACGAGTACATAAACAATTCTTGCAAGAAGAGCATCCTGCCCGCCAAAAATCGTAGCCACTAAATCAAATTGAAACAAGCCGACTAATAACCAGTTAACACCGCCGATAATTAACAAGATAAGAGCAACAGCATCCAATGCTTTCATTTGCTGCACCACCTTTCGTAATTCTATAGTAAGTATTACCTTTTTCAAGAAATCTAAAACATATAAATGTTTTAGATTGATGAAAAGCATCCCCATTTTCTATTCTTGATTATCCGCTATTTTATAGAACGCACATATTCTGCTAGTTTAAAAATTTCACTTTCTGTGAGCTCAGGCTTTCCTTCATATTGAATTCGCTTAATTACTTCTTCAATCGTTTTAGCACTGCCATCATGAAAATAAGGTGCCGTTGCCCATACTCCCCTTAATGTTGGAACATCAAAATGACGAGTATCTCTCCCGTTTGTAAAACCCGCCCTTGCATCACCTTTAGATGCTTTATCTAACGGATTAGTCGTATCAATATCGTGCAAAAAATCAATATTGCTAGTTGTCAAATAGCCGTTTTTATCTACTGCCTTTACACTGTCTGTAAACTGAGTTCCTGCGTGACATGTAATACATGCTGCTTTCCCTTCAAACAGTTCTTTTCCCTCCGCTGCTGTAACAGTCAAGCTTCCATCCTTATTACGGTAAGGGCTTTTGGGGATCGGAAATGAATTTGGATCATCGAGGTAGGCAAACATTGCATCATACATATGCTCTACTTCTTTTGGAAGAGGCTTGCTAGGATCAAGTTCCATCATACCGCCCATTTCACCTTGAACGGTTAAAAGGTAATCGTTAAAGTCATCACGGCTGCCATCCCACATAAATAACCCAGTTTTTGTCGTTAAAACATTGCTTGGGACATCTCGTGGTCCTTTTGATGTCATTAAAGTACGTCCATTTATTTCACCATCAGCATGACAAGAAGTACAACTGATCCAATTATTACCTGTAATTTCTGTCGGAAACTCCTCGCTATTGGCACTATAAAAAATCGTTTTTCCTTCCCTTACTAGCGGGGATAGAGAATCTTTTGATATTAACGCAAGATTTTCACCTTTCATTTTTGCACGTGCATACGGCCCCTCTCCTCCACTGGAAATTTCGGCAAGATCATGACTCATCACGTTGTGAACATAAATACTTTCCCCATCCTGTGAAATGACAGCACCTCTTGGATTATTCCCTTCAATTCTTCTTAAAATCTGCGTTGCATTGCCACCGCGATTTAAATCGAACACAACGAGATCTTCACTCCCAGACATAACCACATATGCTTTACTGCCATTTGGATGAAAGACGACATCATAAGGATTTGACGTAATGATTGTGTCATTCTTTTTATCTGTTACATTTATTTCTTCGAATAATTCTTTCCGTTCATCAATCAACTCTTCATCAGTCGTTAAATCAATGACAGAGACAGCTGGAAAAATTGTTTCTTGAAAGTGAACAGGCGTATCAATGTTTGTTAACAAGTGAGGAATCCAAGCTTTTTTTCCATCTGGATCAATCACAAATTGTTCCAATGTATTCGGAACCCCTTGACTTTTTTTGCGATCATTATTATTTGGCGAATCAGCAAGAGAAATGACTTTACTTATTTCTTCTGTTTCGGTATTAATCACACTAACTTTGGCTTCTAAATAATGCGGGACATATAACTTATGCCCATCTGCCGTCATCGCCAGTGTTCTAGGCCGATCATCAACTTTCATTTCGGACTCTACTTTTTTATTCGTTACATCTATTATTGATATTGTGCTGGATCGATAGTTTGCCACATATAGTTTTTTACCATCTTGACTTGTTACAACACCATAAGGCTCAATTCCAACATCAATGGACTCCACCACTTTTTCTTTTTCAATTGATATGATGTCAATTTTATCGTCATACCTACAGGAGACATACAATATATCTTCATCAGGTGAAAGAGTTAACTGTACAGGGGATTTTCCGACACGTATTTCCGCTTTCACCTTTTTTGTTTGACTATCAACAACGGTCACTGTATTTACATCAATATTAGCTATATATATCGTATTACCAGACTTATTCATCACAATATTGTCGCTATTAACAGCATAGTCCCGAACAACTTCAGGCTCTTTCTCTTTTATAACCGCTTTTATTCCATCCTTACAACCAACTAACGCTCCTATCAATAGGAGCGTTAACGAGAAAAGGGCTATTTTTTTCACAATTGCCTATCCCCTTTATCTTTATTTTTTAACTTCAACAGGTACTAGAATAGGAGCAATGCCATACTTACCATGTCCAGCTTGAGTTTGCGGAACTTGATCTCCATCTGTGTTCCCTGACTCATCGCCCTCCATATAAAAATCACCTGTATCCCAAAATTCACTTGCCTGCATTCCTTGTTCAAGATCTGGTCCATCTATGACAGTCTCATAAAAATCAACATAGCGTGAAATAATGGTTTCCATTTCTAATGATTCTGTCTGCTTCTCGTCCCCTTCAACATTGCTTAAGTTCTGGATCGCGACACGTAAAACAGCAGCTACTCCTCCGGCAGTAAAAGGATCATATTTCATTTCGCCTTTCATCGTTTCATATGCTTTTGCTTTACTGTCCCAAAGCGTTTCATCCATTGCTTCATAAACAGTACGGGCAGCCTGACGGTATTTTTCATCTTTTGTTGCAAGATATGCTGCTGTTAAACCCCGAACGGCTCCAACCTGTGCATTTAAAGTTGTTTCCTCATCTGCACCTTTACCGAATGTGTAGCCTTTTGCCACTAAACCGGAGTCTGTCATTAACTTATCAATGATAAAATCTGCTTGTTTTTTAATGAGTTCAATTGCACGTTTTCCTTCAGCTGTATTTAACCCTTCAGCGTCTTCTGCATTTGCATAGCCAACGGGAAGACCATCAATTGCACGTTGAAAAATGCGAAGGGATTCCATTGTATAACCTGCATTAAACGTATCTACGTAATTCCCTTGTTCTTTCCCATTATGTTCAGCTACAAATGCACCTTCTCCTTCATTAAAGTGCATAGCATCAATATTTTTAAACACGTGAAGCAGTACGTCACGGTTAACAGAGTATGGATCATTTACAAGTACATCGTTTTCTGCTCTAGTGTCAAGATTTACATTTGGAGCAGCAGGATAAGGATCACTATCAAACAGTGCCTGGAATGATGGTGCAACATTTTTATTTTCTGGACGCTGATCTGTCATGCCGAAAAATTCAGATGATGGCCAAAGCATTAACCATTGATCTGTTAACATGCTGCTCGCATCTTTTACTTGTAGTGATTCAGCATTAGGAACTTCTGAATTTTCATCTTCTTTTACTTGGATTGTATGAGGCAAATAAACATAGCCTTTTGATGGATCATACTGGCTTCCAACGCTAGCAGCACTCAATCCATTATCATTCACACTGTAAAATAAATGATTGCGAACGTAATTTAATTTGTTCCACATTTCTTCCACTAAAATAGCGCCCTGCATCCCGTCAGCTGAGCTAACACCAAGCGCAATGTTTTCATCACGATCATCCGTTGATGTTTCACCTTCTAGTTCTTCTTCACTATCAACTGTATGGAAACCACTCATAAAATCGCCAGCCCATAATGCCTGTTTCAAAAATGTTCCGCCATATGCTGCGGGATTTAATACTTTATCCATTTTATTACGATCCCATCGAAGCGACTGAAAGTTCACTTGATATTGAGGAACGTATGTATTTCCCTCTCCTGACGCATAGTTAGAAGTATCTACTTCTTGAATATAATGAGGATCACCTTTTGCATATTCAATAAAGGTCGGAAACATATTTCTAAAAATCTCTTCACGAGGATAGCCAACTGCATCAGCTAATGTATAAAAACGCTCTCCTAATAATTCATGTGATTCTTTCCCTTGCTTTTCTGCTAATTCCTTCACAACAGGACCGTTAATTAAATGTAGTCCTAATCCTGATTTTTCTACAACTTCATACATCGCTTCCTCTGAATATTCATATGATTCAATTCCTGCTGTATAATCAAATTTTGTGGGGAAATCTATTTTTTTAGGATCAAGAACATCTAAATCAAGTCCTAGTCCCTCTACTAACGGTTCCCCTGAAAGTTCAAATTCCGCATATGCGAACATGTTACCTGCTGTATCAAACGTATAATCGGTCACAGGTACTTTTACAGAAGCATTTGTTACTTCCTTGCTTGCTTGTTGCTCTTGTTCAGATGATTTTTCACTTGTACATCCAGTAGTGAGCACTAAAGTAGCTACAAGAGCAACCGTCGACATCGTTTTCCATGGTTTTTTGTACATACTAACATCCTTTCAACAAAATAATTTTATCTATCATCTCAATTTCATTAAGAACGAACTTAATTGACAGCGAATAAACGGCTACTTTTTAAACGACTCTAAAAACTTTTTATTCGTCAAGATACATTTTCCATAATATTCTCTCCTGTAACAGGCCCTTCTAACTTTTTTCTCTTAAAAGAAAGCTTTTGATCTATATCAAAATATCGGTCTAAACTAAAAACATAACTATGTTTCATAAAAAGTAATATTCCAAATGCACTCGTATAAAGGAGTAAGCTAATTAAATTCATATTTCCTGAAAGAATAAAATTCACATGCATAAAAAGACAAGTAAAGACAGAAGGGATAATCATAAATCCAACTATCAAACATATTCCTAATATTATTTGTACAATAGGAATTGTGTAGTTAAAGAATAGAACATGATCTAATGCTGTATTCTCAATAAAATACTTGTAAAATTCCGGAACATTTGGTTTTTCTACTGCTGTTATTAAATAATGTTCTATGAAAACTCCTGGTTGACTAAACCAGTGTTTTTCACTAATTTTCGTTACACCTGCTAATAACCATCCTACCCCAAAAAGAATACGCATGACCGTTACCAACAATCGCAAAACCCCTTCTTTACTTATGATGCTCACTTTTATCCCTCCAATGAATCAATTAAGAATAGCTAACATTGATAATGATTATCATTATTGTTTTGATTTTATACTGCACGAATAAACATTGTCAATATAATTTATTTAAAAATTATGATATAATTATAAGTTTAATAGTTAAATTTTATCATTATAAACATATTTTTCAGCATAGGGGGAACCATGGATCTATTTAAAAACCTCTTCATTTTTTCTTTTTTAGTAGCAAATATTATTGGGCTTTGTATTTGGATTTTTTCTATCGTATTCTAGAAAAACCTTTTAAATGACAACTTCAAAATATTGACTCAAGTATAGTCTAGTATGAAAGGTGGTATGATTAAAAATAAAACAAGGCTGTCTCGACAGTTAGTAAAAGCAAACTGTTGAGACAACCCCTTCCTACAATTCCAGCTGTATCAAAAAGCCTTTGCGATGCTAAACATACTGAAAAATTACGGATGTATATGTTAAGTATAATCCTTGAAGCCATTGACAAAGGATTTTTAGCTTCCACCACCTTGTTCTTGTCCGCCACCTGATCCTCCTGATTCCCCTGACCCTTGACTACTACTGTTCCCTTGCTCAGAAGATTGCCCACCTTGCTGTCCAGCCTCTTCAGCAGCTTTTAATAAAGTCTCCTGTATTTTTGCTTTATATAAAGGACTAGATAATGTCTCCGTTATCACATCTTGAAGGTGTTTCCTGAATTCTTGACTTTTCAATGAGGTTTGCAACGATTTTTGCATTTCAGGATCTTGCAAAACACCTATCAGCATTTTTTGATAATCAGGATCTGTCATTAAGCCTTTTATTACTTTTTCGTGCTCTTTTTTCATGCTTTTTGCAAAGCTTTCCGCAAATTTAGGATCCTCAAAGGCCTTTTTCCAAAACTTCTTCCCTTGATCAGATGTTAAAGTTGTTTGAATGGTTTCTGTTATAACCTGTTGGTCCATGACTAGGGCCTGTTTAACTTCTTTATCTTTCATTATTTCCTGAAGTGCTTTTTTTCCATCATCTGTTTTTAATATATCAACAACCATTTTCTTTGTTTCTTCATAATTCATTTGACCTGCGGATTCCTCTTTAGGTGCACAGCCAGAGATCAGTACACTAACTATTGACAATGTTAAAATCATGAGGAGCAAGTATCTCTTCATGTTAATCCAAGCTCCTTTCTATTTGCAATTTACTATCTCTATTTTGATTTAGTTAGGAGGATTTATTCGAGGAAAATGCTGGTTCTGGTGCAAAAATCATTGATACAAAAAAAGATGTCCTGTTAAGACACCTTTTTCTTACGCATGATGTTTGTAATCACATCCTGTTATATTTTATCAGACGTATTGATTAACCAATTTTATCCTATCCTAAAAATAGAAGGAGCAGATTTCCGCTACGGGCTACTCGCTTTCCTGCGGGCGAGCGTCGAGCCGCTTCCTCCGCGTTGCTCCGTGCAGGGTCTCGCCTGTCTCGCTTTCCCGCGGGAGTCGAGTAGCCCTCCGCTACAATCAATAAAATAACCTCATACAAATAGTAAATTTTTATAGAAAAGCTGAGGAATTGAGATAAAAACATTTCCAATAATTCCCTAATCAACACACTTGATATTTTATATTCCTATGGTCACATTCGGAGCCGATTTTATATGACCACACCCAATTACCGATTATCCACCGTCTCCGGATACAGATCATGTTCATCATGCGGTAATCCGCCATCTTCTCATACTTCGTCCTTGGACGCCCGTAATTCGTATACGGGTCAATGGATATGCCGCCACGCGGGGTGAATTTTCCCTCTCTTGGCATTCTGAAAGGTGCTGACGTACACAGCTTTAAGTTGTCTTTGTCGTGTTTTTAAAACGCCTCTCCTCTAAAAAGTTTTGATATACACATTTTAATAACAAAGAGACTACTTCTTTTTTAGGTAGTAGTCTGTATTTTAGAAAAAATTCATTTATTTTGTAAATATAAGTGAATGATATATTTCAAATAAATTCATGAATTTATCCAATAATCCTATTCTATCAGTCATAAATTCACTCATTTTTCATTAAAACCACAAAATATATGAGCTTTTCCTCCAAGAAAATAGACTTAATTACCTATTTTTTATTTATTATCCAATATTTACATTTTAATCATAATCACTTTACATTCGTTTTCTATACTTTAAGAGAAGTTAAAATTTCAACAAAAATCGGAGGTAGGAAAAATGAATAAGGTAAGATATGTTGCACCATTATTAAGTTTAGCTGTATTATTCCCAACAGCTACGAATGTATTGGCTGAACCTAGTAAAAACATTCCAGTTGAAAAAGTAGAGTTTATTGGAATGGCTACTCCTGACACCGATGATGAACGTTCAAAAATGTACAGCGAAGCATCAGTTAAGGTTACTTACAAAAATGGCACTCAAGAAACTTTGCCTCTTGAATATAAGTCCCTGTTTACACCTAGTGACGTAATTAACGGAAAAATTGCAGGTGCTACTTACGATGTATATGGAAAAATGATTACAAAAGCTGATGGCACACCTTATATTTCTTCTGCACCAGATAGCAACACTCTTTTAAAAGTACATGGAAAATTGTACATGGTGAATCATTTTGAAAGCCTACCAAAAAGTGAACATGGAAACATGTCGGAAACAATGATGTTAAATACAGTAGAACAAAATAAAGAAACTGGAGAATTAACAGTAACAGATATGACTCCAATTGATTTTTCAGCTGATGGTGGTATTTGGGTTCCTTGTGCTGGTACCTTATCTCCTTGGAATACGCATTTAGGTAGTGAAGAATATGAGCCGGATGCAAGAGCTCATGAAGCAAATCCTGAAAAGTCTGATGTTACTGCATTTGCACGTAACTATTATCAAGATCCAAATAAAATCGGTAATCCGTATCAATACGGCTATGTTCCAGAAGTTTCAATTGATGAAAAAGGACAAGCTACTGCAGTAAAACACTATAGTATGGGACGTCTTTCCATTGAAAATGTAAAAGTAGCACCTGATAATCGTACGGTTTACTTTGGTGATGATGGTGGCTACACAATGGCATTTATGTATGTCGCTGATCAAGCGAAAGATTTATCAGCAGGTACTTTATATGCGGCAAAATGGATTCAAACAGGTGAAGAAAATGGTGGTTCTGCTAAATTAGAATGGATTAAATTGGGTCATACTACTGATGCTGAAATTAAGGTATTAGCTCAAAATACTAAATTCAGCGATATTTTTGATACGACAACAGATGCTGAATACGCAGAAGCAAATGGATTTATAAGAACCAAAGCAGCCGGAAGAGATGAATGGTTAAAAGTTAAACCCGGCATGGAAAAAGCAGCAGCCTTCTTAGAATCTCGCCGTTATGGTGCCCTTCAAGGAGCAACCGCTGAATTCAACAAAATGGAGACAGTAGAATTAAATAAGGCGGATAACAAAATATATATGACAATGTCTACAATCAGCGGTGGAATGACAGCTAATCCTAATGATCCTACAGATGATATTCGTCTACCTAAAATCAATGCTGGTGGAATCTATGAAATGAACTTAGCTGAAAATCAAAAGGATCGTGACGGAAATAAAATCAACAGTAAATATGTAGCCGATGAAATGACTGGTCTACTATTCGGAGAAGACCTAGCTGTAAAAGATGCTGATGGTAACAAAGCACATGTTGATAAAATTGCAAACCCTGATAACATTGTATACTCTGAAAAAATGAGAACTTTATTTATTGCAGAGGACAGTGGCAACCACGTTAACAACTTTGGTTGGGCTTATAATATTGATACTAAGAAACTATCTCGTATTCTTTCTGCTGCCGATGGTGGAGAAGTAACAGGTATCCAAGCAATTGATAACTTAAATGGCTTTACTTATCTAATGGCTGCTTCTCAAAACCCAGGAAACGTAGGTTATATTTCTGGTCTGCCATCTCTCGGCAATAACGGAAAAGATTTTAAAGACAATAAATAACTTGCTAAAATAGACATTTCAAAATGGAATCTTATTTAATCTAAGCAAATTAGATAAGATTCCTTTTTTCACATTAAGTTTAACTACTCAAAGGACATAACTATAGGTAATGTCCTCATGTTTACAATCCCATTCTCAATACAATGTTATACAAATTTCAGCCAATTTCGTGTGACCAGACTTCTGCCACTGCCCAATTACCTGTTATCCACCGTCTCCGGATACAGATCATGGTTCATCATGCGGTAATCCGCCATCTTCTCATATTTTGTCCCCGGACGCCCGTAATTCGTATACGGGTCAATGGATATGCCGCCACGCGGGGTAAATTTCCCCCATACTTCAATGTAGCGGGGATTCATCAATTCAACGAGATCGTTTAAAATAATGTTCATGCAGTCCTCATGAAAGTCACCGTGGTTGCGAAAACTGAATAAATAAAGCTTTAACGCTTTGCTTTCCACCATTTTCACGTCAGGAATATAGCTAATGTAAATAGTCGCGAAATCTGGCTGCCCTGTCATTGGACAAAGCGATGTAAATTCTGGACAGTTGAATTTCACGAAATAGTCACGGTTCTGATGCTTATTATCAAATGTCTCAAGGACAGATGCATCATAGTCAAATACATATTTTGTGCCCTGATTGCCGAGCAATGTAATGTCTTTCAATTCGTCTTCCCTTCTTCCAGCCATGATAGACTCCTCCTTCAAAAGTTAATTTCTTTTCATTATAACAGACACCATTTACAATGAGGAAAAGGAGCGATCATAATGTACATGATATCATCATACGCGGAATTTTCAGACGTTCTTTCATCAAACGAAGCGATTTTACTTTATATATCTAGTCCCAGATGTTCGGTGTGCCATGCTCTTCTGCCTCAAGTTGAAACTTTAATGACTGAATTCTCAGCTGTTACAGTAATCCACGCAAATACAGCAGCAACGCCTGAAATAACCGGTCAATTAATGGTCTTCTCTGCTCCAGCCATCCTCTTTTTTATCTATGGAAAAGAACGGTTTCGGATGGCGCGTTTTGTCCCGATTGATATGTTAAGAGAAAACATCACAAATGCACTAAAAATAGTTTGACAAAAAATTATGAAATGACTCACAATAATAATTAGATGAAAAGGAGGAATGATTCATGACATTATTAAAAGATATTTTATCATTTAACGAAACATTTGTAGAAAACAAGGAGTTTGAAAAATTTACAACAACGAAATTCCCGAATAAACGCGTCGTTGTTTTAACATGCATGGATACACGCCTTGTCGAGCTTGTCACAGAAGCAATGAATTTTAAAAATGGCGATGTGAAAATTGTTCGGAACGCTGGTGCCATCGTCAATCATCCATTTGGTTCTATTATGCGCAGCCTGCTCGTTGCTGTCTACCAGCTACAGGCAGATGAAGTGTTAATTATCGGACACCACGACTGCGGCATGAGCTCTCTTTCAAGCGATGCAATGTTTGCAGCAATGAAAGAGCGTGGTGTTACACAGGAAATCATTGATACACTCCGCCATGCAGGTATTAATGTTGATAAATGGCTCGAAGGCTTCGACAGTGTAGAAGAAAGTGTGATACATAGCGTAAATTTGGTGAAATCCCATCCGCTCATGGTCCCCGATATTCCTGTACACGGTCTTGTCATTGATCCGGCTACAGGCAAACTTGATCTCGTTATTGATGGATATGAAAACGCAGCAGTCCTCTAAGGGCTTCCGCATTTTCATACCTCCTTCATTCATGCCCGGATCTTGCTACCCTGGACAAAGGACAATCGGCAAAACGATTGTATTCGTCACGCATGATATGGACGAAACGATTAAGCGTACCGACCGCATGACCAAACCATTATCTTAAAAGATGGGAAACAACAGTATGATTGTCATTTTTCCGAGAATTTTACTGCGCGTGATTCCTTAAATTGAAAGAGACAGCCCTGAGTCAACGAACGACTCGGGGCTGTCTCTTTCATATCGTTTCCTCTCATCTGCACATCTAAATTCATATCCCACCCTTTTTTCATTACACCTTAAATTGAGTGGCTGTTTCTTTTAATTTGTTGGCCATCTCGCTCGTTTCCCCTGATCCAGCTGTAATCATTTCCATTGATGTGGATGACTGTTGCATCGCGGCCGATAATTCCTCTGCACTAGATGCCGTTTGTTCGATAACCGTCGACAACGAATGAATTAAACCAATAATTTTTTCTGATGTTGCCACTTCAGAATCGGTTATTTTGTTAATTTCTTTCACGTCATTTACCATATGATCAACTGCCTGCAAAATGTGTTCAAGCGCTTCACCTGCTCTCGTCACACTGATGGCTCCTTTTTCCACTTCAGCACGGCTTTGCTGCGTTGCGTTTACTGCTTTTTCTGTGCTGTTCGACACTTTCTTCACAAGATCATATACTTCATTCGCTCGCTCATTTGACTGCTCGGCCAGCTTCCGTACTTCCTGTGCAACGACTGCAAATCCCTTACCTGCTTCACCCGCGCGCGCTGCTTCAATAGCTGCGTTCAGCGCTAGCAAATTCGTCTGTCCGGCAATTTCAGTAATCGTGTCCGTAATCAGACCAATTTCTTTTGAATACTGATTTAAATTTGCAATCATTTCTTCCGTTTCTATCGTTTTCTCTCTAATATCTCCCATCCGGCTGATCGTGTCAAAAACGGTTTGTTTTCCTTCCATCGCCGCCTCTACTGTTTTATCCGAATTTACTTCAGCAGAGTTAGCTTTGTCTTTCGCAATTTGAATTAATGACGATAGCTCCAGCAATACTTGAGAAGCTTCAACAGCCGACTGATTGCCAGTCTCTGCATCAGCTGCCAAAAAGATTGTACTTTCCGAAACAGAATTCACACCCGCCATCACTTCTTGAGACGAAGCTGCCATATCATCTGATATCGAGGCAAGGTCCTGTGCGGAATCAGAGACCGTCCGAATGGCGCTGTGCAAATTTGCCGTCATTTCATTAAACGAATTCGTTAGTTCGCCTACTTCGTCTTTCGTTTTCACGAGGATCGGTTCTACTCTTAAATTACCTTCAGCTACTTGCTTTGCCTGTTTTGTTACCTCTACAATCGGTGCACTGAGCTTTTTTGAAACCACCATAATCATCATCGTGCCGATGACAATAAATCCGGCTAACATAGCAGCAATTGTATAAATAGCCTTATCTGTGCTCCCTGTATACTCGTTTAAATACGAACCAGCGCTAACTGTCCAGCCCCAGTCTGCTTCACTTTGTGAATACATCACTTTCGTTTCAATCTTATTCTCATCATCGGGTAACTGCCAGTCATAGTATGTAAAGCCGCCGCCACCTTTACCACTCTTAATCATTTCTGCTATAAGAGCAACACCATTTGGATCCTTTGTTTCAATCAAATTTTCTCCTTCCAAATAAGGATGAGCCAGTGCTGTTCCATCTGAATCCAAAACCATGAAATACCCATTTTCACCTAGGTCAATATGTTTATTAATGGGTCTCGTCCCACCTTTCTGCAATTTGCCAAGCAGCGCGGTTTTTACTTCTTCTTGCGCATCTTCAAGTGAAATAACTCCTTTATTCACTTTTTCCTGTTGCATATCGATCATGGCCATCGCCATTTCCACATTACTAATTAACCTTGCTGAAGCCAAATCCTCAATTGGCCCCTGTTGAAGATGATAACTTATAAATCCAATTAATGAACTAGGAATAATTAAGAGGATCATACAAATCATGATCAGTTTATGTCGAATTTTTAGCACCATTATCAGCGATTCCCCTTTACCTCTTCACTTTTATACAAAAAGCTGATACACAGAGTCTCTACTTATACCCATATTATTTCCTCATTGAATATGTCACTTAGATTGGGCAATCAGTACATGCATCTACGCTCAAACTTCTATATGATTCATAAGTCCCATTTTATCATGTTAATATTACTGTATTGTGAATTTTATTTGAATTCCCTGTAAAATATCCAACTATAGTTTTATATCGTTGATTTTATTAGGATAAAAGTTTAAGGTAAGTGTATGATTTTGTGAAAACACGCTATAACACGCAAATGGAGCAAACGGGAATTTGTTTGATATCCATACCGTAGTCGTTCTTTCACTCGATGCTTCCCTTGCAGGCAACTTTAACGATCGAAAGAAAACCATTTTATTATGAACGATAAAAGAGCGCCTGTTCCATTATCTGGACAGACGCTCTTCTCATTTTATTCAAATAATGTTGGCAATTGATTCACTAACGTATATGCTCCCATTGTAGCCATAAGTAACACAACAAACACACCGGCAGCCGTCATCCAGATAGGATGACGATACGATCCGATAATCGATTTTTTATGTGCGGCCACAAGCATGACCCCGAGTGCAATCGGTAAGATGAGACCATTTAACGCTCCAGCAAGAATAAGCATCTTTACCGGCTTACCGATCGTTGTAAAAATTCCTGTTGACAGTAAAATGAATCCAACAATAATGTATTTATGATATTTTTCGATTAATGGATGGAAGGTACGAATAAACGAAACGGATGTGTAAGCGGCTCCAACAACAGATGTAATAGCCGCCGCCCACATAACAACGCCAAATAGGCGGTAACCAATGTCACCTGCAGCCTGCTGAAACACAGATGCTGGCGGATTTTCCGGATCAATTGGCAAACCCTGTGCCACAACACCAAGCGCTGCGAGGAATAGGAAAATACGCATAATAGATGCGATACCAATAGCAGACACTGAACTTTTTGTTACTTGAGGTACAGCATCAATTCCTTTTATCCCTGCATCTAACAGACGATGTCCTCCGGCGAATGTAATATATCCGCCAACTGTACCACCGACAAGTGTAACAATTGCCAGCATATCAATCGTATCAGGCGCAAACGTTTTGATAACCGCTTCCCCAACGGGCGGATGTGCATTAAAAACCACATAAATTGTTAAAGCAATCATCACAAATCCCATTACTTGTGTAAATTTATCCATCAGCAGACCTGCCTCTTTTACAAGGAAGATGGCTATGGCAATCACTGCACTGATGACAGCGCCAGTAACTGGATCTAGGCCAAAAACAACATTAGCACCGAGTCCCGCTCCGCCAATGTTACCAATGTTAAACGCAATTCCGCCAAGAACAATAAGCGTGGCAATCACATAGCCTAAACCTGGAAATACAAGATTTGCGATATCCTGAGCCCGTTTCTCCGCAACAACCAAAATGCGCCAAATGTTTGTCTGAGCGCCAATATCAAGTAAAATAGACACTAAAATAACAAAACCGAAACTAGCAGCCAACTGTTCTGTAAAGACCGTCGTCTGTGTTAAAAAACCTGGTCCAATTGCAGATGTTGCCATTAAAAATGCGGCACCGAGCAATATACTCCAATTTGATTTCTCATTTTGGGACTGAAGCTTATTTTCTTTATTCATACTGTTTCCGCCTTTGCGATTGGTGTAATGCGAATACCTTCTTCAAGAAGCCGTGTTCGAATTATTTGCGCAAAAGACAAAGCATGCGCTCCGTCTCCGTGAATGCAAACTGTTTCCACATCTATATCAATATCTGATCCGTCTATTGTTCGGACTTTTTTTTCTTTTACCATTCGAACGACTTGCGCAGCCGCCTCCTCAGTGTTCGTTAATAAAGCGTTTGGAAGGCGGCGTGGCGTTAACGTCCCGTCCTGGACATAGGTTCTATCCGCAAATACTTCATTAGCCGTTTTCAATCCCTTTTTCTGCCCAGCTTTAATCAGTTCACTTCCCGCAAGCCCGTATAAAATAAGAGAAGGATCTGCATCGACAACAGAAGATGCAATAGCTTCTGCCAAATCTGCACGGGTTGCAGCCATATTATAAAGAGCTCCGTGAGGTTTCACATGATGAATAGCCGCACCTTCCGCCTTCGCAAAAGCAGTCAGTGCGCCAATTTGATACAAGACCATTGAATAAATTTCTTCTGGGGATAAAGCCATATTGCGCCGGCCAAACCCGATTAAATCTGAAAAACCTGGATGAACGCCAATGGCCACGCCTTGGATCGCAGCGAGATGAACAGTGCGTTTCATGACATCCGGATCCCCCGCATGAAAACCGCATGCAATGTTTGCCGATGTAATAAAAGGCATCATTTCTTCATCATGCCCTATCTTATATGCGCCAAAACTTTCTCCCATATCACAATTTAGATCTATTTTCATTTTTTTCTCCCTGTCTCACATCAGCTTTCGCTTTTGTCTGCTCCAATTGCTGCTGAAATATGCTTGGCTGCTTCTGTTAATTTCGTAATCATTTCCTGTACGTGCACTTCGTCTCTAAAGCGGACTTCAGGACCAACCAAGCTAATACCAGCGACGACATCTCCTTTATGATTAAAGATGGGTGCAGCAATCGCCGATGAATAATTTTCTAGCTCCGAATGACTAATTGACCAACCTTTTTTTCTCGTTTCTTCAATCAACCGGCGTACATCGTCTTTATCCTTTGGCGTTCCATTTGCGTAAGGTACAATGTCAAATGATTGAAGAAGTTGTTCTTGTTCCTCAGGTTCAATAAATGAGAGGAGGACGCGTGGACACGCCCCCCCATATAAAGGTGCACGTCGACCTATTTGTGTAAACACCCGAACGCTTTCCTGTGTATCTACTTTCTCGATGTAGACCGCTTCTTCTCCATCCCGAATGACGAGATTGACTGCTTCCCCTGTCTCTTTACGAAGCCTTTGCATGTATGGAAGCGTTATAGAACGAATATCAAGTCGTTCCGCTACAAGGTTTCCCAGAACCAGAAAAATCAACCCGAGGCGGTATGCGCCGTTCTTGTCTTTCTCCAAAAAACCGAGTTCTAAAAGTGATTCCGCCATTCGATAAGCGGATGTTTTTGGCAAATCCGTTTTATTCATTATTTGCAGAAGCGTTAAGCTCTCTTCATCAAAAAACAAACGAATAATTTCCATTGACTTTAATACCGTTTTATTCATACCATTACCCTACTCCCAATGCCGATATACGGAATAATTAGTCTAACTATTTTCTTTTTATTATTTGAAACTGGGGATCACTCAACAATTACTTAAAGAACCTCTTATAAAACAGAGTAATGACTGTCTTTCATGTCAGTAATAAACATATGTCCAGGTGCATGGGTAATCATAAGCTCTGGCTTGCTGGACATGGCAATCGATTGCGGTGTGACGCCACATGCCCAAAATACAGGTACCTCTCCTTCTTTTACCATGACAGCATCACCAAAATCCGGTTTTAACAAGTTATTAATACCAATTTGTTCCGGTAGTCCAATATGAAGCGGCGATCCATGGACAGATGGAAAACGCGATGTTACTTCGACGGCACGGACAACATCTTTCGCATGAAATGGACGCATGCTTACGACCATATTGCCGTGAAAAACACCACTCGGTTCACACGCTATATTCGTTATATACATTGGCACGTTACGTCCTTCTTCAATATGACGAATCTTAAGTCCGTTATCCATTAACGCGTGCTCGAACGTGAAGCTGCAACCGATTAAAAAGGCGACGAAATCATCCTGCCAGTATGCTTCAATATTTGTGACTTCCTCCATAAGTTTTCCCTGACGATAAATGCAATATTTGGGTACGTCAAAGCGCAAGTCAGCATCAGGAGCCGTCAATTTTGGTACAGCAGATCCGACATCCGTCACTTCAAGAAGCGGACACGCTTTTGGATTACGCTGACAAAATAAAAGAAAATCATAGGCCTGTGCTTTCGGTAAAATAACAAGATTTGCTTGTGTATAACCTGAGGCAAGACCAGCAGTTTGCTCCGTCCATTTGCCATCCCGTATATCCTGACGAATCGTTGCTAATGATTGTTTCATTCTTTTCCTCCCCATTTTTTATTCTGTAACCGCTATATGATGCATTTCCAAAAATTTCGTATTAAAATCACCTTTAATAAAATGTTCATTCTCCAACAGACTGAGATGAAAAGGAACTGTTGTTTTTATGCCCGTGATGACAAATTCATCAAGCGCTCTTTTCATTTTTTGAATTGCTTCTTCCCGATCGCTGCCCCACACGATGACTTTTGCCACCAACGAATCGTAAAATGGGGAGATCGTATAACCGGGGTACACCGCACTGTCGACTCGTACTCCAAAACCACCCGGCGGAATGTACATTTCCACTTGACCCGGTGAAGGTATAAAGTTATTCGCTGGGTTTTCTGCATTAATCCTGCATTCGATTGCCCAGCCGTTAATTTGAATTTCCTCTTGACGGAATGAAAGAGCATAACCTGCCGCTACTTTAATTTGTTCCTTAATCAAGTCCACCATTGTCACAAGCTCTGTAACCGGGTGCTCTACCTGAATACGTGTATTCATCTCCATAAAATAAAATTGATTGTGTTTATCGAGCAAAAATTCCACCGTACCCGCTCCGTGATAATTGACTGCTTTCGCCGCTTTTACAGCAGCAGCGCCCATTTGCTGACGAAGCTCTTCACTGAGGGCTGGTGACGGCGCTTCTTCCACCAATTTTTGGTGCCGTCTTTGAATGGAGCAGTCTCGTTCACCAAGGTGAATCACGTTTCCAAACTTATCGGCCATAATTTGAATCTCAATGTGCCGCGGTTCCTCTAAATACTTTTCAAGGTAAACACCGCCATTTCCGAATGCTGTTTCCGCTTCATTTTGCGCCTGCCGAATCGCATCTGGCAATTCCTCTTCAGAAGCAGCGAGCCTCATGCCTTTTCCGCCACCCCCAGCAGTCGCCTTCGCAATAACAGGAAACCCGATTTCTCTTGCAGTGCGCAGTGCTTCATGGTCATCTTCAATTAACCCTTCTGTCCCCGGAACAGTTGGAACACCTGCCTGTTTCATCGTCTCTCTTGCCACCGCTTTGGCGCCCATTTTTCGGATTGCTTCCGGATCAGGACCGATAAATACAACACCACACTGCTGGCAAATGTCCGCAAAGTCAGCATTTTCAGCAAGAAAACCATAACCTGGATGAATCGCGTCCGCCTTCGTTACTGCTGCTGTACTCATAATATTG
Source organism: Domibacillus mangrovi (assembly GCF_001906925.1). Classification (GTDB taxonomy): domain Bacteria; phylum Bacillota; class Bacilli; order Bacillales; family Domibacillaceae; genus Domibacillus; species Domibacillus mangrovi. Next base: position 73,671 of record NZ_MRWQ01000010.1, read on the forward strand.
TGGATATTTAAATAGCTGTCTTTTGAAGCTGTTTTTCCAATACAAAATGCTTCATCTGCCAGTTTGACGTGCAGCGCTTCTTTATCTGCTTCCGAGTATACAGCGACCGTTCCAATGCCCAATTCTTTGCAGGCACGAATGATTCGAACAGCGATTTCTCCTCTGTTTGCGACCAGTATCTTTTTAAACATTTCTTATTCCCCCTTTTTACTGGCTTTTCTGTATAACAAACAGCGGTTGTCCATACTCTACAACATCGCCATCCTCCACTAAAATTTCAATAATTTCCCCATCTTCTTCAACTTGTACTTCATTAAACAGCTTCATCGCTTCCAGCACGCAGACGACCTGGCCAGCTTTTACGCTCGTGCCAACTTTTACGAAAGGCTCTTCCCCTGCACTTTGGCTTGCATAAAAGGTTCCTACCATCGGTGAGACAACATGCTCTAAAGCACTTATCTCTTCTTCAGCCTGCTTTTCAATTTTCATTACTGATTTCGGCACACTTGTCGATACTTTTTCTGCCTGCTCAACCTGGTGAACTTCCTTTGTTTTTTCCAGCTTGATCTTCATGCCTTCATATTCGAACGTAAACACATTCACCGATGACCGATCAAAGATGTTCACCATTTCCTGCAATTCATTCATTTTCAACATTATTGTTTCTCCCCACATTTTGTTTTTATAACGACCTTTGTTTTAGCAAAAGACCGGTTTTGATGGCTTCTATATTCTGCTCACGCATTAAGTAAAGCTGCTCTGCTTCTTCCAATGTTATTTCTTTAAAGCGGATTTTCTCACCCGGTTTCAATTGGGCTATAGCAGGCAAATCAACTGTTGCAATTTGCGCAATCCGAGGGTAGCCGCCTGTCGTTTGCCGGTCCGCAAGCAAGATAATTGGATTCCCATCCTGTGGTACTTGAATGGTTCCTTCAGCTACCGCTTCTGATAAAAGTTCAAACGGCTCATTAAGTTGCAATTCCGATCCCGAAAGCCGGTACCCCATTCGATCTGACTGAGGGGTAATTTGAAACTCCTCGTCAAAAAATGTCGTTTTGCTTTCAGAAGAAAAACGCTCAAACTCGGCCCCCTTTATAACCAGTATCTCCTGCTTATTTAACACTTGATCAGCTGGAACATACCAATCGACGGTATGAAACGATTTATCTTTCCACTCTTTCTTCAAATGATTAACTAAATCATGTGCCTGCTCATTTTTCTTAAATAGCAACACGTCATTTGCTTGCAAAGCTCGCCCCTCATACCCGCCGATTGTTCCTCGCAAATAAGTACTTCGGCTATTCATCACTTCTGGAATATCATAGCCACCGAATACCGCCATATAGGCACGACATCCTGATCGACAAGCAGTGAACTGAAGTATACTGCCTTTTTTGACTAGAACTGGCTTCCATAAAGGAACCTTTTTCCCCTCGATGACTGGGCTTAAATCTCCACCTGTAATTGCAATTAATGAATCTTTCTCAAACTGCAATGAAGTACCCATCATTGTAACTTCAATCGCGGCTTCTCCTTCTTGATTGCCGACTAATAGGTTTGCTATACGCAACGAAAAAGAATCCATTGCCCCACTAACGATAATTCCGTATTTTTGAAACCCGTATCTGCCCAAATCTTGAATGCTTGCAAGCAAGCCAGGGCGAATGACCTTTATGCTCATTATGTTGTCTCCTGATAATTTTCATATTCGTCCACCATGATCGGCACAAATTTCACCACATCTCCCGCAGCCAGAAGACTCGGAGGATTTTTTTCCGGCTGGAAGAGTTTTAATGGTGTTCGACCAATCAACTGCCATCCGCCTGGTGTGGCTATTGGATAAATACCGGTTTGATTCCCCGCAATACCGACACTTCCAACCGGTATGGACAAACGAGGAGTAGAGCGGCGTGGCGTAGCAATTTTTCTTGAAAGCCCTCCCAAATAAGGAAAGCCTGGAGCAAATCCGATCATATATACAAGGTATTCTCCACCTGAATGAATCTCGATGACTTCCTCTTTCGATAGCTGATTCTCATCCGCTACAAACTGTAAGTCCGGACCATATTCACCGCCATAGCAAACCGGGATCTCCACAATATGCGGTTTTTCTTCCTTTTCTTCAACAACCTGTTTTACGAGTTTTTCCATCATGAAACAAACAATTTGAAAAGGAGATTTACTTTCTCCTGAACCATAAGTACGCTGTACGATGAACGGATTGTAAAAAACCGTCACACTGGCGAATGCTGGTACACATTCAATAAATCCTGTAAAAGAATGTTGAGCAAGCATGATTGTTAACGCTTTCACTTTGTTATGAACAATGGAGCTAATTTCCGTGCCAAATTGAACAATGACCGCCGAGTCTCCAAGCGGCTTCATTTCAATATAAGGTTTGTTAAAAACCGTTCGTTGAGTCATTCTTCTTCACCACCATCAGTTCCGAATTTCGGAACTTATATTCTTCATTCCGGAATTTATATTTATTATATTTATTAGAAAAACAAAAAGCAAGATAAATTAAAAAGGGATTGCCTCAACATATTGTTTTCAGGCAATCCCTTTTCTATATATGATATACATTATTCCCCTATAAAGTTTGACTTTATTCTTTCATTTTTCTATCTTTATGAATGATTTTTCCTTATTAGCAATCAACAAATGCAGTTACTAGAAAGGCAATGACAACAAGGTACGCATCAAAGATAAGCTCGATGTTGCCACTTTCCGACAAAAGGTCAGACAATGCCGAAATAAGAGCACCGATACTATAATAGCTCAACAAGCTCACCACGCTGCTAGCAAATTATACTAAGCACTTCTTCCCCGTAGCTCAGCAGCCATATTTGATTTAATAACGGGTACCTCTTTTTAAAATTTTTTACTATAACAAAGAGCTTCTTTTCAAAAAAAAAGCCTGACTCAATTGTCAGGCTCTGTCATTAATTCTTTTTCCATTCTTTCAATTCAAGACGGCGTACTTTATGAATAACAACGGGATCATTCTGAGCAAGTGTTTGTGCTTCCTCGTAAGAATCTGCGACATATACGACAAGCCCTCCTGAATTATCGCCAAACGGGCCTCGCGCATACACCTTTCCTTCTTCCTCTAGTTTCTCTAAATACTCAATATGAAGCGGACGAACTTCTTTATTTTTTTCCGGGTCTAACATATGTAACAAAGCCGCATAATAAGCCATTCGTTTCCCTCCGTTTACTTGTATTACATACCGTATCTATTTTATCAGATGTTTTCAAAAAAAACGTTTCTCAAGCATTTCCCATGAATCCTTACGACGCAAAACAAACTGAAAATCAAAAGCACGCTAACTATTTAAAGGTAGAAATATGAAATCACTTTTCTGGATACCGCTTTTCATGATCCTATTTGGGCAAAATTTCTTGCCATCCTCGCTCATATTGAACCGGTCCTTTAATCGATACGCCGAGCTGCGCAGCAGCTTTTAATGGCCAATACGGATCACGCAGTAATTCCCGTGCCAAAAAAACGAGATCTGCTCTTCCGTTACTAACAATTTCTTCTGCGTGCACCGGTTCGGTGATCTGTCCGACAGCTCCGGTATCAATGTCTACGTTCTTTTTGATTTCTTCTGCAAGCGGCACTTGATAACCTGGATACACATTTATTTTTGCCGGAACGATCGCGCCTGAACTGCAATCGACTAAATCTACTCCTTGTGCTTTCATCTGCTGTGAAAAATAGATGAAATCATCGATCTTATTGCCATCAGGATGGTATTCAGCGACAGATAAGCGTACAAACAAAGGTCCATCCCACACACTGTTTACTGCCTCAACAATTTCTTTTAAAAAGCGGTACCGATTTTCGCGGCTTCCTCCGTATTCATCCGCTCTTTTGTTGGATAAAGGAGATAAAAATTCATTGATTAAATAGCCGTGAGCACCGTGCAGCTCAATCACATCAAATTCCGCTTCTTTTGCCCGTCTTGCTCCTTCTTTAAAATCTGCAATTGTTTTTCGTATATCTTCTTTGCTCATTTCTTCAGGTTGCTTCATGTCATCCTGATAAGCAATCGGTGAAGGTGCTAAAATTGGTCCATCGATTACCGCTTTCCGACCTGCATGACCAAGCTGAATGCCAATTTTTGCATCATACTTATGAACCGTATCGACAATTTTCTTTAATCCTTCAAGGTGATCATCACTCCAAATACCTAAATCCTTCACAGAAATTCGTCCTTGTGGATGAACAGCTGTTGATTCGACGATGATTAAGCCCGCTCCTCCGACGGCACGGCTTCCATAATGAAGTGGATGCCAGTTTGTCACTTTCCCGTCTTCGTTTTCAACTGAATACATGCACATCGGTGACATAACAATTCGGTTTTTTAACATACAATTTTTTACTGTATATGGTGAAAATAATGTACTCATAATAAAAACCCCTTTCTATACAGGCATCTTCTCAATCCTTTACTTTTTTTTCAAACAAAAAGACTTTATTTGTGAATTAACGTGATTATACTATAATAAACATAACTTATATTTAGCAGGTGTACACACATGGACATTAAGCATTTGCACTATTTTATTGAAGTGACGAACTTTAACAGCTTTTCAAAAGCAGCAGAGCATTTGTTTATTACGCAGCCAACGATCAGCAAAATGATTAAAAATTTAGAGGTGGAGCTTGGTGTTGAACTATTTGACCGATCCCGTAAAAAAATTGTGTTGACCGATGCAGGACGTATTTTACTTGAGCAGGCAAAATTAGTAGATCAAGCATTTCACAATTTAGAAACAGAGCTGGACAACTTGCTGGAATTAAAAAAAGGCCATATACGGATCGGCCTCCCGCCTGTTTTTGATGCACATTTTTTTTTGAAAATTATCGGTGCCTTCCATAAAATATATCCAGGTATTACATTTCAGCTCTTAGAAGATGGTTCTAAAAAGATTGAAGAGGATGTTGCAAACAATGATCTTGATGTAGGAGTTATTGTGATGCCGACGAAAAATGAAGTGTTCGAATATTTTTCCTTTATGGAAGAAGATTTAATGCTAATCCTTCCTCGTTCTCACTCATTAGCAAATAAAACAGAAATCCATTTGTCTGAACTATCAGCTGAATCCTTTATTTTATTTAACAAGGATTTCGTTTTAAATGACCGGATTGTTTCTTCATGCAATTTAGCTGGCTTTCATCCACACGTTATTTCCGAAAGCTCTCAGTGGTCGTTCATTGAAGAAATGGTCGCCTCTGAACTAGGTATTTCTTTATTACCAGAAAGCATTTGTCGTCATCTTCACGATCATGTTCGAGCTGTTAAAGTAGTTAATCCTTCGATTAAGTGGAACTTGGCGATTATTTGGCGAAAAAATCAATATCTTTCCTATGCAGCCAAAGAGTGGCTCCAGTTTACGAAAGCCCAATTTTCAAAAATGAATCTAAACAAATAGACTCGTTTTTTCATACGTACTATTCATATTTGGAAGCATTTACATAGAAAAAAGCTATGCTAGGAATGAAAAATAACCATTTTACTTCCTTATTAATGCCAAGGTACACTTGTAGCAGGATTCCACTATAGGAGGAAACAAATCACATGAATGCTCCAAAACAGGCGATTAAAATGAGCGAAAGCCGCATTGTCCATGCTGATCAAGTATTGTCATGCGATTTAAATAATTATCAAACACTATTCGGCGGCGTACTCATGAAAAAAATTGACAGTGTCGCTAGCCTCTCCGCACGGCGTCACGCACGTGTAAAAGAATGTGTGACTGCATCAACGGATTCCATCGACTTTCTAGATGCGATTCATCAAAGTGATTCACTTTGCCTTGAATCATTCGTCACCTATACAGGCCGTACATCAATGGAGATTTTTTGTAAAGTGATTGCGGAAGACATCATTACAGGAAACCGTCGTATCGCTGCGACTGCTTTTTTCACATTTGTTGCACTCGATGAAAATAAGCGCCCTGTTGAAGTACCTGGCGTCATTCCAGAAACAGAAGAGGAAAAATTTCTATATAATTCGGCAAAAGACCGTGCCGAAATGCGTAAGCGGAGAAGAACGAAAAGTAAAGAGCTTGCAGAATATATAACATTGAAAAAACCATGGGACCGATAAAAGGAGGATAGGAAATGTTTACTACTTTATGCAGTCTTGACGAGTTAAAACAGGCAAAAAAAGCATTGAATCATCTAGAACAAACTTATCCGGCGCTTTTTGAAAAAATGGTACATGTAATAAATTTAACACGTGCCCTTCAAATGAAATATCAGTATATGGGCTGCTTGCTTATGGATGAAGACGCATCCAATTGCCTGCCTAATCTATCCCAAGGATCGGTTCTTCGTTTATATAAAAAAGAAGTGGATACATTGAAAATGGATACAGACGCATCCATAGTAAAACAACTGTTTACAACATTTAAAGAAGCCGGCTACGCGAAAATTAGCCTGCTCGCACTCGGCAATACACCTGAATCATTAGTAGGCTCTTCAAGCGTAAAATAAAAAATACACCTTAAAAGCTCTTGCTTCCATGGTGTATTTTTTATTTTACGTTGTTAACAATCGTTCGGTCCGTTTCATCTCAGTTTTATTATGATGTCTAATTGTGTACACTAATGATAAGTTATAGTTTGACTATCTTCTTGTTTCACTGATACATAATAGTGATGTCGAAACATTTTATTAAAAGACGATTGGGAGAATCTAAATGACTAAGGTGAATAAACGAATTGAAAAAGATTTTTTAGGAGAAAAAGAAGTACTGGCTGATGTGTACTATGGTATTCAAACATTGCGTGCAGTTGAAAATTTTCCGATTACAGGCTATCGTATCCATGATGAGTTAATTAAAGCGATGGCCATTGTTAAAAAAGCAGCAGCTATTGCCAACAAAGAAGTTGATCGCCTTCCTCCCCATTTGGAAAAAGCCATCGTTCAAGCGGCAGAAGAAATTATTGACGGCCAGTGGCACGATCAATTTATTGTTGACCCTATACAGGGTGGAGCTGGCACATCCATTAATATGAATACGAATGAAGTCATTGCAAATCGCGCATTGGAAATACTCGGCAGACAAAAAGGAGACTACGCTTTTTTAAGCCCAAATACACATGTCAACATGGCACAATCAACAAACGATGCGTTTCCAACCGCTATTCATATTGCAACACTTGCTCTTTCAGAAAAATTACTATCGACCATGGAATATATGCATCAAACGTTCAAAGAGAAAGCAAACGAATTTGATCATATTATCAAAATGGGCCGTACTCACTTACAGGATGCCGTTCCAATCCGGCTCGGGCAAGAATTTGAAGCATACTGCCGTGTTATTGAACGGGATATAAAACGAATTACTCAATCGCGGCAGCACTTGTACGAAGTAAATATGGGCGCAACAGCTGTTGGAACAGGCTTAAATGCAGACCCTCAATACATTTTAACCGTTGTCAAACAGTTAAAAATGATCAGTGGTTTCCCACTCCTTGCAGCGGAAAATCTAGTGGATGCAACCCAGAATACAGACGTCTACACAGAAGTATCCGCATCGTTAAAAGTGTGCATGATGAATATGTCCAAAATCGCAAACGATCTTAGATTAATGGCTTCCGGTCCACGTGCAGGGTTAAATGAAATTAATTTGCCAGCCCGACAACCGGGTTCTTCGATAATGCCAGGAAAAGTGAACCCTGTAATGGCTGAAGTCATTAATCAAATTGCCTTTCAAGTGATTGGGAACGACAATACCATCTGCCTTGCATCAGAAGCCGGTCAACTTGAGTTAAATGTAATGGAGCCCGTTCTCGTTTTCAACCTGCTTCAGTCAATTAGTATTATGAACAATGGCTTCACCGTTTTTACTAATTACTGCGTTTCAGGTATAAAAGCAAATGAAGATCAAATGAAACATTATGTAGAAACGAGCGTCGGGACGATTACAGCCATTAACCCGCATATCGGCTATGAAACGGCTACAAAAATTGCCCGTGAAGCGATCGTATCAGGTAAGTCTGTCCGTGAGCTTTGCAAACAATATAGTATTTTATCTGAAGAAGATTTAAATCAAATTTTAGATCCTTACGACATGACCAATCCAGGTATTTCTGGAGCATCTTTATTAGATAAATAAATACATGACTATTCGTTTAGCAGTTAATGACTTGCTTTCTCGAATAGTCTTTTTTCCTTTTTGATCTTAATAGTTCTTCCCACTTAGCGGCTATTCACACATTTCCTACTCCGTTTTCGTTATATGTTGTGTCGATATAATTTGATCAACGAGTTTTTCAGCTGTTTTTCGATACATATTACTCATATGAACGAGCGAAAGAATATACAAAATGTGTTCCAGTTCATTTGTATCCGCTTTAATTTTATTCATACGGCTCATCACTTCTTCTTTGAAATGAATAACATTGTTTTCAGCAATATCGAGATAGTTTTTATAAAATAAATCGATATCGATTTCATCAATATTTTCATTTATCCCCTCAAGTGTCGTTTTAATATCGCTAATTGATAGTGTGCCTTTTAGCTGATAGATAAGACTGATTAATAATAAATGTTCTTTAGAATATTTTTTTTGCTTAATTGGGAAAAGCAGTTTTCCTTTCGCATAATTATTAATCATCGTTTTCGTCAGCACTTTTTCATCTTCATTACGGGTTGATTCATTAAATTTATGTTCAAATAATTGAATAACTTGGTCCATATATAGATCAATGTTCGGTATTTCATCCGGTGTGAGCTGGTTTTCGAGATGCAGTTCATTCAAAATATCTATTAAGTTTCCCATCGTAACACCTTCTTTTATCATATTTACATTGCCTTTATTATAGGTGAACATCAATGCCATGTAAACTTGACCACATAACAATACGATATCATCTTTATATAAAGTATTAAAAACTACATAATGTTTTAGAGATATATAAACCTTTCAAAACTTCATCCTGCTTGGCAGTTTTGCTCACTTTTTAAGTGTTTATGTATACGTGTTATAATCAGGAATTCGTGCAAACAGCTCAGTCTTCTCTTGTTTAGGAAGACTGAGCTTGCATTTATATGTGGCATCTACAAATTATGTTAAGACATAATCAGCCAGTACTCTTTGCACTTCATATATATTTAAACTTTTATTAAACTGTTTCTTAATCGGCTCCACATCACCTGCAATCCAAATTTGCAGCTCTGCATCCAGATCAAAACTTCCCGCCGTTTCAACACTAAAGCGGGTAATACTTTTATATGGCAAAGACTGAATTTCTACTTTCTTTCCCGTCATCCCCTGCTTATCAACTAGGATCAGCCGCCGGTTCGTGAAAATAAATAGATCCCGAATCAGTTTGTACGATTTTTCTACTTTTTCATTTTTTACAAGAACCTCTCCAAATTCCTTTTTCATTTCTTCATTGTCAACTTCTGAAGCATTCCCCATCAGCCCATCTAAAAATCCCAATTTACCCACTCCTTCATTATTTTTCTTATTATATGATGAGAATTCCAATTTTAATTCAAGTTAAAAACCTATTGAAAAGCATGCTTGGACAGCAAATAAAGCTCACCCCCAAATCATTGACTTGGAGGTGAGCTTTATTTTATTTGTTAATTCGTTTTTTCTTTTGATAAATATTCCTGCTCAAGCGCTGTCACAATCTGATCGATCTGTTGGCCTTGTCCGCTTAAGACTGCTGCTAGAAACGAACCTTCCACGAGAGGTACGTCGACGAAGCGAATGGTATGCTTTCCAGTATACAATTCGAGCGCCATTTCCGCATTCATCGTTGCTGATCCGATATCTGTCAAAATCAATGCATCATCCGAAATTCGAGAAAAAGCTTGCTCGATTCGTGAAACTTCTGTCCCGATTTTTCCGTCTTCCAATCCAGCCGCCACCAAAATCTCGATGGATGGTACCATTTCAGCCAGCAATTCCTTTAAACCTGTTGCAAGCTTTTCACTATGCGAGACGAGAATTAGATTAATCATGAAGCAGCACCTCCGCGATGTTCTTTAAAAGAATGGAACTCGACAAGGCTCCTGGATCTTGAACAGCCTTTGTTTCTTCGCCAAAGTAGGAAGCACGTCCTTTTGTTGCTACCATTGCCTTTGTATCCGCTAATGCCTGATCAATTACTTTCTCTAAACTCGTATCAGTTTGAAGTGCGGCTGTAAAGGGTTCCCAAATATCAACCATCGTTTTTTGACCAACTTGTGATTTCCCACGGCTCTTGATGCCTTCCGTTGCTTCTTTAAAACCAGCAAATAGATCTTCTCCCTCTGCAGACTGTTTGTCTTTCCATTTTGTCGCAAACTTTACGAATGCCGTTCCATACAGGGGACCCGAAGCACCGCCAACCGTCTTAATGAGCGTCATTCCAACTAGTTTTGACAACTCTCCAAGATCTGTGAGTGAATTCTGTGCCTCAAGCTCCTTTTTAACTCCTTGAAAACCGCGAGACATATTAATCCCATGATCGCCGTCTCCGATTTCCCGATCTAGATCCGTCAGTTCATCCTTTTGCTGTTCAATTGCGTCTGCTGTCGCAAGCAAGGCTCTGCGTAATGCTTCTACTGTTAATTTCATCTATTCCACCTCACACTAAAAATCCGATTGCCTTCGACGAGGCATCTAAATATTGTAGTAATTCCTCATCAACAGGGAGTAACGTGATAGAGAATCCATGCATTTCAAGTGCCGTCATGTAATTTCCTACATAAGGACGGACAATTTCATACCCTTTTTGCTCGAGTAGTTCACTTACATATTTATAAGTTAGATACAGTTCAGAAACCGGCGTCCCCCCCATGCCATTTACCATGACAGCAATGCGCTTATCTGTTACCTCAGCTGTTAAATGCTCGACTAGCTGAGCGGCGATGTCTTTGACTGGAGCAACCGCTTTTCGCTCAACACCTTTCTCCCCGTGGATCCCGATCCCGATCCACATCTCATCGTCAGGCAGTTCAAAACCCGGCTTTCCACTTTCCGGCATATAACAAGGAGAAAGCGCCATTCCCATTGAACGGACCCGGCTGATGACTTTATCCGCTACTTGCTTCACCTCGTCCAATGATTTTCCAGAAGCGGCTGCTGCTCCAGCAATCTTATGGACGAAAACCGTGCCAGCGACACCTCGACGGTCTTCTTCATTCTGAATCGAGATATCGTCATTCACTACTACTGTCTCGACTTGGATTCCTTCTAATTCGGCCAAATCTTTGGCCATGTCAAAATTCATGACGTCGCCGGAATAATTTTTAACGACTAGGAGTACACCTGCGCCTCCATCTGCTGCTTTGATTCCCTCGAGTACCATATCCGGTGTTGGAGAGGTGAATACTTCTCCGCAGACAGCCGCATCGAGCATTCCATCTCCTATATAGCCAGCGTGTGCAGGTTCATGTCCGCTTCCTCCACCAGAAACGAGGCCTACCTTATCGGCGATGGCTCCACCTTTTCGTTTGACGACGTTCAATCCTTCTACTTTTTCATACTGATTTGGGTGGGCTAATACGAGGCCATCTACTATATCTGACACAAATCGATTCGCATCTTGCATGAGCTTATCCATGTCTATCTCCTCTTTCTGATTCCTCTTAATATTATAATAATTCGACAAAACTTGCATGAAGTCCTGCCTACTTACTTAAGGAATGTACTCTCTTTTTATTGTCCGAGCTGTTCAATGTTCATTCGAAGGTCTTGAAGCTTTTGGATCGTTTGCAGTAACTCTGTGTTTTCAAATAAAGCGGCCGGATCAACAACACCATTTTCAAGTTTGACTAGTGCTTCACTTATACCGGTTTCAAGCTGAGCGCTGTAATCAAGCACTTTGTCATGAATACCTTCTGCGACAGCAGGTGTCTCTATTGCCTGCATAAAATCAATCTCCTGTTGCATATTTTCAAACTGTTTCTGTGCGTCCTCCACAATGTTCGGGTTTGATGCGGCATTTTCGAGCAATGCCGGCACATCACTTGCAAATTGCTGTGTTTCATTTAAAAAGCCAGTCATATCGGTTGCATATGTCAATGTATTGTTTGCTTCGTCAAGCAGACTGCATCCACCAAGAATAACAGCAGATAGTCCGAATGCTGCGATCCATTTCATCATCAACGGTTTCCTCCATTCAGTTTTATACTTGATATACGTCCAAATAAATGAAATAGATTCATGTTTATTTCTTTAATCTTCCCCTTATCGTTAGGCTACGCCCTTCACACGATTGAAGAGGGAATCTTCCTTTGGAAAAGATAAAAAGCCTCCGACAGTAAACTGTCGAAGGCCCCATTTTATGTCTTACACCAGTGAACGATTTCCGCTGTCTGTTCTACTGCTTCCACCGCTGCTTCCTGCACAGCTATAATAAAACATGTCGCCGGTCCGGATGATTTTTCTAGATTTAGTCCACATTCAAAAGACTTCCCGGTAATCTGCTCCAGTTCATGGCGAATACCTTTTGATCCAACTGGTATAACCGATTCAACACCTGACATAGAATTGATTTTTTTGAAAATGGCTAAAGAAGCAACATCGTCTGGATTTTCCAGCACTTCGGAACCGACGAGCGGTTTGCCAATAACACCGTACCGTACCGTATTCCTATCAAATTGATCGATATTCCTTATATGCCTGCCTATGATGACGACACCTGTTGCGGACTGATTCATGACAAAATTCGACTCGGTGCTGCCGGTCAATTCAAGAGTACAGCCAATTTCTGATGCCGCCTGTTTAACACCTTCACATAATAACAGCCACGCATCGTCCCCAGAAAAATTATGAATGATCGCCACAAACGGTTCGCCGCCTGCTGCAACGCACTCCATTAGTGCAACACGTGCTGAAAAATAACCAACAGTCTCATATGGAACACGAACGATATCGTCCTGCTTATTCCCAACAGCCCCGCTATTATCTGTAGCGATGATCAGTCCATTCGTTTTAATAACGTCACGCATGCAGACGACCAAACCTCTTTTCAATAGCCTGTGCGAGACGAGGTATTAAAATAGCAGCAATGACTCCGTTAAAAATCGCTGCTACTGTAATTCCCAGTACCACCCCAATATAGAATGGAAGCCCCATAAGTAAAATAAACGGCGCGGGGGAAACAAATCCATTAAAGAGGATAAAAACAGCGACTGCCACCCCTTTACGCCCGGATACGTACAGTTTACCAAACATCCACACAGCGGCTGCCATTTCAAGGGCTACTACGACATGCAGCGGGCCTAGCGGAAGTCCACCGATGAGCGCCGAGACAAGATGACCAAATGCTCCAACTAAAGCGCCGGCAGCTGGGCCCAGTAAAACCGCCGCAATTAATGCTGGAAACGAATCAAGCGCCACGCTTGCAATCGGCGCCGGCACTTTGATCATGCCCCCGACAACCGATAACGCGACAAATAACGCCAGCCAGCTTATTTTTTTCGAGCTCATTCCTTTTCCTCTTTCCGCTTGCCGCCGCGAAACACCTTTGCACTTCTCACATATTCCACATCTTTCACACCTTCACGGAAATTAATGACGCGGGCAATCGCAAAGAAGTAATCAGACAAACGATTCAAATATTTAAGCGTCACCGGGTGAATATCGTCTTCCTGACGCATTAACGCCACAACAAGCCGTTCCGCCCGGCGAGTGACTGTACGTGCCAGATGAGTCACCGCTGATCCTTTTGAACCGCCCGGTAAAATAAACCGTTCTAATTCGGGCGCCTCCGTAATATACACATCGATTTTCTTTTCCATCTCATCAATCGATTCCTGCTGCAGCTTAAATCCACGCTTGCCGTTTACTGTGGCAAGGTCACCGCCGCAGTCAAACAGCTCATGCTGAATCGTTTCCAGATCGGCTAAAATATCTTTAAATTTTGCTGGATCAAGCTCCGTTACCACCATACCGACAACTGAATTCAGTTCATCAACTGTCCCATATGCTTCCACCCGCAAATTGTCTTTCCCAACGCGCCCGCCAATAATGCTCGTGTCGCCTTTATCCCCTGTTCTTGTATACAATCTCATCTTTTTTCCCCCTTTATCATTTCGGCAATACCATACCAGACCGTATCTACCCGGCTTGAGGCCGCTGCTGCATCCTGAAAACACCATCCTGTTGCATCACGCCAGTGTCGATCAAATGCATTCATCGGCACAATACCTTTCATCATATCCGTCCCTATTAACACAACATCTCTTTTTTCTGTTTTCCAATGATCAAGATCCTTTTTAAACAACATGCGCGCTTCAAACGCGGTCTCTGCTTTTTCAAGAAGCATTCTGACATGTCGTTCGATACCTTCTAATACAACAATACCTTCTGTAAAATGAGGCACTTGCTTTTCTTCATAAAACGAATGCCATTGATGATCTACTTTATCTAACGTATAATACTCTTTTACCCATTGTTTTTTTCCATTGAAGGCACCGCCTGTAACGAGATGCATCGCTCACCCCTCCTCATCGCGGAAAGAGAACCGGATAATTCATAGCCTTGTCCGTTATCCGACGTCCAGTCCGAAAATGACTTTTTTTCTGGCGCAAACACCGACAGCAAATGACGAATAACACCACCATGTGTCACGATCGCTGTCCTATGAATATCTTGCTCCGCCATTTCCGTAAGAACCAGCTGAAATTCCTCTTCAACCCGCTCTGCAAATGCAGCATATGAATCTCCACCTGGCACTTGAATCGTATAATCGTTGAGCCAGTCCTGGTAAACCGGCATATGTTCCAGCTCCGCGTGTGTCTTGTTCTCCCATTCCCCGAAATGGAACTCCCTGAACCCATTTTTTTGATGTGGAGTCTGACTCCAAAAAGCACTGGCTGTCTGCACACATCTCGTCAAATCACTGGATACGATCCAGTCATAGTCAGGTACTTGCATTTCACGTAGTGCCATTAATCCTTCCTCTGTCACATTCACATCAGTCCATCCACAAAATTGTTTATTTACATTTGCGTATGTCACACCGTGGCGAAAGAGGCCGATAACCACACGATCATCCATAACAAGAGTTCCGCTCCTTCCTGTGCGGCACCGAGTAAATCACCCGTCACACCACCAAATTCTCTTTCCATGCCTCTCTTAGTTAAGACGAAATACAATCCCGAACAGCTAAGCATCACCCAGAATAACGGAGACATACTATAAATGCTTCCTACAGCTATTATAAACACCGCATATATATATGGAAGCGACTTCGAATAACCTTTTCGAAAAAAATATGCAAGTCCTTCTTCTTTTGCAAGTGGCACGTATTGTAAGAACAAACCTGTCAATAGCTGTGCCACAAATGGAATGAGCAGTACGAACATCGCATTGCCACTCCCTGCTGCAACCGTTTCATAAATGAATAAAAACTTTGCCGATAATAGCAGAACAAGCGCGAGAACACCGAATGCACCAGCGCGTGGATCGTTTAAAATGGTCAATCGACGATCTTTGTCGCGAAACGAAAAATGCGCATCCGCCCAGTCCATCCAACCGTCAAGATGAAGACCTCCTGTAAATGCAATCGGCAAAAGCCAGATGATAAATGCCACAGCCAGCGCTGAAAACGGGAGGTTCCATTCAAGAAACACCCAGAATGCACCGGCATAAAGAATACCTTTTGCAAGACCAAGCACCGGAAACAAGTGAAGTACTGCCCGCAGTTCTGCTTTCTCCATCGGCAGCGTTTTATGAAGTGGCAGTACCGTAAAAAATTGAATAATAATGCCAGCTGCATACAAATAGGCTTTCATAAGGAGGACCCATTCAAAATGGCTTCAAACGTCGGCCAATCAAGATAACGTTCAAGATGATTGGCAATCACATCATACGTTTGATCTCTATTCATATCCAGTGGCGCGCGTTCTGTCAATCCTTTTACTCGGCGGATCTGATTTAGCCAGTCTGCCCGAAACAGATCATTATAAAATAAATGGTGCAAGTACGTGCCGCTCACTTTC
The DNA here is from genome assembly GCF_001906925.1 of Domibacillus mangrovi. GTDB lineage: Bacteria > Bacillota > Bacilli > Bacillales > Domibacillaceae > Domibacillus > Domibacillus mangrovi. Next base: position 89,641 of record NZ_MRWQ01000010.1, read on the forward strand.
CCGTCCGTTGATCTATAGCCCTCTTCATAATCTGCACACACCATAAACGGTTCGCCGCATACCTTCGTTTCGCCAAAATGAATTTCATAGCCCGATAGCGGGATACCACACGCTATTCCTTCTGTTCGAACGACTGTTTTTTCACTTTTAAAAATCGTATGAGCTGGAATGATCCCCATGCCGTATGCTACCGAACCCGTTTCACCTGTATCAGTGCCGTCCGGATCAGAAAGTGTTTGACCCATTAATTGAAATCCGCCGCACAGTCCGGTAACAACACCACCCTCTTTTGCAAAAGAAATAATTCTCTCATCAAGACCCGTTTCTTTTAGAAAAGCAAGATCAGCGAATGCACTTTTCGTCCCCGGAATAATAACAGCATCCGGTGATCCGAACGAATGGGCTGACTGTACCCAGCGTACATTCACATCGTCTTCAAATGCAAACGGTTCAATATCGCTTCCATTTGAAATGTACGGCAGCCGGATGACAGCGATATCAATTGCTGCGTTATGCCGTCTTATATCCTGGATCGACAATGAATCTTCGCCATCAAGCGCATGCCCTGGCAAAAACGGCAGCACCGCCAGCACTGGAATTCCGGTGTACGTTTCAAGCCACGTTTTCCCGTCTTCAAAGAAGCGTGCATCGCCGTGAAACCGATTAACGATAATCCCTTTTACACGTGCACGTTCGTGTTCTTCTAACAGCGTAAGTGTGCCAACGATTGATGCAAACAGTCCGCCACGGTCAATATCGGCGGTCAGTATTACCGGGACATCAGCCAATTCCGCTGTTTTCATATTCACGACTTCCTGTTTTTTCAAATTCATCTCAACCGGGCTTCCAGCACCTTCAATGACAACTATATCGCCAAGTTCACTTACCTCCTGCAATCCCTGCTTGATCGCTGCAATCGCCCGGTCGTAATAATCCGTCCGGTACGCCATCCCCGACATGACTTCGAGCCGTTCACCGAACAAGACAATTTCAGATGCTCCATTTCCCGATGGCTTTAACAAGAGTGGGTTCATGCACGGCTTCGCTTCCAAGCCGGCTGCTTCTGCCTGAAGTCCTTGTGCCCGGCCAATTTCTTTCCCGTCCGCCGTTACATATGAATTGTTTGATACATTTTGTGGTTTAAACGGCACCGGTCTGTAACCTTTTTGGATCAGTAGACGGCAAAGTGCTGTTGCAATAAAACTTTTCCCTGCATCCGACGACGTTCCTTGAATCATGACACCGCGCACGTCATCACCCCTTTCTTCACAACCGGAATACCATGTTCGACAAGCACTGCCAGATCACTTTGTTTCACAATCTTCTGGTGAACCATTCCAAGCACTTTCATATAATCAGCCGTTAAATCAGTCGCCGGCGTTTCATACGACAGCTCATTCGAAACGACGACGACCGTTTGGGCTCTTTTATGAATGTTAAGAATGCCATCCGTAATCCTGACGCCCGCTTCAAACGCCTCTTTATCTTCCCGAAAATATTCACCGGCAAGAAGCGTCGTTACACAGTCAATGAGCACCGTATCTTTCGGTTCAATAGGTATGTCCCCAATATCAACAGACTGTTCAATCGTTGACCACATGTAACCGGAATTTGCCCGGCGCTCGCGGTGATGAAAAATACGTTCATCCATTTCTGCATCCGTCCTAGACCCGCAAGCAACATACAATAGACGCCCTTCTGGATGAATGTGACGAATCGCAATCTGTTCGGAGATGCCGCTTTTTCCGCTCCGGACACCGCCAGAAATAAAGATTAACATTTGTTCCTCCATTCTATGAGCGCATCGATCAGCCGGTTGTTATCTTGCTCTTTTTTTACAGCGGCTCTCAGCCACTTTCCATTTAGTCCATAGAAGTTTTCTGTATGCCGAAGAACGATGCCGCCTTCCATTAAAAAGTGCAGAAGCGGTTTTTGATCATCCAGCTCCGGATCTTTTAACAAATAAAAGTTAACGGAAGAGGGCAAGACGAGATAACCGATCCTTTCAAGCTGTTCTTTCATTCTATTTCGTTCACCGTCAATCATTGTCCTTGTTTTAGACGCATGATGATGATCACCAGCAATGGATTCCGCTACCTGCAGAGCGATCGCATTGACATTCCAATGCGGACGATAGTTTTTCAACTGACGGATAATCGTTTCAGAAGCAATGACATAGCCGATACGCAGACCCGCGATCGCATACATTTTTGTTAATGAGTGCATAACAGCAAGATGCGAGAATTCATTCACGTATTTCGCAAGCGAATCGTCGCTTGCGAAATCGTAAAATGCTTCATCTATAACGATCATAACTTTTGACTGTCTCGTTTTTTCAAGAAGCGAGAGAATGTCCTTTTCATGAAAAGACTGGCCTGTCGGGTTGTTCGGTGTGCATAAGAATATTACAGCGGCATCGACTGCTTTTTCGATGAGTTCATTAACTGGCAACTTCCAATTGTCAATAGATACAGGGACGGATTCAACCGGACAGTTGTAAGCCTCACACGCGTCTTCGTATTCAGAGAAAGCCGGTGTACAGATGACCGCTTTTTGGCCGGCGGCGTGCCGGGCAATGAAATGAATAATTTCTGCTGCACCATTTCCGAGTAAAATCTGTTCATGTGAGACGGTGAACTGTTCCGCGATGGCTGCGACAGCTTTTCGGCCAGTCGGGTCCGGGTAGTCTTCGATTGTATGTAAAAGAGCCGGCCATTTTTCTTTTAACCAGCTCGGCGGACCGAACGGATTTGTATTCACGCTAAAGTCCAGAACATTCCTTGGTTCCGTAACGCCTGATGCTTTATATAAATGGGACGGATTCGCTCCGTGCGATGGCAAATTCATAAACAAACACTCCTGCTAGAAACATAGCCACGAATAAGTACGTGGCCCGTTCCATTAATGTGGCGGCTTCCAAAATGTGTTCAGCACGGCGCTCATGGATTGCTTCTCCCATTCGGGCACGATCTGAGACGATGCCTTTGTACGTATTTAATCCGCCTAGTTCAATTTGTAAAAGGCCAGCCACCGCCGCTTCACACCAGCCGCTATTTGGCGACAGATGCTTTTTCGCATCACGCACGACTATATGCCAGGCGCGGCGGCGAATGTCTGTCCGTTTATCTGCTGCGACAACGAGCAAAAAAGCCGTCAGCCGTGCAGGGATATAATTAACGATATCATCAAAACGTGCCGCCGCTTTACCGAATTGTTCATATGTATCGTTCCGGTAGCCGACCATTGAATCACACGTGTTGACTGCTCTATATAAAAGAGCCGCCGGTCCGCCACCGATCATCGCCCAAAATAATGGGGCGATGACACCATCTGACGTATTTTCAGCAATCGTTTCAACTGCACCGCGTGTGATTTCACCTTCATCGAGGGTATCCGTATCACGCCCGACAATCCACGATAGTTTGCGGCGTGCTTCGTTCATATCTCCATCCTTAAGTGGCTTATAGACATCCATACCCGCTTCTTTTAAACTGCGTGGGGCAATCGATGCCCAGATCATGATCGCTTCGATCATGATCACAGTACCTGGATGTATCCTTGATGCGACATATAAGAGAGTCATCGAAGCGCTTGCCGTGACGACGAGAACGACGATGAGCATCGCGATTCCTTTTTCATAGCGGTATGCACCTTTGTTCCATTTTATGTCCAGCAGCGCAATGAAATGCCCGAACCATTTAACCGGGTGGGGAGCATTTCTTGGATCACCGATCAGACGATCAAGAATAAGTGCAGCAATAATGGCCATAGCATGGGATATCATCGTATTGCCTTTCTGCGGCTACTTTTTTCGAGCGCTTCAGTGACGCTTTCATACACTGCAAGGCCGATCGCAATGCCAAGCGGTGTAATCGATCCGGCAAATTGCTGGTACGCTCCTCGCTGTGTAGCCGCAATTAGTATACTATCGGTTGATGTGCCGGTCGCGATGGTGCCCGTTTCGGGATCACAAACACCCGCATCAGCAAGTGCTTTCGCTTTCGCTTCAGTCGCGGTCATGAGCCCTTGTACAAAAGCTTCTTCCGATAGCTTACCGTTCGCAAATACCCAAATATTGATTGTTCCAGGTTTATTCTTTTCCTTCCAGCTTGTACGCTGTCTCGTCACATCTACAGCGTTGCCGACACCTGCTGTAGTAACGACGAATACCGATACGTCATCCCGAACCTTCCGTCGATATGCCACATCGTCCATTTTCACCGCTGTCATCATACCGACGGTTTCATTTAAGTCAAACCCGCGTTCACGAAAATAATTTGCTGCTTCTTCTTCAAAGTTATCCAGATTGTAGTTTTTATCGACGTGCCGGTTCACAAATGCACTGCGCCATCCCCATCCGGCTCCGATGACACCGGATGATAGGGTCTTTAATGGAACAGGTGGACGAATCGAAATGTAGTCACTGTGCCACTCCAATAATTCTTCACCAATTTCAACCGGCTGCACGTCCGCTCGTGCAGGCAATAAACTCATTTGCGGCTTTGGCACTTCAGGATGCGGCTGTTTTTGCACATCCGTATCATACACGTCATGAATGTGCTGCTCTTTCATAATGTCAGCTGCTGTACCTATTGCATGCACAGCACCGTTTTTCATTAACAAAAGCCGGTCACAGTAAAGCGACGCGAGGTTTAAATCGTGAAAAATTGAAATGACGGTGAGTCCATTCGATGTCATTTGTTTTAATAAATCAAGCAAGTCTTTTTGAAACGATAAATCAAGATGATTGGTCGGTTCATCAAGCAATAAAATTTCTGGTTCCTGTGCCAATGCCTGTGCAAGAAAGACACGCTGCCGCTCGCCGCCTGACAATGCAGATAGCGGCTTATCTGCAAATAAAGACGTTCCCGTTTGATTCATCGCTTCCTGCACAGCCGCTTCATCTTCATCGGTCCACGATTTAAAAAATCCAGTTTGGTGCGCATATCGGCCGAGCGATACCGTTTCTTTCACTGTATAGGCAAACTGACTCGACGTCATTTGCGGAAGCACGGCAACGACACGCGCCAATTCTTTCAGTGCATAAGTTGAAATCGGCTTTTCTTTCACAACAATCGTGCCAGATGCCGGTTTTGTTAACCCGCTGATCATATTCAGCAAGGTCGTTTTCCCGCTCCCGTTCGGCCCGAGAATGCCGAACAATTCCCCCTGTTTAACAGAAAAGGATACGCCGCGGACAATAAGCCCGCTTCCGTATCCTCCTGAAAGCTCGTTCACTTGCAGCATCACGCGACGCCCCCTTTTCGTTTTTTATTTAATAAAATAAGTGCAAATATTGGTGCCCCCACCAGTGACGTAATAACTCCAATCGGAAGCTCGGTCGGTGAAATAATCGTACGAGCGGTTAAATCAGCCATGATTAAAAATCCTGCACCGGTAATCATTGAAAGTGGTAGCAGGTGTCGGTGATCAGGACCGATGAGAATACGAACAAAATGTGGAACGACAAGACCGACAAAACCGATCGTGCCGGACACCGCAACTGCCGCACCTGTTAAGACGGAACCCGCAATCAGGACCATCATTTTTTTTCGTTGAACATTCACACCGAGATATTTCGCTTTTTCTTCACCAAATGACATCGCATTTAATTCTGGTGCCATATACATGAGTAGCAACGCGCCGCCGATAAAAAATGGTGTCATAAGCTGTACATATGGCCATCCGCGCATTGAAACACTACCAAGTAGCCAGTTGATAATCTGCCGTAGCTCTTCGCCAGTGAGCGCAATCATCAATGAAATGAACGAACCAAGAAACGAGCTGAAAATAATGCCTGTTAAAATAATCGTTTCAAGCTTCATTGAACGCTCAATCGTCTGCGCAAACAAAAGCACACAAAAGATCGTTAAAATGGCTGCGGCCACACTGACAACCGGCAGCGTAAATCCACCGAGAAACGGAATCGAGACATGAAAAAACAGCACAAGCACCGCACCCACTGATGCCCCGGAAGAAACACCAAGTGTATACGGATCAGCTAGCGGGTTACGGAGCAGTCCTTGAAAGGCGGCTCCCGCAATCGCCAGTGAAGCCCCAATTAAACCTGCAAGCACCACACGAGGGAACCGGATTTTCCAGACGATATTGTCAATAGATGCGTCCATTGACAGCCCCGTTCCAAATAAATGATGCGCTAAAATCGCAGCAATGTGCCGAAATGGGACGTGTATCGTTCCAACTGCTGTCCCTATAAAGATGGCCGCAATGAGAAACAACAATGCAAAAGCGTAAGCCGTTTTTTTATTGGGCAAAAACGTCTGGGTAGACCGCTTCCGCAATGGATTCAGCTCCTTCTGCAAGACGAGGGCCTGTCCGGCTCGTAATATCGGCATTCACTTCAATGACTTCTTTATTTTTCACTGCATTCACGTTATCCCAGCCTTCGCGCATCAACACGCCATCAACCGCGTTTTCCACGTAAGAGCCGTAATTGAGTAAAATAACATCTGGATTTTTTTCAATTACTGCTTCTTCCGTTACTTGCGGCCATCCTTCTTGATCTACCATTGTATTTTTAACATTAATCAGCTCAAAAACTTCATTTAGAAATGTGCCGTTTCCTGCTGTGTAAAGTGTTGGATCAACTTCAAAAAAGACATTTTTCACGTCTTCATCTTTAATAGAAGCGGCTTTTTTTTCAAGCTCCGCAAAATCCGCTTTTAATTCTTTCACTTCCGTTTCAGCTTCTGCTGTTGTCCCGGTTGCTTGTCCAATTAATTCAAACGAATTATACATTTCATCGATGCTGTCCGCGTTATTAATGACAAGAACATCGATGCCTGCATCGCGAAGCTGCTGAAGACCTGTTTCAGCAGCGGCACCGGCAGAATCATGTGCCAAAACAAGATCCGGCTCAAGGCTGATAATTTTTTCAACGTTAAACTCCATGCCACCGACTTTTTCTTTCGTTTGTACGTCTTCCGGATATGTATCATTATCCGATACACCAACGATTTCTTCGCCAAGACCTAATTCGTACACGATCTCCGTATTACTTGGTACTAATGTGACAATGCGCTTCGGAGCCGCTTCAATTTCGACCTTATTACCATCCGCTCCCGTTACAGTAACCGGGAAACCTCCAGCTGTTCCTGTATTTTCATCTGTCGTTTTCGGCGCGTCCGTTTCCTCCGCACCGCAGCCTGCAAGTAATGCCGCTGATATTCCTAATGCCAGCCATGATTTTTTCATCAATAATTCCTCCTTTTTTTTCAGAAAATAAAAAACACCTCTACGTGATAGAGGTGAGTGAAAGACAGTCAGACCCGTCCGTCACACTACCTATCCGCGTAGGTTGTCAGTGCATCGTTCCAAGGCAGGTCTCCTGGCTCATGTTCATCGCAAAAAACGCCTTCCCGTGTATTTACACAGTGGCTTCGTGTTTTTCACTCCCATTTACAGTGGCGGGACCGCGCTGGAATTTCACCAGCTTCCCTTTTAAGAAACCGCTATTTGCGGGTTCACCTGGATACGTTCGTATATATGTTTCCTGTTACATTTCATTATACATGAAAAAGGATAAAGGTTACACTTTTAGAAAATTCAATATTAACAGAAATTTATATGTTTATTGTGCATGGATAAGTGGTATCTCTTTAGTATATTGCAGAGAATGGAGGCAAATTTATAATGGGTCCCTTAACAGTTTTTATTCTTTTTCTCATTCTTATGGTCATTGGATTCTTTTTTGTTTATTTTCTCCGTAGCTCATTTGATTCCAGCGACTCGAACCGAATTGATAAATTTGCAGACAATCATAACAGCTATTTCAACCATGATTCATCACATGAACAAAAATTATAATGTGACCACCTGTCTATTATAGACAGGTTTTTTATGTAAATCACTTTCCTAAATTGAATTTGGATTGTCTGAAGAAGACTCAGAAAAATATCAAGAAGAGCTCTCGAAAGAAAAAGTACTGCTCATCATAGACGAACAGCCTCCCGATACCTTCTAAATAATTTATTTACTGCTGCTCCTTCTGCACCTGGAAACATTTTATTCCCGAGTGCGGACAGCGGCACAATTTCTTGAATAGAATTCGTGACAAATGCTTCATGAGCTGCATAAACATGTTCTGGACGATACAAGCCTTCTTCTACATTCATACCAGCTTCCTGCGCGATTTTCATAACAAATTGCCGCGTCACACCATCTAAAATACCCGTTTCTAACGCTGGCGTGTACAGCGTGTTTTGTTGCGTCCAAAAGATATTCGATACAACACCTTCTGCCACATCACCATTCTTCGTTAAAAATATCCCTTCCACTTTAGGATCATTTCCAACTTCACGTTTGCCAAAGATATTATTCAAATAATGATGCGACTTCAAACGATAACGGCCTTCTGGGCTGTTCCGGCGCAGTGTTAGCCATTCACCTTTTTTTTCCACAAGTGATTCTGATTCAGCGAGTGGTTTTTGAAAGGCGATTATATTCGGGTTTCGATAAGGCGCTGTCTGTAACCCAATTTCACTGTTACCCGCTGAAACGTTTAATCGAATATAAGCATTTTCCCATCCATTGGCTTCAAAAAGCATCGTTAACATTTTTTCCACAGTGCTTCTATTCAATTGCAAGTCAATATTTAATTCTCTCAAACTTTCATTCAGACGGACGAGATGTTCATCTAATAAAAACGGCTGGCCATTATATGTACGGAACGTTTCAAAAACACCAATTCCGTATAAAAAGCCGTGATCATACGGAGAAATACGGACATCTTCATTTTTAATGATTTCCCCATTTACGTACGTGTACATAACGCGTCTCCATATGTAGATATGAAATTTTGCAGCATCTCTTTCCCGCATTCGGTCATGATTGATTCGGGGTGAAACTGAACGGCTTCAACAGCAAATTCTTTATGACGGATCGCCATAATTTCACCTTCTTCTGTCCAGGCAGATACGTCGAAGCAATCCGGGAACGTTTCGTTTTTGACGATGAGCGAATGATAGCGCGTCGCTCGAAATGGGTTTGGCAAATTTTCAAATACGGTTTTGCCGTCATGAAAAACGAGAGACGTTTTGCCATGCATGAGCCGTTCTGCGCGAATGACTTCACCGCCGAACGCCTGCGCAATCGACTGCTGACCGAGACAAACGCCAAACAACGGAATCTTACCAGCGAATTTCTCGACCGCTTCTATGCTGATGCCCGCCTCGTCCGGCGTGCATGGGCCGGGAGAAATCATCACAAAATCCGGATTCATGTCAGCAATTTGATCCGTTGTCACTTCATCATTGCGACGCACAACGAGTTCATGGCCAAGTTCACCAAGATATTGGACAAGATTGTATGTAAATGAATCGTAATTATCAATCATAAAAATCATTGCGCATCCTCCGCTAGTTCCATCGCTCTTAACATTGCCGCTGCTTTTTTAAGCGACTCTTTATACTCGTATTCTGGTTTAGAATCAATGACAATGCCGGCGCCTGCCTGCACATAGCCATATCCGTTTGCTGCAAGCATCGTCCGGATGACAATATTCAGCTCCATATCGCCGTTATAGCCAATCCAGCCGATCGATCCTGTGTAAATACCCCGTTGCACCGGTTCAAGCTCTTCAATAATTTCCATCGTCCTTACTTTAGGCGCTCCGGTAATCGTGCCGCCAGGGAAGACTGCGTCGATGACATCCGCATTTGTTTTACCTTCAGCGAGTTCACCGCGCACGTTTGAGACGATGTGCATCACATGCGAGTATTTTTCAATGACCATAAATTCATTTACCTCAACCGTGCCATACCGGGACACACGGCCAAGATCATTGCGCTCTAAATCGACAAGCATCACATGTTCCGCCCGCTCTTTTTCATTGTTGATTAGTTCTGCTGCCAGCTGCTCGTCTTCCGTATCATCTTTTCCACGAGAGCGCGTTCCAGCGATCGGGCGTGTCGAAAGCTTCGTTCCGTTTTTTTTCACGAGCAGTTCCGGCGATCCAGATACAATTTGAAAATCAGGTGTTTGAATGTACGCCATATACGGCGAAGGGTTCAATTCACGCAGTTTTGCATAAACAGCAAGCGGTGGTACACCGAGTGCTTTCGACCGGCGCACTGATAAATTGACTTGGAACACATCCCCTGCTGCAATGTATTCACGCACTTGCTCGACAGCATGTTTAAACAGCTCTTCCGGAAACGAGACGTCCGTATCGCCTTCTGATTGAGCAGGCGACCAGCTGATTGGTTCGGCCAAATCAAGCCAGCTGGCGAATAATTCATCCAGTCCCTCTTCTGTTTCACCCATCTTCATGACAAATAATTCGTTCGTTTCATGATCAAATGCCGCCCATTCATCAAACAGCAAAAACTGCACATCGGGAAGGTCAATGTCTTGCTTCGCCATCCTAGGGAGCACTTCAATGAACCGGACGTAATCGTAACTAATCCAGCCAACTGCACCGCCTTGAAAGTCTGGAAGCTCATCTCGTTTCGATATATTGCGCTCGTTTAAAAGCTGGATTAGCATATGAAGCGGGTTCCCTTCAAAAAGCTTCTCTTGTCCTTTTTCTTGCAAAAGAAGTCCTTCAACTGTAGACGTTGCAATGGCTGATGGCTTCATTCCTGCGAAGCTATAGCGGCCGCCGCGGCCGCTTTCAAGTAAGGCATGATACGGTTCGTTTTTCGTCAGTGCTGTATATTGAGTGAAAAATTGATCTTTATTGTAAGTTGTTTTACGGTAAAAAATATTCACGTGGTGCCACCTTTCACAATGTTCTACGTTCATCATAATACGGGCGGCACTTGTTTGGGAATGGTTATTTTACAGCAATGAACCGGTTAACAATAACAGGCAATTCGGCTGGCATGAGTTCTGTCCAGCCATTTAAAACAGCTTCACGTGCATGCTGAGCCATCAGCTGCTGAAACAAAATCGTTGTGAAGCCGGCCGCTTTCAAACGCTCCCAATAACATGGAAGTGTTTCCGCATATGGTAAGTCGGAAGAAGATGGAAGTGACCTTGCTTCGGCGAAATCGACGACGAAACGGCCGCCTTCCTTGAGCACATCGTATGCTTGTGCTGTCCACTGTGCTCCTTCTGCATATCTATGTATCGACAGCGGAGCTGCAACTGTATCAAATTCATTTTGCTTTATTTGTGAAAAGGTAGCTGCAGGCAGGACGATCGCACCAACATCTGAACATCGCGCTGTTAATGTTTCGGAGCCGCCGATAATCATGATTCGCTCTCCTTGTTGCGGTTGAATGGTATTGTATAAATTGCCTAATGTGATTTTCAATTCTTTTTGCTGTTTTATTTTTTCTGCGACTGCCATGGCAAGCCCTCCCTTTTAAAATATAAAAATCCCTCTTCCTGAGAATATGGAAGAGGGTTGCGTCTTTGTATTCCTCTTATCTCTCAGCCGTAACTGCAAGATTTAGCACCGTGCCTAAAAAATAGGTCGGTTGCCGGGTGTCATTGGGCTTGTCCCTCCACCTGCTCTTGATAAGATGTATTAAATTGTCCGTTTATTATGTAAGTTGGATTATGGCACGTTTCATTTTCTCTGTCAACCATGATACAATTTTTCAAAAGAAGCGGAGGCTCGAGAAATGAAAATAGCTTGTTTACAAATAGATATCGCATTCGGTAATCCAGATTTGAACTATGAGCGGGCGGCAGACTGTTTAAAAAAAGCACATGAAGCAGGGTGTGAACTCGCGGTCTTGCCCGAGTTGTGGACGACTGGTTACGACTTAACGCGGCTTGATGAGATCGCTGATACTGGTGCTGCGCGGACAAAAGCATTTTTGTCTGATATAGCTAAAAAATACAAAATGCATATTGTTGGCGGTTCGATTGCAAATGACACGAATGAAGGCGTGAAAAATACGATGGTCATTGTGAATCATCACGGTGAGATTGTAAAAGAGTACAGCAAATTGCATTTATTCCGATTGATGAACGAAGAGAAGTATTTGACTGCCGGCAATACGGATGGACTGTTTGAGCTGGACGGCGAGAAAATGGCCGGGTTCATTTGTTACGACATTCGGTTCCCTGAATGGTTCCGAAAGCATGTCTTAAACGGCGCACGCGTGCTGTTTGTGCCGGCCGAGTGGCCACTCGCCCGTGTCGATCATTGGCGCACATTGTTAATTGCCCGGGCAATTGAAAACCAGGCGTATGTCGTTGCATGCAACCGCACTGGCTCTGATCCAAATAATCAGTTCGCCGGGCATTCAATCATTGTCGGGCCGTGGGGCGAAGTGATTGCAGAAGCAGGTAAAGAGGAAGAATTGTTAATTGGCGATATTAACTTTAATGCGATTGACGAAATTCGGAGCCGCATTCCCGTATTTGAAGACAGACTCGATTCATTTTACTAATTATTGAGCGCCCCGCTCTGTGTCGGCGGCGCTTTTCTGATTGATTGATCACCTGCCATCATTTTAGCACTTACAATCATTTCTGACCGTTTGTTTATCCTAATTTATGCACTCATACCGATATAGCAATGGTTAAAACAAGCGATGCCCTGCCGCAACATTTTTGTCAGTACTCCTCTATACATCAAAAAAACCTGTCCATCAGCTATGGACAGGTTTTCGAGTCTTACCCTTTCATTTCCACTCGTATGGCGTCTCCTGATAGACGTAGTAGTTAAGCCAATTATAGTAAAGTAAATGCGCGTGCGAGCGCCATTTGTTTGGTGGGCGTTTTGATGCATCATTATCCGGAAAGTAGTTTTCAGGCATCGCGATATCGACACCTTTAGCACAGTCTCTCTCATATTCTTCTGCAAGCGTAGTCGCGTCATACTCCAAATGGCCAGTGATCATAATATTGCGTGCATCTCTTGACATCATGAGGAGCGGTCCGGCTTCCGGTGACGATGCGAGCAAAACCAAGTCTTCATGGGCTTCGATTGCCTCCTGGCTCACATCTGTGTAGCGCGATACAGGCGAGTAAAATTCGTCATCAAAACCACGCAACAATTTAATGGTCGGGTCAGTAATCGTGTGTTTATATATACCAAAACATTTTCCCGGCAGTTCAAATTTATCAATACCATAATGATGATACAGCGCAGCCTGGGCACCCCAGCAAATATGCAGTGTCGATGTGACATTTGTTTTTGCCCAATCCATAATCTCCTGTAGTTCCGGCCAATAGTTAACCTTTTCAAAATCCATCAGCTCAATCGGCGCGCCAGTAATGATCAGCCCGTCATAACGGCGGCTTTTCACTTCTTCTAGTGTCGTATAAAATTGCTCAAGATGTGATTTGCTTACGTTTTTTGACTCGTATGTCGCTGTATATAAAAACGAAACATTTACTTGCAGCGGTGTATTGCCCAGCAATCGCAGCAAATGGGCTTCCGTTTTTTCTTTTTCAGGCATTAAGTTCAAAATAAGTATATTGAGCGGGCGGATATCCTGCATCCGAGCACGATCCGCGTCCATTATGAAAATATTCTCTTTTTCAAGAACCTCGCGTGCCGGCAGCTGATATGGTATGTTAATCGGCATTTAGTTTCCCCCCTGGTTTGCATTTTCATTATATATAAGCGAAGACGCCTGTTCATCAAAATACACACTCGGATGGCACAAAGACTAAAAGTAAGACGTTAATCGTACTGCCTTTATAATTCACATCGCGAGAGTCTCGAACCGAAAGCGCCCCCAGCTAGACATTAATAATTATAGGCACCTTTCCTGAAAAAAAACAACCGTTCCTAATTATTATTTTTCAATAATTTTTAGGAACGGTTGTTGCTCATTCAAGATGTTCTGCCTTGATCTGCTGGATCAGTCCCCATTTCTTTTCCTGATTCTTCTTTACCCGTTTTTGACCTTGTGTTAGAGGCACCTAAAGAGGCTTATTTTCAGGCTCTTTCCATTAATTAAGTGTCATGAGCTACATTTTTAGAATGCCATAAAGTGAGACTTCATTCAGTGGGAGTTAGGTTCACACGATGTGAATCATGCAGACGTTGTCACAGGACGTGAAGTTCTTAGTCTGCCTTCCTCTTAGCCCCCACTGAATAAACAGGAACTCATGTAAAGAACGCCGCGTCCTGCGGCAATACCTGAGTGACCAGGCTCTGCCTGGCCCGAACCAATCGGGCTTTTACGGACAGTTGATCCCCCGCTTATCCTTCTTTTCTTTTCGATGTCTTGAAGCGAGGGTCTTACTGCTCGTTAATGCGGGATAAACAATTCAGGAATAGAAACAACAAGCACTCCTAAATAATTAAGTAAAATTCATAAAGAAAATAAACGATTAAAACAAGAAGTTGAAATTCTCAAACGAGCGATGTCTATTATGTCTGCTAAATAGTAAGCATCTTCACATTTACCAACTTAAAACTATGGTATATTAGACGGTACATAGTCAGTAAAGGAGTTCGAACAAATGGCAAAAAGTGTAGTAATCGCTGAGAAACCCTCGGTTGCACGTGATATTGCAAATGTATTGAAATGTACGAAAAAAGGCAATGGATTTTTAGAAGGCGATAAATACATCGTTACGTGGGCATTAGGACATTTAGTAACGCTAGCAGATCCAGAGGCTTACGATAATAAATACAAAACATGGAATTTAGAAGATCTTCCAATGCTTCCGGAACGCATGAAGTTAGTTGTAATGAAACAAACTGGAAAACAGTTTAACTCCGTTAAAAGTCAGCTCATTAGAAGTGATGTTAACGAAATAATTGTGGCTACTGATGCAGGAAGAGAGGGAGAATTAGTCGCACGCTGGATTATTGAAAAAGCAAAAGTAAATAAACCGATTAAACGTTTATGGATTTCATCTGTAACTGATAAAGCAATAAAAGATGGCTTCGCAAGCCTGAAACCCGGAAAAGCATACGACAATTTATATGCATCGGCCGTAGCACGGTCTGAAGCTGACTGGTATATCGGATTAAACGCAACACGAGCTCTAACAACACGCTTTAACGCACAGTTAAATTGTGGGCGTGTGCAGACACCTACAGTGGCAATTATTGCACAGCGCGAAGAAGAAATTAAACATTTTAAAGCACAAACTTATTATGGCATCGAAGCACAAACAGCAGATAATTTAAAGCTGACGTGGCAAGACGCAAAAGGCAACAGCCGTAATTTCGAAAAAGAAAAAGTCGATAACATTGTTAAAAAGATTAAAAGTGTTGATGCATTAATCACAGAAATCGATAAAAAGAAAAAAAAATCATTTGCGCCTGGTCTTTACGATTTGACAGAACTGCAACGTGATGCGAATAAAATTTTTGGTTACTCAGCGAAAGAAACGTTAAACATTATGCAAAAACTATATGAACAGCACAAAGTATTAACGTATCCTCGTACAGATTCACGCTATATCTCTTCAGACATCGTAGGAACGCTTTCAGAGCGCCTTAAAGCCTGTGGTGCAGGAGAATATCGTTCCTTAGCTAACAAGATCTTAAACAAGCCTATAAAAGCTTCTAAAGCCTTCGTTGATGACAGTAAAGTATCAGATCATCACGCTATTATTCCAACAGAAGATTACGTAAACTTTTCAGCTTTTACGGACAAAGAACGCAAAATTTATGATTTAGTCGTTAAACGGTTCTTAGCTGTTTTACTCCCACCATTTGAATATGAGCAATTAACGCTTCGTGCAAAAATTGGCCTTGAGAACTTTGTTGCTAGAGGGAAAACTATTTTATCGAATGGCTGGAAAGAAGCATATGAAAATCGATTTGAGGATGACGATACAGAAAGCGACTTGAAAGAACAAATTTTACCTAGTATCGAACATGGCGATAAATTAAATGTAAAATTAATTGTACAAACCTCAGGTCAAACAAAGCCTCCTGCACGCTTTAATGAGGCATCATTACTTTCGGCAATGGAAAACCCTACGAAGTACATGGACACGCAAAATAAACAGCTTGCCGCCACGTTAAAATCAACTGGTGGATTAGGTACTGTAGCAACGCGTGCTGACATTATTGAAAAGTTATTTAACTCGTTCTTAATTGAAAAACGTGGGAAAGATATTCATATTACGTCAAAAGGGCGTCAGCTACTTGATCTCGTTCCAGAAGAATTAAAATCCCCTACGTTAACAGCTGAATGGGAGCAAAAGCTTGAAGCCATTGCAAATGGCAAGCTGAAAAAAGAAGTATTTATTTCTGAAATGAAGAATTACACAAAAAAAATCGTTGCTGACATTAAAGCAAGTGATAAAAAATACAAACATGACAATATTTCAACGAAATCTTGTCCGGACTGTGGAAAACCAATGCTTGAAGTGAACGGAAAAAAAGGCAAAATGCTTGTATGCCAGGATCGCGAATGTGGTCACCGTAAAAATGTCGCACGCATCACAAACGCTCGCTGTCCTCAATGCAAAAAGAAAATGGAACTTCGCGGTGAAGGTGCAGGTCAAATTTTCGCATGTAAATGTGGATACCGCGAGAAATTATCTGCCTTTGAAGCAAGACGTAAGAAAGAATCTGGCGGAAAAGTGGATAAACGTTCTGTACAAAAATATTTAAAACAACAAGAGAAACAAGAAGAACCTTTAAACAATGCACTAGCAGAAGCATTAAAAGGATTAAAATTTGATTAAGTGAACTACCCGCCACTTAGCTAACGCTTGAAATGGGGCTTCTCGCTTCCACGAACATTGCTTATCAGATAAGTCTTATACGTTCTCCACGAGCGTAAATTCGGGGCATTCCGACCCTAATGATAACGAAATGTTTTCGATACCTTGGATATTTTACGTATGCGAGGGGCTTGGTTTTCGCTCTCATTTCCGCATACAACCTCATATATCCAGTTGTCAAAGAACATTATGGTGATAGTATAGCGCATTTGTTTCAATTATGGATTATTTTGGCTTACGCCAACAGAAATTCATCTCCCACCTACTCATTGGGCTACGCCCTTCACATTCCTTGAGGATGGGAGACTGCTTTCGGAAATCCGTTAAAATGAACCCCCTCGAATTAATAACATTCAAGGGGTTCATTGCTTTTAGTTATGAAAAGGATAATTTTCCACTATTGAAATGCTATGATTAAGCCTCTGAAAAATCCCCAAAAAATGGCTCGAAACAAACATAATAAACATCTCAATTTATCTGTTTATTATGTTTGTTTACCTCCACCCCTTTATTATTCCGAAATAACTTTATGAAAAAGGACAAGCATTATAACATAGATTAAAAAGGGACGTTAAGTATAAAGGAGGCGATTTCTTGAGATTATTTTTAGAAAATTCGTTCGCTTTGATCATGGTCATCATTGTAAATTTTTTGGCAAATTCACTGCCGCTGAATGGACAGACAACCGCTGACATTGCAAACAGGCTAGACGTTCTTTTTACTCCTGCAAATTATGTTTTTTCGATCTGGGGTTTGATTTATTTGTTGCTGGCTGTGTGGGTCATTCGTGGATTTAACAAAGAAAATCGTGTGTACCGTATAACCCATATTCCTTTTTTAACGAGCTGTCTGTTTAATATCGCCTGGATTTTTCTCTGGCATTATGAATACTTTGCTTCAAGTGTCGTAGTCATTACCTTGTTATTACTTTCACTCATCGTTTTATATGCTCGCATTGAACGGGAGCATTTTTCATTGTGGGACCGTCTCCCTTTTTCTATTTATCTTGGCTGGATTAGCGTAGCTGTCATTGCGAACATTAGCTACACGTTAACCTATTACGGGTGGAACGGATTCGGGATTTCAGACGTTGCCTGGACAGTTGTGTTACTTGTTATTGCAACAACACTAGCGATCATTTTCCGCTTTGCACACCATGATCGTTTTTATCCACTTGTCTTCGTCTGGGCGCTTTTCGGGATTGCGGTACAAAACTGGCCAAATGAACCATTCGTAGCCACTACAGCTCTTATTTTTTCTGTTTTCGTACTCATTAGTGCTTTATTGAAAGACAATGGATAAAGATGGTATGATTTATACAACAGGAATGGAGGGGTCTCATGATTACTGAAAAGCGGGGGGATATTCCGTATTTACTCGGTCTTATTTTTTTCATTACAGCTTTCGTCTATTTTTTCGCATCGAACTGGTCAGCATTTGACCGTCCAATAAAAATTGGCTTAAGTCTTGTAATATTGCTGTTTTGTGCCGGTGCTGCACTCGTTTACAGACGAAGTAAAACATTTCCTTATCTCGGAAACTGGTGGTTGTTTTTATCAGTCATTGCGTTCGCTGTGGCTGTCGCGCTCGTCGGACAAATATATAACTCACATGCAGATTCGTATGTACTTTTCATCGTTACACTCGTACCAGCCATCATTTTAGCGTTGCTAACACGCTATCGTCCGCTTTACTGGCTGTCTTTCTTATTATTTGAATTGACACTATGGATGAAATTATATCCCACCGGAACATTTGTGACGTATACAACAGGCGAGCAGCTGCTTTTGTATACCGGATTGATTGCCCTGCATATTGGAATTTATTTTTTCTGGTTAAAAGTACATGAACAAAAGTTGTCTTTTTTATCGCTCATTGTGACGCTATACTGTGCACTTTATTTACTCCTTTCATCTTCTATTTATGACTTATTTACAGATGATGTAGAATACACATTCGTATTCATGCTACTCCACGTACTATACATTGTGTTTATCATTTTTTTCTGGAAATCCTTTATGAATGCACGTAAACAGCACCCGTTTGAACTTGCGATCCATCTGTTATTTTTCGGCCTCTATGCCGTTTGGAACGTCTTTTATATATGGTTCAGCATTATGGGAGAGTACATTTTTTACGCAGGATTCCCAATGTTATTTATCCTGTTCGCCTTCAGCATTTTCGTTTTCAAAAAACTAAAAACATCTTCTGAAACAGGCGACCGAAAATGGGTACGCTATACCATTTCATTATTAACCGGTGTTCTCGCATTTATCGGAACAATTATCGCTGTTTCGTCGCTTAGTTCCTTTATTGCACTCATCTTTGGTTTCAACGGAGACATGTCAAACAGCTTTCTCTTTCTTTCTATTCTTTGTATCGGTTCAGGGCTTGCGGTTCGAAAAGATTCTTGGCTTGTTGTGCGAATAACATTGCAAATTACTGGACTCACCTTCGCTTTCTTATTTGTTACATTCCACTGGGGAGAAACGTGGCCAGCATTTTTAATCTTAGTACCGTTTATCGTGCTGACAGTTCTTTTATTTAAGAAAAAAGAAGCCATTTTGTACTATCTCGCTGCTAACAGTGCCCTTGTATACGGGATCATCCAGTTGCTTATGGAAAATGAAGTAAACTTTTCAGTGAGTACGTGGGTTCTATTCATCGCTGGTATTTTGAATGCCTTTATGTTTTTTATCTTAAAAAGACATCCGGTCGGACTTGCCTCTTTTTGGCTGTCAATCATATTTATGCTTTACTCGTTAACAGAAGATGGATGGGGCTCATTATTGCTTCATTTCCTTTTTCTCGCTTATATTTGCTGGCATTTATTCCGTCCGATTCTCGAAACAAGATTTTATCGGTGGGCAGCGTGGGCAGCATTTATCGGTTTCATCACCTGGAAATATTACGAATACGCATGGCTTCTTCTTCACAAGTCACTTACATTCTTTCTTATTAGCGTAATCTTTTTTGCCATCTGGTATGTATGGGGAAGAAAGCATACCGTACCTGTTAAAGTGAAGAAATGGAGTATCAGCGTATTTGTCGCTGTTATCGCTATTCAATCTGGTTTCTTATTATTCACTGCTTGGCAAAAAGAGCAGCTCCTTCAAAATGGGGAATTAGTCGCACTGGAACTCGCACCGATTGATCCTCGTTCAATGCTTCAGGGGGATTATGTGCAATTGAACTATGAAATCCAGACAAACTATCGTGATCATTACTATGAGACCACGTCTACTCTCCCCGATGGAAAAGTAGCTGTTTTGCTAGAAAAATCATCCGAAACGATTGACTATAATGGCAAAACTATTCCGGTCTATACAGCATCGAGCTTTGCACAAGCCGGAACGGAAGAAGGATTCTCAATGATAGGAAAAGCCCGTGCTGGAACGTTGACACTCGGTATTGAACATTTCTTTATCCCTGAAAACTCGGGTCCTAAATGGGAAGAAAAAACACATGCAATCGTTCGTGTCGCTGAAAATGGTGATGCAATTTTAGAAACGTTAAAATAATAGCTTTATATCTTTTATAAGAGAAAATCGAAAATAGTTGATTCACTATTCTAAAACGCTCACAGATAATAGTTACGTCTGTGAGTGTTTTTATTTCCAAAATATTCACATATTCTGTATCTTTCTTCCCTATTTATATGGTATAACTGTAAAATGATAGCGCTTGCAATAAAGGGGGGAAATTCAAATGAGAAAAACAGTGACTTGGCAGCTTGGAACAATTATTATTGGCATTATTATTACGATGCTTCTTATTACATCTACCGCCACATATAAAACGGCATACGATAAGTTATATGAAGCAGCAGGTATTGAAGCGTATGGATGTGCCAATATTACAACTGGTTTAATCGCACCAGAAGACATAGAATCCATTTTATCTGGTGATCGAAAAGCAATGGATAAGGTCGGCTTACAGCTAAATTGGACGACAGAGCATAAACCCATATTCGAAACACAGTATATTGTCGATTTAAATGGAAAACTGCTAGCACTCGATGATCATTTAAAAGAAAATGGCTTTAAACCTGGCGATTCGTTTTATATCGATCAAGAAGCCATTAATATGTTAGTAGGTATGAACCACCCAACATACTCGGATATTTACGAATATGGTGGCATGGATCGTCTATCCGGCTATGCTCCGATCTATTTGGATAATGAAATTGTCGCAGTCAGCGTCATTGATTTTGATGGATCAATTGTGGCCGATCGGACATGGGATGTAGTGAAAGATGGTGTTTTAATCAGTTTAATACCGATGATTTTAGCGTCCCTTGTGACGATTATACTTATCCGTCGCAAAACAAAACCGATTTCAGCGCTTATTACACAGGCGAAAGAAATTGCAGATGGCAATTTGTCGGTTGAAAACACACATAGTAACAGCAACGATGAAATTGGCGACCTTGCTCGCACATTAAACTTAATGGCCGCTAATTTAAAACATATGATTGGTACACTGAAAACAACATCCAATCAATTAACACGTAACTCGCTTGAAACAGCGCAATCTTTGAATGAAATGAAAATATCCGTTCAGCAAGTGTCTTCTAACATGAGTGAAGTCGCATCCTCTATTTCAGATGGCACGATGGATGCTGAACAATCTACCTATATTTTAGACGAACTCGCAAGCCTGATTCAAACCGCAAAGCAAAAAGCAGATACGAGTGTTGATAACTCAAAAACAACGATAGCGACAGCAGAAGAAGGTCGAAGCCGTGTGGATGACATTAGCCGGGATATGAACAAAATCAGAACGTCTTCCATTGAAACTGGTCAGACCATTCAACAATTGAACGAATCGACTGCGAAAATTAATCGTATTGCTGGCACAATTGCTGATATTGCCGGACAAACGAATTTGCTTGCGCTGAACGCCTCTATTGAAGCGGCCCGCGCCGGAGATCATGGAAAAGGATTTGCCGTTGTCGCAGAAGAAGTACGCAAGCTGGCGGAACAATCGAACGAAGAAGTCTTACAAGTTGAAAAATTAGTTAAAGATATTACAAGCAGTATTCAGCACGTCGTCGTGTCTATGAATGAGAGCACTCACCTCGTTGAAGAAGGGAATAAAACCGTTCAATTCACATCTCAATCACTCACAGATATTCTGACAGCCGTCTCAAAAACAGCTGAAGAAATTAGCGAAGTGTCAACTTTGACCAATGAAGAAGCCGTAAAATCGGACCGTATTGTTGAATTGATTACACACCTAGCCGAATCGATTCGTGAAATGGAAGTAACAACTGTTGATGTATCAGCTGCCGCTGAGCAAACCTCTTCAGCCATTGAAGAAGTCGCCAATCGCTCGACTGAGATGAGTAAAGTGGCTCGGGAACTGAATGAGATTGTTGGACAATTTAACGTTTGATACCGCTTTATCCTGCAGTAATGGACAGTTTCTGCTGTTTAATTGTTGGGATTATCCATGTATAGAAGCGCTATGTTGCTATCCCGATAAAAAAAAGATCTGCGGTGTTCTCGCAGATCTTTTTTCATTTATTCATTTATCAGCTTTTCCTCCGGTTTTGCTTTTGCTTTTTTTGCTTCAATAACATGAATGTGGTGGCCGTCGGCGTCACGAATAATGAACTCATATCCGTCCTGCTCAATCGAATCACCGAGCTTCACATCAATATTTTCTGTGAGTACCCAGCCGCCTAACGTATCAACTTCCTCATCTGATAAGTAAGTACCAAGCAAGTCGTTTACTTCTGAAATTAATACACGTGCATTCAGCAAGTAATGTTTTTCTCCCAGTTTTTGTACTTCCGGCTTTTCATCCGCATCGAATTCATCGCGAATTTCACCGACAATTTCCTCTAAAATATCTTCAACGGTTACAAGACCTGATGTACCACCGTATTCATCCATTAAGACAGCCATATGTATACGATCTTTTTGCATTTTTAACAGCAAATCATGGATGGGGATTGTTTCAATTACACGGATGACCGGCTTCACAAACTCTTCAAGTGGCCGGCTCCGATCACTATCACGATTTAAATAATACGATAATAATTCTTTCATATTGACCATGCCGAGAATGTTGTCTTTATCACCATCATCAACCGGGTAACGCGTATATTTTTCAATTTGAATGATCGATGTAATTTCATCCCATGTTAAATCTTTTGACAACGTGATCATATCGGTACGCGGCACCATAATTTCTTTGGCCACTCGCTCGTCAAATTCAAAAATACGATCAACGTATTTATATTCAGACTGATTAATTTCACCACTTTTGAAACTTTCTGACAAGATGATGCGCAATTCTTCCTCGGAATGTGCCATTTCATGTTCAGATGCCGGTTTCAAGCCAAAAAGACCGACTAATCCACGAGCTGAACCATTCAACACTTTAATAAACGGATACATGATTTTATCAAAAATAATGATAAGCGGTGAAAATGTTAATGTGACCCATTCTGCTTTTTGAATCGCGACTGTTTTCGGTGCCAGTTCTCCGACAACAACGTGTAAAAACGTGACAAAGGTAAAGGCAATAAAAAATGATAAAACACTTGAAACAGATGATGCGAGTTCAAACCGTTCAAATACCGGATGCAATATTTTCTCAACGGTCGGTTCCCCTAGCCACCCGAGTCCGAGTGCTGTAATTGTAATACCAAGCTGACAGGCTGACAAGTATTCATCTAGGTTCGATGTTACTTTTTGTGCTGCAACTGCCCGCTTATTCCCTTCCTCAACGAGCTGATTAATACGTGACGGACGCACGCGGATGATAGCAAATTCCGTTGCAACGAAAAAGCCAGTCAGCACGATGAGCAAAGCAAATAACAATAAATTGACTATTATCAAAATGTGGAAAAAACAGACAAACTGTTTTTCCCCTTCACCTCCCGGGGCAACAAAATAACTTGTATCTCTATACCCGTATTTTTATTTATCATAACAAACTTTTGACGTCTTTTTAAAGCGATTCGTCTTCTTTCTTGATAATATGCATTCCATCAAGTGCATTCGCATAATGAACAGCGTGTTTCAATGTCGCAAAACACTTTAAACCTTTTAAATAAATGCCTTTTGACGCCATTTCCATTGCGAGTTCCGGAGAAATACCAGCAACCATCGGTACTGCACCGATCAATTGGATGGACTGCGTCAATTTTTCAAGCGTACTTAAAATAAGGGCGTCCATCGCTTGAATACCCGTGACATCCAGAATAAGCATCTTTGCTTTATGATCCATAATGGCCTGCAATACTTTTTCAATTAAATCATCGGACCGCTCTTGATCAAACCGGCCCATAATCGGCGTAACGAGAATGCCGTCCAAAACAGGAATAATAGGTGAAGACAGTTCACGGATCATCGTTTTCAGTTCCATCGTCCGATTTTCCACCATCGCTTCCAGCTGCATAATCGTCTGCTGTTCCTGCGACTGAATGTACTCTCGAATGTTTTCATTAGGTGTCATTGGGGACGGAAACAGTTCAACTTCTTTATACGAACCGGCCTCAGATGTGCTGTATTGAGTAATTTTATACCACATTGTCTCTCCAAACAGCCCCGTAAAGATACCTGCCCAATGACCACCAATAAAAGTACCTGACTCTTGTTTCCCTTGTGCTTGAACGACTTTGCTTTCCCAGTCATTACGAATGGATAGTGTAGCCCGCTTTTCTTCTAAACAGAGATTTTTGTATTCCATTGCCCCCCAGCCTGTAGCGGTGTAAACATTCGGCAACGATTCAAGCACTTCTTGCATACTTTTACCGCCTTTTGCATAAAAGCTGCTAATAATTTTCCCTGCCCGGTAACCTGCTGTCTCAAGTACTACCCGGACAGATTCGGCACCTGTTACTTCTTCAATCGTATCTATGAATGTTTTTAGTTCTGACTTTGTCCAGAATAAGACAACATCCTCATCATCAAATTGAAACAGACCCTCATCTAAAATCCAATGAAAATTAGTGTTCTCTATTTCCTGGTTAAATTCCCGTTCTTTCAAAAGAATCCCTCCTGAATTGTCCTTATAGAAGCTATTTTACATTGAGTACTCACTGTTCACCAGTTTTCCCTCCGCTTTTTTAATCAAAATGATATACTAATAAGAAAAAGAACGCGAGGTTTTTAACAACAATGAGTATTTTATCAGTAAGCCGCTTAAGCCATGGCTTCGGCGACCGTGTGATTTTTAACGATGTTTCTTTCCGCTTGCTAAAGGGGGAGCATATCGGCCTTATCGGCGCGAATGGTGAAGGAAAGTCAACGTTTATGAACATTATTACCGGCGAATTACAGCCGGATGAAGGTAAAGTGGAATGGTCAAAAAATGTCCGTGTCGGCTATCTTGATCAGCATGCAGTATTAATGCAAGGCATGACAGTTCGCGACGTGCTCCGAACGGCATTTCAATATTTGTTTGATATCGAAACAGAAATGAATAAGCTGTTTGGGAAAATGGGAGATGTTTCACCGGAAGAACTAGAAACATTGCTTGAAGAAACAGGTACAATGCAAGACATACTTACCAATAACGACTTTTACATTATCGATGCAAAAATTGAAGAAACAGCACGCGGTCTTGGTCTTGATGACATTGGACTTGAACGTGATGTTCATGATTTGAGCGGGGGGCAGCGGACGAAAGTTTTGCTCGCAAAGCTACTCCTTGAAAAGCCAGACATTTTACTTTTAGATGAGCCGACAAACTATTTGGATGAACAGCACATTGTCTGGCTGAAGCGTTACTTACAAGAATATGAAAATGCCTTCGTGCTCATTTCACATGATGTTCCATTTTTAAACAGTGTCGTCAATTTAATTTATCATATGGAAAATCAAGAACTGAATCGTTATGCCAGTACGTATGATGAATTTTTAAGAGTACATGAAATGAAAAAACAACAGCTTGAAGCTGCGTTTAAAAAACAGCAGCAGGAAATTGCCGGCTTAAAAGATTTCGTTGCTCGTAATAAAGCACGTGCTTCAACAAGTAATATGGCGATGTCCCGCCAGAAAAAACTTGATAAAATGGATGTTATTGAATTGGCGTCTGAACGCCCGAAACCGGAATTCCATTTTAAAGAAGGACGGACACCAAGTAAACTTATTTTTGAAGCACGTAACCTTGTGATTGGATATGATGAGCCACTTTCTAGCCCACTGAACTTGCGCATGGAGCGTGGACAAAAAATTGCGCTAACAGGTGCAAATGGGATCGGGAAAACGACACTTCTGAAAAGCCTGCTTGGTGAAATCACACCGGTTTCTGGCCAAGTAGAACGCGGTGAAAACCTCTTAATCGGCTACTTCCAGCAAGAAATTAAAACGAGTAACAACAACACATGTATTGAAGAAATGTGGACAGATTTCCCATCATTTACGCAATATGAAATTCGTTCATCACTTGCTAAATGCGGATTAACAACGAAACACATCGAAAGTAAAGTTGCTGTGTTAAGCGGCGGTGAAAAAGCAAAAGTTCGTCTGTGCAAATTAATTAATCAGGAGTCCAACGTTCTCGTTCTTGATGAGCCGACCAATCACCTTGACGTCGATGCAAAAGAAGAGTTAAAGCGAGCGCTGAACGCTTTTAAAGGAAGCATCCTCCTTATTTCACATGAACCTGAATTTTATCAAGACATTGTGACAGACATTTGGAACGGCGAATCTTGGACGACGAAGGTATTTTGATCATGAAAAAACGATATGCATTGTCATGGAGCGGCGGCAAAGACTGCACGATGGCACTTCATTTACTAAAAACACAAGGTGTGGATGTCGTCTGCCTCGTAACGACAGTCCCGAATGAAACCGGACGCACATTTGGACATGATGAAAAAACGGAATTGATCGAAGCACAAAGTGATTCACTTGGCATTCCGATTCATTTTATCCGTTGCAGATCTAATCATTATACCGATGATTTTATTGCTGATTTGAAACAGCTGAAAGATAAATTCATGCTGGACGGCATTGCTTTTGGCGATATTTATCTTGACGGTCATATCGAATGGGGAGAAAAAACAGCGGCAGCAGCCGGTGTTAAATCGATATTCCCACTCAAGAGCAAACAATCAGAAAGTGCCCGGATGCTGGAGCGATTTATAGATACTGGCTATAAAGCAATGATCATTCGTGTGCGGCGCGATGCGATGGATGCTGCGTTTCTTGGCCGAATGCTCAATGATTCATTCGCCGCTGATATAGCGAAAATGGATTGCTGCTCAATGGGTGAAAACGGTGAGTTTCATACGTTTGTGTATGACGGTCCGCTTTTTAAAGTACCGATCGTTGTAAGTACAGGTGATGTGATCGAAACCAGTGCATCATTCAGGCTCGATATGGAGTTGTCGAAAAGCAGAAGTGAAAATTCATTCAGTGGGGGTTAGGTTCACAAGATGTGAATCATGCAGACGTTGTCACAGGACGTGACGATCTTAGTCTGCGTTTCCCGCGATCCCCCTATCTTTTCTTTTCGAAGTCTTCATGCAAGTTCTTACTGCCCGATGCGGGATAAAGCTTCATGATTTTACTGAGCAAATAATAAACAAGGAACGTGCTGGCTTCAGCACGTTCCTTGTTTATTTTGCAGGGACTGCTTTCCCTTTATAAAATTCATATTTCTCAATTTCAACGCCGATTTGTCTAGCGATTTTCTTTAGTTCTTTTTCCTGAAACTCACTCGTAATCAAGGTAATGATCGTTCCGTCTCCCCCCGCGCGTCCAGTTCGTCCAGAACGGTGAGTATATTCACGCGAATTGTGCGGCGCTTCAAAATGCAAAACATGTGTCAGTCCCTTAACATCGAGACCGCGAGCCGCGACATCTGTCGCAAATAATAAGGGTGCTTTACCATTTCGGAATTCGCGAATCGCTTTAACACGCTCTTCTTTTCTAAGCTCACTGTGCAGCACACCATTTTTCACACCTTTATACGCAAGTTTTTCCGACATCACATTGACGTCTGTAATGTCTTTAATGAATGCAAGCATCCGCTCCGGCTCAAACGTACGCATTACTTTTTCAATCATTTGCTGTTTTTCTTTCCACTCACATATGAAATACAAATGGCGAACATTTCCTTCTTCCGGTAAGCTTTCTTTTGAAATTTTCACCATTTCTGGATCATTCATAACTTCTTTCGCTTTTTCCTCTGCCGACGCTGGCAATGTTGCAGAGAACAGAGCAAGCTGACGGTCTTTCAGCGATGCTTTAATAATGGATTGAACGGGCTCGATCAGCGCAGTTGTGAAAAGTTCATCTCCCTCATCTAATACAATAAGTTTAACTTCATGCATTTTGAGTTTTTTCATTTGAATGAGTTCAAGTAATCGCCCCGGTGTCCCGCATATAATATGAGGCGGTTTTTTTAATCGGTCAGTCTGACGCTTAATGTTTGCCCCGCCGATCATACCGGCTGACGTAATTACTCCCCCACCAAATGTGCGGATTTCCTCTTGAATTTGCATGATCAGTTCTCTTGATGACGCCATAACGATCGCCTGAACTTGATTTCGTTTCGGATCAATTTTGTTCAGCATCGGCAATACATACGCAAGTGTCTTTCCTGTCCCTGTAGGGGACTTCGCGATCACATCGCGTCCTTCAAGCAATAATGGAATCGTTTCTTCCTGCACTGGCATTGGCTGCTTAAACTCCGCTTTTTGCCACGCTTCCTGCAAAAAAGGCTGTAATAATGATAAAAATGTTGGTTGATTTGACATAAAGGCTCCTTCTCGTTTTTGTTCATTATCCATTGTTTTCACATGTTTAACAATAACAAATTAAGACTATGATAAAGAACAAACTGTCGATTCCATTCCGCTTGAAGATTTGAATATCCAGCAGTTCAATGAAAAAAACAAAGTGAAACTTCATTCAGTGGGGGTTTAGGTTCACAGGGTGTGAATCATGCAGACGTTGTCACAGGACGTGACGACCTTAGTCTGCGTTCCGCTATCCCCCACTGAATTAAACAGGAACTCAAGTAAAGAGCACCGCGTCCTGCGGCAATACGTGAGTGACCGGTTTCAGCCGGCCCGAACCAATCGGGCTTTTACGGGCTGTTAATTCCCCGCTTATCCTTCTTTTCTTTTCGAAGTCTTGAAGCGGGGGGTCTTACTGCCCGTTAATGCGGGATAAATACTATACGAAAAATTCATCGTCGAGTGAACAGAAATTTCTTCGATAAAAGTCCGCCACGCGCTGCCTTTTATTGTAATCTCTATGTCCTTTCTATTTATCCCCTTTCATCGTGATACATACATATTCCCCGTCACCCAAAACCGCCACGGATAGTTTTTCGCTTCTCCACTGTTCGGAATCCCGATACGGGGACCTGACGATATATTATCCGGTGCAAATCCCGGTGCAATGTAAATCGGCGGTTCATCAAAACGCCTGCCGTAGTCATTCATATTGATACCAAGTGCTTTCGTCAGCTTTCCCGGCCCGCTCGTCAAGTTTTTCATCGTCTTTTCGCCCCGTCGTTCAAACATAAGGTCAAGCCCATCATAAGGCTCTACGGCACGTATCAGCACCACTTCCGGCGTATCGACTGCTCCGCTTACAACATTCACTAAGCAATGCGTATGCATTAAATACGTATATACATGACCAGCTTCTCTGAACATCACTTCCGTTCGCTTCGTCCGTCTATTATTAAAACTATGCGCCGCTTTGTCAAGCGGACCACGGTACGCTTCTGTTTCAACAATAAAACCAGATGCGGCTCCCTCATCCATTTCTTTCACAAGCAGACAGCCGAGTAAGTTCCGTGCCAATGTAAGCGTCGGTTGTTCAAAAAAAGCATTGCCTACTGGCTTATATTTGTTCATTTTACTCGGTAATTCCCCATTTATCTGTTTCATTCGACGTCACCTCTCTTTTTCATTTTACCTTTTTCACAATCGATTAATCCGCCTCCCCCCGTATTTTTCAGCATTTTACTGTTACAATTTTCCGGTTTAGGGTAAAGTAATAAAAAGCATAGATTTCAATCGGAGGTTTTTTGTATGGAATGGATCGGCTGGATCAGTCTTGCAATTGTGATAGGTGCACTTATTTATTTCGGCATTTCATCATTTTCAACATTCAAATCAATGAAGCCAAAAATCGAGCAGTTAAAAGCGGCACAAACACGTATTCAAACCGAAACAGAGAAAATTAAGTCTGAAACAGATGATTTAAAAGTTCATCAGGAGCACCTTATGGCTGATGTGGATCATGCAAAGCAGGCGGTTGCATTGACCATAAATGAAACGAAACAAATTCCTGAAAATGCGAAATTCCTCGCAAAAACAGCTGTTGATTCAACAAAAAATAAAAAAACGGTGAACGCTTGATATAATCGGAACGATGGAGCATCTGAAGCTGATCAGATGCTCCTAATTTTTTTTACAAAGAAATTATTTTCGTTATAATGAATATCGTTACGCTTTAAAAATGAAAGGATGTCTTGATGGATTATTTACTGATTGTCTCCATTGTCATTTATATGGCATTGATGTTACTGATTGGATGGCTGGCCTATAAAAAAACGTCCAATTTAACAGATTACATGCTTGGAGGCCGGGGCTCGGTCCTGCAGTAACGGCATTGTCTGCCGGTGCATCTGATATGAGCAGCTGGCTATTGATGGGACTGCCTGGTGCAATGTTTTTAACCGGGATTAGCTCAACCTGGATTGTATTTGGCTTAACCCTTGGTGCTTGGGCAAACTGGCTGTTTGTTGCTCCACGACTGCGCACCTATACCGAAATGGCGAATGACTCGATTACAATTCCCGGCTTTTTAGAAAACCGGTTTGATGATAGCTCTAAAATGCTTCGCCTTATTTCCGGGCTCGTTATTTTAATTTTCTTCACATTTTACGTTTCATCCGGTATGGTTTCCGGTGGTGTATTATTTCATACAACATTTGACATGGATTATCATATCGGTTTATTTGTCGTCACAGGCATCGTTGTGGCGTATACATTATTTGGCGGCTTTTTAGCAGTCAGTTGGACAGATTTTGTTCAAGGTATCATTATGGTAACAGCATTAATTCTTGTACCGATTGTCACATTGATTGAAATTGGTGGTCTTGGAACAGCTGTATCAGAAATACGATCCATTGATCCCAAATTACTCGACATTTTTCAAGGCCAAAGTGTTCTCGGCGTTGTTTCTCTGTTCGCATGGGGACTTGGCTATTTCGGTCAGCCGCACATTATCGTCCGGTTTATGGCGATCACGTCTCGAAAAGAAATCAAAACAGCGCGCCGAATTGGCATGAGTTGGATGATTTTCTCTACAATCGGTGCATTATTTACTGGATTTCTCGGTATTGCCTACTACTCAATGAATGGATTAGT
The DNA here is from genome assembly GCF_001906925.1 of Domibacillus mangrovi. Classification (GTDB taxonomy): domain Bacteria; phylum Bacillota; class Bacilli; order Bacillales; family Domibacillaceae; genus Domibacillus; species Domibacillus mangrovi. The sequence goes on from NZ_MRWQ01000010.1 coordinate 120,626, forward strand.
GCTTGAAAACAGTGAAACTATTTTTATCGCATTAGGTGATATTCTGTTCCATCCGATCATTACAGGCTTTTTGTTATCGGCGCTTTTAGCTGCCGTCATGAGTACGATCTCATCGCAGCTTCTTGTCACATCCAGCTCAATGACAGAAGACTTGTATAAAACGTTTTTCCGCCGTGATGCTTCTGATAAAGAACTCATCTTTTTAGGCCGTCTCTCTGTGCTGATCATTTCTATCATCGGCCTTGCACTTGCCTGGGAGCAAAATGATACGATTTTAAAATTGGTCAGTTATGCATGGGCTGGCTTCGGAGCTGCATTTGGCCCAGCCATTTTACTGAGCTTATACTGGAAACGTATGACGAAATGGGGTGCGCTTGCTGGTATGGTAGCTGGTGCTGCAACGATTATTATTTGGTCGAATGTACTCGATTTATCTGACACACTGTATGAAATTATTCCTGGTTTTGCTGTGTCACTACTTGCCATTGTCATTGTTAGTTTAATGACAAAACCAGCGAAAGAAACGACAGAACGATTTGACAAACTCACTGCACAAATGAAAGATTAATGTGGAAGCCTTTCTTTCGCGCTGTCAGTGAAATATAATAAACATACATGACTTCAACAAAGAAAGGCTGATCTCAATTTGGAACAATCATCCAACTTTATTAGAACGATTATTAAACAAGATATGGACTCAAAACGGCACGATCACGTCATTACTCGCTTTCCACCGGAGCCAAACGGTTACCTTCATATCGGGCACGCAAAATCAATCGTCATCAACTTCGGTCTCGCCGACGATTTTAACGGCAAAACGAATTTACGGTTTGATGATACAAACCCGCTGAAAGAAGACCAAGAATACGTTGATTCAATTAAAGAAGATGTATCGTGGCTCGGCTATGAATGGGACGAACTCCGCTTTGCATCGAATTATTTTGATGAAATGTATAAGCGTGCTGTCTTGCTTATTCAAAAGGGACTTGCGTACGTCGACGATTTAACAGCGGACGAAATTCGCGAATACCGTGGCACATTGACAGAGCCAGGCAAAGAAAGCCCGCACCGCAGCCGCACAAAAGAAGAAAACCTTGATTTATTTGACAAGATGAAGAATGGTGAATTTGAGGACGGCAGCAAAGTGCTCCGTGCGAAAATCGATATGACGTCCCCAAATTTAAATTTGCGAGACCCAGTCCTGTACCGCGTATCCCATACATCTCATCATAATACAGGAGATGCGTGGTGTATTTATCCGATGTATGATTTCGCTCATCCGCTTGAAGACGCCATTGAAGGTGTGACACATTCCCTTTGTACAACTGAATTTGAAGATCACCGCCCTCTTTATGAGTGGGTTGTGCGTGAATGCGAAATGGACAATCAGCCACAGCAAATTGAATTTGGCCGGTTAAATATTACAAATACGGTTATGAGTAAGCGTAAGCTGAAGCAGCTTGTCGATGGCGAATTTGTAGACGGTTGGGATGATCCCCGTCTGCCGACCATTTCTGGCATGCGCCGCCGTGGTTTTACAGCAGAAGCAATCCGTGAATTTGTGAAAGAAACAGGGGTTTCAAAAGGGTCAGGTACGGTTGACTCAGCGATGCTTGATCATTTCGTTCGGGAAGATTTGAAGCTGAAAGCGCCGCGCACGATGGGCGTGCTTCGTCCATTGAAACTTGTCATTACGAACTATCCGGAAGGACAAGTCGAATGGCTTGATGCAGAAGTGAATCCCGAAAACCCTGAGATGGGCATGCGAAAGATTCCTTTTTCCCGTGAAATTTATATTGAGCAGGAAGACTTTATGGAAGAGCCACCGAAGAAATACTTCCGCCTCTTCCCTGGCAATGAAGTTCGCTTGAAGCATGCTTATTTTGTTAAATGTGAAAACGTCATTAAAGATGCAGATGGCCATGTAACAGAAATTCACTGCACATATGATCCAGAAACGAAAAGCGGATCCGGCTTCACCGGCCGTAAAGTGAAAGGCACGATTCACTGGGTAGATGCCTCGCATGCGCTGCCAGCTGAATTCCGTTTATATGAACCCCTCATTCTTGATGAAGAAATGGCTGAATCTGAAGACAAAACGTTCTTAGATCATGTCAATGCAAATTCGCTTAAAATGATCAGTGGCTTTATTGAACCAAATTTAGAGCACATTGAAGCACAGGAAAAGCTTCAATTTTTCCGTCACGGCTACTTTAATGTGGACCCGAAACATTCAGAGCCGGGTAAGCCCGTCTTTAACCGTATTGTTTCACTGAAAAGTTCATTTAAATTATGAGAAAAAGGTTCCTGCCGACGCAGGAACCTTTTTTCATTAAACAGTGACTTTGATTTGTTCACGCACTTCTTTTGCTGCTTCGACCATCACCTGTAAAGCAGCGACTGTTTCTTCTTCTTTACGTGTCTTCAGCCCACAATCTGGATTGACCCAAAATTGCTTCGGATCAAGGACACGCAAAGCACGATGAATATTTTGAATTATTTCTTCTTTCATTGGTACCCGCGGACTGTGAATGTCATACACACCAAGCCCAATTTCTTTATCATAATGGTAGCTTTCAAATGCGCTAATCAACTCACCGTGGCTTCTTGACGTTTCAATTGAAATGACGTCCGCACCCATTGCAGAAATGCTGTCAATGATCTTTTCAAAATCAGAATAGCACATATGCGTGTGAATTTGCGTGTCTGGCTCCACCGTTGAGACAGATAACTTAAACGCCTTGACCGCATAATTAAGATACTCTTGCTCGTTTCTTTTTTTCAATGGAAGCCCTTCTCTGATCGCCGGTTCATCCACTTGAATCATGTAAATGCCTTGTTTTTCAAGTGCTTTCACTTCTTTCCGAAGAGCAAGCGCAATTTGATTCATTACCGTCGCTTTTGGTACATCTTCCCGGACAAATGACCAGTTGAAAATCGTCACCGGTCCTGTTAGCATTCCTTTTACAGGACGGCTTGTCAAAGACTGTGCATAGACGGTTTCTTTTACGGTCATCTCATGAATAAATTCAACATCTCCATAAATAACGGGCGGCTTCACACAACGTGATCCGTACGACTGTACCCAGGCAAACTGTGTAAAATAAAATCCTTTCAGCTTTTCACCAAAAAATTCAACCATGTCCGTCCGTTCAAATTCACCATGAACGAGAACATCGAGATCCAGCTTTTCTTGAATATCAATCCACTTTTTCGTTTCCTGTTCGATAAACGACGCATAATCCGTTGCTGATAGTTCATTTTTACGCCATTGCTGACGTTTTTTCCTTACTTCCGTTGTTTGTGGGAAACTTCCAATCGTCGTTGTCGGTAATAAAGGCAGCTGGAACTTTTCACGCTGTAAAACTTGCCGTTCTGCAAATGGACGTGATCTGTCTCCTGCATCAAGTTCCGCTTGCTTTACTTCCTTTTGAACGTGGACACGATCTCTTCCTGGAATAACAGGTGCTACATAATCCAGCAATTCTTTTTCACGAAGCGCTGATTGCAATAATTGAAGTTCATCTAGCTTTTCGTTTGCAAACGCGAGTCCCTCTTTTAAAAATTCAGGCATTTTCGTTTCCGATTCTGTCGTAACTGGCACGTGCAAGAGGCTGCATGATGGCTGTATGATTAGACGATCTTCACTCGTATAGGTTGTCATTGATTTTAGCAGCTCCCACTTTTCACGCACATCCGCTCTCCAAATATTTCGTCCGTTAATCACACCGGCAAAAAGAACTTTTTCTTCCGGAAACCCGTTTTCTTCAATGCTTGATGCATTTTCTCCGCGATCATGAACAAAATCAAGTCCGAACCCATCAACTGGCAATGACGTGACAAACGTGTAGTCATCGATTGAATCAAAATACGTCTGAATCAGAAGGCGACTCGTTCCTTTCGCTTTTGAAAGAGCTTCGTATACATGTGTAACAATTTCTTTTTCTTCTTCTGTCAGCGTAAATTGTAGCGATGGATCGTCAATTTGAATCCAATCAGCACCTGCTTCACTTAACTCACGAATGACCGTTTCATAATGCGGCAGCAACGCATAAACAGTGGATCCAAATTCTTCTGGCATATAGCCCTTTCCTAACTTCACAAATGTGAACGGGCTAATGACCACAGGCTTTCCTGTAATACCCGCTTCATTTTTTGCTTCTAAAAACAGGTCAAGCGGACGATTATGCACAAGCGATGGCGTGCATTTGTTTAATTCTGGAACGATATAGTGATAGTTTGTATTAAACCATTTGGTCATTTCCATAGCTACAGCTTGTTTTGACCCGCGTGCCATTTGAAAATATAGATCAAGCGATACACTGCCTCCATCGTATTCAAAACGTTCCGGCACAAGCCCAAACATCGCAGCTGTATCAAGGATGTGATCATAAAGACTAAAGTCACCGACTGGAATCATGTCAATTCCTTTTTCTTTCTGCGTACGTAAATAGCCTAGGCGAAGTTCTTTCATTTCCTGCAAAAAATCCGTTTGTTTCGTTTCACCGGACCAATATTTTTCAATGGACCGTTTCCATTCTCTTTTTTCTCCAATGCGGGGGTATCCCGATATTGACGTTAAATAACTGTTCATTTTCTTCACTCCTGTAAGATGATTTCCCTCAAATTATGGCGATTTCCATAAAAAAGCTCTCTTTCTGTAACAGAAAGAGAGCAGAATATAAATCAACCGGGATTGAGATCATCATACACCCTGGCATTCATCATTTTCGACCACTCCTCTCTATAACGCGTAGAGCATAAAAAGTGCGTACATATGGCAGGTCTCCTGACTCTGGTTCAACGTTTTTCATTCCTTCCCATTTCAAATGAAACAGTGGTTTTATGAAAAACTCCCCATTACAGTGGCGCGACCGTACCGGACTTTCACCGGACTTCCCTTTTAAGAAATGCTGAACTGCTGCATTTCACCATATGCTTATATTAAATTAAAAAAACTTCCTACTTGAAAACAGGAAGTTTATTTTATCATAAACCTCTCATTTTCCAAAGCGATCATGCTTTGCTGGAATTAGCACCTTTCATTTCTGATGGTTGCCGGGCTTCATAGGGCCAGTCCCTCCGCCGCTCTTTATAAGAGTATATATTCTTTTTTAACGATTACAAGGATTCTATCATGCACTTTTTTTTGTGTCAACTTTATCGCAGATTAACGGGCAGTAAGATCCCCCACTTCAAGTCTTAGAGAAATCAAAAAAGGATAAGTGTGGGATAAACTGCCCGTAAAGGCCCGATTGGTTCGGGCCGGCGGAAGCCGGTCACTCAGGCATTGCCGCAGGACGCGGCGTTCTTTACCTGAGTTCCTGTTTATTCAGCGGGGGATGAAAGAAAACCCCCGCTGATGACAGATTCACTTTATTCGACATCTTTCTCTGGTAGGCCCCAGACTGAAACGCTTCCTGCATTAACAGGGAATGTTGCCCAGCCACCTTCATCAATTTCAATAATGTCTTCACGCATTTTCAGGAAATCGACCCATTTTTCTCCGGCACGTTCTTCACCGATGAACATTCTTTTCCCCCCACCTTCCTCACTGTTATTAATGACAACAGCACAGCCTGAACGTTCGATTTCTTCAACGCCACGCCGCACCCAGCCGATTGTATTAGGATGATCAAAATAATCTTCCTGATCCCCGTATGCTTTATGTAATCGACTATATAATAATGGATCGATCGCTTCTCTTTTACCTTTGATTGGTTTCTCTCCGCCGATCCCATAGTAATCCCCATAAAATACACATGGGTAGCCATCTTTACGAAGTAGTATCAGTGCGTAAGCGCTTTGTTTAAACCAGTCAGCTAAAAAGGATTCCAGCGATTCACTCGGCTGCGTATCATGGTTATCGACGAATGTGACTGCGTTTTGTGGATAGGTTTCAACAATCGTTCCCTTGAATATTTCCCGCAAATCATACTTTGCACCTTGCTGTGAAGCACCGTATAAATTATATTTAAGCGGTACGTCAAATAAATGAATGCGGCCGTCTGTTTCCTCAATCATATGTGCACATTCATCAGGTTCCGGTACCCAAAACTCGCCAACAAAAAAGAAATCCTTGCCGCGTTCATCCTGCACTTCCTTCGTAAACTGATCAATGAAGTCATAATCAATATGCTTAAGGGCATCCAAACGGTAGCCGTCACAATCAAGTGTTTCAGCTATCCATTTACCCCAGCGGATCATTTCTTCGCGCACTTTCGGGTGGCTATAATCAATGTTCGCAAACATTAAGTAGTCGTAATTCCCTAATTCATCATCGACATTTTCATTCCACTTTTTATTCTCGCCTTCAATACGAAAAATGCCAGTCCGATCTTCTTTTGCATCATAATCTGTGCCGTTAAAATGTTCAAATGACCATCCAAAATCGGAATATTTTCCTTTTCGGCCTGGAAACGTAAATTTCGTCCAGCCTTCAATATCAAACGGCTTTTCTGAAATGATTTTTTTCCGGTCTTTTTGATCAACTTCAACGACTTTGAATGTTTCTTTTTCATCTGCACCTGCTTTATGATTCATGACAACGTCCACGTACACGAATATACCTTCATCGTGACATGCTTTAATCGCACGTTCAAGTTCTTCTTTCGTTCCGTATTTCGTCGGAATCGTCCCTTTTTGATCAAATTCACCGAGATCATAAAAATCGTACACGCCGTATCCGGTATCTTTGTCGGACTGCCCCTTTGTTACAGGCGGTACCCATACAGCACCGATTCCTGCCTCTTTTAATTCTTTTGCTCGTTCTTCAAGGCGTGCCCAGTGCTTTTGATCCGCCGGCAGCTGCCATTCAAAAAATTGCATCATTGTACGATTACGCTCCATTTGCTTCTCTCCCGTCATCTGCATGTGAAAACTGTATAACTTACTTATACCCAATTTTCATAAAAAATGACCAGTCCACACAAAAATAGGCTGCCTCAACTGTTTCGTTAACATGTAAATCTCCATAAGATCTTATGGTTTTTATTATAAAAAAAGCTTGCAGACATTGTCTTCCAAATGAAGACTTTGTCTACAAGCTGAAGGGACTACCTTAAAAGTTGAGACGGTCCCTTCCTTTTCAATGATCGTTAAGATATAAGCAATGGGTAGGTAATTAATGAAATAAATTGATGCTCGTAATAATTATAGGGACGGCGAATACATCGATAAGGAACGCACCGACAATGGGAACGATGAGGAACGCTTTACGTGAAGGTCCATATTTTTGTGTAATAGCAGACATATTCGCCATCGCGTTAGGCGTAGCACCGAGTCCGTGCCCTGTAAAACCGCCAACCATAACGGCTGCATCATAATCTTTTCCTAACAGACGGAAAAGTACAAAAATGCCAAGTAAAACAATAAACACAACTTGAACAAAGACAATAACTAAAATAGGTAGTGCGAGATCAGCAATTTCCCACAATTTAATACTCATTAGTGCCATTGTCAAAAAGATGCCCAGTGTTACATCGCCAATTAAGTTAACACTACGCATATCAATCACGTCATCTTTAAATTGATCCATCACATTTCGAACAATAACGGCGACAAACATTGCCCCTACGTAGCTTGGTAAAACAAAACCGGTCTGCACTGAAAAAAGGTCACCTAGATAAGAACCAACAGCCATACAAAACGTGATGAGCAAAATTTGCATAATGAATAGGTTTGAATCAATATCAGTAGTTGCTTTTTCTTGAGGAAGAGCTTCCTCAGCCACTTCCGTCTCAGAAGGGGTTAAATGATACTTGGAAATTAAATATTTTACAGTTGGACCACCAACAAGACCACCAGCTACAAGTCCAAATGTAGCAGCAGCTAAACCGATAGACAAAGCAGAATCGACTCCAAACTCTTCTATCGTGGTACCAAATGCGGTTGCACCACCATGTCCCCCTTCCATCGATACAGCACCTGCCATTATACCAAGCAACGGATCGATGTTTAATACGGAAGCGAGTGAAATGCCGATGACATTTTGCATTAAAGCTAAAAACCCGCAGGCGATCCAGTAAATAACAAGCAGTTTTCCTCCTAGTTTAATGAGCCTGAAACTTGCGCCAAGACCGACTGTTGTAAAAAAGGTGAGCATGAACAAGCTTTGCAGTGATGTATCTAGTGTTAGTTCGACTAACCCACTTGCTTTTAATGCCGTTGCAATTATGGCAAACAACAAGCCCCCTGCAACCGGTGCTGGAATACAAAATTTTTGAAGAAATGGAACGTTTTTAATAATAAAGGTACCTAGAACAAGTAAAGCGATGGCTAAGAAAATAGTCGTGACTTGATTGATTTCAATGGTCATTGTTTTCCTCCTTTTGAAACGAAATAATGGCTTCATTGACTAAACCGGCCGCCAGTTTGACCGTACGTTGATTTTCATCTAGATCTGGATTTACTTCAGAAATATCAAATGATAATGTTTTGTTATTCGAAATCACATGTCGAATGAGCGAGCGAACAACGGAAGGAATAAGGCCGAATGCCGAGGGAGCGCTAACTCCAGGTGCATGAGCCGCACTCATCACGTCTGTGCATAACGTCAACATAACATAATCATGTTCATTTATAAATTGCTCAATGACTGATACCGTCTCCGTGGTCAGACCATTTGTCAATTGTTCTTCCAAAATATACTGACATGAATATCGATCAGCTGTATCAAATAGTTCTTTCGTGTTACCGTACCGCTGTATACCAAGTACTAAGTAGCCGCAAGCGCGATCTTGATCAAGAATTTGTCTGAACATAGTACCAGATGAAGGTTGATCATCATATGGACGTAAATCAAAGTGGGCATCGATGTTAATTATGCCAAGTGAAGCGTCCGGACCTATAAATTGTCTGACCCCGAGATAGTGACCATAAAAGGTTTCATGGCCGCCGCCTAAAATAATCGGTGTTTTTTTATTTTTCAATAAGGTAGTGATACACTTTCCAACTTCTTGTTGAGCGAGCTCCAGCTGATCGCCTTCACAGATTATATTCCCAACATCTGATAAAGAGGATTCATCTAATCCATGCCAAGGTAGTTTAGCCAATTCACCTCGAATCGAATCAGGTGCTTTCGCTGCGCCAATCCGGCCTTTGTTTCTTCTGACACCTTCTTCACATTGAAAACCGATAAGAGCACAATTAGTATGCGCTTTCTTTTCTAAGGACACATTATTTATATCAAGCATGTTAACGACTTGATGAATACGGAAAGAGCTTTTTTTCTTCACGTGATCAGTTCGTCCGCTCCAGTTATCTTGATTCGGCAATTTGTACATCATTATCTTCCTTTCTGAAAATACAGATAAAGCAACTGTTTTTTTATATTATATAGTGTGTAATTTATAATTTATAATACAATAAAATTATTAATTAATAATTTTTAACTATATATGAGGTGATTAAATGGATTTTCGTCAAATGCGTTATTTTGTAGCTGTGGTAAATGAGAAAAATTTTTCCAAAGCGGCTGAAAAGCTCCATCTTTCACAACCGTCATTAAGCAATGCGATAATGAAACTTGAAAATGAAATCGGCTTTCCACTTTTGGAAAGAAACACGAGAAGTCTGCGTTTAACTGATTCCGGAGAAGTGATATATAAGCGATCTGTTGAATTTTTAAAACAGTATGACCGCTTACAAAAAGAAATGGAAGAGATACAGGAAATTGGAAACGGAAAACTTTCAATTGGGATGATCGAATCCTCGAAGCATTGGATGCCAAAAGTGATTCTTCAATTTAAACGCAGCTATCCATCAGTCCAAATTCAATTAAGTGAAGTGCTTGGAGGAGAGGAAGTACAAAAATCGTTACTTGATTATGAAACACACGTTGTCATCACGAACCAGCCGATCGTCCATCAAGATGTAAACACCATCCCAATCTACCAGGAACGGCTCGTTCTCCTTTTACATGAAAAAAATCCATTAGGAGAAAAGAAGATTATTTCCATGAAAGATTTGGAAAATGAAGCGTTTATTATTAGTACAATCGGTTTTCAAACAAGGCGAGATATTTTGAATGCCTTTGAGAAAGAAAGAGCTGAGCCAAATATCATGTATGAAAGTGAGCGTTTTGAAACAGTTTGTAGTTTAGTCGAGGAAGGGCTTGGTGTGACAATAATCCCGGAAAATTACATTCGTTATTCTAATTTTTCAGCTATCCGCACACGTCAAATTGATTCAGATGAACTCCAGAGAACCGTTTATCTGACTTATTCTAAAAGTCGCTACCTCCCTCCATTTGTTCACTCATTTTGCAAAGAGATTCGTGGTTTTTTTCATACATCATAATCATTTATGATATTTACCAAACAGCAGGTGTCTAATGGCAATTAAACTTAGGCGGTTTGATTTGGTAATAAAAGCAAGGTAGTGAAGAAACAACGTGCCTCGAGCAGGAGTTGAAATAAGTTTGACAGTTCTACGATTATATAAAGTGAAACTTCATTCAGTCGGGGTTTTCTTCATACCCCACTGAATAAACAGAAACTCAGGTATAGGGCGCCGCGTCCTGCGGCAATACATGAGTGAGCGACTCTGTCTGGCCCGAACCAATCGGGCTTTTACGGGCAGTTGATCCCCTGCTTACCCTTCTTTTCTTTTCGAAGTCTTGAAGAAGCGGTCTTACTGCCCGTTAATGGGGGATAAAAAAGCCTGCAGACATTGTCTTCAAAATAAAGACTTTGTCTACAGGCTAGAGCCTCCCTAAGTGCGGAACAGCCATTCTTGATCACTACGCTGTTTTGATTGCCATCGCAATTTCATCACAGCTTGGAAATTTCGGACAATGAACGCAGTCCGTCCATACTTTTTGTGGCATTTCTGTTTTTTGAATTACTTCAAAACCGCATTTTTCAAAAAAGACGACTTGATACGTCAGCGAAATAAGTTTTGGAATGCCGATTTTTTTCGTTTCTTCGACAACTCGTTCGACGAGCATTTTTCCAATGCCCCGCCCTTTCGCTTTTTCCTTTACACCGAGCGAACGAATTTCGGCGAGATCATGGCCGAGTATCGCAAGGCTGGCGATTCCAAGGATCTCACCGTCCTCTTCCGCGACAACTATCGCCTGTAAACTCAACACGAGCGACTCATACGTTCGTGGCAGCATCAGCCCTTCATTTGCATATTGATTCACGAGTTCAAATACTTGCTCCACGTCACTAAGCACCGCTTTGCGTACTTCGATCATGATTTCTCACCCTTTCTTTCCCTATATGTTATCTTTATATTTTACTTACTTTCCCGTATATGTCAAGGTTTTTATTCATTACCTTTGAATAATTATTCAAATACTCTTCCCGTACATCAATGTTACGTTGTATAATAAAACTACTATATTGTTACTAGGGGGATTTCATTTGAACACCTTTCCAAAAGGTTTTAAATCGTGCTCGATCAATGCGGGCATTAAAGATCATACACTTGATTTTACAATTTTATTTTCAGACGTTCGGGCTTCTGCAGCTGCTATGTTCACAAAAAACCAATTTTGCGGAGCGCCGATTGTCATCGGCAAAGAAAGTGTCGCAGACGGATATTTGCAGGCGATTGCTGTCAACAGCAAAAATGCAAACGTCGCAACGGGCAATAAAGGACTTGAAGACGCACGAAAAGTGACTGAGGCTGTTGCACAAGAGCTGGCGATTCATTCAAACGACGTCCTCCCTTCTTCAACAGGTATCATCGGCGTACCACTCCCTGTTGAGAAAATATTGACAGCTATTCCTGGACTGAAAAATCAATTGAAAGAAGATGGGCTTGAGGAGTCTGCTAAAGCGATTATGACGACGGATACATATCCGAAATTTCGTACGAGACAAGTTGGTTCTATAACTATTTCCGCGATGGCCAAAGGATCTGGCATGATTGAACCGAATATGGCGACGATGCTCAGCTATATTTTGACCGACGCCGCAATTGAACCCCCTCTTTTGCAAAAAATGCTAAAGCGTGCGGTCGATGTTTCGTTTAATAGTGTATCAGTCGATGGCGATACGAGCACGAGTGACACGGTTGTGATCATGGCAAATGGACTTGCCGGAGACGTAGATCTTGTGGAATTTGAGTCTGTTTTAACGAATCTATGCATCGATCTTGCAAAAGAAATTGCACGCGATGGTGAAGGTGCAACAAAATTAGTTGAAGTGCAAGTGACTGGTGCTGATGATGACGTGATAGCGAAAAAAATTGGCAAATCGATTATTAATTCACCGCTTGTGAAGACAGCGATTTTCGGTGAAGATCCGAACTGGGGACGCATTATGTCGACGATCGGCAACTCGACGGACAAAGTGAATACAGAAGCTGTGTCTGTCTCATTCGCGGATGTGTACGTATTTAAAAACGGAGCACCAACCGAGGATAAACGTGCTGAATTGGAAGAGTATTTAAAAAACAATGAAGTGTTAATCCGAATTTCACTTGGCGACGGACCAGGAACTTCGACCGTATGGGGCTGTGATTTATCGTATGATTATGTGAAAATTAATGGTGAATATACAACGTAAAAAAAAACCGCTTAGCGCGGTTTTTTTACGTTGCTTTTTTTTACAGTTGTTGCTAAAATAAAACTAACGAACGTTAGGAAGGTGTTTTTTTTGAGTGCGGAAAAGATTAAGAATTCAGCGGCGTCTCTTTTTGCAGAACATGGATATGCTGGGACGTCACTTGCACAAATTAGCGAACAAGTCGGTATCAAAAAGCCGTCTATTTATGCCCATTTTAAAAGTAAAGAACATTTATTTTCAGCTCTTCTTGATGATGCCTTTGCATCTGAATTGCGTATTTTATATGGACAGTCTTCTCTTTTTGAACTTCTCAACAATTATGTAAAACGGCACGCCAATGATGCTTTATTTCGTTTTTTAATTACGAGCTCTTTTTTCCCGCCGGATCATTTAAAAGAAGATATTTTAAACCGATATTATGATTATTTAGATGCAATGGAAAAAAAAACAGGAGAAATTTTACAAGACGGAATCGAAGCGGGTACAATTCGAAACATTGACATTGCCGACACGGCAGCGATGTATACGATTATTCTCGATAGTATTTTAGTTGAACTCTGTTATGGAAGCCGTGAACGCACAGAAAAACGCCTTGACGTATCGTGGCGCTTTTTTTGGAACAGTATTAGAAAAGGAGAAAAGGAACATGACTAATAAATGGTTTCTTGTTGTTCTTGCGGGTCTTTTCGAAATTGGCTGGGTCTCCGGACTAAAGTATGCCGACAGTTTAATTGAATGGATATTGACAATCATCGGGTTAGCGGCCAGTTTTTGGGCGCTCATTTACTGCTCAAAAAAATTGCCCTCAACGACCGTATACGCGGTGTTCGTTGGAATTGGCAGTGCCGGCGCAGTCATTCTTGAAATGGCAATGTTCGGTGAACCGGTTAGCTGGATAAAAATCGCATTGATCGCTGTACTAGTTATAGGGATTATCGGATTAAAAATGGTGACGGCTGAACAGGAGCACAAGGATGAAAAGGATGTGTCTGTCTCATGATGTGGTCTCTATTAATTCTTGCCGGGCTGTTTGAAGTAGCTGGTGTGACCGGCATGTCGATGATGAACGTACGAAAAAATGTGTTGTCCTGGGGCATTTTTATTGGCGGTTTCAGTTTTAGTCTTCTATTTTTATCAATTGCGATGACTACGATTCCAATGGGGACAGCCTATGCTGTATGGACTGGAATCGGCACAGTCGGCAGCACGATAATCGGCATGCTTATCTATAAAGAACCTCGTGATGCAAAACGTTTAATTTTTATTGCCGTTATCATTATGTCTGTCGTTGGATTAAAGGTTTTCTCCTAATTAAATGTATGTATTTTATTCACATTAAAAAGAATTTCTTATAAAAAAACTGTCTGTAAACGGACAGTTTTTTCTTAATTAAGTAAACTTATAATTAAGCCAGCCGCAGAATAATACATAATCCTGTTTAACTTGATCTTTATAGGCATTTGATAAAAAGACAAGTTGGGCTGCGAATACATCGTAATCGTCTCCAATCACATTTACTATTTCTTCTTCACTATGGTAAGAAAGCAGTTCATGTTCAACATCGGTATCTGCGCGTGCATGAATTTTGGCCGCAATGCCCCCGAATACATCAAGTACTTGATCGAATTCCTTCACGTTTTCAATATCTTCCGGCTTCACCCGCTTTTTATATGGCGACCGTTCACGCACGTAAAAATGCCGATTATCAATCGTCACATAGCCTAGCAGTGGATCATCATGATGATGCATCGCTTTTTGTGTCGTAACAACACGCTCTCCTTGATGGCTGTATCTTGCCCAGAATTCCTCACTATATGGTGCGAAATAAGCCGGAACAGGCGCGCGTACTTCTTTCATTTCTAGAATAATATCATCCATTTGCTGATCGCAGTCCTGTTTCCCTTCTACTAAAATATAATAACGTTCAAGTCCAATCGATGCGGTGCCAGAACCATGTTTGCGAACGATATGCTTTATTTCATAAAACTCACTTTTTTTTCGGTCTTCCGCGTCCAGGCTATCGACATAATCTGGCCAGACAGCTTCGATTTTTTCTCGTTCTTTCTGCGTCACTTGTACAAAATCTTCAGACAATTCAAACACACGTGTAGCGTCTTCCTTTACAGTCCATCTCTCCAGAAGACGTGCTGAATCACGCTTCTCCAATTTTTTTAACACTTCGCGGATCGGCCCTTTTGTATTCTTCGCGGTGTAAAAAAAGGTGACAGGATCTTCTTTTCCTTTCACGAACTTTTTCAGCTGTTTGTAATACGATTCAAGAAACACATGCATTCTTTCTTCTGCATTGGCAAAACCATACTGCTCACAGTACAGAGCGATACTCACAGTCATGCGCAGCAAATCATATACGTACGATCCCATATAACCTTCGTCAAAGTCGTTCGCGTCATATACAATGTCGCCTTCACTATTTTGAAATGCACCGAAATTTTCGACATGCATATCTCCTTGAATCCACGTCGGTTTATCATCTGGTGTATGAAAAGAAAATGGGATTTTCGTCACATCATAATAAAATAAGTACGCACTTCCACGGAAAAAACGAAATGGATTTTCCGTCATCTGTCTATATTTATGTTTGCGTTTTTCATGATTTAATCCAGTAATACGCGCGTCAAATTCATTGAGCACCGTTTCGAGTACATTCGATCGGAGCGCTCTCCGTGTTTTCTGTACCTCTTCCATCCAGTTTCCAACCATTATAAATCCCCTCCTACAGCTCATCCATTCCATTCTATCATAATAAAACACGGCTTATAAACTGCGCTTACGAAGATAACTAAAGTTTTAAATAGATGAATGACTATTACAACAATCATAGCGACTTACACGGCACGCTAAAATAACCCGATCCGAAACAAAAATCGAGATCATTTGTTAACATAAATCATTCCCCTTTACAATCATTCGTAATGGTCTATTGTACATAAAAACAAACTACCCGAAAAAATGACTTTTCAGGTAGTTTGTTTTTTTATTCGCCAGCAAGCATTAATTGCTCAAGTTTAAGTGGCTCAATATATTCTCCATCTTTGTATGCACGCATGTTTCCACCGGAAATTTCATCGATTAAAAGGATCGTGCCTGTTCCTTGCTCACGGCCAAACTCGAATTTAATATCATACAAATCAAGCCCTTTTTTCGCCATTTCCGCTTTCACAACGGCGCCAATTTTTTGTGTCTGCTCTTTTAACACAGCATATTCTTCTTTCGTCAAAATACCGAGCATATCAAGTGCGTCGCTTGTAATCGGCGGATCTTCACGCTCATCATCTTTAATCGTTACTTCAACGAACGCATCCAACTCCTGTCCATCTGTTGCGTATGCACCATAACGGCGGAGGAAGCTTCCCACTGCACGGTAGCGGCAAATAACTTCAAGTCCTTTCCCAAACACGTTCGCTGGTTTGACTGTCATCGTCGCTTCTGCAATGTTCGCATCAACATAATGTGTATGAATACCCTTTTCTTGCAGCTTTTCAAAAAAGAATTTTGTCAAACGAAGACCGGCTTGTCCAGCACCTTCAATTGTCAAACCAACTGTGTTCGCACCTGGATCAAAGACCCCATTTTCGCCCGTAACATCATCTTTAAATTTTAATAAAAAATTCCCATCTTCCAATTTAAATACATCTTTCGTTTTACCTGTATAAATGCGTTCCATTTTAACATCCCTCTCATCGAAAAAATTTCGAACAATTTTCATTATACAAGAGAAATCTTTCGGAAAAAAGACTTTATTCAGGCATGTTGACGAATAGTTCTTCTACATTTGGATCTTTTTTAATCAATCCACTTTCTTTCATCCAGTTCGCTGTATCTGCCCATGGCTTCTCTTCCTGATAACCGAATCCTTCATCTGACGCCATCATCGGCAACAAAATATCCATACTTTCTTTTTCGACTTTTTCTTCAAGCGGGAAATTCGCTGCATCTTGATTGTCCATTAAAATTTGCAACGCTTCATCTGGATTCGCTTCCATGTCATCAAATCCTTTTTCCGCCGCACGCCAGAATGCTTCAATTAACTCAGATTCTTCTTCCCATGTTTTATCGCTCGTCACAGCGATTAACTCATAAAAAGATGGCACACCATAATCCGTTAAATCAATGTTGTTCGTTGGATACCCCTCAAATTCAAGCAGTGGAACTTCGTGGTTGATGTACGCACCGACAACGGCGTCCGCTTTTTTGCTGACGAGTGTTGAATTAAGTTCAAAACCGATATCAATCAATTCCACCTTCGACGCATCGCCACCATCTTCTTTCACCATCGTCTGCACGATTGACTCATTCAGCGGAATGCCAGTGTAGCCGACTGTTTTTCCTTCCAAATCTTTTGGTGATTGGATATTGCTTTCCTCAAGCGACACGACACGATTGAGCGGCTCACGTACAATGGCACCAACTGACTTCACGCCAACTCCTTGTTCCGTCCGTGCCACAATCACATCCGGCTGATAAGTAATACCAAGTGTCACTTGTCCAGATGCCGCTAATTTAATCGGATCAGTTGGATCGGCTGGGAATTGAATATCAAGATCAATGCCTTCTTCTTTAAAATATCCTTTTTCATCGGCGACATACAAAAAGCTGTGCACTGCATTCGGATACCAGTCAAGCATAATGCTGACCTCTTGCAGCTCTTTCTTTCCTTCACCTGATGTTTCTATTGCCGTTTTTTCATTTGCCCCGCATCCTGCAAGCATCATCGCCGCAAGCACACCTGCTGTCCATTTTTTCATTTCATATTCCTCCATTTTAATGATTTATGTTCAAGCACTTTCACAACGACAAACAGCACAACGCCGACAGTTGATAATAGAACAATCGGCGCAAATACGGCTGCTCCGTCAAACTGTGTCATCATTCTTCGGCTGAAATAGCCAAGCCCAGCTTGTGCACCAAGCCATTCACCTATTGCTGCCCCGATCACGCTGAGCGTGACGGCTACTTTTAATCCAGAATAAAAATACGGTTTTGCGGATGGAACTTGCAGTTTAAAGAATATCTCTTTTTTCCCTGCACCCATTGTCAAAAGCAATTCTCTTAACTCTTTACTGCTCGATTTCAATCCGTCAAACGTGCTAACTGTAATCGGAAAAAACGTAATAAGCACTGTTACGACAACTTTGCTCCAGATTGAATAGCCAAACCACATAATAAAAATCGGTGCGATAGCGATTGTCGGGATCATTTGCGATGAAATAATAATCGGGTAAAATGCACGTTCCGCAATTTTGCTCATATTCATCCAGACAGCAATTCCTACGCCTAGCACAATCGAAATCGCAAGACCGATTAAAATGATCGCAAGCGTGGACGGTAAATGGTCGAACAGCAGCACTTCTTTCAATTCCCATAGCTTCAAAGCAACCCCAGATGGCGATGGTAAAATGAATAGTAAATTAATCGAACGAGCGACCGCTTCCCAAATGAGTAAAAGGACGACGATAAGACCAGCTGCGGGAAGATAATGTTTCATATAGATACTCCTTTCCGCAGCTGTTCAATTAATTCATCTTTCCATTTCAAAATAGCCGGATCATTTAAATCCCGTAGTGACCGCGGCCGGCCGAGCGGTACGACGACTTCTTGCAACTTGTGCACCGGTGCTTCCTGAAACACGAAAATACGGTCTGATAAAAAGAGCGCTTCGTTTACATCATGTGTAATGAACAAAATCGTTTTTTCACGTTTTTCCCACTGTTCTAAAAGCCATTCCTGCATCGACAGCCTTGTAATCGCATCGAGTGCACTAAACGGCTCGTCCAGTAACAGGACATTTGAGCCCGTTAAGATGGAGCGTAAAAACGAGACACGCTGTTTCATTCCACCGGACAATTCACCAGGGAATTTGTTTTCAACACCCGTTAACCCGAACTCATCCAGAAGCGGCAAAACATGTTTTTGCGCATCTTTTTTACTAATACCGCTAAGTTCTAACGGCAAGGCAGCGTTGTCCATTACGGTCCGCCACGGCATTAATAAGTCTTGCTGTGGCATGTAACCGACTTTTCCGTGACGGTTTCGATGGTTTTCACCGTTGATCAAGATCGTACCTTCGCTTTGAATTTCAAGCCCGGTGATGAGACGGAACAGCGTACTTTTCCCTGAGCCACTTGCACCGATGACCGTAATGAATTCGCGGTCGTAAATGGTGATGTCGAGATGATCAAGAATTGATTTTTCCCCGCCGTATGAGAACGACACATTCCGGAATTCGAGCACCGGTTTACGCATTGCCAGGCCACATGATCCCGTTGTACGCCATATCCCAGAACATATATTCAAAACGAGTTGTATTTAAAAAGATTTCTTCCAGTTTCGCGAGTTCCGCTTCCGACTTGCCAACTGTATGCTCATCTAAAAGATCGATGCACCATTGTGCCATCTGGCCGAATTCCTCTGACGCGTACATGTGGATCCATTTTCCATATAGCTCGTGTTCCGCAGCCCCTGGGATTTTATTCAGTTCTTTGCCGATTTCCCAGTAACTCCATGCACATGGGAGAACAGCCGCAATCACCTCTGCCAGCGTGCCATTTTGGGCCGCGTGCAGCATATAATGTGTATATGCAAGTGTAATGGGTGATGGTTTGGCGGTTTCTAACTCTTCTTCTGATATGCCGAATCGGGCCGCGTATTGCCGGTGGAGCCCCATTTCTTCATTTAATGTCCCATCCAGGAGCGCCGCGAATTTGCCCATTGTATGAAGATCATCTGCTTTGACAGCGCCAAGGGCGAATACTTTCGCATATTGAATTAAATACAAATAATCCTGCACCATATAAAAACGGAATTTTTCCGGATCAAGCGTGCCATTTGCTATTCCTTTCACGAAAGGATGTTCGTGGTTTTGACGCCAAATCGGCTGTAATTTTTCATGTAATTGTTCACTGAATTTCATTGTGTTTTTCCTCCTTTTTGCTATTTGTCCAGTCATAAATAAATTGAATCATTACTTTCGTATAATCGACGAGTTCATTAATCGCCAGCTGCTCATTCACCGCATGGGCATGACGCAAATGGCCAGGACCATAAATGGCTGTCGGTATACCCGATGAGCCGAGCCAACCGCCGTCTGTGACAGATGGTGACACATCAACAACTGGTTTTTCGTTGAGAACAGAGGCATGTGATTTCATCAGTTTTTGTACCGCTTCATGATCTGGATCGACTTCAAATGACGGGAAAATTTCACCACGGTCTTCAATCATCGATGTACCTCCCCATTCAAAAATCGGCGGGTTTTCCTGCATCCAAAGATCACCTTTCGCTATGTTGCGAATATAATCTTCCACTTCTTTCGCAACTTGTTCATGCGTTTCATTCGGATAAAAATGAACAGTGATCCAGAGGCGGCATTCATCAGCTATAAATGCCGCGTGCCGTCCCCCTTCAATAACCGCTGGATTGATTGTCGTGGTTCCTGGCAGAAAGCCCGGGTAACTTTTCATAACTGCCCAGTGACGCTCCAGTTCTTGCAGACCATTGATAATTTTGGTCATTTTTTCAATTGCACTTGCACCCATCAACTTGCCGCCAGCATGAATCATTTGTCGGCGCGTCGCATCGTGAAACGTCTGCTCACTTTTTAGCGTAATCCAGCCAGTAATGACGCCACCCTGCCCTTGAATATGTAAATTGCTCGTATCGACAACGAGCGCAAAATCGGCTGTGTAGCCACGCTTACAGCATTCAAGTGTACCTGCTTCCCCGACTTCTTCACCGATAACCGACTGAAACGTTAGATCACCAGGGAGTTGAATGCCTGCTTCATGGAGCAACTGAATAGCGAACAGTGCACCGGCAAGGCCGCCTTTCATGTCGGCTGCACCTCGTCCGATGATCGCACTATCTTTCACAATCGGTGTGAACGGATCCGTTTCCCACTTTTCATCAGGACTGACTTCCGCTACATCTATGTGGCCGTTAATAATCAAGCTTTGATAGTTCGCGCTGTCTATACCTTTTAGCGTACCCACAACATTAGGATCGTTCTGGTACACTTCCCACTTATCAACCTTAAACGCTCGTTTTGCAAGAAATTCAGCCATGAACTGCTGTGCCTCATTCGTGTTTCTCGCAGGCGGTGCCGGTGTTTTGAACGAAATCAATGTTTTTAACAAATCGATCAGTTCATCTTTCCGTTCATCGATTTCATTATGTAATTTGTTAATTATATCCATTATCTACTCCTTTCCGAAACACAAAAAGTCCGTTTCTTCGCAAGGAAGAAACGGATGTGATGACGTTATAATAGAGTGATACAACGATTCAAGACACCTCTTCCCTACGCCGGCATTATCCGGTTCAAGTTATAAGGGTTAAAGCAGTTCGCCTCTCTCAGCTCCATTATGAGCACCCCCAGCGGTGATTCCTATTTAATTTAACCTTACTAGTAGTTTTATCACACTAAAGTCGTTTATTCAATGGCAAATGCAATTTTCCCTATCTGCTCTGCTTTGTCTAAACGCGTAAATGCCTGCTCACATTGATCAAGCGGGTACACGTGATCGACGACCGGATGAATGTTATGCTTTTCAATAAACTGAAGCATTTCATCAAATTCTTCGCTGCTGCCCATCGTTGTACCGAGCATGTTGAACTGGCCGTAAAAGAATGTCCGTAAGTTCATCGTTACTTCGTCGCCTGCTGAGGCACCGAACGTGACAATTGTACCCCCTTTACGAAGTTGATTGAGCGATTGATTAAATGTCGCTGCGCCAACGAATTCGATGACGAGATCCATTTTTTGATTATCCAATGCTTCTGCCCAGTCACTTTCTGAAGCGATCGCTTTGTCTGCGCCAAGCTCGATTGCTTTTTGCCGTTTTGCTTCTGAACGGGATGTAACAAAAACGCGGGCGCCTGCTGCTTTTGCAAATTGTAAAAGGAATGTGGCTACACCACTGCCGATACCTGGAATGAGGACATTCATGCCTTCTTTTATCTGACCACGAGTAAATAGTGCACGGTATGCTGTCAGCGCCGCAAGTGATAATACCCCCGCTTCTTCCCATGATAGATGCTGCGGTTTTAAGACAGCATTTTCAGCTGGAATAACGATTGATTCCGCAAATGTGCCATGAAACGGTAAGCCAACAATT
Source organism: Domibacillus mangrovi (assembly GCF_001906925.1). GTDB lineage: Bacteria > Bacillota > Bacilli > Bacillales > Domibacillaceae > Domibacillus > Domibacillus mangrovi. The sequence goes on from NZ_MRWQ01000010.1 coordinate 142,278, forward strand.
TCAAAGCCTGCCGGCGGTGCATCGCTGTTTTCCTTCCATCCAAGGCCTGGGTTAATGATGACTTCATCGCCCACTTGGACAGACGTCACCCCTTCGCCAACCGCGTCAATGATACCGGCTCCGTCCGATCCGATAATGAGTGGCGGCTCATTTTCTTTATGGCGGTGCAAAACGAACAGGTCGCGATGGTTTAATCCGGCTGCTTTTAATTTTACTCTCACTTCCCCTAAAGATGGCAATCCTTCTTCCATCTCACGGTATGTAAGGCCTGCCATTCCTGCTTGTCCTTCGTGAACAACTGCTTTCATAAAATCCCCTCCAAGTAAGTCCCTATGTTATAATTTTAACATATATGTCGTAATTTGAAAGGACTGAAGGAGCATGAATTCGTTTCTCAAACAATTTGAAGGACATGATATTTCGTTTATCTTAAAACGATTTGCGGAACTTTTTCCTTTTGAAAACTTAGATGTTTTAAATGGATATGAGCAGAAGATTACGTCTGAATTCCTAAAAGAGAAATTAATCGATCATCAACGTGGGGGATTATGTTATGAACTGAACGCTCTATTATTTTTAACGTTGAAAAAGCTCGGTTTTGACGTACAGCTCGCGACCGGCACCGTTAAAAATGAAGGGGTTTGGGCGATTGATGATACGCATGCAACCGTGCTGTTACAACGGGATGGACATCTTTGTCTCGTTGAGAGCGGCTTCGGTAACCGGCTGCCGTTCTCCCCACTTTTACTAGACGGTGAATCTGCATCATCACCAGCTGGGACATTTAGATTCCGAACGGTTACGACAGAAAAAGGCACATTAGCAATGGAACAGCTCGTAAACGATGAATGGATCGTACGCTATGGGTTTTCTCCTGAGCCTATGGAGTGGAGTAACTTAACGAAAATGAAAGAGACGATTCATTATCACGAGCAGTCGACGTTTACACAGGCACCAGTGATCGCTGGCATTACAGATGGCGGTACGTTTTCAATCGCACGGGACCGGCTTCGTTTGAAATGGCCGGACGGATCAGAAAAAATAGTTACATTTGAAAATGATTATGACTTTTTAAATGAAGTCACTCGTTACTGCTCGCCATCTATTGTGAAAGAAACTAAGCTATATTTAAATGCTGCATTTCGTGACGGACAAAAGAAACTAAAGTAAAGAAGGCCGGCTGTACCAAGGCACAAATCATGTCATTCAATATGTATTACAAAAGCTACATGAACTGTATTTAACTCAGCTTGCAGGCATAGCTCAGGTCTATAGGAGGTGTTGCTGTCATGAATTTACCTCATGAACCGGATCATATCATTACATTTAGTATAAAAAAAATACACATTCAGGCACTCATCATTACCGTTGTATCGATTGTCGTTGGTGCTGTTTTGATGGCCTTCTTCCATCTAGAAAGCGGCTTTGAAATTTCATTCTGGAATTTCTTTTTATGGCTGGTTTTGTATACTATATTAATTATTTTTCATGAAGTGTTCCATTTAATCGGCTTTATCGTCTGGGGGAATTGCAACAGAAGCGACCTCGTGTACGGTATTAACCGCGAGCTCGGCATTGCTTACGCCGGTACAAAAAAGGTGCTGAAAAACAGCGCAATGAAAAAAGCATTGTTGCTGCCGTTTTGGATGACGGGCATGCTGCCGTTTATCATCAGCATCTGGCTAAACAGCTCTGTCCTCATGATTGTCGCCGCTTTTTTAATTGGCGGCGCGGCCGGTGATTTTTCGATGTACAATCAGCTGCGAAAAATCAAAAAAGATGCGTTTATTCTTGATGATATCAATGAGCCGAAGCTATATGTGTATAACGAAAGCCCATCTGTATGAAATAGACAGACGGGCTTTCATTATGAATGAATCAGATTTTATATTCGATAAACGCCTTTATAATTAATTCGAATTAAAGCCCCGATCCGTTACATAATCATCAATGGACCACACACCGATGCCTTTATTTTTAGCAATCTTCTGTTTTACTTCAAATTCATCCAAATAACGTGTATTCGGTGGATACACGTATGCAACCCTGGCCATTCCTTCTTCAAGAAGCGTTTCCTGTACACTTTTCCCATCCACATACACATAAACGAGTATGCGACTATACTTGTCTAAACGCTGGCCTACATCAAATTCAAGCGTAATCTCCCCTTGCTTAAGCAATTGGGCTGTCCGCTCCTTCGCCTCGTCGCCTAACGGCTGTTTCCCAAGCTTCGGATGTCTCGTCTCAGGCGTATCAATTAACAAAAAGCGGGCACTAAATTCTTCCTCTTTTCCATCGTTGTCCGCATCAAATGCAAACACTGCTGTATCGCCATCTACTGGTCTGACAAGTGTTGCCTGAATGGGATCGATCGTGCCCTTCGATTTTAATATATTTGTGGATTCATTAACTGGCTCTTCTTCCACTTTGTTTGATTTCTCTTGATCCTGTTCCTTTTCAATTGCTGTCAGCACATCATCCGTCACTTCGAGTAAATCAGTGACATCTTGTTCCGTACAAGCGGATAATAGAAGAAGACTGCTCATCATGATCACTGTCACATATGTCAATCGCTTCACGTTTCTTTTCCTCTTTTCTGTCGTTTTTTCTTACATTTCAGCATTAAATAAAACCATCAAAAAAACCGTCTGAAAAAAGACGGTTACTCTTTCGTAGACTCTTCAATGTACTCTGCAATAACGGGTATTGTCAGCTCGAGATTACTCGTTATGAGACTATTTTTCACGTATTTCAACTTGCTGCTATTACTCACATACGACTGAATGCCAAGTACATTGTTAATATATAGGACGCCTTCATTTGTAATCATCGGTTTAATAATGTACCCGTCATTCTCATCATATTGACGAATTTTCTCCAGGCCGTTAACAAGCCCTTGATCAAATAAATTATTCATCGCAATTTCATATACAGCCGGTGCCATATTCTCACTCATTCGCTCATGTAATTCATACATCACATCCGGCTTATTTTCCAAATAGTACTGCACATAATACGCAAGAAGTACTTGCTCTTTTACTGCTAACTCTCCCATAAACATACCTCCTTTTCCTGTCTTTTCTATTATACATTATTTTAGCATAAACCGGATAGAATGCAGTCCAATATGACGAATGAACAAACTATAATCATCGCTCGAAGAAAGTTGCTATCTCCCGCGTAATTTGTCCTTCGCCGATTTTTTAGTGAATGCTTCTTCTAGTTGCGCTTTCTTTAAAATAGCTTTATTTCTGTACATTTATCTTGATCCCCTCTTTTAAGGGAATTCTGCATCATCCTACTAATCAACAAACGTACTTTTTTATTTATTTGAGTTTGAATTTACCAACTATTAATTGTAATTTCTCTGCCATTTCCCCTAATACTTCTACAGATGATGCAATTTCTTCTACAGAAGCATTTTGCTCCTCTGCTGCTACAGCTATATTTTGCGTATTAGCCGAAGATTGCTGCGAGATTATTGTTGCCTTATTGATTATTTCAACCATCTCTTGAGAAATCTCATTAACTTCTTTTATTATATGGGCACCATCTTCGGATTGTCTTGAGATTGCCGCAATAGATTTTACGATATCTTCAAACGAATGACCTGATTGATAAACTTGCTGGATACCCTCTTGTACAACTTCTGTCCCTATGTTCATTGATTCCACAGCTTTATGCGCTTCAATTTGAATTTGACCAATCAACTCACGAACTTCTTCTGCTGCTTCTCCCGATTGTTCAGCTAGTTTTCTCACTTCATCGGCAACTACTGCAAAGCCTTTACCATACTCTCCTGCTCGTGCAGCTTCGATATTAGCATTAAGAGACAATATATTTGTTTGTTGTACGATTTGTGCTATAACTTCAACAATTCTGCTAATTTCCTCGGATTTTCCACCTAAATTATTGATAACTTCTGCTGTCTCTTTCACTGTTTTTTGTATTAGGCTCATTTGCTCAATCGTTTGAGTGATCGTCTCAGTCCCTACTCTTGCTTTCTCATTGGCTGTAGCTGAGTAATCGTTCATATGTTGAATAGATTGAAATGCCTGTTCCATTCCCCTTGAAATACTTGATGCCATTTGATTTGTATTCATAAAATGTGACATTTGTTTCTCAGACCCTGACGCAACCTCTTGCATAGCAATGGTAATTTGTTCAGTAGCTTTACTTGTCTGTTCAGAACTTGCGGTTAGTTCTTCCGACGAAGAAGCTAATTGTATTGAAGAATCATTAACTTGTAGTAATATCGCTCGAAGCTCTTTCATCATTTTATTAACGGACTGAATTAACATTCCTGTTTCATCATGACTTTCCACTTTTAATTCTCTCTTATTAAATTCACCATTAGCTAATGCTTGCATTAAATCAACCGTTGTTTGAATTCTATTTATAATAGGACGTGTAAGCAAGTAATTCAATAAAATAGCGATAGCGATAATAATAAAGGCTGTCACAAAAATATTAATAGTTTCATCCAAAATGACTTTTTGAATCCGTTCACTTGTATCCGGGGCACCTACATACCACATACCAATGATTTTTTCATTTGAATCCTTTATCGGCATGTAGGCAGATTGATATGTATGACCAACAACATTGGCTTGCCCGAGGTATACTTCTCCTTGTTTAAGGACCTTTTCTTTTACCACATCCGATACTTTAGTTCCAACAGCACGTTCTCCATCTACAAGAACATTTGTTGTTATTCTCGTATCATCTAAAAAAATAGTAACCGTATTGCCATTTGTTAAATCTCCAATTATATCTACTATTTCATAATTATCATTCATTAAAGTATCACCTTTATATAATTTCCCATCTTTAATCTGCCATTCACCTGGATACTTTAAATCAATAATTGAAAATCCTGTCTGCAAATCAGACTTCGCTTTTTCAAGTGCTTCACCTTGTACTATACTAGTTAACGTTATTTTTTCATGATATCCCATAACAGTAAAAGAGATCACTAGAATAAATATCGAGATGAAAAAAAATTTTACACGAATAGACAATGACATAAACAGATTCTTAATACGATTCATTTTTAATTTTTACCCCCACTTATTTTCTTTAAATTCTCAACCTTACGTTGTACGCATATTACTTAATCACATCACAATAAAGTGATACTTCATTCAGTGGGGGTTTTCTTCATCCCCCACTGAATGTTAGTTGAACCAATCGGGCTTTTACGGGCAGTTGATCCCCTGCTTATCCTTCTTTTCTTTTCGAAGTCTTGAAGAAGGAGTCTTACTGCCCGTTAATGCGGGATAAATGCTTTTTGTATTTGGTGTTTGCCAAGTTAGCTGCTGCATACACCGTTCACAATATATATATCTTTATACCTATAAAATCTAATTTACATAGATTTATCTTATCATTTAATTGTGAAATAAAGCAAAATACACCCATTAAATTACCTATAAGATGCCCTTACAAAAAACCTTTTCTATATTACCTTTGTCATTAACTTGTTTCAAAATCAATCTTCTCAACATGATAAGTAGTTCTTCCACTAACAAAAAAGCATCCACACAATTCTCTTGTAGATGCTTCTAGCTTTTTTGATTTATTCTTTTAAATATATGCCAACCACACACTTCACATGTGTTGAGTTGGTGAAACCTTCCGGGTCAAGTTACGTCCATTTCAACCATTTGTCAACAATAGCTTTATGCATAGTAAAGGATTCTTTTTTGGCAATAAAGGCAGACCGGCTCTTCCGAAAAACATTCGGTTGATCGTTTTCAGCTGATTGATATGACCTTCTCTGTTGCTATAGGGCAGATAAAGTGAAACTTCATTCAGTGGGGATTAGGTTCAATCATGCAGACGTTGTCACAGGACGTGACGTTCTTAGTCTGTCTTCCTCTTAGCCCCCACTGAATAAACAGGAACTCAGGTAAAGGGCGCCGCGTCCTGCGGCAATACGTGAGTGACCGGCTTCAGCCGGCCCGAGCCAATCAGGCTTTTACGGGCAGTTGATCCCCCGCTTATTCTTCTTTTCGACGTCTTGAAGCGGGGGTCTTACTGCCCGTTCATGCGGGATAAACAAACCATGAATCCTGTTTATTACCCCTTCCTTTTGTGCTCTCTCCGTAATAAATAAACAAAATAGGGCGCTCCGATGATCGCAGTCATTATGCCCACTGGAACTTCTCTTGGAACAATAATGATCCTACCGATACTATCACCGATTAGCATTAGATTTGCCCCAATAATTGCGGCTAACGGAATTAAGAGCTGGTGGCGACCTCCAACAAGCTTTCGTGCGATATGAGGAGCAATGAGTCCTATAAAACCAATTGATCCTACTGATGCAACGGATACTCCAGCCAGTGATACAGAAAGAAGCAATAACCAAAAGCGTTGTCGAATGATATCAAGTCCTAATGTCTGACTGTATTCATCTCCTAACTGAAAAACATTAAGCTTCGGATATTGCCACCATGCAACGGGAAGAAGTATTAAAATCCATGGAAGGAGAGAAAACACTTCACTCCACCCTCTCCCCCATAAACTTCCAGACAACCATAACAAGGTCATATTGATATCAGCAGGATATTTAACAAGTAAGTATTGAATTCCCGATTGAAAAACAGCTCCTATTGCTATACCTACTAATGCAAAAGCATCAGGACTTAATGTCAAACGCTTACTTAATAGTAACAGCAAAATAAACACTAAAAAGGCACCTGTTAAAGCGGCCGCCGGTAATACGTAGGAAGGAGAACTCGGAAAAAGAAAGATGACCAAAGCGGCAAAAAATCCGGCCCCTTTTGTCAACCCAATGACATCGGGACTTGCCAATGGATTTCGAACAAGGCTCTGCAAGATAACTCCTGAAACGGCTAAGCCGAAGCCTGAAAGAATACTTATCACGACTCGAGGGAGACGATACTCCCACACAATAAAAGAAAAAGATGTATCTTTTTGCAGTAGGCTGTACCATAAATCTGGAATAGAAATGGAAACAGCGCCAACACTTAAAGATAAAAGGGAAAAGATCATCATTAATAAACATGAAAAAGTAAATATTATTTTATTCATAATGACGCTCTTCCTTTCTTACGAGCTAAATAAATAAAAAAAGGACCACCGATAACCGCCGTTAAAATTCCGACTGGCGATTCATATGGATATGCGATAAAACGACTGAAGAAATCTGCATACACAAGAAGCAGCCCCCCCAATAACCCCGTTAAAGGAACGAGCGTACCTAACTTTTCACCTGCTAATAAACGAGCCACATGTGGAATTAAAAGCCCCACAAAACCAATTGGACCACAAGTCGCTACTGCTGATCCAGCCAATAAGATAACAATAAGCATACCAATCAATTTTACGAACATAATCCTCTGACCTAAACTAAGTGCGACATCGTCATCAATTAGTAAAAGCCTAAAAGAAGGTAGCATGAATAAGAAAATAGTAATTCCAGTAATAGACCATGGTAAAAGCGTTTGAACTTCCTGCCATCCTGCTTGATTGACAGCCCCTACTAACCAAAACATCATACTATCTGTAGAGTGTTGGTTCATGATAATGAGTCCTTCTGTTAAAGAGGAAAGTAGAAAATGAACGGCTATCCCTGCTAAGGCGAGTCGAACATGCTGCTTTTGCTGTATGCCTGCTAATGAAAATACAAGAAGTGCGCCAAGGATCGCTCCAATAAAAGCAAAATAAACAGACGCTGTTAAGGTAAAACTCGGAAACACAATTAAGCTGATGACTACTGATAAGGAAGCTCCTGCATTAATCCCAAAAATATGTGGTGAAGCAATTGGATTTCTCGTAACAAGCTGTGTCAGTAGTCCCGCTAATGCCATATGAACACCAATCACAAATGCAGTTATCGTTCTGGGCATTCGTAACGTTTGAATATAAAGGTGCTCTTTATCTTGCCCTTGGTAGGTGATCGCTTCATATAAAATGCGCCACGAAATAGTCGCCTGTCCCCATTTAAGGCTAATAAAAAAACCGATAACGATGAAAATGAATATTACTGCAAAAAGAGAAAGCAGAAACGTTTTAGGTTTCTGCTTTCTGATTGTAAACCGACTCATATTACTGATCTCCTAAATGCTTCACAATATCCTCAATCATTTTTTCTGAGCCAAGTAATCCACGTGACAGTGCCCAGTCTCTTCTCTCAACTGTGAATACTTTATTATTTTGAACAGCATCAATTTCTTGCCACAGTGGATTTTTTCCCCACTCATCTACAATCGTTTCTTCAGTTGCTGGTAGTAGGAAAATCGCTTGTGGATTCGTTTCAACAAGCTGCTCTAAGCCTAATTGCGGATAAGAATCTTCGCTTTTTACTGGATCATCAAAGCCGATATTTAGCAGGAATGATCCTGTATATGAATGATCTGAATGTGCAAAGAAACCTTTTGGATTCGTTACAGCTGGTAACACCGTCAAAGTAGTTTCGCCTATCTTTTGCTTCGCTTCTTCAATTTTTTGATGATGTTCTTCTAAACGCTGTTTACCTTCTTCTTCTTTTCCTAACGCTTTCGCTATGACTAAATAGTTATCAAGCATTTGATTGTAATCTGCTTGATGATCGTCTAAAACAATAGTAGGTGCAATTTTGTTCAATTGATCATAAATGTCCTTATGATGATTTAAATCTGCAATAATTAAATCAGGTTGTAATGAACTAATCATTTCAATATTTGGCTCATAACGAGATCCAATGGAAGTATATTCCTTTAATTGATCTCTCACTTTATCCATGAATAATTTCGGATCATCATCATCGGCTACACCTACAGGCTGAACATCAAGTGTCATAAGTGCGTCTGTATAACTAAATTCTAATACAACAATTTTTTCAGGTGCTTTTTCTAGCACGGTTTTCCCAAGTTCATGATTAATCTCAATCGTTTCTTTCTTTGTTTCTTTTAGTGCTTCTTCTTTCGATTCGTTTTCATCAGCATTTCCACAAGCAATAAGACTTAAAATGAATATACTCATAAAGACAAATCCAAACATTCGTTTCATCCGATGCTGCATTATATATCCCTCCATAAACGATTTTGATTATTATTATCAATTAGAATTTTATGTGTTATCGCCCTTCTTGAACATATCTCAATGTAAGAACTAGCATGTCATATCTTTAGATTTTATTTACTTGAGCTCGAAAGATCGTTGGAGAGCACCCCTCCTCCTTTTTAAAGCTGCGGCTGAAATGAAAATAATCGGAGAATCCAACTCTTTGAGCCACTTCCTTTGCTGTTAAATTGGATTGGAGTAAATATTGCTTCGCTTTTTCAATTCGAAGTTTCATAAGATATGCGGTCACTGTAGTACCCGTATGTTTTTTAAATAAAACGGTATAATGACCAACACTTAAGCCAGCCCTTTCAGCGAGCATCGGCAGCTTTATTTCCAGCATGTAATGTTGATTCAAATACGAGACCGTTTCCTCAATAAAGCTCATGGCTGTTTTCTGCTCCTTTTTCACTCCTGACTCGTATAAATAAATAAATAAAATTCTTTCAAGTATAAGCCTTTCTCGAAAGCTCTGAACCTCATCTTGCTTCTTATTTTTTTCACTTAATGTACGAATCCGAACAAGCTCGTCAAGCATATAATCAATTTTTTCTCCACTTATTGAATACAATGGACCACTTAATGCCCAATCTTGATTTTCAGGGAAGATATGGTACGTAATTAACGCATATTTAGCAGACTTTGTTTTCGGAATTTCAATGCAATATGGACCTTCCTTTGCATGAAACGCAAAGCCTTCCGTACAAATGATAGAGGGTTGATTGTCTGATGTGACTGTTACATGCCCTTGTTTAACGATGAGGATGGCATGACAGTCAGGTAGAGGCATAAAGTTTTGCGAGTTTTCAAAAATAGTTACATCTTTTAAGCAGGGAATAATAGTCGAAAGCTGTTGAAAGCTCATAGATGAATCACCCTTTTTCTAAAAATAGTTGGAAATAAAGAAAAGACCTAGCCTTTTCAGCAAGATCTTTAAGCAAGTTCACGATTCTCACATAAATCATATGTTAAACAAATGGGACAGCCTGATTTTGGCTCAATCATAATGCTTGCTTCAATGTTGTATACATTCTTTAATGTCTCTGTTGTCATCACCTCTAAAGGCGAACCGGTTTTTACAATAGTACCTTCATTCATCGTAATTAAATAATCAGAGAAACGAGCCGCATGGTTTAAATCATGTAAAACCATAACAATTGTACGATTTTCTTGTTCATTTAACTTTTTTAACAGCTTAAGTATGTCTAATTGGTGAGCCATATCTAAATAGGTTGTCGGCTCATCAAGAAGAATAATGTCTGTTTCTTGAGCCAAAGTCATGGCAATCCACACTTTCTGTCTTTGCCCTCCAGATAATGAATCTACTTCTGAATTGGCAAAAGCTTTTACCCCCGTTACGTCTAAAGACCACTCAATCGCCTTTTTATCCGCTTCTTTTAAACGTCCTAATCCTTTTTGATGAGGATAACGCCCATAAGATACGAGCTCATAAACGGTTAAGCCTTGTGGAACGGTTGGACTTTGCGGCATCATCGCCATTTGTTTCGCTAATTCCTTTGTTGATTGTTGATGAATGGATTTACCATCCAAGAATACAGTTCCCTTTTTTGGCTTTAAAATACGTGAAATTGTTTTTAATAGCGTTGATTTGCCGCATCCATTGGAACCAATGATTGTGGTGATCTTTCCTTTTGGAATTTCGACATTCAATGAATTAATAATCACTTTTTCATCATAGTTTACCAACAAATCTTCGACTACTAATTGAGCCATTTCATCACCCTGCTAATTTGAGAATAATTATCATTTTCAATAAATGATATCCTGTTTAACACGTGCTGTCAATATTTTTTGCACTAGTCATTTTATTCACGTTTTTTCGATTTATAATAAAGATTTTGAATAGGCTACACTGCATTCGGACCAGTAAAATGCACCATCTTTAAGTCGACTACTTTCTTTTATTTTTTTGAAGTTCCAACAATCTAAATCTTAATTTCCGATCACTAGCATAAATATACAGAGCGATGCTTGAGAATAAAACTTTAGAAAAAATGATGAAAATAATGGGATTCTTAACATAAGTCAATGAGTGCTATTCAGAGCAAGCTTACAATTATAATTGAAAACATATTTAGGAGGTTCTTTTATGAATACAAATTATAACCAAAACAATATGCAAAAAAAGTCAGCGATCATTGCTGGTATTGCCTTATTGACAATGACCATTGCCGCATTTTTCGCTCAGGGATTTGTGCATAGTTCCCTCGTAGTTAGTGGAGAAGCGGTCATTACCTTAAAAAACATTCAATCTAATCGTTTATTATTTGATCTGGAGATAATGGGATGGATGATCATTATTATTACTGACCTAGTTGTATCATGGGGTTTCTATATTTTCTTAAAGCCTTTCCATCAAGCGTATGCATTGTTAGGCGGATGGTTTCGTTTACTTTACACAGCGATACTGTCAATTGCGGTTTCACATCTTATTATTGCGAGTAGCATTGTACGAGAATCTTTGTTTAGCAAAGAAATAAATGAAATGGCCATTCAAGTTATGGGCTCAATTACAGCTTTTGAAGCAATCTGGTCCTTTGGATTAATCATATTTGGACTACATCTCATCACAGTCGGCATTGTAGCGATGAAAACAAATCAAATCCCCAAAATCATCAGCATCCTAGTAGTACTAGCGGGTTTCAGTTATTCACTCATTCATGTCATGTATAGTTTTATACCACAACTTGACAATGTCACACGTTTTCTAGAAATGATCTTGATGGTTCCGATGTTTGTTGGCGAAATAGGTTTTGGGATCTGGTTACTGGTAAAAGGACGAAAACTGTCTATCGATTAATCTACAATTCTGAGGTGGTTTGCTTCTGACCGTTTCTTAATACGACTGAGGGATTCTGGTGTGATTCCTAGATAGCTTGCTAGCTGGTATTGCGGCACTCTTTTAATCAAATCGGGCCTTTTTTCCAGCAATACACGATATCGCTTTTCTGGTGTTGATGACATAAAGGACGCAAAATCATCGCGCATAGAGCCAAAGTCTTCTTCAATCATTTTACGCGTCATTTTTTCTAGAACCGGATGCATGTCGTAGTTCCCCTGCTCTGTAGCCAAATCACCGACAACGAGCGTACAATCTTCCAAACAGCTAAGCGAGTACTTGGCAGCTTTTTCAACGGCATGCAGGTTGAAAATGGTGACACTTTGTTCCTCTGTATAAAAATTGAAGGTCGTTTCATTTCCATCATCATCCACGGCATACTGACGAATACAACCTTTTAAAACAAAATAGCATTTGTCGGGAACATCCCCTTGATGCAAAAGGATGGTTCCTTTCTTAAAAGTAGCAACCGGAACATCAACAGTAAGTTTTTTCAGCTCTGTTTCACTAAGGTCGGAAAAACGTTTCATGTACTGAATAAGGACATCTTTCATGGATTTACCAACTTTCCTTGAATTTATTCTTCTTATTAGTTTAACAAGATTATTCGGGGACGAGAACACCTATCGAAGAAATAGACCGAGGTAATGTAAAGTTTTTAAATAAATATGTTGCTATATATTCCAATTCCGTATGAAAAAAACACACATTTATTCAAAGGAGGATTAATGGTGAACGCAATGGTTTGTACGCAATATAGGAAGGAATATCAATTTTAATGGAAATAGTTACCTATTCCTGCTCCGAAAGATCACGAGATACAAGTGCAAATTTATGCATCAACTGTCGCTTCTGGTGATGTGGTGCGAGCGAAAATGGGCGGATTTTTGAAATCAAAGAATGGCATATTAGGGCAAGAATTTGCAGGTGTTGTTACAGAGGTAGGGAAAAAAGTAACACGCTTTAATAAGCATGATAGAGTGTTTGGAATAGTTGCAACAGGTGCACACGCCGAGTATCTAACTGTATCGGAAGAAGCTGCGGTCACTAAAATACCAGCATCAGTTTCTTTTAGAGAAGCGGTTTGCTTTTGTATTGGTGCAAATCCCACGCTCTACTTTTTGGAGAAGCTAGGAAACATAAGACCAGGGCATCAAATTTTAATAATTGGTGCCTCTGGTTCAGTAGGAACGTTTGCGGTGCAATATGCGAAATATATAGGAGCAGAAGTAACTGGTGTATGCAGCACGAAAAATATAGAGCTTGTTAAGGAACTTGGCGCTAATCACGTAATTGACTATAATCAGGAGGATTTTAGAGAAAGTAAAAAAATATGACATTATTTTTAATTCAGTAGGTCACATCTCATATAACTTCATTAAACGCAAGCTGAAAGCAGAGGGGGTTTATACAACACTTGCGCTTAATGGTGCACTAATCATTCAGTCGTTATGGTCCAAGTTATTTAGCAAAAAGAAAGTACATTGTGGAGTAACATTTGCTTCTATTAATAATGTTTTAGTAGTTAGAGAATTTCTAGAAAAAGGTTTCTTGAAAGAAGTCATTGACCGTAACTATCCCCTCAATCAGCTTCTAGAGGTATTTCGATATGTAGAAGAAGGTCATAGAACCGGTACTGTATTAATTACTCCAACTATGCAAAATAATTTAGAAAAAAGGTAGTAAAGTGGATAAATTGCAAAAAAATAAATATATCTAATAAGTTTTCTAGCAAATGCTTTTTCAAAAAAGCTCGTGTCACTTAGTTTCAACTAAAACCTTCTTAAAAAGAGATATTTGAAACATAATCTCTTCTTTCTTACATCTACTCGCCTGAAATACCCGTTATATTCCAAAAGTTAATTTTTACAATATTTAGCGTCGTTATGTATTTCTATTTTCCTACATAAAAAAACTCAAGCATTTTTCAGCCTGAGCTTTTCTCTAAGATAAAGTGTCTACTTTTTCATTAATCTTGTCGCTTTGTAATTAAGTCAAAATATCAAAAATCACCAAAACCCGTATTCCTGACTTTTATTTAAAATAAAGTCCCCACAACTTTCCCTCATTTCCACCAATTTTGCTTCACGTTTTTTTCGTTTTATAATAAAGTTTTACATCTGAATTTTAAATCCAAAGGTAGTGGATATCAGGGCTTGGGGGTAGGTGTAAAGATGGAGGACTTTATTATAAAGTACAAGACTTTATTTTAGGGCTGCAGTTATAATGTTAGAACAGCTACTGCCTCAACATGCGTCGTCTGCGGAAACATATCAACCGGCTGTACTTCACACGTCTTATACCCTCCGTCTTCGAGTACCCGCAAGTCCCGTGCAAGTGTTCCTGGGTTACAGGATACATAAACGACTTTTTTCGGTTTCATCTCCAAAATCGTCTGCAGTAACGCATCGTCGCAGCCTTTGCGCGGCGGATCGACGACGATGACGTCCGGACGAATCCCTTGTTTATACCAGGCGGGGATCACTTCTTCTGCTTTCCCTGCTTGAAACTGCGCATTTGTAATGCCATTTAATGCGGCATTTTTCTTCGCATCTTCAATCGCTTGCGGCACAATTTCGACACCGTATACTTCTTTTGCTTTTTTAGCAAGAAAAAGGGATATCGTACCGATGCCGCAATACGCATCGATGACCACTTCATCACCAGTCAATCCCGCAAATTCAAGTGCTTTTCCGTAAAGGACCTCCGTTTGCACTGGATTCACCTGATAAAATGAACGGGCCGAAATAGCAAATTTCACATCACCGATTAAATCATAAATCACATCTTCGCCCCACAATGTGCGCGTTTGGTTTCCAAAAATAACATTCGTTTTATCAGGATTAACGTTCTGTACAATCGATGTAATACCTGGAATCGCGTCACGGATGCCTTTAATGATCGCCTCTTTATTCGGCAGTTCAGCTGTACGCGTGACGAGCACCGCCATCATTTCACCTGTTGTATAGCCAATCCGCGCCATTACATGACGGAGAACGCCTTTATGCCGCTGTTCATCATAAGGCATAACACCGTTCGCTGCGCACACGTCTTTCACTTTTTGAATGATGTTATCACTTTGTTCATGCTGAATAAGGCATTCGGTCATATCGATAATGTCGTGGCTCCGTTTTTTGTAAAAACCGGCAACAATATGGCCGCTGTTCATGCCGACTGGTACTTGCGCTTTATTCCGGTAGCGCCATGGATCTTCCATGCCAAGCACTGGATGAACTGGCACGTCCGGCAGTTTTGCAATCCGGTCGATCACATTTCGCACCTGGTTATATTTCATCTTAAGCTGTCCTTCATACGTCATATGCTGAAGCTGGCAGCCGCCACACTCATCATATACAGAACATGGGGGCACCACACGTTCAGGCACTATTTGATCGAGACGGATCAATTTCGCAAATCCGTATCCTTTATTCAGTTTCGTCACTTCAATTTCACCGGTTTCATCCGGCAGCGCACCTTCTACAAACAGGGGATAGCCCTCTACTTTCGCCACTGCTTTTCCTTCATGTGTTAAATCGGTAAACGTAACGTATAGCACGTCTTTTATTTTTACCGGGGCTTGAATCTTTGCCACAATTACTTCCCCCTCATTTAATAAGCTTATTTGTCTGTTCACATTAAGAATAGACAAATAATCGTTGACATTAAAAAACGATACCTTTTATCTTACATTGATGCACCGCTTCTTTCAACAGCAGCTCCAGTTTTTCATACTTCTCCCTCCGCATGGATATGATACTGATTTAAAACCATTTTAAAATCAGCTCTGCACCCGTATTCGCTGCACTTACTGCAAATTGCGCTAGCCCGAATCCTGCTGAAAAACCAGTAATAACACGGAGCAAATTATTGCTTGTGCGAAACTGCCGTTTTTGTGTAAATCCATCCAGCAGCATCGGAATGTTCAATGCAATCGCCATTAAAAATGCCGGGATAAAAGACAGAATTGGTGGAAAGAAGGCCATTGGAACAGCTAAAAATAAGCCGATTAATATAAACATACATCTATAACAGATTGGAAACTGCCTTCCGCACACAATCAGTGACCGTTCTGGGCGGCGGTGGCATGGCATGAACTGCAGCGTAAAAAACTCCTTCATGACGAACAGTCCGGACCGCAGTCACAGTCCCCATCGTTGTCGCAGTCGAATGTTTTCTTGCTTATAGTCGGCGTTGGACAGTCGCAATATGAGTAATCATCATCTTTTCCTTTTTTGCGTCGTTTCTTGTACCAGTAAATCGTATATATAAATAAAATGAGGCCAAAACTGAACCAACTGATCAAAATGAGTCGCTCATTTCCAACTGGGTTTGACGTCAATCCAATCACACTCCCTATGATGCAAGTGAGAGCGACAAAAAAACTGATAAAAATCAATCTCGGAGCACCGCCTTTCAACGTAATCTTATCATAAATCAATACGATAAAAGGAAGATGCTTTTAAGTCGGCTTCTTCTCAATATCTTTCCTCTTAATAAGTAATGTTTAAAAAAAGCCGGTAAAGGAATAGTAAATAAGAGACATGATACAAATAGGAGATGAACTTAATGAATCAAAATGAACTAAAAAAGCAGATTTTGACCATTTTGCAAGAAAATCGTGTCGGGACGATGGCGACCATTCATGATAATAAGCCAAGATCTCGTTACATGACTTTTTTTCATGATGATTTAACGCTTTATACCGTGACAAGCAAAGATACGCACAAAACGGAAGATATTGAGCAAAATCCATATACGCACATTTTGCTTGGTTACGAAGGTGAAGGCATTGGTGATGTGTATGTAGAAATCGAAGGGAAAGTGGTCGAGTCTGACGATGAAAGCTTGAAGGAAAAAGTATGGAATGAACATCTTGAAGGCTGGTTCGACGGCCCGGAAGATCCGGATTTGCTTATTTTACAAATTATTCCGGACGATATTCGATTAATGAACAAAAAAGATCAGCCGCCGCAAACACTGGATCTTTAACCAAACGAAAAAGGCACCGCATTTAATTTAAATAGTTCAGTTATTATGAAGTAAACCTTAAAGAACTGACTAAATAGCATTGAAATTCACAAACAAAACTATACAGTAAATAGCTCGTAAAAAACCTCAGAGTTTTTAAATAAAAGTACCCTATAAGATAGACTTTTTTAAATTGTCTACTTTATAGGGTACACCTTAATTCAACCAGGTCTTGAAGTTACTATTATTCTCAAAAAAGACTAATGTGCAGGCATTAAAACTCGTGGAGTTGTTAAAGATTTACTGACAAACTCCGCCCGACACGGAGATGGCTTTTTCCATCTTACATTTTCGTCCTTCCTGCTGTACATTTAAGTTTATATATACAAGCCTTCCTTAAGCTTGGAGTTAGTTTTTCAGTCCGTACTGTATTTCTTCATCCGCCTTCTGACTTGTAGATTTATTAAACCGCTGTTTCCATCAGAATCTCTAAGTTCTCTTTAGTAAAATGGTACGTTTCATTACAGAAATGGCAATTTGCTTCAGCCTGTCCGTCTGTTTGGATCATGTCTTGGATCTCTGCACTTCCTAAACTTACTATAGCATTGGTAATTCTCTCTTTGGAGCATTGACACTGGAATTGAACCGGCATTCTTTCAAGAATATTTACATTTCCTTCCCCAAGTACTTGTTCAAGTATTTGTTCTGGGGTCATACCTTCCGCAATCATTGAAGAAATTGGTGCCATTCCTTTCAGACGTTCTTCGATTGTGCTAATTATTTCATCTTCTGCACCTGGCATCAGTTGAATGATGAAACCGCCAGCTGTTTGAATGGTATTATCAGGGTTCACCAGCACACCTACTCCTACTGCAGAAGGCGTTTGTTCAGAATGAAAGAGATAAGATGTAAAATCCTCCCCTATTTCACCTGAAATTAGAGGAATTTGTCCCATAAAAGGTTGCTGCAGTCCTATATCTTTTGATATTGTCAGCAATCCATTTGTTCCTACGGCTCTTTTCACATCTAGTTTTCCCTGTTTATTAAGGTCAAAATGAGTTTGAGGATTGGATACATAGCCTCTCACTTCTCCTTTGGCGTTTGTATCAACGAGAATTGTGCCTATAGGACCTCCACCATTGATTTTCACTGTTAGTTTTTCTTCGCCTTTGAGCATTGCTCCTAGCATCACACTAGCAGTCATCGATCGCCCTAGGGCAGCCGAAGCCGTTGGCCAAGTATTATGACGACGTTGAGCCTCTCCTATTGTTACCGTTGTGTTGACTGCATAAGCACGTACTTGATTGTGATATGCTAGCGCTTTTACTAAATAATCCTTCATTTCTTTGCTCCTTTTCTTCATTAAAATTTAAAACAATTCCTGTGCCAATAATCGATAAACATTCAGACGTTTCTCTTGTGAATGAGGAATGCTGCAAATCATCGCTTCATCAAAACCATAATAGGCTTGCTCTTCCTGCAACAATGTTGCGATTTGCTTTACATCTCCCACTAAATGGATGTTACGATTTTCTTTAATAATCATTCGATCCATTTCTGTCAATGGATAATCACGGGCTTCTTCAGGCGTCATAACTTGCCCAATCTTGCCTTTCATAAACATTAAACGCCAAATATCTTGTGGCATTGCCTCAAACTCAGCTTCTTCTTTTGTTTCGGCTGTTGTTACCATATAGGAAACATTGATTTCCGCTTTTTCCATAAAAGCTGAAGGTTGAAAATTCTTTTTGTATGCATCTAAAATCTCCCTAGTCATCTCGCCATTAAAAAATTGGGCAAAAGAATAACCAACGCCCCTGCGTCCAGCCTGAACAGCACTGTTTCCACTTGAACCTAATAGCCAAGCTTCCGGCAAAATGACTTGGGACGGTGTGGCGATTGTTTTATTATACAAACTATCTTCAGGTACTTCGTCGTTGATCAACTGCAAAGCAGTATCAAATTTTTCATACATGTTGTTTACCATCGATTGGCGTCCTTCAGATAAAGCATAAACGGAGTAGTTATCCCCTCCCGGAGCTCGACCAACGCCAAAATCAATGCGACCCGGCGAACATGCACTTAAGGTTTTAAACACCTCCGCCAGTTTTAATGGGGAATAATGCATCATCATCACTCCCCCGGTTCCGATACGAATATTTTTCGTTTTAGCAGTCAAATAGGCTGTCGTCACCTCAGGAGCTGAGCTTGCAAAAACATTTGTTGCATGATGTTCTGCCATCCACATTCGATGGTAGCCTAATTCATCTCCTAAAATAGCTAGCTCATCCGCCTTTTTCAAAGCATCTGCTGCCGTATTCCCTCTCGTAATGGGGGCTTGATCCAATATACTTAATCTCATCTAGATATCGTCCTTCCAATCAGGTTATGCTTCCTACAAATCGATTTCTTTTTCTCTACGTAATTTTTCCGGGGTTACATCATTTCCAAGTGGATCAAGGACAGTCATTCCTGAAAAAGTGTTGAGAACTTGTCCGCGAATTTCGCGTAAGTAATCTTCACGCAATACTTGTTGCTCCACGCGTTCAGCATTTGTCAAACCTTCTTCACGCTGTTTTTTGGCTAATTCATTAATACGACCTAAACTTTTAATCATCTTATTTCCTCTCAATTCTCGTTATTCATTTTGTGTAGTTAGTGCAGGGAAATGCGGTACTACATACTCGCCCAATTCTTGAATCACTTCAGCCATAGGACGATTTCCATTTTTCAAAACAAGAATGACATGATTCATCCCAATATCTTGTAACGCATAAAGGTAATCGATTAAAAACTTATGACCTGATGTGAAACCGACTTTTATCGGAATTGGGCGAGGTGAAGCCATTGGATTTTCTGATAAGTTAATAACTAAAGGCTGAGAGCAAGGCTTAAACCTTCCCGATGCTTTCCTCCAGAGCTTGATTAGCTCATGCTGACGATTCACCTCTTGCGCATAAACCATCCAACCGTCTGTATTTTCTGCTAACCATTCAACTGTTTGCCCAGAATATCCTGTACCCAAGATGGGGATATCAGCTAAAAGTGGTTTAGGAATCACATCACCTTCTATTAGTCCCACTCGCTTTGACTGTATTTTAGGGAATGATTCTTTCCACACTTTTCTCATGACCACTATGGACTCCCTAAACAATTCTTCACGTTCATCACGTTCTACTTTAAATGCAGGAAATTCGATTGGACGGTCTCCAGTTGCAGCCCCAAATAAGAAGCGTTGCTTAGACATATCATCTAAAGATACAGCTGATTTCGCTAAGTGAAGGGGGTGTCGCAATGTAGTAACAACACTTGCAGTGCCTAGAGCGATTTCTTTCGTATGTGCGCTTGCGTATGCAAGAAATAGGAAAGGATCATACATAACGACATTATCCCCAAAATTGGGATCATAAAGTGGTGAATCCCTTACAAATAAAGAAGCAACCCCTAGATCCTCCACTTGTTTTGCCAGCATCATTTGTTCTGCTAAATCCATTTTCTGAAGATTGGCCTCAGACAATTCCAAAGGAAACGAAATTCCAAGCGTCAATTTATTTTCTTTAAATGTTCGTGCAAAACCATTGTGCGATTGAAACTCCCTCATATTTACTCCACCCGACTATGACGCTTTTCTATTTATAAAACCATTTTTTCTTTTATCCATTCTTGTAGTAATTGTACTTTGAGTGGATAACTCTCATTTATTTCTTCATACAAGGATGCAACTGTTTCACGCTTTAGCACGGATTTCCAAGAAGATTCAGCTTCTTCCATTAAGTTCGTTAACAAGCAGCAACTATTTTCTTCTTCTAAATCAAGCATGCCATGTAAAACTCCACTAGAGGAATAAAGAGATTGTTTTCCCTCTATAGCAAGATAAATATCGTATACGCGAATATCTTCAGGTTTTTTCCTTAGTTTAAATCCGCCTTTCACCCCTGGCACAGAAGTAATTAAGTCCGCACTGACTAACTTCCTCAACAATTTTTGAAAATACGTTGGGGATGCTCCCAATTGTTGACTGATTGCTTCCCCTGGTAATACCGCCTTATCCGGTAACATGTTAAGGATAAGAATGGCATACACAGACTGTTCAACTCCCGTTTTCATCTGCATTAAAATCACCGCCTTTATTCAAAAATTTATTATATCTTCCACAAATATAAAATAATAAGGATAATCATTATCCGCTTTAGTCTAGCATGAGGGTATTTAAAAGTAAACTTTTCATTACTATTGTCTTCCTATACCATCTTATTTTCTAATCATATCTATAACTTTGAGGCTTATATGGCATCATCGTTGACTATTTCAGTCAGACAATTATGGTACCTGAAGACTATATTCAACAGGCTATCCCATTGCTTCAATTCGGCCAGCACGGAATCGAATGACTTGAACAGCTTGGCGAATGGTATTCAGCTGGTGTGCAATGACAAAGCTCGTGTGTCCTTCCATTAGCCTTCCAAACACTTCTTGAATGTGCAATATTGAAGGAAATAGAGAAACGATACCGCAGCGGCCTTCGGGGATTCCATGCAGAATAACGTGCCGTCTACTACATTAACCGCACCAAATAAGCTTACTTTTGCATGATGACCAGACGTAGGTACTTGTAAGATACTAATAGGGGTGAAGTTTGCCTGAGAGGAAAACATAATGGCTATAAAGTGAAACTTCATTCAGTAGGGGTTAGGTTCACAGGACGTGACGATCTTAGTCTGCGTTCTGCTCATCCCCCACTGAATAAAAAAGAACTTAGTAAAGAGCAACGCGTCCTGCGGCAATACGTGAGTGACCGGCTTCAGCCGGCTCGAACCAATCGGGCTTTTACGGACAGTTGATCCCCCGCTTATCCTTCTTTTCTTTTCAACGTCTTGAAGCGGGGATCTTACTACCCGTTAATGCGGGATAAAATATTTATATTTAAATTAATCTAATGGTCACGTTTTGGCAATTGTTACTAAAGTTTATTATACTGTCAAGGATGGCTAGACTTGTAGCGAACTGAAAGAAGCATAGTAAATAAATATAAAATTAGAAAGGATAACAAAATGTCAGAAATACAAGATGAAATCATTTTAAGAGGGCTTAAAGAACATAATTTAAAAAATATAGATTTAAACATACCAAAAGAAAAAATCATCGTATTTACAGGTCTTTCAGGCTCAGGAAAGAGCTCAGTTGTATTCGACACCTTAGCAACAGAAAGTAGAAGACAAATGACTTTGAACTATCCTCTCTATGTCAGAAATCAAATGCCAAGATACGAAAGACCCCACGCCGATCTTATGCAAAACTTAAGCCCGGTTATAGTAGTAGAGCAAAGACCTATAGGGGGCAATTCCCGCTCAACAGTTGGCACCTACATGGATATAAATCCGTTAATTAGATTATTATTTTCAAGAGTAGGAAATCCATCAATCGGTTTTGCCAACGAGTTTTCGAGCCAAAGTTCCTTTGGCAGATGTCCAGAATGTGGTGGATATGGTGAGGTAATTGCGCCAGACCAAAATAAGATGATCGATTACGATAAGTCACTGCGAGATTATGCAGTGAAATTTAAGCCATTATCGCCTTCAGGTTGGCAAGGTAGATGGATGATGACCGGCGGATTATTCAATCCAGATAAACGTATAAAGGACTACTCCGAAGAAGAGCTTCACCTACTATTATATGGTCCCCGAGAAGGTGAAAGAGTCTATGCGCCATTTCACACAAAAAACGGACCTCAAGATCATGAGTGGGATGGGTTATTGCCCAGATTTACGCGTCTTTATATCAATAGAGATATCTCAAAGCTAAAAGAAGTCTCCCAAGATAACGTCTTAGCAGTGTCAACTCGATTCTTATGCCCAACCTGCCAAGGTTCAGGTCTAAACCCAAAAGTATTAGAGTGCAGAATAAATGGCCTAAATATCGCAGAATATGATCAATTAGAGCTTCCAGAAATACTAGAAGAACTAAAGAACATAAAAGATCCTATGGGAGAATCTATCGCACAACAAGCAATCCCACATGTAAAACAGCTAGTCGACATGGGACTAGGATATTTGAGTCTATCAAGAAAAATGGGCACCTTGTCCAGTGGCGAAGCTCAAAGGGTAAAAATCGCTCGTCATTTAGGAAGCAGTCTAAACAATATTACATACATTTTCGACGAACCAAGTGCGGGACTCCATCCAGAAGAAGTCGATATGTTAATACAAATGCTAAAAAGGCTAAAAGACCAACATAATACTGTAATCGTAATCGAACACAATCTATCAGTAATAAAAGTAGCGGATGAAATAATAGAAATGGGACCAGGAGCAGGTGTAAATGGAGGAGAAGTTGTCTATCAAGGAACATTAGAAGGACTAAAAAACTCTCCCACCGCAACAGCCCTAAACCATAAGCTAACAATAAATAAAAATCCAAGGGATATAAAAAGTTATTTTACAATAAACAGAGCAAGCAACAATAACTTAAAAAATATAAGCGTAAATATTCCCAAAAATGTCTTAGTCTCTATATGTGGAGTATCAGGTTCAGGTAAAAGCTCCTTAATGTTGGAAGCGTTCACAGAAAAATATCCAGAAACCATAATGGTAGGGCAAGGCGGCATAGGAATCTCTAATCGTTCAACCCTAGCTACATATATGGGAATAATGGATGATATTCGCGCAACATTTTCAAAAGAAACGGGACAATCAGCAGGTTTGTTCAGCTTTAACTCCCTAGGAGCATGTCCTATATGTAAAGGAAAAGGAGTCCTAACACCAGACGTAGCATTTGCAGATCCAGTGACAATTGCTTGTGAAGCATGTGACGGTACGAGATATTCAGACGAAGCATTGTCCTATCGATATCAAGATAAAAATATAGTAGAGATTTTAGATTTAACAATAGACGAGGCTATTCATTATTTTAAAATACCTAAAATCATAAAAAGAGTGCATACGCTAAAAGACGTAGGATTAGGGTACTTGACGTTGGGACAGACGACAAGTTCTCTGAGCGGAGGAGAAGTCCAGCGTCTAAAACTCGCAAGCCACTTACAAAAAGAAGGACAAATCTACCTAATAGACGAGCCGTCCTTAGGGCTACACACAGAAGATAATGAAAAACTCTTAGACGTATTTCAAAACCTCGTAAACAGAGGGAATTCTGTCATAATAATCGAACACAATTTAAACTTTATAGCGGCGGGCGATTGGGTAATAGAATTGGGTTCAGGAGGAGGTAAACAAGGTGGACAAATTATATTAGAAGGTACACCAGAGGAAATGTTAAGTGCAGAGACATTGACAGCGAAATGGTTAAAGGATGCGGTTAGAAAACATTTCACTTAAAATAATAAAGTCATGGAAATTGACTATTAATCAGAACAGATAATAACGTTTTTAAATCATAATAAATAACGGACAATTAAAAAGCTTAATTTCTCAACTTTAATATTGAGAGATTAGGCTTTTTAATATTAGAATTTCTTTAACGTTGTAAATCTGAAACTCCTGTCTCTAGGCCTTATAGTGCAAAACAACTCCTAAAGTGACAGGCTGTGATGTTTTTCCTTCTTCGTTTTCGCCGCTGTCATATAAACGAGTATGCCGATAAGTACATACACAGCGAGTGATGCATACACCGTTTTAAACCCCATACCAGCTACAGCGGCGCCAATCACGACTGCCCCCACTCCAATACCAAAATCGTAAAAAGAAAGAAAAGTAGCAGTCGCCGTTGCTTTTCTTTCAGGCCGTGCCCTAGCAATGGCAATCGTTTGAAAACTCGGAAACAAGGTGCCCCAGCCGATGCCAATCATACCCGCTGCTACGAAATAAAGAACGGCTCCATCCGCTAGACTGAGCACGATAAGACCGACCGCAAATAAGATAATCGATGGGATAATGATGATATTCTCACCGTACTGGTCAAACCAGCGTCCTGTGAATGGACGTGAAAGCACAAGTAGCACCGCGTACACGATAAAGAAATAACTAGCCATTCCGTCGATATTCAGTTCCTCTGCATATACTGGTACGAACGATAATATGGACGCATATCCTACTGAGAAAAAAGCGCCTGTCAAAGCAATCGGCAGCGCCGACTTTTCAAATAAATGTTTCGGATGTAATTTTAAACGAAACATAGAACCTAAACGGGCAGAACCTGAATGATCTGCCACCAAACTTAACCCGATGATGAATGCTATAACAGAAATAACGATGCAGGCAATATAGGCGGCGCTCATGCCCCAACCATTAAATAGCGTCAAACCAGCAAACGGTCCGATCGCCATCGCCAGATTGTTCGATAAGACAAAATAACCCATCCCTTCTCCACGCCTTGAATCGGGTATAATATTCGCGACGATCGCACCTGCCGCTGTTGTCGCCATCCCGAAACTACTTCCCTGAAAAAAACGCAGGGCAAGCAGCGCATTAAAGTTAGTCGCAACTAAATACAAAATCATCGTAACAAGATAAAGAAACAGCGACGTGACGAACACCTTTTTTCGTCCGAACATTCCAATCCATTGACCGGCAAAAGGACGGATCAAAATCGCTGCTATTAAAAAAACTGTTGTGACAAGACCGGCCTGTGCTTCTGTTCCACCTTGCCCTTGCAAAATGTAGACAGGGAGCGTCACGAGTAAAAAATAAAACGTCATAAATAAGAAAAAATTCCCTGCTGATACCCCTATAAAATCTTTTGTCCATAATTTTGTTTTATTCATGCAGCTTCCCCTTTTGCGCATTCTCTTTCACATTCATTAAACAAGATGACAATAATTGCTTCATATGCTCTCGCTGTTCATCAGGTACCCCCGTAAGCAGCCGGTCATTCATTTGAAGAATGGCTGCTTCCCACTCCGGATATATAGCTTTTGACTGTTCCGTCATCTCAATAATTTTGACGCGGCGGTCTTCTCCCTTCACTTGCTTGACATATCCTTGTTTCATTAAACGCTGGATCGTTCTTGTCATTGGTGGAGCCTCTACGGCAAGATAATCGCACAGCTCTGTTTGAGTCATTTTCCCTTTTTCCTTTAATACAAACAGGACAGACCACTGCGCCGTATAAAGACCGAACGGCTGTAATGTATGATTCGCCTGCTTCGCCAATTCACGCGATAACTGGTGAATCGTATGAAATAATTGATGCGTTTCCATAATTCCCTCCTACTTTAATTACCTAGGTAACTAATTTATCATACCACTTATTTTGGGAAACAAAAGATTTTTTAAATAAAAAAAACTGTTTCAAAAACCAGAGAGCCTGATTTTCGAAACAGTTAATCATTAATAAATTCGATCTTGTGGCCGCAATTTTTCCACAGGTGCGAATACATCTAGATGGCGGTATAAATTTTCAAATTCAGCTGGAATTTCCCCACCCAGTTCCCCATCTAAATTTACAAGTATTTTATCATGTGAATGAACGGTAATATGCTTTGCTTTCGTGTATATGACATGAGGATCATTTAAATGTTCTCCCCGCAGCGCAAGGCTGACAATACGAATAAATTCGGCTAGATTCGTTTTTTTCAATATGAGCAATGTGAACATCCCGTCATTAACAGACGAATCTGGTGCCAACTTTTCAAAGCCACCGACTGAGTTTGTTAAACCGATTAAAAAAAGAAGAGATTCCCCTTCAAACACTTGTCCGTCATATTCGATCGTCACATTGGTCGGTTTAATAGACGGAAGCATTTCAATCCCTTTTAAATAATACGCCAGCTGTCCAAGCATTGTTTTTAACTTGCTTGGTACTTCATATGTCAGCTCCGTCAAGCGTCCGCCGCCGGCAATATTAATAAAAAACCGCTCATTCATTCGGCCGACATCAACAGGAATAGTTTCACCTGCCGTAATAACATCCACTGCGCCTTGAATATCACGCGGAATATGCAATGCACGAGCGAAATCATTTGTCGTTCCCATCGGAAGCACACCGAATTTTGGTCGAAATTCGTGTCCAGCAAGCCCGTTTACAACTTCATTTAATGTACCGTCACCGCCAGCCGCAATGACCACATCAAAACCTCGTTCAACCGCGAGACGCGCCGCTTTTGTTGCATCGCCTTCACTCGTTGTCGCGTGAGCAGATGTTTCATAACCGGCACACTCTAACTTCTCAAGTGTTTCCGGCAAATGCTTACGGAACAACTCTCGGCCAGATGTTGGATTGTAAATAATTCGTGCTCTTTTCGTCATCTTTATCCCAGTCTTTCTCTCATTAATATAATCGTTCCGTAATCGTCGTCTTCAAACTACTATACACTTCCTGCCAAAGCGCCTCGTCCGTCCGATACGATTCCGTCAGCTTGCTCATCATTTCACGGCTTTTTTCGTCAAAATCAGCGTGTTCACGCGGAGGCAAAGATGATCGATAATTCGTTACCATTTCCTGCACAGCTGGTGCACGCGGACCCCATACAGCCTGCTCTTCACCTTCTTCATCGATGAAAATAAAAATGGGAATAGAACGAGACGTACCGTTTGTTAAATAGTGATCGATCAATTCCAAATTCTCATCACGATGAAGCATCCGAACATCCATATCAGCAGCTTTTGCAAGTGCCAGCAAAATCGGTACATTCATCATCGCATCGCCACACCAATCTTCAGTGATGACAATAGTACGCCAATTTGCTTCCCTCAGTTTATTCATAAGGGGAGCTTCATCGCCGGACAGATGAAACCTTTTCAATACGTGAAGCAAGTTTTCCTGATGCGTTGACATTTTTTCTATATATTGTTCGGGCGTTAACCCTTTTTCAAACCAGTTATTTAAATCCATTTTATTCCTCCGTTGCTGATTTTCTAGCCATTCCCTGATTCCATTATGCACAAAAACTACTCATTTGACAAAATCGGTTGATTTAAAGAGAGAGCAATTTTATAATAGAAGAATAGATATTAATATTTATGAATAATTATAAATAAAAATTCAAAGGAGTTTACATATGAAAGCATCAGTTATCGGCGCTTCCGGCTATGGAGGCATTGAACTTATACGTCTTTTATCCAATCATCCTGATTTTGAATTGCAGGCAATTTATTCATCGAGCAAAGAAAATGTTCCCGTAACAGAAGATTATCCACACTTAGCAGAAATTTGCCCACTTCCTCTGACAAAAATTGATCCAGTCGCCATTAAAGAAACGTCAGATGTTGTCTTTTTAGCGGTGCCATCAGGTATTGCTACTGAACTTGCACCTCAACTTGCCGGTGGTCATGCAAAAGTCGTTGATTTATCCGGTGATCTTCGCCTGAAAGAAACAGATGATTATAAAAAGTGGTACAAAAAAGAGCCTGCTGACAGAGCATTTATTGCAGATGCAGTATACGGATTGACAGAATGGAACCGTGAAAATGTAAAAACGGCGAAAGTACTCTCAAACCCGGGATGCTTTCCAACAGCGGCACTGTTAGGACTTGCACCCGTAGTAAAAAATAATTTAATCGATATGAAAAACATTGTCATTGATGCAAAATCAGGTGTATCCGGTGCTGGACGAGGATTATCACCACTCGTTCACTTCGCAGAAATGAATGATAACTTCCGCATTTATAAAGTGAATGAGCACCAGCATATTCCAGAGATTGAACAGCAATTAGCGTGGTGGAATAAAGACACTGCACCCATTACATTCTCGACTCACCTGCTTCCAGTATCTCGTGGGATTATGGCGACGATGTATGCCCCGCTCACAAGTGCTATGACAACTGAAGAAGTGTACGCACTTTACGTTGAAACATACAAAAATGATCCATTCGTCCGCGTCCGCCCTTCAAAACAGTTCCCTGGCATTAAAGAAGTCGCTGGCTCGAACTTCTGTGACATTTCTGTTGACGTGGACACACGTACCAATCGTTTAGTGATCGTCTCGGTCATCGACAACCTCGTTAAAGGTGCGGCTGGCCAGGCCATTCAAAATGCGAATTTGATGTTTAATTTTGACGAAGCATCGGGACTCAAAGGTTTCCCAATGTATCCGTAATGAAAGGATGATTTATATGAAAACAGTCGTTGTAAAATGCGGCGGCAGTGTGTTAAAAGAGCTATCGGACAGCTTTTTTTCAAGCATGACCTCACTGCTGGCAGACGGATACAAAATCGTATTTGTTCACGGCGGTGGTCCAGAAATTAACGCCATGTTAGAAAACATGAATGTGAAAAGCGAGTTTAAAAACGGGCTTCGTGTAACGTCACAAGACGTACTCAAAGCGGCAGAACTCGTCTTGTCTGGCAGTATGAACCGGAAGCTCGTCCGCTTACTAGAGGCACATGGCATTGCCGCAATTGGCTTACAGTCAAGTGATCAAGGTATTCTTACTGCCGATTTCATCAACAAGGACGATCTCGGTTTTGTCGGTGACGTAACATCTGTCAATCAAACGGTTTTAGAACTCATTTTAAAAGCGGGGCTTCTTCCTGTTTTAACACCGATCGCGAAAGGCCCAAACGGTACAGTATTGAATGTTAACGCTGATCACGCAGCAGGTGCTGCAGCCCGCGCACTTGCCGCTGATCACTTGCTCATGGTAACAGATGTAGACGGTGTGTTGGACGATGGCCAGCTTGTACCCGTTCTAACAAGTTTAGAAACGAAGAAGCTAATTGAATCTGGCGTGATAAGCGGCGGCATGATTCCGAAAGTTCAAACCGCCCTTAAAGCACTTGAAAGCTGTGAACATGTACACATCGTGTCAGGTAAAAAACCGTTTTACGAAGATGGCCGGTGGCATGGCACACAGTTTAATAAAGAGGAGGAGACAATTTGAGTCATTTATTCCCTACATATGCGCGCTGGGATGTAACACCTGTAAAAGCGAAAGGTGCTTATCTTACTGCAAAAGACGGCAAAGAATACCTTGATTTCACGTCTGGGATTAGTGTATGCAACCTTGGGCATACACCTGACAATGTAAAAAAAGCAGTGGAAAAACAGCTTGAAAAGTTTTGGCATACATCTAATTTATTTCAAATTGAATTACAAGAAAATGTCGCAAAGCAATTAACTGATGCATCTGGCCTTGATCTTGTCTTTTTCAGCAATAGCGGCGCGGAAGCAAATGAAGCCGCGATCAAACTTGCCCGCAAATCAACAGGCCGCACAAAAATCATTACGTTTATCGATTCATTCCATGGACGGACATTTGCGACGATGGCAGCAACAGGACAAGATAAAATTAAAACCGGCTTTGGCCCGATGCTTGAATCTTTTGAATACGTGAGAATGAACGACATTAAGGCGTTGAAGGCCGCGCTTGATTCAAATACAGCAGCCGTTATGTTTGAAGTCATCCAAGGCGAAGGCGGCATCAATTCAGGTGACACAGACTTTTTGCTTGAAGTTGAAAAGCTGGCTCATGCAAATGGTTCTCTTGTGATCATTGATGAAATCCAAACCGGCATCGGACGGACTGGCAAAGCGTTTGCGTTCCAGCATATTGGGCTTGATCCAGATATTATTTCTGTTGCCAAAGGGATTGCGAACGGTTTTCCTCTCGGTGCCATCGTAGGAAAAGCCGCCCTCGCTGACGCTTTTTCAGCCGGTTCACACGGCTCGACATTCGGAGGTAATCCTGTTGCTCTCGCCGCTGCAGAAGAAACATTAAACACGATTTTCAACGATTCATTTTTAGCAGAAGTATCCGCAAAGGGCGATAAGCTGAATGGATTATTAACAGAAGCTCTTTCCAACGTTGATTTCGTTAAACAGTTAAAAGGGAAAGGCCTGATGGTCGGCATCGAGCTGACGAAAGAAGCCGGCCCGTTTGTGGCAAAAGCACGTGAACAAGGATTGCTCATTTTAACAGCAGGAACACACGTATTGCGCCTTCTTCCACCGCTTAACGTCACCGATGAAGAAATTGAAAAAGCAGTCGACACGATTGCGACTGTATTACAAGAAAAAGCTGTCCAGCAAGACTCCTAATTCAAGGAGTCTCTCGGGACAGCTTTTTTATTTATCGCGCATTAACGGGCAGTAAGATCCCCATTTCAAGATATCTGAAAGAAAAGACGGATAGGTGGGGGAGGAGCGGAACGCAGACTAAGATCGTCACGTCCTGTGACAACGTCTGCATGATTCACATCCTGTGAACCTCCCCCCACTGAATGAAGTTTCACTTTATCCTACCGCTTTAGAACGAATTTGATCGAAGACAAAATCGGCGACGGCACTGACAATTGTATGCTGATCGTTATCCATCGTTGCAACATGATATGAATTCGGTAACGTCACAATTTGTTTCTTGCATGATGAAATGGACTGATAAATAAATGATGTATTTTCAGGCGGTACAACGTTGTCCTTAGCTGATTTGATGCATAATGCTGGCACATGAATACGATGCAAAAGTGACGGTACAAGCCCCATGAGCTTTTGTAGTTCACGAATGGATTGAACCGGTGCTTCCTCATACGTAATCTCGTAGACGTTCTCTTTTTTTATATCCGGCGCGCCTTCTTTAATAAAGCGCGGTGCGGGATCGTTCTGTAAATACTCAAGTGATGGGAGTGTAAGTGCGGCATTGATCGTAATGATTCCTTCAATTTCATGATGCTCGGCCGCAAATTGGAGCGTCAGCGTTCCCCCCATTGACTGCCCCATTAAGAAAATGCGTTTATTGCGTTTTTTAAGGAAACGATACGCGCGAGAGTAGCTTTCATACCAATCTTTGTGTGTGCAGCGTTCCATATCTTCTTGATGTGTCCCATGTCCTTTTAAACGCGGGGCAATAACAGAGAATCCACGTTCATTCAGCGCTTCTGCTACGTCCCGAACACTTTGTGGTGTGCCAATAAATCCGTGTGAAAGCACAATTCCAATATCATTTCCTTCAAGGTAAAAGGACTCTGCTCCTGGCATGACTGCATACTCTTCTCTCATAATCATTTCCTCCTTTTTTAATTCCGATTATTTTTATTGGTTATATATAATTTAATATATCTTTTCCTATAAGTCAAGTCGGGATTTAAAATTCAACAAAACCGCCGGTACATAACCGGCGGCCCCGTCTATACATTATCGCTTAGTAATTTCCTCTGCAAGCAATTTGTTGATTGCCTGCGGATTTGCCTGTCCTTTTGATGCTTTCATAATTTGGCCGACAAGGAAGCCGATTGCTTTTTTCTTGCCGTCTTTAAAGTCTGCGATTGACTGCGGGTTCGCATCGAGCGCATCATTAACGAATTTCAAAAGAGCGGATTCATCTGAAATTTGAACCAATCCTTTTTCTTTTACAATCTCTTCAGCATCACCGCCGTTTTCAATCAGTTCTTTAAAAACAGTCTTGGCAATTTTGGATGAAATCGTTCCTTTTTCAAGAAGTGAAATCATACCCGCTAGGTTATCAGGTGTCAATTTTGTTTCAGCCAGCTCTTTTCCTTCCGCATTCAAATATGCAGGTACTTCACCCATTAACCAGTTAGATGCCAGTTTTGCGCCGGCACCGGCTGCGGCTGTCGCTTCAAAGAAATCCGCAATTTCTTTTGACATGGTGAGTACTTTTGCATCGTGGGCTGGAAGTCCAAGTTCGTCCATATACCGCTTTTTGCGTGCATCTGGAAGCTCTGGAATAGTCGAGCGAACGCGTTCTTTCCACTCGTCGTCAATGTACACCGGCAGAAGATCTGGTTCCGGGAAGTAACGGTAATCGTCTGATCCTTCTTTCACACGCATGAGCAGTGTTTTGCCTGTCGATTCATCAAAGCGGCGTGTTTCTTGATCGACTTTTCCGCCTGATGAGATAACTTCAGCTTGCCGTTTTTCTTCATATTCGAGCCCTTTACGTACAAAGTTGAATGAGTTTAAATTTTTCAATTCCGTTCTCGTACCAAATTCTTTCTGTCCAAATGGACGGATGGATATGTTCGCATCACAGCGAAGCGATCCCTCTTCCATTTTACAGTCTGATACTTCTGTATATTGAATAATCGCTTTTAATTTTTCCAAAAACGCATATGCTTCTTCCGGTGAACGAATATCCGGCTCAGATACGATCTCAACAAGCGGCGTGCCTTGGCGGTTATAATCACATAAAGAGTGCTTGCCTGCGTGCGTCAGTTTACCGGCATCTTCTTCTAAGTGAAGACGCGTAATGCCGATTCGTTTCGTTTCGCCGTTCACTTCAATTTCAACCCAGCCATGTTCGCCAATTGGCTTGTCATTTTGCGAGACTTGATACGCTTTCGGATTGTCCGGGTAAAAATAGTTTTTACGGTCCCAGATGGATTCTTCGGCAATTTCACAGTTGATCGCCATTGCGGCTTTCATCGCATATTCAACAGCCGTTTCATTCATGACCGGCAAAACACCCGGGTAGCCTAGGTCAATAACCGTTGTATTTGTATTTGGTTCCGCACCAAAATGGGCCGGTGCCGATGAAAAGATTTTTGAATTGGTTTTTAATTCAACGTGGACTTCAAGTCCGATAACTGTTTCAAATTCCACCTTATACCCTCCTTTACAACTCTGGTTTTTCTTTATGAAAATCAGTCGCCTGCTCATACACATGCGCGACACGGTAAACAGTTTTTTCGTCAAAATGACGGCCGATAATTTGCAGACCAAGCGGCATTCCATCAGAGAATCCACAAGGAACCGAAATACCTGGTACGCCTGCTAAGTTAACCGGAATCGTCAAAATATCATTCGCATACATCGTAAGTGGATCGTCAATGATTTCACCGATTTTAAAGGCTGGTGTTGGCGTTGTTGGTCCAATGATGACATCATAGTTTTCAAAGACATCTTCAAAGTCTTTTTTAATAAGCGTGCGTACTTGCTGTGCTTTTTTATAATATGCATCGTAATAGCCCGAACTTAATGCAAATGTGCCCAGCATAATCCGACGCTTTACTTCGTCGCCAAAGCCTTCTGCACGTGTTTTTTTATATAAATCAATTAAGTTCTCCGCATTTTCAGCACGGTAGCCATAACGGATTCCGTCAAAACGGGCAAGGTTGGACGATGCTTCAGATGACGCGAGTAAATAGTATGTAGCGACGCCATATTTCGAATGTGGAAGTGATACTTCTTCCCAACTAGCACCTTGTCCTTCTAGCACTTTCAAAGCAGCTAACACAGACTGCTTCACTTCCTCTGAAACCCCTTCACCGAGATATTCTTTCGGCACTGCAATGCGCAGTCCCTTCACATCTCCAGTTAAGTTTTTCGCAAAAGATTCACCTGGCACGTTTGCTGAAGTCGTATCGTACGGATCAACACCGACAATCGCTTCAAGCAAGTGCGCATTATCTTCTACATTGCGTGTAATCGGACCAATCTGGTCAAGCGATGATGCAAATGCGATTAAGCCAAAGCGGGATACACGGCCATAGGTCGGTTTCATGCCGACAACGCCACAAAATGAAGCGGGCTGGCGAATCGATCCGCCTGTATCGGAACCGAGTGAAAACGGTACTTCACCTGCTGCAACAGATGCGGCAGAGCCACCAGACGAACCACCCGGCACGCGATCTAGATTCCATGGATTACGTGTTTTCTGGTAGCTTGAGTTTTCCGTCGAAGATCCCATCGCAAATTCATCCATATTTAATTTACCGACTGTAATTGTGCCTGCTTCCCGCAGTTTATTGACAACCGTCGCATCATAAATCGGGTCGAAATTATAAAGAATCTGGCTCGCCGCTGTTGTGCGTAGACCTTTTGTAACAATGTTATCTTTCACACCAATTGGCACGCCGTTTAAAATCCCCGTTTTGCCTGATTCCTGCAATTCTTTCGCTTGATTGCGGGCATTCTCTTCATCAAGCGTTAAAAATGCTTTCACATCTCCGTCTATTGCTGCGATTCGTTTAAACGATTCATCAACAAGGTCCGGTATAGTGATTTCTTTTTTATGTAACATTGACTGAATCTCATTCAGTTTATGATCAAATAATGACACTCTCTCTCCTCCTTATTCGATAATAGATGGTACACGGATTTGTCCGTCCTGCTGATCCGGTGCATTTTTCAATACGTCTTCGCGATCAAGTCCAAGCTCTGATTTATCTTCGCGAAGCACATTTTTCATATTGAAAACATGTGACGTTGGTTTAACGTTTGATGTATCAAGTTCATTTAGCTGCTCAGCAAATGTAATAATCGCATCGAGTTGTTCTGTAAATTTATGCACTTCTTCATCCGTTACTGCCAGTCGCGCCAGATGCGCTACGTGTCGTACTTGCTCCTCAGAAATTCGTGTCAATGTAATCCACCTCCGTAAAAAGTATCGGCATTCTTTTGTTTGCACAAAGTTTATCCCGCCTTAACGGGCAGTAAGATCCCCCTTCAAGAATTCGAAAAGAAATGAAGGATTCACTGCGGGATCAATTGCCCGTAAAAGCCCGATTCGTTCGAGCCGGCTAAAGCCCGGTCACTCAAGTATTGCCGCAGGACTCGGTGCTCTTTACCCGAGTTCCTTTTCATTCAGTAGGGAAAGAACCCCCCCCCATTAAATGAAGTTTCACTTTATTTTACCATGATTTCATCTTTCATTCATAATTGTTCAGAGAAAAAGAGAAACCACCTTGAAATTCAAGGCAGTTCCGTGTCCGGTGCCAGTTGATCTTCCTGATTTCTTCAATCAAAAAACATCTTAAATACTGATGTAATCAGCTTTTGAGATGTTTTCCTCTTTTACATTATGAGTAGCAAACTTAAAGCCATGACAATCATTCCCGAGACGACACCATAAATAGCAAGATGCGTCTGATCGTATTTTTGCGCGGCCGGCAGCAATTCATCAAGAGAAATAAACACCATGATCCCCGCTACACCAGCAAATATCATCCCAAACATCGTATCTGTTAAATAGGGCAGTAAAATGAGCCAGGCAAAGAGAGCCCCGATCGGTTCAGAGAGTCCCGATAAAAAGGACCACTTAAACGCTTTTTTCCGGTCGCCTGTTGCAAAGTAAAGAGGAACAGCAACCGCAATGCCTTCCGGGATATTATGAATTGCAACAGCGACTGCAATGGCGATGCCAAGATTCGGGTCCTGTATGGTTGAAGCGAACGTCGCAATCCCTTCCGGAAAATTATGAATCGCAATCGCAACTGCCGTAAAGATCCCCATCTTTTTCAAGCGTGCATATTCATCATGTGTCGGTTCCATGTGGAATTCTTCCACTGTTTTAACATTATGGGGATTCCCAACGGATGGAATGAATCGATCAATAAGCGCAATAACAACCATCCCACTAAAAAAGCCGATAACTGTCAACCAGTAGCCTGTTGATTCTCCATGTTCCCCGACTAACGCATCTTTTGCTTTCACAAATATTTCGACCATTGATACGTAAATCATGACACCCGCTGAAAATCCGAGTGACCAGGCAAGAAACTTCGTATTGGTACGCGATGTGAAAAACGCCAGCGCACTGCCTATACCCGTTGCCATTCCAGCAAACAATGTTAAACCTAATGCCAGTAAAACATTCTCGTCCATACACACCCTCCCTTTATCCCCTTTTTAATTATTGTATGTGAAAATTTGTCCTCATACAATTTTTATACCAGTCAAAAAAAGCCTGATTTGACGAAATTGGTCAAATCAGGCTTCTCCTCTTATTCATAAATGTGAACGTCGGGTTCCTCTTCATTGGCTTCTTTGACGATGAGCGCTTCCACCCCACTCATTGACGTAATGCTTACTTCAATTGGCACATACGCCGGAAAATGATCCATAATAAGCCCGGTTACGAACTGTGTAAATCCAATTGTTTCTGCTTTTCCGTAAAATTGAATTGGGATTTCAATTTTCAAACTGGATAATTCACCACCGCTGTAAAGCGCACGGCCGATAACCCCATTAAAGTTATCAAAATACTTCTCCATATCCTGCTTAAAGTTCAAAAAATATGTCGCATCATCTCGATGTGCTTCTTCTGCTGCAGTTGATGGAAACAGAACATATTCTTCGTTAATACTTTTCCAGTCATTCGTTTCTGTTTTGCCTGCATCCAAGTGTGTATAAGCAATAAAGTTGCCTGCTGTAACCGAATTTTTCGGTGCCTGTTGAAATAATGCAATCGTCACTGGCACATTTTTCGTTTTGTCCATCGTCCGAAGACGCGCGGCAACTTGCGCGGCAATTTTCTTTCCTTCTTCTTCAATCGTTTCATCTGGAATCGTAAATTCATACTCAGCACCATATTGTTCTTTTTGATAATAGTGAACCGAATTTAGTGCAAGACCGATGACGATCCCGTCCAGTTGCAATGAATTATCTTCTTTTTTCGTTAAATAATTTTGCTCCATAATATGTGCCAAATAAATCGGTGCCCGTTCATTTCGTTCATCCACAGAGCCCTCACCCGTATCAATCGGATTCAGTCCCAAATTTTCTTCTGCTGTCATTTCTTTTTCTGCCAGCTGAGCATCTGTATATTTCCGTCTCAGCCATGAGCGAACAACATCCGCTTCAAGCGTTTGTCCATCACGAAAGAAATGCGTCTTCGGTGAAAAATTTTCTTGTGCAATCCTCATTAGCCCCGTTTCAAATTCAACGATATCATAGCGAGTATTTAAATTAGACACAATCATCCCACGAGCCTTTCCCTCTTCAAAGGGCACGAGCGTTCGGTAAAAGTTTTCCGAAATTTGATAGCTCGGAATAATGGCTGTCTGCTCTTCACCATTTCCCTGTGTCACTTCATCTTTATTTTGCAAAGCCGGTGCACATCCTGTTATGAGCAGTATAGCGGACATTGCTGTGAGAATCCATTTCACCTTCAAAAAAGCCACCTCTTATTTCATAAGTTCATCCATTAATTGTTGTTCGTTCCAGACATCCACACCGAATTTTTCTGCTTTTTCAAGCTTTGAACCAGCTTCTGCACCGGCGATGACAAGGTCTGTTTTTTTGCTGACGCTTCCTGCAACATTACCCCCAAGCGCTTCAATCCGCTCTTTCGCTTCGTTTCGTGTCAGCTGCTCAAGTTTGCCTGTCAAGACGACAGTCTTTCCTGCAAACGGCGAATCCCCTTCTGCCACTTGAACCCGCATTGGTCCATCGTACGTCATGTTAACACCAGCTGTCTTCAATTTCTCGATTAATTCCGCTACTTCTGGCTGTTCAAAATACAGAACGATCGCATCAGCCATCTTACTGCCAATTTCATGAATCGCTGTCAAATCTTCTTCAGATGCTTCTTTTAATCGATCGATTGTGCCAAATTCCATTGCGAGCGTTTTCGCTGCTTTGGCTCCAACATGGCGGATACCCAGTCCAAACAATAATCGTTCAAGTGAATTTTGTTTGGACAATTCGATTGCTGCCAGTAAATTATCAGCTGACTTCTCCCCCATTCGTTCAAGCTGAATGAGAGCCTCTTTTTCTAAAGTATACAAATCTGCGACGTCTTTAATTAGATTTTCACGATAAAGCAGGGCAATGACTTTTTCACCTAAACCGTCAATATTCATTGCGTTACGTGCAACAAAATGATTCATTCCTTCACGAATTTGCGCTGGACATTGCGGATTGATACAACGTAGCGCCACTTCTTCCTCTAGCCGAACAAGTTCGCTGCTGCATTCCGGACATTCGGCCGGCATGTGAAACTCCTCTTCTTCGCCTGTACGGCGGTCTAGCAAAACACTGACGACTTCTGGAATAATATCCCCTGCTTTTTTCACAACAACCATATCGCCAATGCGAATATCTTTTTCGCGAATTAAATCTTCGTTATGAAGCGATGCGCGTCCAACTGTCGTTCCAGCAATATGTACCGGCTGTAGTACTCCTGTCGGTGTCACAACACCTGTTCTTCCGACACTTAACATGATACCAGTCAACTTTGTGACGACTTCTTCAGCCGGAAATTTATAAGCGATTGCCCAGCGGGGACTTTTCGCCGTAAAACCAAGCTCGTCTTGCTGGCTGAGTGAATTCACTTTGACGACAATCCCATCAATTTCATAAGGCAGGTCCATCCGCTTTTCCGACTGCCTTTTCACATAGTCAATAACATCTTCAATCGTTTTACATACTTGGCGTTCTTTATTTGTTTTAAATCCCAGAGAATCTAACAAATCAAGCCCTTCACTATGAGATTCCGCATCGATTGCTTCCGGGTTTCCAATACTGTAAAGATAAATGTCCAAGTTGCGTTGGGCCGCAATACGTGGATCGAGCTGGCGCAGTGATCCCGCTGCTGCGTTACGTGGATTAGCGAATGGTTCTTCACCGCGCTCATCTCGAATGCAATTAAGTGCGATAAACGACTGCTTCGGCATGAATGCTTCACCACGTACTTCTATTGTATACGGCTTTTTCAGACGAAGCGGGATGGAATGAATCGTTTTTAAATTAGCCGTAATATCTTCACCCGTCGTCCCATCGCCGCGCGTCGCCCCTTGTACAAACAAGCCATCCTCATACTTCAGCGCTACCGCAAGACCATCAATTTTCAATTCACATACGTATGAATAAGCAGCATCACCAATCGACTGGCTGACACGCCGGTCAAAATCATGCAGGTCTGCTTCATCGAATGCATTGCCAAGACTTAACATCGGCACATCATGACGCACTTTCTGAAACGCATCAAGCACTGCACCGCCTACACGCTGCGTCGGTGAATCCGGTGTTTGCAACTGAGGGTACTCTGATTCAATAGTAGACAACTCTTTTAAAAGCCGATCATATTCTGAATCAGGAACGGTCGGTCGGTCGATCACATAATATTCGTAGCTATATTTATTTAATGTATCATGAAGTTCCTGTACACGCTGTTCAGCCGCTTTTACATCCATACTCGTCGTCCTTTCTATTACGCTTTTTCGATTGGTGCAAATTGAGCTAGTAGCCGTTTAATGCCTGTTGGACTTGGAAATGCAATATCGAGTTCTGTACTGTCGCCGCTTCCTTTCACCGACACGACGGTGCCTATTCCCCACTTTTTATGCATTGCTTTATCGCCCACTTTCCAGTTTAACTGAGCAGCCTCATTCGGTTGCGGACGCATAACAGGGCGGCTCTTCTGTCCAAATGAGGCTGGTTTTTTGGCCTGTCGTTTTGGGTTTTCAGATTCAAGCAGCTCTTCCGAAATTTCGCTAATAAAGCGGGATACCGGATTCATATTCGTCCGGCCATACAGTGTCCGCATTTCGGCATTCGTCATGTACAGCTCATTTTCAGCTCTGGTAATCCCAACATACGCCAATCTTCTTTCTTCTTCCATTTCTTCTTCTTCCATTATTGAGCGGCTATGGGGAAAGACACCTTCTTCCATACCGATTAAAAAGACGATTGGAAACTCGAGTCCTTTCGCAGAATGAAGTGTCATAAGCACGACAGATTCCGTTGATTCTTCTTCTTTGCCAAGCTTGTCTATATCTGCGACGAGGGCGAGATCCGTCAAAAAAGCAACGAGCGTTTTATCTTCGCTTGATTCTTCAAACGCTTTTGTAACAGACAAAAACTCTTCAATGTTCTCAATTCTCGTCTGTGATTCAATTGTTTTCTCCGCTGCTAACATGTCCACGTAGCCGGTACGATCAATAACTTGTTCTACAAGCTCCGAAACTGACAAATACTCTTGCTGCTGTGTGTAGATATTAATGATGTCACGAAAACTAGCCGCGGCATTTGCTGCTTTTCCACTAAGCCCTATAAAATCCACTTCTGAAAGGGCCTTATACATCGAAATATCATGTTCTTGCGCGTAGCGGGCAATTTTATCAAGCGACGTCGATCCAAGCCCTCGCTTCGGTACATTAATAACACGCGAAAGGCTAATATCATCATCCGGATTTGCAATAAGACGCAAATATCCAAGTAAGTCTTTAATCTCTTTTCGGTCATAGAACTTAATACCGCCGACGATTGTATAGTCAATATTCGACTTCATAAGCGTTTCTTCAATAAGACGTGACTGAGCATTCGTCCGGTACAGCACTGCAAATTCGGACAATTTCCTTCCTGCTGCACCTATATCTTTTATTTTCCGAGCAACAAATTCTGCTTCCGTCCGCTCACTGTCTGCACGAAAATAAGCGATTTTTTTGCCATCTGAATTTTCCGTCCAGAGCTTCTTCGGCTTCCGATTTGAATTATTTTCAATCACTTCATTTGCTGCCTGCAAAATCCGTTTCGTCGAGCGATAATTTTGCTCAAGAAAAATGGCTTTCGCATGCGGATAATCTTTTTCAAATGATAAAATATTCGCAATATCCGCGCCCCGCCAGCGATATATACTCTGATCACTGTCACCGACGACGCATAAATTTTGAAAACGGCTCGCCAGTAATTTCACAAGTGTATATTGGGATTTATTTGTATCTTGATACTCATCGACATGAATGTATTGAAATTTCCGCTGATAAAATTCGAGTACTTCCGGCACACGCTCAAACAGGCGAATCGTCAACATAATTAAATCGTCAAAATCAAGCGCTTGGTTTTTTTTCAAACGCTTTTCATATTCTGCATACACGTCAGACGTTACTTTATCCTGATACCCACCTTGCTGTCTTGCAAAAGAAGCTGCGTCAATAAGTATATTTTTCGATGAACTAATAGCCCCCAGCAAAGCGCGCGGATCAAATTTTTTCGGGTCAATGTTCTGGTCTTTTAAAATACTCTTCAATACCGATAATTGATCCGCTGTGTCTAAAATCGTAAAATTCCGGCTATAGCCGATCCGGTCAATATCACGGCGCAAAATACGTACGCACATCGAGTGAAATGTTGACATCCAGATCTCTTCTGATACACCGCCGAGCAGCGCTCCAATACGATCTTTCATTTCGCGCGCCGCTTTATTTGTAAATGTCAGCGCAAGAATATTATATGGATTTACTTCTTTTTCTACAATTAAGTACGCAATCCTATGTGTCAAGACGCGTGTTTTACCCGAGCCGGCACCCGCCATAATTAAAAGCGGTCCTTCTGTTGTTTTAACGGCTTCCTGCTGTTCTGGATTTAAGCCCTTCAATAATCGATCTGTTAAAAACTGCATACTGCCACCACCATTCGGAACGTTTGTTCTTT
The DNA here is from genome assembly GCF_001906925.1 of Domibacillus mangrovi. Taxonomy (GTDB): domain Bacteria; phylum Bacillota; class Bacilli; order Bacillales; family Domibacillaceae; genus Domibacillus; species Domibacillus mangrovi. The sequence goes on from NZ_MRWQ01000010.1 coordinate 184,181, forward strand.
ATTATATACTATTATTTAACTGCTGCGACGGTTTTTAATGATTCTTCTGGATATTCGTAAATTGCGTTGCCGACGACGATGACATCCGCATACTGTCCAATTTCTTTCGCCTGCTCTGCGGTTTGGATCCCCCCGCCATATATAAATGTCGTATCTGAATCACGCAAAATATTTGCCGCCTTTTGAACAGCTTCTATATCGCCATACATGCCGCTATATTCAAGATAGAATACCGGCAGCTTCAATAACTGGCCGGCCATGCGGGCATACGCAGTAACATCGTCTACATCCAATTTCATTTGAACTCCTGTTAATTTTGCCGCTTTACTGTCTAGATTGGCAATGCAATAGCCTTCAACAACAAGTTCGTCCGGATTCATCAGTTCACCATACTCTTTCATCGCTTCATAATGAAGTCCAGTAATCCAGTTGGCATCCGCACTGTTTAAGACAGTTGGAATAAAATATAAATCAAAACCCGGCGTCACCATCTCAATTGATGATACTTCCAGTACACAGGGCACCGGATAACGACGCACACGCACTAGTAAATCAAGTACATTTTCAAGCGTTACACCGTCCGAACCACCAACAACAACCGCATCAGTTCCGGACTCACACACACGTTCAAGCAACTCATCATCAATCTCTTTATTCGGGTCTAATTTAAACACATGCCGCCATTCATGAACATCATACATGCGCAGAAACCTCCAATCATTGCGTTACAACTTCATATTATAACATCGAAAAGCAGAGTTCGCCTTCGTAAGTAAACTTCATTTATTATAAAGTGAAACTTCATTCAGTCGGGGTTAGGTTCACAGGATGTGAATCATGCAGACGTTGTCACAGGACGTGACGATCTTAGTCTGCGTTCCGCTTAACCCCACTGAATAAACTGGAACTCAGGTAAAGAACGCCGCGTCCTGCGGCATTACCTGAGTGACCGGCTTCATCCTGGCCCGAACCAATCGGGCTTTTACCGGCAGTTGATCCCCCTCTTATCCTTCTTTTCTTTTCGAAGTCTTGAATAAAGCGGGGGTCTTACTGCCCGTTAATACGGAATAAACAAATTCCCTTTAGAGAGACGAGATCTCGTCTTCTATGAACATTCATCCCTTTTCCATCTATAAAAAAAAGCCGTCTCTCCGAAAAGAGACAGCTTTGTTATTATTACTTTTCTTTTTCATAAACGCGTTTTAAGACGAATTCATATCCATCGTTGCCATAGTTTAGACAGCGTTTCACACGTGAAATAGTGGCTGTTGAGGCGCCGGTTTCGGTTTCGATTTTATGATATGTTCTTCCTTCTTGAAGCATGCGCGCTACTTCTAAACGCTGTGCAAGGGATTGTATTTCATTAACCGTACACAAATCGTCAAAAAAGCGATAACATTCTTCCATATCACGAAGCGAGAGAACCGCTTGAAACAGCTGGTCGAGCGCTTTTCCACGCAGTTTATCTATCTGCATAATCAACTTCCATTCCCTTCACCTTCATTTTCCACATCAACTGCTCTATTCAGTCCTCTTAAGACAGGTACAACGTGAACCCACGTCTGTCCTGTTTTCAAGGCCGCACCACTTTCTTTATACGGTACAATCTGTCCATTTTTATTTTGCCACTTGACCATATTCTTGATGCCTTTTTGAATTAAAAAGGCATCTCCGCCCGATGTAAGATTAATATCAAGCCGGCCCTTTGCATCAACGACACGATGGTCCGCTTCGATGATGAAAATATTGTCAGCCTTTATCTCTACACCGCCTATTGTACGAGAATACGATTCCGATTCTTTATCATACTCATATGTGGCATCGAATGATTCATTTTTCGATGAATGAACAACGACGTTTGAAGCAGGCTCTCCGTTCAATGATTCTTCTTCCTTCTTTGTCAAAAAAGAAAGTCGTGCTGGTGCAGAATCCATATCGTACTCTTTTTCTTTTGCCATATCCAACACTTTATCGAAATATACATATGAATTGTGAGGTGCCTGCCTAGATGCATCACGTTTAAAGACATCGCCGTCGTGCTGAATGCCGTTTAGTTGATCAACTTTCCCAGCAAATAGCATCTCTTTCGCTTCAGGACTGTACCCATGCGCTAAAAATAGTGCATCGTAACCCATAGCTATTTCAACAAAATAGTCACGCGCACTGCGAACTGGACCGGCAAATTCAGGATACTCACTTTGATAAATGGCCAAAAATCGGGTAATATTCCCTTCTGCCAACATTTCATATACAATATCTGCATCTTCTAACGCCGTCTGCGGACGTGCTTCTGTAGAATTGCTGATGACGACTGCTATCGCGCGCCGATCAGTATCCACTGACTCTACACCGTTAAGCGGATTTATTTCAGTTCGTTCGCTCTTATTGACAGACTGTGAACTTGCACAGCTGCTAAGCAATATAGATACAGCTGCCAATGTAATCCATTTTTTTTTCATATCGACACTCCAAAAACAGTTTTCACTTTACCATTTTAACGCATTATCGTCGGAAAGAGTACCGTTTTTTTCATAACGTCATACATGCCTTGCGATGTAATCCGAATATATGGAAGATGAGTCGATGTTAAAAATAATAATGTATAAATGGGATCATCAAATTGATATCCGCGCTGTGATAGCAATTCTTTTAATTTCCGTTCTTGCTCAATTACTGTCTCAAACGGCTGATCGGACATAATGCCGGACAATGGAAGCGGAATTTCGTGAAGGATTTCCCCATTTTCCGCAAGAACAATACCCCCGCCAATCTCTTGCATCCGTTCAAATGCCCGATGCATTTCCTCTTTTTCTGTTCCAATTAACACGATATCCTCAGTACTTGAAAAAGAAGAAGCAAACCCCTGCACATTCGTCGCAAAGCCTTTAATCGTCGTGTTTATACGCCACTTCCCTTCATAGTCAAGGAGTACTAAATAATTTTGATCTTCCTCCATATAGAAGTTCTCGCCTACCACATCTTTTATTACATGACATGGTTTCGTAATAACATTATTGACCATTTCAATTCCGAATGGCATTGAAAACTGCAAATCATCTTCATTCAATTGCCAATTAAAGCGCATTTTCGTATGACCGAACTGCTGCCACTGAACATTATGGAATGGAGATGTATTCATTCCGCTTTTTTTGACCCAGATTCCATTTGACAAAACCGCTTCCGGATTCGGATGAAATTCATCTGTTAAAATATTGACACTCGCCATCCGCCCTGGTGCAATCATACCGTGCAAATGCTCTATCCGATAGTAGCGAGCCGCATTATAAGATGCTATATGATAGGCCTCAATCGGTGGGACACCATAGTCGATGGCAATTTTGATCATTTTATCAATAATTCCATCTTCATAAAACGATGGTGACGATCCATCTGTTGTGAACATCATCATATCATATTGATCAAGGTCCATTTCTTTCATTTCGGTCAACAATTTTTCAAGATCCGGACGAATCGATGAATGGCGAAGCGTCACCATCATTCCATTCATGAGCCGCTTACGTACATCTTCTCCGCTCATAGATTCATGATCGCCGTCTGCACCGAATAACGTCATTTTCGTTAATGTTTTTTCAGAAGCACCTGGAAAATGGCCTTCGATCCGTTTTTTCATTCCTTTCGTTTCCTGCATCCAGTACAGCATCATATCATCGCCGTCTAAAAGCTTCGGCCACCCTGTTAATTCGCCACCTTGAATGACACTATCATGCTCAAGCCAAGAATTAATCGCACCGTTTGCAAAAATATCATCTTCATTATCAGGCTCCGTCTGTGCATCATACCGGCACCACCAGTACATCGACACCGGCTGACGATCTAGTTCATCAATTAAAGAAAACGCTTTCTTTTCTTCAAGTGTCAGCAGCAGCATTAGGTTATCATTAATGAGTGTCGTTGTTCCACGTTTAGCAGCATATTCAGCAAACGTCTTCGGGTTATATAGCATAAAAGGGTGAACGTGAGGCTCTATATAGCCTGGTACAACCGTTTTTCCAGTACAGTCGAAAACCTCATCAGCTGACGAAGGCATTTCATCACCGATATAGACAATACGATTTTCATATATCCAAATATTCCCGTTCATCCATCGTTTTAACGTCGAATGCAAGTAACGGGCATTTTGCAAAACAAGTGTTGGTGCTTTTTCAAGATTAAGAACGGCGACCTGTTCACGCAGCTGTTTATTTTTCCATCTATGTTTTAAATCAGACATGATAATCTTCCCTCTCAAAATGACATCGCTTTCAAATCGTGTGATTGCCATCATCTTATCATATATCACATGCTGACGCACTAAAGAAAAGCTAAAATTGTGAAGAAAATTTGACACTTTGGCAAGAAACTTGCATATCGCCTTTAATTGGGACATTTTATTAAAAACCTCTTTTATATAGTCCCGATTTCACACAAAAAAACTGTCTCAAATGAGACAGTTACTCTTTTTACAAACCCGCTTTTGAAATAGCACGGCTACCTATATCGCTGCGATAAAAGAAATTTTCGGTATCAATGTTCTTCATTTTTACATATGCTTTTTTCTGTGCTTCGGCCGGATTTGCTCCGCTTCCTGTCACAAGCAGGACGCGTCCGCCATTTGCACGGATGATACCGTCTCCTTCTGTATACGTGCCGGCGTGAATAACGGATGCAGACTCAATGTTATTAAGCCCTTTCACTTCATTGCCTTTTTCGTATGCTTCTGGATAGCCTTTGGCAGCAAGGACAATGCCTAAAACAGCTTCGTCTTTCCACGATAGCTCAGGATCTTTTCCATCTAATACATCGAGCATAACCTGTATTAGATCATTTTCAAGACGTGGCAGCACAACCTGCGTTTCCGGATCACCGAAACGAGCATTAAATTCAATCGTTTTTGGTCCTTCTTCCGTCAGCATAAGACCGGCAAAAATGATGCCCGTAAAGGAGCGCCCTTCCTGAACCATGCCTTTTGCGATCGGACGAATAATTTTTTCAACCGATTGATCATTAATAGCCTGCGAAATATGCGGTACTGGCGAATATGCACCCATTCCGCCTGTGTTCGGGCCTTCATCATTATCAAACGCACGCTTATGATCTTGCGCGGCTTCCATTGGATAGACGTTTTCACCATGAACAAAAGCCATCAGGGAATATTCTTCCCCTTGCAAATATTGCTCAACGACAACACGTGCAGACGCATCTCCAAACTTTTTATCCAGCATCATATCCTCAAGAGACGCAAGTGCTTCATCAAGCGTCATCGCTACCGTGACACCCTTCCCTGCGGCAAGACCGTCTGCTTTTAATACAATCGGTGCACCCTCTTGCTCAATGTATGCTTTCGCTGCATCATAGTCTTCAAAAGACTGATAACGGGCCGTTGGAATGTCGTACTTTTCCATCATCATTTTGGAAAACGATTTGCTACCTTCTAAAATGGCTGCATTTTGATTCGGGCCAAATACGTTTAAACCTTCTCTTGTCAAATAATCAGTAATCCCTGCTTCAAGTGGCGTTTCCGGACCGATGATCACGAGATCCACTTTCTGTTCCTTTGCAAAAGACGCAATGTCTTTAAAGTTCATTTCATCAATATCAACAATATGTGCATCACGGCTAATTCCGGCATTTCCCGGCGCGCAAAATACATTCTCAACCAGCGGGCTTTCCGCAGCCTTTTTACAGATTGCATGCTCCCGTCCGCCCCGTCCGACTACGAGTACGTTCATGTAAAGTGTCCCCCTATTAATGTTTAAAATGTCTGATGCCTGTTAAGACCATCGCAATGCCATATTCATCAGCTTTTTTAATTGAATCTTCATCTTTAATTGATCCGCCTGGCTGAATAATAGCCGTAATACCGGCTTTTGCTGCCGCTTCGACTGTATCGTCCATTGGGAAGAATGCGTCTGATGCAAGAGCAGCGCCTTTTGCTTTTTCACCCGCTTGCTCAAGCGCAATTTTTGCAGCACCGACACGGTTCATTTGACCTGCACCGACACCAAGTGTCATTTTATCATCTGTGACAACAATCGCGTTTGATTTTACATGTTTCACGACTTTCCAGCCAAGCTTGAGTGCTGTCCACTCTTCTTCTGTTGGTTCGCGTTTTGTTACTACTTTTACATCTGCATCTGCAAGCGACAATTCGTCAAGGTCTTGAGACAGAAGTCCACCTTCAACAGATGTCAGCACTTTTTCGCCTTTTTTGCCATTCGCAAAATCAAGTGTTAATAGACGTATGTTTTTCTTTTTTGATAAAATATCAATTGCTTCTTGATCAAATGAAGGTGCAATGACAATTTCAAGAAAAATTTCATGCAGCTTTTCAGCAAGCTCTTTTGAAACAGGACGATTGAGTGCTACAATACCGCCGAAAATCGACGTAGGATCGGCTTCATATGCGCGTGAATACGCCTCTTCAATTGTCAAACCTGCGCCGACGCCACATGGGTTCATATGTTTCACTGCAACCGCTGCTGGCTCATTAAATTCTTTGACGATTTGAAGCGCTGCATCGGTATCGCGAATGTTGTTATAAGAAAGCTCTTTGCCGTGAAGCTGTTCGGCACGGGCAACAGAGAAAGAGGAACCAAGGGGCTGTGCATAAAACGCCGCTTGTTGATGCGGGTTTTCTCCATAACGAAGTGATTGCTTCAGCTCGTAAGTCACCGTTAATTTCTCCGGGTTTTCAACTCCCGCAAGATCCGTCATGAAGCCTGCGATCATCGCATCGTATGCGGCTGTATGACGGAATACTTTCGCTGCTAATTTACGGCGTGTTTCAAGCGTTGTTTGCCCAGCTCCTTTCAATTCAGCAAGTACTTCATCGTAATCACTTGAATCGACGATCACTGTTACATATTCATGGTTTTTTGCAGATGCGCGCAACATCGCAGGGCCGCCGATGTCAATGTTTTCAATCGCAGCTTCAGTCGTAACATCCGGCTTTGAGATCGTTTGCTGGAATGGATACAGATTGACACAGACGATATCAATCGGATGAATATTATGCTCTTCTAACTGTTTTTGATGATCAGCTTCTCCGTGTTTTGCAAGCAAGCCTCCATGAATATACGGGTTAAGTGTTTTCACACGACCTTCTAAAATTTCTGGAAATCCCGTTACATCCGTTACACCTTTTACTGGTACTCCCGCTTCAGAAAGCATTTTCTTCGTTCCGCCTGTTGAAACAATTTCGTAGCCAAGCGCTGCGATTTCTCTCGCAAATTCTGCTACACCGCTTTTGTCTGATACGCTGATCAATGCGCGTTTTGTCATCGGTTGTGATCCTCCCTATTTCCATTCAAAAGATTTGTTATAACGTTCGGGTAAAGACTATGCTCTATTCGTTGAATCGCTTTTTGTAAATCATCACGCGTCATGCCCGAATCGATCCGGACACATTCTTGATCAATAATCGGTCCTGTATCCATTCCTTCATCAACGAAATGAACAGTCACACCAGAAATTTTCACACCTGCATCAAATGCCTGTCCAATCGCGTCTTTTCCTGGAAAAGCAGGCAGCAATGATGGATGAATATTGACGATTCTATTGCGATACGCTTCTAGTAATGTTGGTCCAACAAGCCGCATATAGCCGGCCAAAAAGACATACTCCGCCCCCGCAGCGCGGAGACGGGAGACGATGTCTGTTTCAAATGCTTCCTTTGATTTATACTCTCGCGGTGAAAATGTAAATGTTGGAATGCCTAATTTGTTAGCTCGCTCTAACACGAATGCTTCAGGTTTATCACAGACGATTAAGACGATTTCAGCCGGTACAGATCCTGCTTGTACCGCTTCTGCGATCGCCTGCACGTTACTTCCGCTTCCGGAAGCAAATAACGCTATTTTCGTCATTGAACGATAACTCCTTCACTGTTCGTAACACGTCCAATTGTGTACGCAGTTTCACCAGCTGCATGAAGCAATGATTTTACGTTTGTTTCTTCCTCCTGCGAGACAATTAAGACGAAGCCAATACCCATGTTGAAAATGTTATACATTTCCTCGCGATCAAGTTCTCCATACGCTTCAAGAACGTTGAAGATATCGGGAACAGGCCAAGAACCTGCTTCGATTAATGCCCCAAGTCCATCCGGTAATGCACGCGGAATATTTTCGACGAAGCCACCTCCGGTAATATGCGCCATACCGTTCACTTTTGCTTCTTTCAATACTGAAAGTACGGGCTTCACGTAAATACGTGTTGGTTCAATTAATGCTTCGCCAAGCGGAACAGACAAACCGTCTACTTTCGCATCAACAGCGAGATTATGTTTTTCGAAGAAGATTTTGCGCACGAGCGAGTAGCCGTTACTATGAATGCCACTTGATGCGAGACCAATTAAGACATCACCTTCTTTTACATCTTCACCAGTAATTACTTTGCTCTTTTCAACAGCACCGACTGTAAAACCAGCCATATCATATTCTTCTTCTTCATAAAGGCCAGGCATTTCTGCTGTTTCGCCGCCAATAAGTGCACAACCTGCCTGCTCACAGCCATCTGCTACACCTTGGACGATTTGCTCAATTTTTTCCGGCACAGCTCTTCCACATGCGATGTAATCAAGGAAAAAGAGCGGTTCTGCTCCCTGTACAACAACATCGTTAACGCACATCGCGACGCAGTCCACGCCAATCGTATCATGTTTGTCCATCATAAACGCTAGCTTCAGCTTTGTTCCAACTCCGTCTGTTCCCGAAACGAGAACGGGCTCTTTCAAATTTAAAGAGGACAGGTCAAACATGCCGCCGAAACTGCCAAGCGCACCCATGACGCCGGCCCGTTTCGTACGTTCCACATGTTTTTTCATCCGTTCTACCGCTTCGTATCCGGCTTCAATGTTCACGCCTGCTGCTTCATACGACTTTGCCATTTTTGTTCCTCCTTATTCAATCCGGTGCATTAGCATTTGGTAATTGGATGTTTTGTATCCGGATAAATTTCAGTCGGATAGTTACCCGTAAAACAAGCCATACATTGTCCGCATTCTCCATTTTTCTGTTCATGGCCAATCGCTGCGATTGTGCCTTCTGGGCTCAAATAGGTTAATGAATCGGCTCCTATTAAGTCACGTAATTCTTCTATTGAATAATGTGCTGCGATTAATTCTTCGCTTTTTGATGTATCGATCCCGTAAAAACAAGGGTGCTTAATCGGTGGTGAACTAATGCATACATGTACTTCTTTCGCACCTGCGTCTTTTAACATTGTTACAATTCGCTTACTTGTCGTTCCACGCACGATCGAATCATCAACCATAATGACCCGTTTCCCTTCAACAACGCCGCGCACAGGAGAAAGTTTCATCTTCACCCCTTGCTCACGAAGCGATTGGGATGGCTGAATGAACGTCCGGCCGACATAACGGTTTTTAATCAGGCCCATTTCGTATGGAATGCCTGTTGCTTCTGCGAAACCAATCGCTGCTGAAATACTCGAATCCGGCACACCAGTAACGACGTCCGCTTCAATATTTACTTCCTTCGCAAGCATTTTACCGAGGCGTTTACGAGCACTGTGAATGTTAATGTTATGAATATCGCTGTCCGGGCGCGAGAAATATACGTATTCCATCGTACATATCGCACTATTTGTAGCAACGGCAAACTGTTCAGATTGAAGGCCATCTTCATTGATCGTAATCAGTTCTCCAGGCTGCACGTCACGGACAAATTCAGCACCGACAATATCAAATGCACACGTTTCAGATGCAACGACATACGCATCGCCTAGTTTCCCAATTGAAAGTGGTCGCATTCCTTGTGGATCGAGTGCCACATGCATCTCTTTTTCCGTCATCACGAGAAATGCATACGCACCTTTTAACATTGATAACGCTGTTTTCATACGATCTTTCATCGAACCAAGACCGCTTCGACGAATTAAATGAGCCAGCACTTCCGTATCAGACGTCGTTTGAAAAATACTGCCCTGCGCTTCAAGCTCACTTTTTAAAGAAGTTGCATTGATCAAATTTCCGTTATGCGCAAGCGCAAAACTGCCTGTTTGGAAATGGAAGAGAAGCGGTTGAACATTTTCGTATCCACCGCCGCCTGCTGTTTTATACCGAACGTGGCCAATTGCACTTGATCCTGTCAATCCGTTGACGATATCCTGGTTAAAAATTTCTGTAACAAGCCCTTCACCTTTATGACCGCGAAGGTGTTCGCCGTCACTCATGACGACGCCCGCTCCTTCTTGTCCTCGGTGTTGCAGACTTTGAAGACCATAATAAGTGATTTGTGATGCATTTTCATGACCAAAGACACCGAAAACGCCGCACTCTTCATTTAAGCCTCTGAGTTCAGCAAGCATGGAATAGCTCCTTTCCAAGCGTCCTCAAGATTCTTGACGGATGCCTGTACCACTTCTTCTCCATTAACGCGAATTGATACAACTGGTTGTGCTGTTACTTGACCAATTTGTTTTGCATCTTGTACCGCTGCTTCAAATGCTTCTTTGTTTTCTGCTTTCACTGTGACGACAAAACGAGATTGTGTTTCTGCAAACAATACGGCCGTTGTCTCGCCTTCAAGTGATACATTTACACCAAGATTTGTGCCAAATGTTTTTTCAACAAGAGCTACTGCAAATCCACCTTCTGAAATATCGTGGGCAGATTGAATAAGACCTGATGTAATGGCTGAAAGAATGGCATCTTGACGCGTTTTTTCAACTGTGAGATCAATCGCTGGCGCTTGACCAAAAATTTCGCCGCCATTCGTCATTTTCTGCAATTCACTGCCGCCAAATTCATTCATAGCATCACCAATGACATAAACAAGATCGTCGGCTTGTTTGACCGACTGTGTTGTAATGTGATCTGTATGTTCAATTAATCCAACCATGCCAATAACTGGTGTTGGGTAAATCGCTGTGCCATTCGTTTCGTTATATAAAGAGACGTTTCCACCGATAACCGGCGACTCTAGCGCCAGACATGCTTCACTAATACCGTCAGCTGATTCTTCAAGCTGCCAGAATACACCTGGATTTTCAGGACTTCCGTAGTTCAATCCATCTGTAATGGCTAGTGGTCTTGCACCCGAACAAACGATATTACGCGCTGCTTCTGCAACCGCAATTTTACCGCCTGTTTTCGGATCAAGATAAATGTAGCGGGAGTTACAGTCTGTTGTCATAGCAAGAGCTTTATTTGTGCCACGCAGGCGGATGACTGCTGCGTCAGAACCTGGTGCGACAACTGTATTTGTCCGTACTTGATAATCATATTGATCATATACCCACTCTTTGCTCGCTATAGTCGGCTGCTTCAAAAGATTTACAAGTGTTTCCTGATAATCTGTTACATTCGGTGTTGTCGGTTCCATTGCTTGGAAGTCACGGAAGTATTGCGGTTCAGCTGATGGTTTATAGTAAACCGGTGCATCTTCTGCTAACGCATCGACCGGTACTTCTGCTGCCACTTCGCCTTTATGAAGAAGGCGGAGCATTTTATCGTCTGTTACAACGCCGACCGACGCCGCTTCAAGATCGTATTTGGCAAATAAGTCTTCGATTTCTTTTTCGCGTCCTTTTTCTACCACGATAAGCATACGTTCCTGTGATTCAGATAACATCATTTCGTATGGTGTCATGCCTGTTTCACGTTGCGGGATCATGTCAAGATTCAATTCCATACCCGAACCGGATTTGGATGCCATTTCGGCAGATGAACTTGTGAGACCCGCTGCACCCATATCTTGAATACCGACGAGGGCATCATTATGAATAAGCTCAAGACAAGCTTCAAGAAGCAATTTTTCCATAAATGGATCGCCTACTTGAACAGCTGGGCGTTTCTCTTCCGAGTTTTCGCTTAGCTCTTCCGACGCAAATGTTGCTCCGTGAATGCCATCGCGTCCTGTTTTTGCACCAACGTACATGACCGTGTTTCCAACGCCTTTTGCCTGTCCCTTTTGAATATCTTCATGAGCAATTAAACCGACACACATTGCGTTCACAAGTGGATTGCCTTCATAAGATGGATCAAAACCGATTTCGCCGCCGACTGTTGGAATACCGATGCAGTTGCCATATCCAGCTATACCGGCAACCACTTCTTCAAACAAGTATTTTACGCGGGACGTTTCAAGCTCACCAAAACGAAGCGAGTTTAAAATCGCCACCGGACGTGCACCCATTGAAAAAACGTCACGAATAATGCCGCCCACACCTGTTGCTGCACCTTGATACGGCTCGATTGCAGACGGGTGATTATGGCTTTCAATTTTAAATACAACCGCTTGACCGTCACCGATGTCTACAATTCCAGCGCCTTCACCCGGTCCTTGAAGAACGTGCTCACCTTCAACTGGGAATTTGCGGAGAACAGGTTTTGAGTTTTTATAACTGCAGTGCTCAGACCACATAACCGAGAAAAGACCTGTTTCAGCATAGTTTGGCAAACGGCCAAGAATTGCTGTTGCTTTATCGAATTCTTCATCCGTCAAGCCCATCGTGCGGTACAGCTTTTCATCTTTAATTTGTTGTGCATTTGGTTCAAGCATTAACGACATGGGAGTCCCTCCAGTGTTTCACAATTGATTGAAAAAGTTTAAGTCCGTCTGCACTGCCAAGTAGATCGTCGACAGCACGCTCCGGATGCGGCATCATGCCAAGTACGTTGCCCTTTTCATTTGTAATGCCTGCGATGTCAGAAAGACTGCCGTTCACATCACTTGCATACGTGAATACAATTTGATTATTTTCTTGTAATTTTGCCAATGTTTCATCGTCACAGTAGTAGTTGCCCTCACCATGTGCAATAGGAACACGGATCTTATCGCCTTTTTCGTAAGCTGATGTAAACATTGTTTTATTATTTTCAACCGTTAGCTCAACTGTCCGGCAAATGAATTTCAAGTTTTTATTGCGAAGCATTGCGCCTGGGAGTAGTCCAGACTCAAGTAAAATTTGGAATCCATTGCACACACCTAGAACAGGCTTGCCTGCTTCAGCTGCTTTTTTAATGGCATTCATGACAACTGACATATGTGCAATTGCGCCTGAACGAAGGTAATCGCCATACGAAAAGCCACCCGGAATTAAAATCCCGTCATATTGATCAAGGTTATCAGCGTCATGCCACACTAAATCTACTTGCTCACCAAGCTCATCTTTTACTGCATGATACATGTCCACATCACAGTTGGACCCTGGAAATACGATGACTGCAAATTTCACTGTTTCGCACTCTCCTCGATTTCATATCTGTAATCTTCAATAACTGGGTTCGACAATAGCTTTTCGCACACTTCTTTCACAGTTCCTTCTACATCAGTTACTGTGTCATCAAACTGAAGTTCCATGTATTTCCCAATGCGTACATCTTCTACACCATTATAGCCAAGGCTTGATAAAGACTGCTGCACTGCTTTCCCCTGTGGATCTAGTACGCTTTCGCGAAGTGTGACGTAAACTTTAACTTTATACATTAGATTGTTCCTCCAAGTCGATTATAAATTTCAGTATATGCTTCTGTTAATCCGCCGAGATCGCGACGGAAAAGGTCTTTATCTAATTTACGATTTGTCCCTTTTTCCCAAAGACGGCATGTGTCCGGTGAAATTTCATCCGCCAGTAAAATATGACCGTTTTTATCTTTGCCTAGCTCGATTTTAAAATCAATCAGTTCAATGTCCATGTCCCCAAAAAGCGGAACAAGTACATCATTTATACGCAGTGCTTCTTTTTTCAAAAGCTGCAATTCTTCCGGCGTTGCAATATCGAGAATTTTCACATGATCTTCTGTCAGTAGCGGATCTCCGAGTTCGTCATTCTTATAATAAAACTCAACAATTGGCTCTTTAAAAGCAGTTCCTTCTTCAAACCCAAGGCGTTTTGCAATGCTGCCTGCCGCAATGTTACGGACAACGACTTCAAGTGGAATAATCTTTACATGTTTCACAAGCTGCTCATTTTCAGAAATTTGTTCAACGAAATGAGATTCGATCCCTTTTTCCGCAAGCTTCTGAAAGAGCAATCCTGTAATTAAGTTGTTTAAACGGCCTTTACCGTCAATTTCAGCTTTTTTTTCCCCATTGAATGCGGTTGCTGAATTTTTATATTCAATCCAGACGACATCTTCTTGGTCAGTTGCAAAAATGCGTTTCGCTTTTCCTTCATAAAGCTGTTTACCCTTTTTCATATCCGGTTCCTCCCGATTTAGGAATAAGCATTATTTTAGGCCTACACGGTCAAAGATGGTATCAACGTGCTTCAAATGATAGTTGTAATCAAAGCAGTCCGCAATTTCTTCAGCAGATAGTTTCGATGTAATCGTTTCATCCGCTTCCACCAAGGAACGAAATTGAACTTGCTTGTCCCATGCTTCCATCGCTCTCGGTTGAACGGTATCGTACGCTGCTTCACGGGCCATGCCTTTGTCAATCAATGCAAGTAGAACGCGCTGTGAGTATATAAGACCCAGTGTGCGATCCATATTGCGCTTCATATTATCAGGGAACACAGTTAAGTTTTTCACAATATTGCCGAAACGATTCAACATGTAGTTCAAAGCTATCGTCGCATCCGGTAAAATCACACGTTCTGCCGATGAATGCGAAATATCGCGTTCATGCCAAAGCGAGACGTTCTCATACGCTGTGACCATGTGACCGCGAATCACACGTGCCAGACCAACCATGTTTTCTGAGCCAATCGGATTACGTTTATGCGGCATTGCTGAAGACCCTTTTTGGCCTTTAGCGAAAAATTCTTCTACTTCACGCGTTTCTGATTTTTGCAAACCGCGCACTTCTGTTGCAAACTTTTCAATGGATGCAGCAACGAGTGCAAGTGTTGCCATATAATGAGCATGGCGATCACGCTGAAGCGTCTGCGTTGACACTGGAGCTGGTTTCGTCCCAAGCTTATTGCAAACATACTCTTCAACGAACGGATCAATGTTCGCATATGTACCGACTGCACCAGAAATTTTGCCAAATTCAACATTTTCTGCTGCATCATTAAAGCGCTTAAGATTCCGTTTCATTTCTTCGTACCAAAGCGCCATTTTAAGACCAAATGTTGTCGGTTCTGCATGAACGCCATGTGTGCGGCCCATCATGACCGTATGTTTATGTTCAATCGCTTTATTACGGAGGATTTCGATGAATGATTCAATGTCTTTGCGTAAAATATCATTTGCCTGTTTGAGTAAGTAAGATAATGCTGTATCGACGACATCTGTTGATGTTAATCCGTAATGAACCCATTTACGCTCTTCGCCAAGTGTTTCTGATACCGCACGTGTAAAGGCTACAACATCGTGGCGCGTTTCAAGTTCAATTTCGTTTATCCGGTTAATATCGAAGCTGGCATTTTCACGAAGTTTCTTTACATCTTCTTTCGGAATATCACCAATTTCCGACCATGCTTCACATGCAAGAATTTCAACTTCAAGCCATGCTTTAAATTTGTTTTCTTCTGTCCAGATGGCGCCCATTTCTGGCCGCGTATAACGTTCAATCATGTTTTCATCCTCCGATATGTGTACGTCTTAGTTTGCCCAAACTCGACTTTCATCTATATCTTGCAGCGCTTCTTCCACTGTATCAGCTAAAATAGTCACATGCCCCATCTTGCGTTTTTCTTTTGCTTCATCTTTACCATATAAATGAATTGACCATTCCGGTTTGCTAAGGATCGCTTGAGTAACCCCATCTACATGTTCACCAAGTATGTTCACCATCACGGCTGGCTTCAACAACTCTGTGCTTTTGAGCGGCCAATTACAAATAGCGCGAATATGCTGTCCAAACTGTGAAATGCCGCATGCTTCAATTGTATAATGCCCTGAATTATGTGGCCGCGGTGCAAGTTCATTAATGTAAATTTCACCATTTTGCCCGATAAACATTTCTACAGCAAGTGTGCCTATAAGCGACAATGCGGATGCGATTTTTTCTGCTGCTTCACATGCGGCTTGCTTTGTTTCATCAGAAATTCGAGCAGGTACAATGGATTCATGCAAAATGTTGTCAACGTGTATGTTTTCTGCTACTGGGAAATATGTCGTTTCACCTGCCGAGTTACGCGTGATAATAACGGAAATCTCTTTTTCAAAGGGCACCCATTGCTCAAGGACACATTCTCCATGTGTTAAGAGCTCTGCCGCTTCATTCGCTTGTTCAGCTTCTTTCAATACATATTGTCCTTTTCCATCATAACCGCCCGTTGCTGTTTTCAGCACAGCAGGTAAGCCGAGATCTTCTATACTTTGCTTAAGATCGGCTTCTGACCGGATCACGCGGTACGGAGCAACCGGCACACCTGCATTCGCAATCGCTTCTTTTTCAAAAACACGATTTTGCGTAATGCGGATCAGTTCTGCTCCCTGCGGCACATATGCTTCTTTCATTAATTCCTTTAATCCTTCGTAATCAATATTTTCAAATTCATACGTGATAACATCACTTACATCAGAAAGTTGTTTTAAGGCCGCCTGGTCATTATATGGTGCTTGAATGACAATATCGGCTGTTTGTGTACACGGGGCATCTGCTGTTGGCTCCAACACGGCAATACGAAAACCTGCTTCTTTCGCTGCGAGCGCCATCATCCGACCAAGTTGTCCTCCGCCAATAATACCAATTGTTTTGCCCGGTTCAATAATTTTTCTAGCCAAGTTGATCACTGCTTTCTAGCACCGTTTTTTCTGTTTCTTTCCGGCGATTTTCTAATTTTTCGGCAATTTTCGCATCAGTAATAGACAAAATTTGCGCAGCCAGCAGTCCAGCATTCGTTGCCCCTGCTTTACCAATCGCTGTTGTCGCAACTGGTACACCGCCTGGCATTTGAACGATTGATAGTAAAGAGTCAAGTCCATTCAGTGCTTTGGATTGTACAGGAATACCGATAACTGGCAATGTCGTTTTCGCCGCAGTCATGCCTGGCAAGTGAGCCGCTCCGCCCGCGCCGGCAATAATTACTTTAATGCCTCTTTCACGTGCAGACTCGGCATATTCAAACATTAAATCAGGTGTACGATGTGCGGATACGACACGTTTTTCATACGATACTCCAAGTTCATCGAGTACGTCACATGCATGTTTCATCGTTTCCCAATCAGATGTGCTGCCCATAATAACGCCAACTTCAATCGTCATATTGATCCTCCAATGTGAGATTATTTTGCATAAAAAAAGCGGACAACCTACTTTCCCCCTTAAAGGAGAAAGCGATTCGTCCGCAGCCGATCGAGATTCCGAATGCTTTCACCCATAGTCAGCTGTTTAAGGCAGCCGGTAGAAACTCGCAGGCCATATCCCCGCTATTATATGAGGTGCTTTATTTGTCATTTACATATTAACAACGACGCAGAGCAGTTGTCAATAAAAATCGAACGATATTCATTGCGCTTATTTAAACGTTCGTATTTACGCCTTTTTTTTCCCTTCAAAGACAATTTCGCGGCCAATCGGGACATGAATTGTCTCCCCATTTTGCTTTTTCTCTTCAAAAATAGGCTTTTCCATTCGCCGGACCGGGACGTATCCTTCGTCTTTCATCCGATTCAAGCAATGATCAATCGTTTCCTCTTCTTCAACTCGGAATATTTTCTTATTGCTCATTTCATCAATTTTCCTTTTCTTACCGTTTTCACCCAGAATCCGCCATGAATTGCCTTTGGTTCGTAAGAGATAATAAACGCCTTTGGATCAAGCTCTTGTATTTTTTGATAAAGTTTTAATTCGTATTTTCTTGGCGTTAATATTTGTAACGCCATCCGATCTCCTTCAAGACCATTCGCTGCCCAGTTCGTCACGCCGTATCCTTCTAAACGGAGCTGCTTCGGCAAATCTTTATCGTACTCTTTCGTAATGACACTAACCGTCGTATAACCAAGTGCCAGTTTCTCTTCAATTTTCATTCCGACGATCACCCCAATTCCATAACCGACTGCATAGGCAATCAAATTTTGAATTTGGTCTAAATTATCGAGTACAAGACCGAGACCGACGACGTAAATAACAATTTCAATCATACTAACAAACGCTGCTATGTATCGATACCCTTTTAACGTTAAAATCATTCTCATCGTAAAAAAGGAAACGTATACAACATTAATTAATAAGATGATAATTACCATTACTAAAGCGTTATCCATCATGTAATTTCCCTCCTGTCTTTTAACCACTTTGACGGCAGTTTAACACAGAGACAGGGACATCCGCAATCTATCATTTTAAAAAAAGAGCTGGCTCAAAAGCATTTCCTTTGAGTCAGCCCCTTGCTCGTTCTTATTTAATAGAAATAACGTGTTCGTCTCCAGATGTAACGGAACCTTTTTTCCCGCAAACGATCGTTTCACCTTCCGCAAGATTCGTAAAAATAATAGGTGTAATCGTTGATGTTGCATTTTCAGAAACGTAATCAAGATCCACTTTGAGAAGAGGCTGGCCGGCTTTCACTATATCTCCTTCTGAAATAAGCGATTCGAACCCCTCCCCTTTCAATTTCACCGTATCAATCCCGAAATGAATCAATACTTCATGACCATTATCGGACACAAGACCAATCGCGTGTTTTGTTGGGAAAACGGTCTCCACTTTACCATCAACCGGTGATACCACTAGACCGTCAGAAGGCTCAATTGCAAAACCATCACCCATCATTTTTCCCGAGAAAACAGGATCCGGTACTTCTGTAATTGGAAGTAACTCACCTGTGATGGGTGCCACAAATCGGCTTTTTACTTCATTGCGGATAGCAGATGGCACCGCTTGTTCTACTTCTTTTTGTATTTCTTGATCCAGCTTCACTGCAGTCCGATGCGGAGAATTCCCTTTCATAATATCCGCCATTTGGTGACGTAAGCTGTCTGAACGAGGACCAAAAATCGCTTGAATGCTGTTGCCAACTTCAAGAACACCGGCAGCACCTAACTGTTTCAATCGTTTTTTATCAACATTAGCACTGTCGTTTACCGATACGCGAAGACGTGTAATACATGCATCCAAGTTGGCAATGTTTTCTTTGCCGCCTATTGCTTCTAATATTTCATACGGAAGCTCACTTGCAACAACCGCTGGCGCATTGTTATCTTCATCTTCCGGCTCACGGCCTGGTGTTGCTAAGTTAAACTTACGAATCGCAAAACGGAAACCAAAGTAGTAAATTAAGGCTAACACAAGACCAACCGGAATAACAATCCACGCATTTGTTTGCGGGTTAATCGCACCGAATAAAATGTAATCGATCAAACCACCAGAGAAGGTCATTCCAATTTTAACATTTAGAAGATGCATCGTCATAAATGAGAGACCTGCAAAGATTGTATGAATGGCAAACAACACAGGTGCAACGAACAAAAATGAAAATTCAAGCGGCTCAGTAATTCCTGTTAAGAAAGAGGTCAAAGCTGCAGAACCCATAATACCGGCAACAACTTTTTTACGTTCTGGACGTGATTCATGATAAATCGCAAGCGCTGCTGCCGGAAGACCGAACATCATGAACGGATATTTACCTGTCATAAATGTACCGGCTGTTAAGTTTTGCACACCATCTTTAATTTGCGCCTGGAAGATCGTATTATCTCCACGGACAACTTCCCCAGCCTGATTTATATACGAACCGAACTCAAACCAGAATGGTGTATAGAAAATATGATGTAAACCGAAGGGAATTAATGCACGTTCAATGACACCAAATACGAAAGCTGAACCGGCGAGATTCCAATTTAAAACGAAATGAGAAAATGTATTTAAACCGCTTTGAATGGTCGGCCAGATGAAAATCATTAAAAGACCAAGCACCACCGCTGATGCAGCTGTTGCAATTGGAACAAACCGTTTACCTGCAAAAAAACCGAGATAAGACGGCAATTCAATGTTAAAGAATTTATTGTACATATACGCTGCGAGAACACCAACGATAATCCCGCCAAATACACCCGTTTGAAGGGACGGGATACCAAGAATTAAAGCATATGCTGGATCTCCACTTTCTAAAACAGCCATTTTTTCAAGCCCAAGAGCTGTTCCCATTGTCGCATTCATAATTAAATATCCAACTAACGCAGCAAGACCGGCAACACCATCTCCTCCTGCAAGACCAATAGCGACACCGAGAGCAAATAGTATTGGCAAGTTACCAAACACAATATCCCCTGAATTTTCCATAACCGCAGCTACTTGTACAATCCAGTTTGCTTCAAGGAATGGAGCAATTTCAACAAGTGTTGGGTTTTGAAGGGCATTACCGAATGCAAGAAGTAGACCCGCTGCCGGCAAAATCGCAACAGGGAGCATGAGTGCCTTACCAATTTTTTGTAAAACACCAAAAAGTTTTTTAAACATATATGTTCCTCCTTCATCACTTTTACTATGAGCTTCTCAAAGAAAAAACAGACAAACATGAAAAAAGGCATGAGAAAAGAAGACAGTAGAAAACAGAAGTGGTTATAGCCCTGTTTTCCCCTAAATCTCCTTTACTCATGCCTGATCGTATCAGTAACACGTAAAGAACGAATAATTTATTTCATTTTTGTTTGAATCCGTTGCAGATGCATCGTCAAATAAACCGCTTCCGCATCGTACACTGGCTTTTTTAATGTTTGCTGCATTACTTTGATTAACTTCCAAGATAAACTATAGCATATTGGATATTCCGTTTTCAAGAGACTTGCTATTTTTTCTGGTTCGTCCACTTTTTCACCGCGGACAACCCGTTCAATTGTATAACGGATATGACGGACAAGCCGCATATAATCAATGCTTTCTTTATCAAGCTCTACATCTAACTGCATCTCAATCAGTTGAATAAGCGTTGCCATTAGTTCTGAATAACGGCTTAAATCACAAACCGCTTTATTCGCAATCGCGCTATGTATATGAAGCGCAATAAAACCTACTTCTCCTGGCGGCAGCGCCACCGTCAACTGCTGATTAATGAGCTTAGTTACCGCTTCTGCCACTTCGTATTCAAATGGATAAAGTGCTTTCGTTTCCAGCAAAAATGGATTGCGTATCCCAATCCCCCGAATCATCCGATTAACAGCGAACAAAAGATGATCAGTGAGGCCGACGTGAATATGCTCGTTTAATCTTTGTCCTACACGATCGCGAATTAATTCAACCGCTGCAATCATCACCTTTAATGTTTCATCATCAATATTCGGCAGCAATTTTTTATATTGCTCCTGCTCATTCCGATCAGTAAGTACGAACAGTTTTTCAACAGATTCCCGAACAATCTCGTCTCCATGCTGGCGGCCGAAGCCAATTCCCCGACCAATGAGCACCACTTCAATACGATCTTCGCCGGATGCGATAAGCACATTATTATTTAATACTTTTTTCACAAAGAAATTTTCCATGGTAGCATCCCCATCGTTCAGCTTTTTTTACAGTATAGCATGATAGCCCAAAAAAACACCTGCCTATTGATAGGAAGGTGTGATTCGCTTATTTAATAAAGATAAAGTAAAGAACAAATACAATAAACAAGAAATACATAATCGGATGCACTTCTTTTGAACGGCCTTTTAAGATCATCGTAATCGGATAGAATATAAATCCGGTCGCAATCCCTGTTGCAATGCTGTACGAAAGTGGCATGGCGATAACTGTCAAGAAAGCGGGAACTGCCACCTCAAATTTCGCCCAGTCAATTTTTCCAAGTGACGATGCCATTAAAACACCGACAATAATCATCGCTGGTGCCGTTACGTTCGATGTAATGACGGAAAGCACTGGGAAAAAGAATAACGAGAGTAAAAAAAGGATGCCGGTTACAACAGCAGCAAGACCTGTACGAGCTCCTGCCGCAACACCTGCTGATGATTCGATGTACGATGTTGTTGTCGATGTACCGAAGATCGCACCCGCAACAGTGGCACATGAATCTGCAAATAATGCTTTTTCTGCACGCGGTAGTTTATTGTCTTTCATTAAGCCTGCCTGATTAGCTACAGCTACTAATGTGCCTGCTGTATCAAAAAAGTCAACGAACAAAAACGTCAGGACAATGACGAGCATTTGAATTGTAAAGATTTCACCAGGCGTTTGGAATATATTCTCAATTGCCACACCAAATGTCGGTGCCATACTCGGTACACTTGAGACAATCTGCTTTGGCAATTCAACAAGGTTAAAAAACATCCCGACAACAGCTGTAATAAGCATTCCATAAAATATACCACCATGAACACCTTTAGCCATAAGGACGACTGTTAAAACTAAACCAAAAACCGTCAAAAGCACCGGCCCCGATGTTACGTTGCCTAGAGCGACAAGTACCGCATCATCATTGACAATAATGCCTGCATTCTGGAATCCGACAAATGCAATAAATAAACCGATACCAGCACCAACTGCATATTTCAGCTCTGCCGGTATCGAATTAATAATCGTCTCACGCAGACCGGTTAGCGTTAGAATAATAAAAATAATCCCCGAGAATAAAACACCTGTCAATGCTGTCTGCCACGGAACACCATACGTCAATACGACTGTATAAGCAAAAAACGCATTCAATCCCATACCCGGCGCAAGTGCGATTGGATATTTAGCCATTAACCCCATTAAGATGGATCCGATTGCTGCTGCAAGTGCCGTCGCTGTAAATACCGCTCCATAATCCATTCTCATTGCTTCTGGTAAATCAGGCACTGTTTGCAATGACAACGTCAGCGGATTGAGAACTAAAATGTATGCCATCGATAAAAATGTCGTCAAACCACCGATAATTTCGCGCTGATATGTCGTTTCCAATTCATTCATCCTGAAAAATTTTTTCATTTCTTCGGCTCCTCTCGATTTTATGTTAACGAAAAAATGCCTGGAACAATTTGGTTCCAGGCACGACCAAGAAGAAGAGATTATACATGCCCACTTATACGTAGTCCGACCATTTAAGGCAGCCCAGTAAGAACTGTCAAGCCACTTCTCGACGATATACGATACATGTGCAACTAAATATATAGTTCTTCCCCATCTTACTTATACATCATTCGTTCATTCTTATACTGCATATGAATTAATTACTTTTCGAATAATTATTTTGCGTTTATTCCCACTCAATCGTTGCAGGCGGCTTACTCGTAATGTCATACACGACACGATTTACATGTGCCACTTCATTTACAATACGAGTTGAGATTACTTCAAGCACTTCCCAAGGAATACGTGCCCAATCAGATGTCATACCATCAATCGATGTAACCGCCCGAATGCCAATTGTATAATCGTACGTACGCGCATCACCCATCACACCAACGCTGCGGATATCCGGAAGGACCGTAAAGTATTGCCAAATTTCACGCTCAAGTCCATGATTACGCACTTCTTCACGTAAAATTGCGTCTGATTCTCGGACAATTTCCAATTTCTCTTCAGAAATTTCTCCAAGAACACGAATGCCCAAACCAGGACCTGGGAACGGTTGACGCCAGACGATATGATCTGGAATACCGAGCTCAGAACCGAGCAAACGCACTTCATCTTTAAACAATGTGTTAAGCGGTTCGATTAATTGGAATTGCATATCTTCTGGCAGGCCACCGACGTTATGATGCGATTTAATCGTTTGTGCAGTCGCTGTTCCGCTTTCGATAATATCTGTGTAAAGTGTCCCTTGCGCAAGATAATCAATACCTTCCAGTTTCGATGCTTCATCGTCAAATACATAAATAAATTCGTTACCGATAATTTTACGTTTTTTCTCTGGATCAGAAACACCCGCAAGTTTACTCAAGAAGCGGTCTTTTGCGTCTACTTTAATAATGTTGATATTAAATCCATTTGCAAAGGTATCCATCACTTCATCTGCTTCGTTTTTACGGAGAAGACCGTGATCGACGAAAATACATGTCAATTGATCACCGATTGCTTTATGTATCAATACCGCAACCACAGATGAATCAACGCCGCCTGACATGGCACAAAGAACATTTTTGTCACCGACTGTTTGACGAATTTTTTCCACTTCAACTTCAATGAAGTTTTCCATTGACCAGTCTCCTGTGCAATCGCAAACGCCGAAGACGAAATTTTTCAAAATATCATTGCCATAAACAGAATGTTTTACTTCTGGATGGAATTGAACAGCATAAAGATTTTTTTCCGCATAACTCATCGACGCAATCGGGCATGACGGATTCACTGCATCAATCGTAAATCCTGCCGGTGCTTCCGTTACAAGATCGCTATGGCTCATCCAAACAATTTGCTCTTTCGGAAGTTCGGCGAAAAGCGCGGATTCTGTCTGCACATTGATCGCTGCTTTGCCGTATTCACGGTGAGAAGCCGATTCTACTTTACCGCCGTAATGTTTTGTCATCAACTGCATGCCATAGCAAATTCCAAAAATCGGAATACCCAAGTCAAAAATACGCTCGTCACAGCCAAATGCACCTTCTGCATACACACTGTTCGGACCGCCTGAAAAAATAATCCCTTTTGGATTGATTTCTTTAATCTCTTCCACCGTAATTGTGTGCGGATGTAGCTCACTGTATACACCAAATTCACGAATTCGTCGTGTAATCAATTGATTGTATTGACTGCCAAAATCAAGTACGAGAATCATTTCTTGATTTTGCAATTCTGATTTTCCTGTCATCGTATCTACTCCTCTTTCTTCAACTATTCCGTATTATAGGAAACAATCCGCTATTATTTGTTCGTGTTCAAACATTTTGACCTCATTTTATATGTATACAGCGGACCGGTCAAGGCGTTGTCTCGTTTATTGAAAATTCAGACTCAAAAAAACTTCCCGATTAGATCAAGGATGCGTTATTTTTTCCAAAAATCATCAAATACCGTAATGGGCAGATGACGTTTATGTGCTGATTTTTTAAAGAGTTCCTCAATTCGTTCTGCTGCTGCATCTGGTACGTCTTTTCCTTCCAAATAATCATCAATATGTTCATACGCAACACCAAGTGCCACTTCATCCGGCAACTGCGGACGATATTCTTCAAGGTCGGCTGTCGGCACTTTCGTATACAGATGCTCTGGGCAATCCAATTTTTGTAGCATTTGACGCCCTTGTCGTTTATTTAAACGAAAAAGCGGAACAAGATCAGCGCCCCCGTCACCAAATTTTGTGTAAAAACCGGTTACCGCTTCTGCACTATGATCCGTGCCGATGACAACCGCATTTTTCATAGCGGCAATGCTATACTGTGCTTTCATTCGTTCGCGCGCTTTTTCATTTCCTTTGGCGAAGTCCGTTAATTCAATACCGTTAGCCCTAAGTGCCGCTTCACTCGCTTCCACAGACGGTTTAATATTAATGATATATGTTTCATCAGGCTGGATAAAATCAAGTGCATCCTGACAGTCACCTTCATCCTTTTGAATACCGTACGGAAGGCGTACAGCAAAAAAAGCATAATCTTCAGAACCTGTTTCTTTTTTTAATTCATCGACCGCCATCTGTGCAAGTTTACCAGCAAGTGTTGAATCCTGCCCGCCGGAAATACCGAGCACAAAACCTTTTAAAAATGAATGGTGACGCAAATAAGCTTTCAGATAATCAACACTTCGTCTAATTTCTTCCTGCGCAGTAATCTCTGGTTTCACTTTTAGCTCTTCAATAATTTTTTTTTGCATGTCACGCACAACTAAAAATCTCCTTCCGTCTTTCATACATTTGTCACTATTGTACCACTTTTATATCCATATTACTGTTCACCTCTACTTTCATTAAATGTCACTTATTATACAAAAATAAACGTTTAAAACGATTTATATAGGGAATAACATAATACAGCTTTAAATATTGGATACAATAATATAGAAAGGAGTTGTTCAGGATGAATCCCTCAGAAAAAATAAAATGTGACTTGTCAAGCTCAGTAGAAACAATCAAAAATGTATTATCAAGCAGGCCTTTCGACTACAAAGACATTTATTTCGTTGAAGAAGAGTTTTTGCCAGGAGAAGGAAAAGACTATATTGGATTTATCTATGGTGTAAAAGGCAAACACAAAAATGATGGGGAGTACAAAAACTATGAAATCAGTGTTTTTTCTCGTGATGGATTGCGGTTCGAGGTAAGAAAAGACAACGATCAAGGTTTTGATGATTTAGAGAACAGATTTACATTATAATAGTAGAGATTATAATTGTGAATCTTCATTCTTGAAGATTCTTTTTTTCATTCATACCTTGCATTATAAACACAATGATCAATTTCACAATTAAGCTTTTCCTACTCACCTTTCATCTACGTTCCCCTCAGCTTTCGGGAGACCTTCCTCACTTGATTTAGAAAGTACTTTTTACCATTGACCTATTGAATAGTGGATACATTCCAATTAGTGTCCATGCTGGAATAGGTATTACACTTCTAATCAATATCATCAGCTTAAAGTTAATGAAAAAGTTTTAAGAAGTACAAATATGTCTTTGTTTTTCGCTGTATAGATTATAATGAAGGATTTTTTTCATAAAAACGGAGAGGAGGGATGATTCTGTTTCGTTTAGGTGATGTCTTAGCTGATCGATATCAGCTTGCAAAGAAGATTTCTCAAGGGGGCATGGGGGCCGTATGGTTAGCAGAAGACAAGGTACTAAATAGAACCGTTGCCATTAAAACGGTAAATCAAAATATGTTAGAGATTAATGACCGTGCATTCAAGGTCTTTAATGATGAAGCTAACATAGGCGCCGGTTTATTAGGTCATCCTAATGTAGTGACAGTACTTGATTATGGCATACACCATGTAGCTAAGATGGAACAAGCGCCTTTTATGGTTATGGAATATATAGATGGGATCAATGCGTTAACATTTATTAATCAAACCAAGGCTGTAATTGATGAAGAAACATACTATTATATTTCCTTATTAATAGCGTCTAAAATATGCATGGCAATCGATTATGCTCATAAAAAAAGAATATTCCATCGAGATATTAAACCACTAAACGTTTTCATTTCTAAGTACGGATTTATAAAAGTTGGTGATTTTGGTTTATCACGTTTTTTTGATGAATTTACGAGAACTCATACTGTAAGCCAATTTAGTTCGCCCTCTTATAGTGCACCGGAGCAATGGAAAGGAGAAAGTTATGAAGAAAAGACGGATATTTATCAGTTGGGCTGCACGTTATATCATTTGTTTACAGGGCAACGAATTTTTGAAAAACCTATTCCTGCTCTTATATATGCCCATCTTAATGAATGCCCCATTCCCCCAAAAAACTTTTGTTTTTATATGCCAGAAGAGCTCTCCAACGTCATTATTGAAATGGTCTCCAAAGAAGGGATTGATCGACCTTCCTTATGGCAGCTAAATGATATACTAGCTAAAGAGCTGCACAAAAATTTTAACATATCCATTACAGTTGATAAAGATGATTATAAAAAAATCGATATAGTCTGCGAAGTAACAGACGCTTCAGGCGACTCCTTGAAGTACGGAAGTGAAACAATCATCACGTTCTCCGATTTTAACGAAGTTTTATCAGAAGCCCTTCAGCTTATATTAAATGATATTACCACTATTCATATAACCGCTTTAGATGAAATGACTTAAAGATGGCTGCATCTAAAACGAGGAACGTAATGACTTTTGCTGCCCCATCTGTACGTAGGGCACCTTCTTTTTAAGATCGTTTCTTCGTCTTTACGTTTTGTAAAAAAGCCGTCCTAATGAAAGAGAAACGAACCCTTTTTATACATAAATTAGGTTCGTCTCTTTCTATACATTTAACTCTTTAACAACTTATTACCTAAATTCCAGATGCATGTTTATTTCTTTATACTACAATGGAAATAAGAGCGTACAACTTGTTCAGCACTTAATTCTAGTAATTCCCCCGCATGTTCCATGGCCTCTTTTAAAGTCATCGGATTATTTATAATACTATTTACGCTTACAACGCCATAATCATAGAGTACTTCAACACCCTTTCCAATAGATCCAGTCATAAGAATGGTTGGAACATTTCGTTTTTTTGCTGCCTGAGCGACGCCCATTGGTGTTTTACCAAGTACTGTCTGACCATCAACTTTTCCTTCCCCTGTAATGACAAGATCGGCATTCGTCAATTCATCATCCATTTTAATATAGTCAAGAACGACATCTATTCCACGTTTCATTTTGACAGGGAAAAAGGCTTGAAATGCTCCTCCGCTGCCTCCAGCTGCACCTGCGCCCGGTTGTTCGTGAATTTTGATTCCGGTTGCTTTTGCAATCTCGTCTGCCCAATGGGTGAGATTACTATCCAACAATTCTACGTCCACAGCTGTAGCTCCTTTTTGAGGTCCAAAAACATGAGAAGCCCCATCAAGTCCGATCAGCGGCGTTTGAACATCCGAAGCAATGATAAACTGGCTGTCTTTTATTCGCTTATCGAAAGAATTCAAGTCAATCCTTTTAATTTTATTTAATTCGCCACCACCATAGCCGATTTCATTTCCTTGTTTGTCTAAAAGCTGCAGGCCTAGAGCCTGAAGCATTCCAGCTCCTCCATCATTTGTCGCGGATCCTCCCAAACCAATAATAAAGGAAGTAAATCCGTCATCGAGAGCCCGTTGAATCAATTGCCCGGTGCCGTAAGTAGTTGCTTGTAGAGGAGACAACTTCTCCTCAGGTATTAAATGCAGGCCAGATGCAGAGGCCATTTCAATTACACACGTTTCACCATCACCCAGTATTCCATAGCCTGCTTTGACCTCACTGCCTGACGGACCCGTAACGGATATCGCTCTTATTTCTCCTCCTGTAACAGCAACTAAGATTTCCATCGTTCCTTCGCCTCCATCACCGACAGGGAGTAATACTGTTTCCGCTTTCTTAAACGCCTTTTTAATGCCCCTGTTTATCGCATTTGCTGCTTCAATCGCACTTAGACTCCCTTTAAATGAATCGGGTGCTATAATGATTTTCATGAAATCTCTCCTTCTCTCATTAAGCAGTTTTTTCCCTATGCTCTGCCATAAGCTTGCTGTAGGGCTGTAAATCTTCTTTATATATTCATGTAAGTGCCCTATCCTCGAGCTTTCAGTTTCTCAAAAATCCCCCAATTGACAATACTTATTCCTCGCTCGTTTATTCTATATTTATCCAAATTAAACAACTGCTTAGTCAATCTTTTTTATATTGTAGAATCCTTGTTTTTATGTAACAATAACTAATTCAAATCAAAACTCTTTTAAGGAGAAGAACTATGAAAAATCGCACTGAATTTTTCCGAAGCATACCTTTTTTATATTTAGTAATAGGAACAATTTGGGTCCCTATTACAGATTATTTATTAAAGGTATCTCATTTACCTGTCGAAAAAATCTTCTTCTTGGAAATGATAAAAGGGTTATTATTCGTTTTCATCACATCTATACTTTTATCTTATTTTATAAGAAACTTAAAGGAGATAAAACAAATCGAAGAAGAGAAGGAGAAGCTAGCATTATTAATTGATACAATGCCTGACTTTATTTCATTTAAAGATGGAGAAGGAAAGTGTCTTCAAATGAATAAATTTGGCATTAACTTATTCGAGTTAGAAGGCGTCAATTACAAAGGAAAAACAAACGAAGAGTTAGCGAAATATACGGATTTTTATCATGATGCTTTGATCTATTGCATTGATACAGACGAAGAAGCTTGGAAGGCAGAAAAGATAACTCGTTGTGAAGAAATAATCCCTTTAAAAGACGGCTCAGACAAAACTTTCGATACATTCAAAGTTCCTATTTTTAATAAAGATGGTTCTAGAAAAGCGTTACTAATTATCGGTAGAGATATTACTGATTTAAAAGAAACAGAAATAATGTTAAGACAATCAGAAAAATTGTCTGTTTTAGGTGAACTAGCTGCTGGTATTGCTCACGAAATACGAAATCCTCTTACAACAATTAAAGGCTTTATGCAAATGGGGAAAGAAAAAACAATTAAACTTGAGGACCATATCGACATTTTATTAGATGAAATAGATCGAATTAATATCATTGTTAATGAACTTCTGCTAGTTGCAAAACCACAAGGCGCTACTTTTTCTAACAAAAACATTAATACGATTGTAAGAGAAGTCATTCAATTGTTATCAACAGAAGCTTCGCTACAAAATATTCTATTAAATATGACCGAATTAGATCAATTTGATACGTATTGTTATGATAGTCAATTAAAGCAAGTGTTTATAAATATACTCAAAAACGCTATGGAAGCCATTTCTACAAAAGGTGAAGTCAATGTTTCGATATATGATATAAATGAGGATTATTTTGCCGTTACGTTTGAAGATAATGGTTGCGGAATTGAAGAAAACCGTTTAAAGCACATTGGAGAACCTTTTTATAGTGTAAAAGAAAAAGGCATTGGGTTAGGTATGACAGTAAGCTTTCGCATTATAGAAAGTCACAAAGGTTCCATCCATATCACCAGCCAAGTTAATTTAGGAACCAGCGTTGAAGTATGGTTACCTAAGTCCAAATTCATATAAAAAAAGTTATTTTTTCATTATAAAATATTAATCTATAAGTTTTGATACGTTTTGGGTTTTTAGCGTCAAACAAAAGAGCATTAAACCCTTTTGTATGAAGGTTTAATGCTCTTTTTTATGATATTACATCGCCCATCTTTAATTAAGAATCTAAATCTATCTAAACTTATCTTAGTAACCTCTCATTATTCAAAATGCAGTTTACAACGTGCATAACGGCGTTCAACACTGACCCTGCTTCTATTCAGCTTTTCGGCAATATCATTAAAATTAAATCCTTCTCTTCTCCACTTTAAAAGCAGTTCAATTTCTTTTGTTGTCCAGTGCTTATATTTTTTTATTTTCTTCTCAGTAGCAGTCTTACGAGCTTCATCTAGCCATTCTGGTTCAGGAGGGAGCGCATGTTTTTCAATAAGACGGAAATCGATTTTCTCTTGGTTTTGTTTAGCCCATTCCCAAAATGAATGTACGTCAACTAGGACAAATTTACGCTCATAACAGGTTATGCGTGATGTTGCTTCAAGTCCATGAAACTGAATCCAATTGTGTACCGTTTTTCTATCTACATTTAAAGCTTCAGCTAGCTCACTAGCTGTTAAAAGGCCGGTAGCCTTTTTTGTGTTCCTAAGACCCATCTTCTTTAATTTTAGTGAAACAGCAGTTTCACTCCGATTAAGTTTTTTTGCGATGGCTGACAAGGAACTGCCGCCAATACGTTTCTGTAAAAAGTAAACATCTTCTTCTGTCCATTTTTGTCCCATCTTTATCATATAATTTATTTACCTTCGTAAATAGATTGGAGTCTATTCTCTGCTTGTTGAAGATCCATTGATGAATCAGTCAGAAACGCTAACACATTATCATTTCCTGAAAGTTTACTCATCGAACGGAACACATGGGGTTTCTGCTCTTTTATCAATGTCATTACTTCCATAGTAGGTAACACTCTTTCTTGAACGTTTATCCTTACAAAGGATTGCAAAAACCGTACAAATACTATAGTCGAATCAAAGTCATCCGGATAGTTTTGTAATAACAAAAAAAACTTTTCAATGTTCATTTTTAATTCATTTGTTTCTCCCCGCATTTTCCACCCTACCTTAAACAGTTATTGGTCCAAATATGGGGTTAAAGCCCTATTTGGCAACCCGGCTGTCATAATCCATAAGAATGTTAGACCCGTAGTTTTGCGTCCTTACCTTTCGATAAGTTTGCCTTTATCATTAATAATTATATAAATTAAATCATGTCGAATAATGTTACGTCAATAATATTAGTAAATAATCCGATTAATTCAGTTCCTTTTACCCAGTAATTATTAAACTGCATTTGCCCTATTTATATAGGAGATTTACTGGTTATTCAAGCGAAAATCTAGCCACCTTTACTTATTTTATGAGAGAATCACATATTAAAGGTACTCTTTATCAACAAAAAATATCCCTTCTTATGAAACAAGAAAAAGACTGCCATTTTTATGCTCTTCTATTTTCCCTCCAGCTCACTCTAAATACCTATGGGCGGATGATTTAGTGATACTAAGCAATTCAGCTGTATACTCCTATGATACTTCTGCCCTAACCAGTGTGATTTCCCGTTCTTCTTCGACTACTCTATTCGACACAACTGCCTCAATTTCAATGACTGCTTTCATTTCTTTCAACGCACATAATGATTGTTTGTATTTATAAATGAGTGTCCGTATATCCTTCCCATTAAGCTTCACGATCAGACAGCTTCTTCTGCGGCGGCTTTTCTTTCTTTCGTTCGTTCTTGCTTCACTTCCTAATGGTCCTTCTCCGATTGTGTCAGCTGCTCGGATTCATCACGATCACTCCTTTTCTCAATAAAAAAGGACACCAAGCTCTAAAGCAGGTGTAAACCCACTCTAAAGTTTGATGCCCGTCAGTTTTTCCGTTGGGACGTTAGTTATTTAGTTGTTTATATAATACTTTTCTGTTCACTAACCTTCCAATGCCTTTATTGCAATTTCTTTTAAACCATACAATTGTAACAAGTAATTTTCATTTAACAAAGGTGCATAGTCGTTTATTTCTCGCAGTGCATCTTCATAAGCCACAACAAGATTACCGTTCATACTGCTCGTTTCGTATATCGCTTCAATAACGGTTGTTAGTTGTTCCACCGTTTCAAAAAGTAGATGCTCACCTTCTTCTTTCTCAATGAGTAATGGCGTACCATTTTCTTCTTGTTGCAAAAAGTAAATGCCATCTTCTGTTCTAATTAATAAAGCGCCATTCACTAAATAGATTTTCTTTTCCGCCATTTCACTTTCACCCCCTTCACTTTATAGGTCTACTCCTTACTTCTATAAATGGTGCAAGTATTATAAAAAATTGTCTTTCTCCTTATGAACGTGCTGTTCACTACTTTTATATATTGTATACATAGTTCCACTGCTTCACATGGTATAATTACTCAGAATGAAGGGAGGCTCATAAATGAATGGAGATGCGGTTTTTGCCATTTTCCCAATCTTAACTATCTTCTTTTACATAGCCCCAGTTGTATTTGTCATTTGGTTTCTAGTTAAATTCCTTAAATTGCAGCAGGAAAAGAACAAAATTTTAAGAACTATTTCTGACAAGCTAGATAAGCTAAATAATTAGATGGGGAAACCTGTCTCTTTTTATGTCACAGTATCGCTCTACTATATACACGCATTCAATAACCAATAATTCACAAATTCATCATCACGGGATAATAATCCGATGCAACCCTTACTCCTTTGTATATATTTATCTGAAATGGTTAAACTGTTACTGTGTGAAGCTTTCTCATAAGTTTGAACCTTCTAATACTTGTAGCTGGGGACTTTCCTCGGCTTTTTTTGTATAAACTTTTCTTAGAAGTACATACCGTTTTTGTATGATAGTTCCCTGTCATTTTCCAACTCTTTTACAGTCAGGTATTAATCTGGCTTTTTTCTTAATGCGCTAATCCCCACTTAACATGATTCAGTAACTCTCGTCCATAGCCGCCTGTCTTATGTGTTTGTCATTTGGAACAAATTTAAAATCTTATCCGTGATGTTTGTCCGTTTCCAGGTTACTACTTGGTGCATCTAATGTAGTAAACAAGGAGGTGATAATTATGAGTTCCCAATATTGTGGTGGTGGCTCTGGCTCTGGCTTTGCACTAGTTGTTGTCTTGTTCATTCTTTTAATCATCATTGGAGCATCTTACATGGGTGGTGGATACGGCGGTGGATGCTGCTGAGCACCAAGCTATTATCTGTAAGACCCTTTTGAATGATTCTATATCTTGCCTCCCCCCTGCTGTAACTACCCATCTAATGTTGTGCGACTGTATAAAATAAATACAGCCGCTTTTTTTATTCAATAAGGAGAATTGTATGATCGGTTATGTAAAAAAAATTATAAAATTATAGAGAGAAAATTGTCATTTTTTTTGCAATTATAAGTCTCTTATAAATTTTTTCTTCAATTCGTTGACCTTCTCGCTTCAAATTTCAAATATAGTTTAGTATAATTATAAATAGATAATGATTATTTCCATATAAATAGGCACAATCATTAGCACATGCACCATTTTGCACAAGATTATCTAATTAGGAGGAGAATTGTAAATGGACACGAACAACAACCACGAACAAAAAAGCCATACAGCAGTAGGCGAAGCACAGTGCCCTATAACTGGTGCGGGCGGCGGTCACAAAGACAGCGCCATCACAACTTCTAGAAAACCTGGCGGCACGACAAACAAAGAATGGTGGCCAAACATGCTGAACCTTAGCATCCTGCGCCAGCATGACAAAAAATCAAATCCGTTTGGGGAAGACTTCAACTATAAAGAAGCATTCTCAAAACTAGACTATGAGGCATTGAAGAAAGATCTTCATGACTTAATGACGGATAGCCAAGACTGGTGGCCAGCCGACTACGGTCACTACGGTCCCTTCTTCATTCGTATGTCATGGCACGCAGCTGGCACATACCGTACAGCTGACGGACGTGGGGGCGGCGCTTCTGGTTCACAACGTTTTGCACCGCTGAACAGCTGGCCGGATAACGTAAACTTAGATAAAGCTCGCCGTTTACTATGGCCAATCAAGCAAAAGTACGGAAACAAAATCTCTTGGGCAGACTTGCTTGTTCTAACAGGCAACGTAGCGCTTGAGTCTATGGGTCTGAAAACATTTGGCTTCGGTGCAGGACGCGAAGACATCTGGCATCCAGAAGAAGACGTATACTGGGGAAATGAAAAAGAGTGGTTAGCGGACAACCGTTATTCAGGTGACCGTGAGCTTGAAAACCCTCTTGCAGCAGTACAAATGGGTCTTATCTATGTAAACCCAGAAGGACCAAACGGCAAGCCAGATCCACTGGCAAGTGCGCAAGACATCCGTGATACATTCGCCCGTATGGGAATGAATGATGAAGAAACCGTTGCTTTAGTGGCAGGCGGACACACATTCGGTAAAGCGCACGGTGCAGGAGATCCATCTCTTGTAGGTGATGACCCTGAAGCAGCCGATTTAGAAACACAAGGTTTCGGCTGGCTGGGTACACACGGCAAAGGGAACGGCCGTGATACCATCTCAAGTGGAATCGAAGGTGCTTGGACAGCGAACCCAACGAAATGGGACAACGGCTTCTTCGAGCAATTATTCGAATACGAGTGGGAACTGACAAAGAGCCCAGCTGGTGCATTCCAATGGGAGGTAGCTGACCTTCCAGAAAGTGACATGGCGCCAGACGCTGAGGATGCATCCATCAAAGTGAAAACAATGATGACGACCGCAGATATGGCATTACGCAAAGACCCAGAGTACGAGAAGATCTCTCGCCGTTACTACGAAAACCCAGAAGAGTTTGCAGATGCATTCGCACGCGCATGGTTCAAACTTCTTCACCGCGACATGGGGCCAAAAGTTCGTTACTGGGGTCCTGAAGTGCCACAAGAAGAATTGGTTTGGCAAGATCCAATTTCCACAGTGGATTACACATTATCCGACGCTGAAGTGGCTGACTTAAAAGAAAAAATCCTAAGCTCTGGTCTAACAGTAAGCCAGCTAGTAAAAACAGCTTGGGCATCTGCAAGCACATACCGCGGTTCTGATATGCGTGGCGGTGCAAACGGTGCACGTGTACGCTTAGCTCCACAAAAAGACTGGGAAGCGAACGAGCCAGCTGAACTTTCAAAGGTGCTAGATGCGTATGAAAACATCCAAAGCCAGCTTGAGAAAAAAGTCAGCCTTGCTGATTTGATCGTCCTTGGCGGAAGCGCTGCGATTGAAAAAGCAGCGAAAGACGCAGGCTTTGATGTAACGGTTCCGTTCACGCCTGGCCGCGGTGACGCGACGGCAGAACAGACAGATGTAGAGAGCTTCGACGTATTAGAGCCCGTATCTGACGGATTCCGCAACTACCAAAAAGCGGAATACTCGACAAGCCCTGAAGAAATGCTTGTTGACAAAGCTCAGTTGCTAGGATTGACTGCACCTGAGATGACGGTTCTTCTTGGCGGTATGCGTGTGCTTGGTACAAACCATAGCGGTACAAAACACGGTGTGTTCACAGACCGCGTTGGCCAATTGACAAATGATTTCTTCGTAAATCTTTTAGATATGGGCATCGAATGGAAACCAGCAGGCTTCAACCAATACGAAGGTCATGACCGTCAAACAGGTGAAGTGGTGCGCACAGCATCTCGCTTTGACTTAGTCTTCGGTTCCAACTCGATCCTTCGTGCGCTTGCAGAAGTGTATGCACAAGATGATAATAAAGAAAAATTTGTGCGTGACTTCGTAGCTGCTTGGGTGAAAGTTATGGATGCTGACCGTTTTGATGTGCAACAATAAGTGATTGGATTGAGCCGCTCTCCTGATAGGAGGGCGGCTTTTTATTAGGGGAGGTTCGGCTATGCGAGCTGATGAAAGAAATATGACTGTTGTCGAAACAGCTAAGTTAGATGATATTAGACAACCAACTATTTCTGAAATCCTGAATAGCAGATCCAAACACCCCAAAGTATCGAGCATTTTTCAATATTGTCAAGGATGCAACATTTTTTAGAGAATTTTTTGATAAAAACTATTTCAAAACCAATTTATTACAATTAAACTTATGTAAGCTTAGGGTAAATTTTAGTCAAATTGATTCTCAATTTCTTAATTAATGAGTAAATAGACAATAGCATGTTTTGAAAAAAGTTGATTAAAACATGCTATTTTTATTATAAATTAAATGGTACTTCCACAAAAAAGTTTAATCGTTTTAGACGTTTATAGTAGAATACCCGATCACCAGTTGACGCAAACTATTGATTAACTTTTAGAAACATATGATGTTGATATTGAGCTAAAGTTACCTGTCTTTCTTATTAGCTAGGTAGCCTTCAGTTCCTCAGCATTATCTATACGAAGAGCTGTGAATACATTCTGTTGAATTTCAAATACATACTCATCATCTGGGTAATCAATAGCAAGTGAATCAAGTGGGTTCTATTCATTCATTATTTATTTGACTAATTTAAACGTCTTTTTATATTGATCTTTAAGGTGCTTATTCAAGCGTGGATTACCTCCTCTGCTCATTGAAACAATTATATATCTTGCTGAACTAATTTTCTTTTTTGCTTTGGCTCTGTTAAAGAAGAATATTGGAACCTATTTTGGAAGCTCTACCCGGAACAAACAAGCTACCAAAAAGTAGCTTGCTTGTTTTTATGCGTTTAGTTCTGGCTTTTGCGTTGATGGTTTAATGTATTTAGCTAATAGCCAACGTGAGATTGGTCCAACAATTAGTAACTGTGATGGAAGTGCCACGATAAAATTTAGACCAACTGTTTTAAGGTATGCTGTGAAAATTGAACCTTCAATTCCTATCATTAATGCTGTTAAAATAAGTCCGTAAACTGACATAATAAGAACCATTGTAGGGACCATACAAAAAGCAAGCGCCACAATAAAGTTGATTTCTTTCGATTTGTCATAAGGTAGTGATAATGCAATTTTACGCGCTTTCGGTTCAACTAATGACTCTGCGATAAAAGCGATGATAAGTGTTACGACAAATTGAATCACTGCATTCCCTACAGTGAACGATGAAAATCCGTGTAAAGCTGTGTTATAAACTGACATAATAAGGACCATTCCAAAACACATAAATAGTCCAAAAATAATGCCTTCTTTTTTATTACTAGGCAAATAAAAAACATCCTTCCTTTTAGAGATAAATGTAATTATATATGTCCAATTTTTTTTACATAAGTGACATTTTTGTGAACTTTATTTTCGGCTAAGTTAAATTACACTGTTGTTTGACATGAAAAATAGAATTGTACCTGATTTATTAAACTAACAGGTGCGTTAGCTCAACAAGGGATAACCAAAAGGACCTCGCAGGGCTCTTTTTCTTTTGTTAAAAAATCAAAATTGACGTTTAACCAAGTCTTTGTTTCAAAAGAAGGTTAATAGCATTCTTTAGCAGGGCTTTTTGAAAAATAATAGGTATCTTGTTAATCAACAGTACGTTGATACTGAGTAATAAAACGGTACATCTCTGTTTTAAAGCTACAACTTAATAACACATTAAAAGTCGCATTTAAATATTAGCTGTTATGAGTTTTTCAAAATAAAAAACAAATAAAAAAGCGTCAAACCTTTATATATCAAGGTTTGACGCTTTTTCGAGGGATGATATTACATCATGCCGCCCATACCGCCCATATCAGGCATTGCTGGCATGCCGCCGCCTTCTTCTGGCTTGTCCGCTACAACTGCTTCAGTTGTTAAGAACATAGCTGCAACAGATGTTGCATTTTGAAGTGCTGAACGCGTTACTTTCGTTGGGTCTACGATACCTGTTTCGATCATGTTTACCCACTCGCCAGTTGCCGCGTTGAAGCCAATACCGAGTTCTTCTCGTTTCAGGCGTTCCACGATAACGGAACCTTCAAGACCTGCATTGTGCGCGATTTGACGAACCGGCTCTTCAAGAGCACGGAGTACAATTTTCACACCTGTTGCAAAATCGCCTTCGCCTTCTACTTCAGTTACTTTATTATATACATTCACAAGTGCTGTACCACCGCCGGATACGATACCTTCTTCAACAGCTGCACGTGTTGCATTCAACGCATCTTCAATACGAAGTTTACGCTCTTTTAGTTCTGTTTCTGTTGCTGCTCCAACTTTGATGACAGCAACACCGCCAGCAAGTTTCGCTAAACGCTCTTGCAATTTTTCACGATCGAATTCAGACGTTGTGTCTTCAAGCTGCGCACGGATTTGGCTTACACGGCCTTGAATATTTTGAGATTCGCCCGCTCCTTCAACGATTGTTGTATTTTCTTTCGATACGACAACCTTCGATGCACGGCCAAGCTGTGTAATATCCGTTGATTTTAAATCAAGACCAAGCTCTTCCGTAATGACTTCAGCACCAGTTAAAATCGCAATATCTTCAAGCATCGCTTTACGGCGATCACCGAATCCAGGTGCTTTAACCGCTACTGCGTTAAATGTACCACGTAGTTTATTCACAACAAGTGTTGCCAATGCTTCGCCTTCTACGTCTTCAGAGATGAGAAGAAGCGGTTTGCTTTGCTGAACAACTTGCTCAAGAACAGGAAGAATTTCTTGAATGCTTGCAATTTTTTTATCTGTGATTAAGATGTATGGATTGTCAAGCACTGCTTCCATTTTATCTGAATCTGTAATCATGTAAGGAGAAGCATAACCGCGGTCAAATTGCATACCTTCCACAACATCAAGCTCCGTTGTAAAGCCTTTTGACTCTTCTATTGTGATAACGCCATCGTTTCCAACACGTTCCATTGCCTCAGCAATAAGTTGTCCTACTTCTTCATCGCCAGAAGAAATCGCTGCAACTTGGGCAATCGACTCTTTTCCTTCGATTGGTTTTGAAATGACTTTTAATGATTCAAGTGCTGTTGCCACTGCTTTGTCCATTCCTTTACGAATGCCGACAGGGTTTGCACCAGCTGTTACGTTTTTCAAACCTTCACGGATCATCGCTTGCGCAAGAACCGTTGCAGTCGTTGTACCGTCACCAGCAACATCATTTGTTTTGCTTGCTACTTCTGCAACCAGTTTTGCACCCATATTTTCGAATGCATCTTCAAGTTCGATTTCTTTTGCGATTGTTACACCGTCATTTGTAATTAGCGGCGAACCAAATTTTTTCTCAAGAACAACATTACGTCCTTTTGGTCCAAGCGTTACTTTAACTGCATCTGCAAGCTTGTCTACACCAGCAAGCATCGCACGGCGTGCATCTTCACTAAATTTAATATCTTTAGCCATTTTAAAGTGCCTCCTCTAAATTTTATATTTATATGTTTTTATGTGTAATGATTAGCCGATAACAGCTAAAATATCGCTTTCGCGCAACAATAAATATTCCGCGCCTTCGTATTTCACTTCTGTACCTGCATATTTTGAGAAGATGATGCGATCGCCTTCAGCTACTTCAAGTGCTACACGCTCGCCGCTTTCTAGAACACGTCCTGTTCCAACTGCTATAACTTTGCCTTCCTGCGGTTTTTCTTTCGCAGAATCAGGAAGTACAATTCCGCTGGCCGTTTTTTCTTCAGATTCTACTAGTTCGATTACTACGCGGTCACCTAGTGGTTTTAACAAGTGAAACCCTCCTCAAAAATAGATAATTAAATTTTATTAGCACTCTACTCAGAAGAGTGCTAACACAACTATTATAATAAATGAAATTGGCTTTCTTTTGCAAGTGTAAAGCAAAAAAATTTTTAAATAGGGCAAGACTGCTTATTTGAAGGGCCCCCTCTTTATTAGTACAATGAGTAGTAAGTGAATTGAATAAAGGAGTTTTCATGTGAAAAAAGAATATGGATTTATTTTAATTACGTACATTTTAATGCAATTTTCCGGTTACATCGGTGCCTCTCTTCTTTTTAAGATTGGTATTTCAACCGGCGTGGAACAGAATAAGATGGAGATGCTGGCTATAGGCTATTGGACGGTGATTAGTTTCGCTCTTGCGACAATAATCATTCTACTTATTTTGCGGAAATCTACGTATGTAAATAAAATTGAAAAACAGACATCACTATCCACTGGAAAATTACTTTTCTGGTCAATCACCGGCGTGTTTCTAGCTTTTTCTGCACAATATGCCGCGATTATCATTGAAACGGCGCTCGGTATTGAACAAGGCTCTGAAAATACGCAAGACATTATTCAACTCGTTGAATGGGTTCCGCTTACAATGCTGTCTGTTGCCTTATTTGGTCCGATTTTAGAGGAAATT
The DNA here is from genome assembly GCF_001906925.1 of Domibacillus mangrovi. Taxonomy (GTDB): domain Bacteria; phylum Bacillota; class Bacilli; order Bacillales; family Domibacillaceae; genus Domibacillus; species Domibacillus mangrovi. The sequence continues at coordinate 224,895 of NZ_MRWQ01000010.1, forward strand.
GTATTTCGAAAAATTTTATTTGGTTCATTATACGAACGATTTCCTTTTTTCTTCGCGGCGCTCATTAGTGCATTTGTCTTCTCCATTGCACACAGAGAATTAGAGCATTTTTTATTATATGCGGCAATGGGTTTTACATTCGCATTTCTTTACGTAAAAACAAAGAAATTAATCGTACCCATTGTGGCGCATGTGTCTATGAACTCAATCGTTGTACTAATGCAGTACGTATTTGCGGATGATATTGAGAAAATGATCAAGGATACAGAACAAGTACAACAGTTTATTTTGTGGTTTTCGTAAGGAGGTATAATTAATGAGACAGTCACCACTAGCTGCAGGGGTTTTTTATAATATACTCGGCATATTTTTCATATTTCTCGCTATACAGGACGTAAATGCAAATGGCTTCAGGTTTTTCAACTATGTGCTTATTTTGCTGGCAACATTTGATGTCGGCACTGGTCTCCGGTTAATGTTGCTTCATTTCAAAGTAAAAAACAGCTAGAATTAATAAAATCCGCCCAGTTTATTGGGCGGATTCTTCTTGTTCAAGTGCAGCACGAGCTTCTGCCTGCTGTGCTCTCTTATAGCCGATTTTCGCAACAAAAATGCTCACTTCATATAAAATAAATAATGGAACGCTCACCATCATATGCGAAATGATATCCGGCGGAGTAATGAGCGCCGCAACGACGAGTAAGACAAAATACGCATAGCGACGGACCTGACTTAAAAACTGCGGTGTGATAATACCTAACCGTGTCAAAAACAGCGTCACAACTGGAAGCTGAAATAAAAACCCGAATGGAATGGTTGTCTGAAATAAAAATTGGAAATATTCATTAATCCCGATCACTTGTTCAATATTTAAATCGCCAGACAGATTCATCATAAAGTGAATAATGTACGGAAATAAAATAAAATATGAAAAAGCGAGCCCTCCCAAAAATAGAAGAACCGATGCCGGAATGTAACTAAGCGTCACTCTCCGCTCTTTTTCGTGCAGACCCGGACTGACAAATGCCCACAATTGATACAAAATGACTGGTGATGTCAAAATAATCCCAATCACAAACGCCATTTGAAAATAAATTTTTAGCGGATCAGTTACTCGAAATGCATTCATCGTCAGCGCCGCCGCTTCATCTGCATGCTGTAAATAGTGAATGATTGGCTTTGCGAGAAAAAGTCCCCCAATGGCAGCAATGAAAAAGAAAACGACGACAATCATAAGCCGTTTTCTAAATTCCTCCAGATGTTCATATATCGTCATGTCTTGTCGACTCATTTGTCATTCATCCTAACATCACTTAGACTCTTTCTTGTCCTCTTCCCGATCATCATCATCGGTTAATCCTTTTGTTGAATTTTTAAATTCTCTTAATGTATCACCGGCTGCTCGTCCGAGTTCCGGAAGCTTTTTCGGTCCAAAAATAAGCAACGCTACAGCGCCAATTACGACCATACTGCCAACGCCTATCATTGGCACACACCTCCCTTTTCCTTCATCATAACTGATTTATCCGTTAAATACTATGATCATTTTTCGACAGATTAATCTGGATAATTTTTCAGAAAATACACAAGCGACTGCAATTCAATCGCCAGATCAATATGATGAACGCGAATAGCTGAAGGCACATTTAACCGGGCCGGTGTAAAATTCAAAATCCCTTTTATATTTGCCTGTACTAAACGATCTGTAATGGACTGTGCTGCAGACTGTGGAATCGTTAAAATCGCTACCGGCACTTTCAGTTGGGCTAAAGTCTCTTCTAACTGATCCATATGATAAATAGGTACCTCTCCAATAATTGTCCCGACTTTGCTTTCTTCCACATCAAATGCAACTAGGATCTTCGTGTTATTATTTTTCAAGAAATTATAATTTAAAAATGCCGTTCCTAAATTCCCTACACCGATCAACGCGACGTTTGTCACTTCGTCCTGATCGAGCGTTTTACGGAAAAAGGATAGCAAATAGCTCACATTGTAGCCATATCCTTTTTTGCCAAGTGCACCGAAATAAGAAAAGTCTCTCCGGATCGTAGCCGAATCGACTTTTACTGCTTCACTCAATTCTGCCGATGATACACGCTGCTTACCTGACGAATGCAAGTTTTGAATAAACCGGTAATACAAAGGCAGCCGCTTCGCTGTTGCTTGTGGAATTTTCACCGAATCGCTGTTCATTTTTATCCTCCTTACGTGATACCACTTCCACATTTTACTTTTTCCTATAATACAATCATAAATCTTTGTCACCTTTTTCACAAGAACTGCTTCTTTCCCATTGCCCACTCACTCTTCCTCGAGTAAAGTGAAGGTGAGGTGAAAAATATGATACTTCTTCAAGTACAGCAGCTCTCGAAATATTTTGGAGCTGAACTTATTTTATCGAATATTAAGCTTGAGGTGCAGTCAGGCGATCGGATCGCACTTGTCGGACGAAATGGTGCCGGTAAATCGACGCTCCTAAAAATAATTGCTGGACAGCTGTCACATGAGTCTGGTTCGATTATAAAACCGAAAGACGTCACCATCGGATATTTAGCTCAAGACACCGGCCTTGAATCGAACCTTTCCATCTGGGATGAAATGAATAGTGTTTTCGACCATTTCCGGGAAATGGAGCAGCAATTGCGAAGTCTTGAAGCGGATATGGCCAATCCAGATGTATATGATGATCCAAAGCTGTACGAGCAGGTGATGACCGCTTACGATCAACTTCAAAATGAGTTTAAAGAAGCTGGCGGTTATCAATATGAAGCAGATTTACGCTCCATTTTACATGGATTTAACTTTCAAGATTATGATTACGATACACGTATATCCACATTAAGCGGTGGGCAAAAGACACGTCTAGCTCTTGCAAAGTTACTTTTAACAAAGCCTAGTATTTTAATTCTTGATGAACCAACGAACCATCTTGATATTGATACACTTTCCTGGCTTGAACATTACTTGCAAGGGTACTCTGGTGCCATTTTAATCGTCTCTCATGATCGCTACTTCCTTGATAAAACCGTTAATCAAGTATACGAGATGTCCCGAAACAAAATTCGCAAATATGCTGGAAACTACAGTAAATATTTAATTCAAAAAGCGGATCAATATGAGCGGGAAATGAAGCAATTTGAAAAACAACAGGAAGAAACCGCAAAGCTCGAGGCTTTTATTCAGCGAAACATTGCTCGTGCTTCTACCACAAAGCGGGCACAAAGCAGACGAAAACAACTTGATCGGATGGACCTGATCAAAAGACCTGGTAATAATGAAAAGCCACCAAGTATGTTGTTTGATATCGATCGGCAAAGCGGCAATGAAGTATTGAAAATTGACAGTGTTTCTATTGGCTATGACGGGCAGACAATTGTTTCTGATCTGTCATTTGATGTATTTAGAGGCGAAAGCATCGCGCTCGTCGGTCCAAACGGTGCTGGCAAATCAACTTTACTGAAATCAATTACCGGCGCATTGCCGCTTCTCACCGGTGAGATCCGACAAGGAGCTAGTGTCGAAATCGGTTATTATGACCAAGAACAGTCGCATTTAAATCAAGCAAAAACGGTACTAGCTGAACTATGGGACGAGTATCCTGTTACTCAAGAAAAGGATATACGAACAATTCTTGGTACCTTTCTTTTTTCAGGTGATGATGTATTAAAACCTGTTGCAGCGCTAAGCGGTGGTGAAAAAGCCCGTCTTGCACTCGCTAAATTGACGATGCAAAAAGCAAATTTACTTATACTTGATGAGCCTACCAACCATCTTGATCTCGATAGTAAAGAAGTGCTGGAAAATGCATTAATCGATTATCCTGGTACCCTCTTATTCGTCTCGCATGACCGTTATTTTATTAATCGAATCGCCACACAAGTAGTGGAACTTGATAAAACAAAAACAGGTGTCACCGTCTATCTCGGAGATTACGACTATTATGTGGAAAAGAAAAATGAACAGGAAGAACTCGCTGCTCTCGAAACAGCAAATACGATTTCAACTTTAGCAAAACCGGCAGCTGCTGATTCGTATAAAACCGATAAAGAGCAACGAAAACGAGATCGTCAGCGTCTTCGTCGAATTGAAGAAATCGAATTAGAAATTTCTGGATATGAAGGAATCATAACGGAAGCAGAAAGGCTGCTCTGCCTGCCTGAAATATACGAAGATCATTCAAAATCACTGGAGTTGCATCAACAATTAGAACAATCAAACAGTGCCATTGAATTACTAATGGAAGAATGGGAATCACTTCAGGATGAATAAACAAAGCACGGTGCTATCCACAGCACCGTGCTTTGTTATCCCCTTTTCTATTTTATTAAAAAGCGTTTAAAAAAGCTTCTCTTAAGAATTACCCACATTATCCACAACAAAAAAGACAGGCGTCTACCTGTCTGTTAAAATTCCTCAATGTCCAATCCTGGATGGCCGTTCATATCCAGCCCATCCCGTTTTCCCTGTTCATACAAAATCGTCCCTGCCGCTGCAATCATCGCTGCATTGTCCGTACAAAGCGATATAGGCGGAATCATGATATCAATGCTCTCTATTTTGCCAAATGCATTCTCAAGAGACGCACGGAGCCCTTTATTAGCTGCTACACCACCCGCTAATAATACTTGCTTCACACCATACTCTTTCGCTGCACGCACTGTTTTTTCTGTTAGAACGTCCACAACACTCGCTTGAAAACTTGCAGCCAAGTTTTCTGGAATAATTTTTTCACCACGCTGTTCCGCATTATGAACCGTATTAATAACCGCTGATTTCAATCCGCTAAAACTGAAATCGTACGATCCTTCTTCCAGACGAATGCGTGGCAATGAGTACGTATCCTGCCCTGCAGCTGCCAGCCGGTCAATGTGTGGACCGCCTGGATAAGGTAAACTTAATGTACGGGCTACTTTGTCATACGCCTCGCCAGCTGCGTCATCACGCGTCTCACCGATCACTTCAAATGAACCATGTTCTTTCATATAGACAAGTTCCGTATGTCCGCCAGAAACAACAAGTGACATAAGCGGGAAAGACATCTCCTGAACTAACCGGTTCGCATAAATGTGCCCTGCAATATGATGAACACCAATGAGCGGCAGATCATGTGCAAACGCAATCGCTTTCGCTGCATTGACACCGACTAAAAGCGCCCCAACAAGACCCGGTCCCTTTGTTACTGCAATAGCATCCATATCCTGAAACGTTAAGCCTGCCTGCTCCAGTGTTTCCTCAAACACAGCAATAATTTGTTCTACGTGATGACGCGATGCAATTTCTGGTACGACGCCACCGAATCGTTTATGACTTTCAATTTGTGATGAAACGACATTTGCAATAATGTCCGTTCCATTTTTAATAATTGCGGCTGCTGTCTCATCACAGCTCGTCTCAATTCCAAATATAAATATATCTTTTTTCATTATAAATTCACCCACATCACTAAAGCATCTTCTAAATCATCGGTATAATACTGCTTCCGGATTCCACCCGGCTGCAACCCGAATTTTTCATAAAGCGACCGTGCTGGTGTATTACTCACTCTCACTTCTAAAGAAAGCACTTTACCCCCATGAAGCATGGCCTCATTGATCACAAAACCGAGCAATTTTTCACCATAATGATTCCCACGATATTCGGGCAAAATCGCAATATTTGTCACCTGTACTTGGTCATACACAATCCACATACCGCAGTAGCCAATCACTTTGCCCTCGATTTCAGCTACATGGTAAAGAGCAAAATTATTTGAAGTAATTTCTCGCTCTAATGCTTCTTTTGACCATGGTACTGTAAAACTAACCAATTCTACTTCATACACTGCCGGAACATCATCTAAAGTCATCTTCCGCACAAAAAGCTCACTCATCAGACTTCTCCTTCTTTTCATTCGCTTTAAGCCAATTCGCCTCTGCCTCAGCTAGTCGTGCATAGTTCGGCACAACTTGAGAAGGATCTTGTTCCATTCCTGATGCAAGCGAAAGAAGAGCAGCAGGACGTGTATATGGAACCGATTTCCCTGCAAACGCGGCGGCATTGCCCATCACCTCTGCTATGACCTGCTCATATATAATGCTTTCCTGTCCAACAAATAAAACAGGCTCTCCCATTCTAAGAAGCTCCTGGCACCAGTCCACAACAGGAACATTTTGATCTTCTTTCACTGATTCCACTAACCCGTTCGACAATCGATACAGTCCCGTAAACACCTGTTCTCTACGCGCATCAAACATTGGACAAACAAGACCTTCAATCAATGGAGCAGACGCTGCGAGAGAAGCCAGCCCTGATACAGCCGTAATAGGAATATTTAACGTCCATGCTAATGTTTTCGCAATCGTGACACCAATTCGTACGCCAGTATAAGAACCTGGCCCATTCGCTACCACAATTTTGTTCAAATCCCTTGGTTTCATCCCCACCTCACTCATGAGCGCTTCAATGGCAGGCATCACCCTGGTCGAGTGATTTTTTTTTACATTTGTTACCTGTTCTGCAAGTACGACATCACCATCAGACAAACCGATCGACAATGTATATGTAGACGTATCAATCGCTAATATTTTCAAAATCCATCACCTTCTCACTTATTCGATCGTAACGATCACCTTCTGTAGTTAAAACTATTTCTCGCTGACCATCAACCCCTGTATGATAAATATTAATTTTTATATATTCATCCGGCAATTGTCTTTCAATTAAATGTGCCCATTCTACAATCGAAATACCTTCCCCATAAAAGTATTCATCAAAACCAAGATCTTCTTCTGAATCTGGGCCAAGCCGATACACATCCATATGATACAATGGATACTTTCCTTTATATTCTTTAATAATTGTAAATGTTGGGCTGTTGACGTTTTTCTTCACACCTAAAGCAGCCGCAATTCCTTGAGTAAATGTTGTTTTTCCTGCACCTAGATCTCCTTCAAGCAAGAGTACATCACCGGGTGCAAGCAACGCAGTAATATGTGCAGCAAAATTTTTCATTTCTTCTACATTATCAATGACGAATTTATAAGAAGATGTCACAAATATTTACCTTCTTTCCTCGAAAAAAAACCTTAGGATCATATATCCTAAGGTTTCCTATTTTATTATATCTAATATGTTTGAATAAAAAAAGAATTCTTCTTAATAAAAATGGCGGTCCGGACGGGACTCGAACCCGCGACCTCCTGCATGAGCCCGACGAGCTACCGAACTGCTCCACCCCGCGACGATAAAAAATTATAAACTATCAAGACTAGGAGCATAAAGATTATCACTTCAACTTTGCCAGGCGGCGTCCTGCTCTCACAGGGGGAAACCCCCAACT
>NZ_MRWQ01000011.1 GCF_001906925.1 Domibacillus mangrovi
AAACTCTCCAAAAAGTGTTTGACTTGCTCATTTGTTTATCTGCAAATGACAAGCATCTGCCTGATAAGATTTAAAACTAAAACGTTGACGTTTTTATTGATTTTGTTCAGTTTTCAATGTTCAATTTCGCTGTTCGACAGCGACTTTTATATATTAACATTTCACCGTTTTCGCGTCAATACCTTTTTAATAATATTTTTCAGCAACTTTACATCTTCGTAACGGCAAGATTTAATTTAACATATTTCTTTACAAAAGGTCAATCGTTTTTTCGTATTTTTTTATTTTTCATTCATATACTTTATTTAATCCTTTTAAATCGGGGGCTTTGACAATGACACCATTCCTATTTATACGTGCCAAACAATTAAAATGGGTTGCTTTTTTTCTTATGTCAGCCTGCCTTTTTTTCTTATTTTCGCAGCCTAACAACGAACATCCTGTCATCTCAATGGATGGAGCAACAAACAATATTTACGCCGGTCAGAGCGGTATTTCTTTAACAGTAAATGTAGATCAACAAGAAAAAAACATTGGGAAATTAGTTCATGCTTTGATCAAAAATGAAACAACTGCTTCTTTTTTTGTTACTTCCTCTTGGCTTAAACACCATCCAAAAGCATCAAAATTACTCGTCGACAGAGCATTTGATATAGGTGTTCTTGTTACCGATTCTTCTAATGAGGACAAGATCATTCAAGAAATTGCTGCTGTAAAAAAAATACTTGCTTCGCATGGACAAAAAGACATTGTCTTTTTACGGGCAGCAGACGGCAAGGAACATAAGAATCTTTTACACGTTGCGGCTGCCCATGGTTATTTACCCGTACAATGGAGTATTGATTTACGCAGCCAATCCGCTGATTCTTTTATAAAAGAATCAGATAAAGGAGATATTATTTTAATAAACACTGACGAGGACCAGCTTGCAGTGGAGAAATGGATCTCTATTTTATCCAAAAAAGAAAAATTAATCAGCTTGTCTGAAATGATTGGTGGTGATACGAAAATTCAGTATATTCCATAAAAAAAGTCTCAAAGGCCGATTATTTGGCTTTTGAGACTTTTTGATTGTATTTCGGTAGCATTAAGAGCTGAAATGCATTACACGGTAATAGTGTAAAGAGCATTAAGTAAAGCCAGCTTTCTTCATTTGCCTGCAAAACAGGAAGCCACTCAAGTGTTGTAACGACGATCATAAAGAACAACGCTGCAACGAAGACATTCTTATTTTTCCCTTTCCCCTTTAGCCATGCAACTAGGAGACCGGCAATGAATAAAACAGCTGCTAAAATTAAATAAGCACTGATTGCTTCCCCATCGCTGCCGAATGCTTCGAACCGGAAATAAACAAGGTCGAACAGCACGACAATGATTAGTGCGATCTGGATAAAATTCCAGTATGTTCGAAATAATCCTAGTCCAAACTGATGGATTGTCAAGTAGGCAAAGAACCCCATCTGGCTAATAACACTAAATGTAAAACCAACACCGATCAGCCAAGCAAGAACAGACAGCACTTCTTTCCATTCACCATTTGCGAAAAGGGGTGAAAATTCACTCCAGCGAATGATAAAGCCTACAATACCGGCAACCGCTCCGCCGATCAGCAATGTATGTATAAAAAATCGTATCCAGTTTCGTATACCCACTCATGAATCCCCCTGTATTATTCTTCTCTTTCGATTGTAACAATACACTAGTGAAAAAGAAAGGTTAAGAGACGTGGACAAATTTTGTCTTTTTACACAAACAGCTTCCGGGCCGTGACCCGGAAGCTGTTTACTTTGAAGATAGTTTCGTATCAAGTTTTGCCGCAATTTCTTGATAAATTGCGCCAAGCGGGTGATCTTCTGCATAAACGGATGGAGCAAAATCTTCTTCATCCCAGTCTGGCTGCTGAAGCGGCAGACGGCCAAGTATCTCCGTTCGTAATTCATCAGCTAGCTTGTCACCGCCGCCTTTACCGAAAATGTACTCTTTTTCACCCGTCGATTTGCTTTCAAAATAAGCCATATTTTCAATAACACCTACTAATTCATGTTCGGTTTGTAGGGCCATTGCACCTGCACGAGCTGCAACGAATGCGGCAGTCGGATGCGGCGTCGACACGATGACTTCTTTACAATGTGGAAGCATTGTATGAACGTCGAGTGCGACATCCCCTGTTCCTGGCGGCAAATCAAGCAATAAATAGTCAAGGTCGCCCCACTCTACTTCTTTGAAAAAGTTGTTCAACATTTTACCAAGCATCGGACCACGCCAAATGACCGGTGCATTATCATCAACGAAAAAGCCCATTGAAATGACCTTCACGCCGAATCGATCAACGGGGATTATTTTTTCACCACGAACGATCGGACGTGTTGTGATCCCCATCATATCCGGTACACTGAATCCGTAAATATCCGCATCAACAAGCCCTACTTTTTTGCCAAGACGGGCAAGTGAGATCGCTAAGTTGACCGATACAGTTGATTTTCCAACGCCGCCTTTACCACTCGCAATGGCTAAAAAGACAGTCTCACTATCTGGAGAAAGCAATCCTTCATCCTTTCCGCCGGCATCTACACCACGAAATTGAGCTATTTTCTCTTCAGAAAGTTCCGTAAAACGAAGACCGACTGTTTCAACACCTGCTTCTTTTAACGAATTTACAATTCGCATTTGCAACTGCAATTGTTCAGGCGTTCCCGTTTGGGCGATGGCAATCTTCACGCTTACATGATTTTGCTCTTCTTTGATTGTAATCTCTTCAATGCCACCTGTTTCCGCAAGAGTTTTATGTAAAAAAGGGTCTTCAAGGGCATTCACAATGTCGCGTACTCGTGCTTCTGTCAGCATAGGGAGCACCATCCTTCACTTGTATTATTCACTTTATTCAGTATACCATAATCATATAAATGAAGGATGGATAACGGTTACTGGCTTTCAAAATAACGCAATATACCACGTGATACAGAAGCTGCTGTTTTATCTTGATACTCCTCATTTAACAGAAGGAGACGCTCTTCTCGATTTGATAAAAAACCGATTTCGACAAGTGCTCCTGGTATAGTTGCTTCTTTTAAAATATACACATGTCCAATTTCTGCCGGCTTCCGATCTGTATTTTCAAGATTAACTGTCAGCTCGCGCTGAATGGATGTAGCTATTTTTTTATTCTCAGGTAGGTGAGAAGCATAAAATGTTTGAGATCCGCGCCATCTTTCCGATGGAATGGCATTTAAATGAATACTAATAAATAAGTCAGCTTGCGACTCATTAATGAGCCGACTTCTTTGCTGCAAATCTTCTGTTTTCCTTGTACGAACGCTCTTCGTTTCTTCTCCTGCTAGATCTTTATCTTCTTCTCTTGTCATTAACACGACTGCTCCCTGTCCATTTAAATAATCCCTCAGCTTTTCTGAAACGGATAATGCGATGTCTTTCTCCAGTGCGCCAACGTCTCCCGCACCTCCATCTATCCCCCCATGCCCGGGATCGATCATAATTGTCAGACCCGTAAGCGGCAACTTCCACGTATTAAAAACAGGTTTAATATCTTGATAAAAAAAGGCGACGATGGCAATCAGAAGAATTACAACAGCAACCCGCTTCATAAATAGTCCCTCCTGTCACAAACAGTATATGAACGAAATTTCCTGTAAATGAAAAAAATCCTTTCTCCAGATTGGAGAAAGGATTTTTGTTAACATAAAATTAACGTTTTGAGAACTGTGGCGCGCGACGTGCACCTTTAAGACCGTATTTTTTACGTTCCTTCGCACGTGCATCACGTGTAAGGTAACCTGCACGTTTAAGTGTTGGGCGATATTCTGGATCGACTTGCAAAAGAGCACGGGCGATACCGTGACGGATCGCTCCCGCTTGCCCTGTGTAGCCGCCTCCGTTTACATTTACATGTACATCATAGCTGCTTCCTGTTTCAGTCGCAACAAGCGGCTGATTGATTACAGTGCGCAACGCTTCAAATGGAATATAATCTTCAGCAGTACGGCCATTGATTAGAATTTTACCTTCGCCTGGTACGAGACGTACACGGGCTACTGAACTTTTACGGCGTCCTGTGCCTAAGTATTGAACTTGTGACAATGTCATTTCCTCCTTTTAATATTTATTATCCGCGAAGTTCGTAAACTTCCGGTTGTTGTGCTTCATGCTTATGTTCTGCTCCAGCGTATACGTGAAGTTTTTTGAACATTTGACGGCCTAAAGAACCTTTTGGAAGCATGCCTTTAATAGCAAGCTCAAGCATTCTTTCAGGGTTTTTATCACGCATATCTTGTGCTGTACGTGTTTTCAAACCACCTGGATACATGCTGTGACGGTAGTAAATTTTCCCTTGAAGTTTGTTACCAGTCAATTCAATTTTAGAAGCGTTGAGGATGATGACGTTATCACCAGTATCAACGTGCGGTGTAAAAGTTGGTTTATGTTTGCCGCGCAAAATAGATGCTACTTCGCTTGATAGGCGGCCCAATGTTTTGCCTTCAGCATCGATCACGAACCATTTACGCTCGATTTCGCTTGCTTTAGCCATATAAGTCGTACGCATTGTTTACCCTCCTGATTTGTTAATGTTTTTACGGTTCAATGTATTTATATCACGAATAAACTTCCGGGGCTTATCGTGGGGTCAAATAACATACCATATGTTATAATATATTGTCTTTATTTTATTGTCAAGAAAAAATGCAACACTCGGTTTAGTTGCCATGCGTTTCAATAAAAAACTTTCCACAAATATAACCCCTCTGCCGGTGCTGTTTGGCCTGCACGCTTACGGTCCCGATCTGCCAAAATAAAAGCCATTTCAGCAGGCTCAATGCGCCCGTTTCCTGCTTTTATTAATGTTCCTGCTATAATTCGAACCATATTGTATAAAAATCCATTACCAACGAATCTCACTTCAAGGTCATTGTCCTGTTCAATAAATGTAATATCTGTTATCGTCCGAACTTTGTTTTCTTTATCAGTTTTCGCCGAACAAAACGATGTAAAGTCATGTTCACCAATTAAATAAAGAGCCGCTTCCTTCATCCGCCCCACATCAAGCTGGTACGGGTAATGGTGGGCGTAGGCTTTCTTAAATGGATCCCGGAACGGAGTCCTGTAAATACGGTAACGGTATTCCTTCCCTTTAACGGAATAGCGCGCATGAAATGAATCCGGCACTTCTTCTGTCCCCTTCACCGAAATATCAGCAGGAAGTTCCCCATTAAGCGCTCTTGCCCATCTTTCGGCTGGCATCTGGATGGACGTGTCAAAATGAACGATCTGCCCGAGTGCGTGCACACCAGCGTCCGTACGACCAGATGCATGCGTTTTAACGGATGTCTTTTTGTGGATAACGTATAAGGCCTTTTCAAGCTCCTGCTGCACGGTCCGGCCGTTCAGCTGCGACTGATAACCTGAAAAGCGCGAACCATCATACATGAGTTCACATTTGATCCTTTTCAACTTGATCTCTCCTAGTAACTCCTTAATATGAATAAAGCAGCAGATAGGACAACTAGAAACACCATCGCCATCGTATCACGCATGCTCCACCGCAAGATCCGGTATTTCGTCCGTCCTTCGCCGCCTTTGTAGCCACGTGCTTCCATCGCTACTGCAAGCTCCTCTGCGCGTTTAAAGGCACTTACAAACAATGGTATTAAAAGAGGTATAATTGCTTTAACCCGGTTCGAAATCGATCCGCTCGAAAAGTCGGCCCCTCGTGCCCTCTGTGCTTTCATGATTTTATCTGTTTCATCCAGCAATGTCGGAATAAATCGAAGAGAAATGGACATCATGAGCGCCAGTTCGTGCACTGGTACTTTTATCTTTTTAAGTGGACCAAATAAAGACTCAATTCCGTCTGTTACCGATATAGGCGGCGTCGTCAGTGTAAGAAGTGATGTCACTAAAATAAGCAGTAAAAACCGCAAAGAAATAAAAATCCCTTTTATAACGCCGCCTTTATAAATCGTCAACAAGCCGAATTGTGTAAGAATATCCCCTTCTTTTGTAAAAAAAACGTGCAAAAAGAATGTAAACAGGACGAGGAGAAGTACCGGCTTAAGGCCCCCAATTAAAAAGCGCAGTTTCACTTTTGATAAAAAGACGATTAAAAAGGTAAATGCACCGATCAGTGCGTACGTCATAACGTTATTCGCTAAAAAAACGATTCCGACAAATGCAAAAATAAATAACAGCTTCGCACGCGGATCCATCTGGTGCACAACAGAATCCGATGGCAAATAGCGGCCAAAAATAATTTTCTCCATCATGATATTTCACCGCGTAGTTTGCCTATTTCTGCAGCCAGTTCTTCAGGCGTTAAACAGACTTTGTCAAGCGGCCGCCCAAGCCTTTTTTCAAAAGACTGCTGAAATCGAACTGTTTCCGGTACATTAAGACCTACACTCGTTAAACTATCTGTATCGCGAAAAATGTCACGCGGAGTACCGATACGATGAACACTTCCTTTATACATAATAACGATTTTATCCGCATACCGTGCTGCATCTTCCATACTGTGAGTAACTAGTACACACGTCAGCCCGTTCGTCTTCTGCAATCCCGTGAACATGTTCATAATGTCCTGCCGACCGCTCGGATCAAGTCCTGCTGTCGGTTCATCAAGTACAAGGACGTCCGGTTTCATCGCCAGCACACCGGCAATCGCAACACGCCTCATTTGCCCGCCGGACAAATCAAACGGTGATTTCTTCAGTACATCTTCCGGCAGACCGACAAGCCGCACTGCCTCAAGTGCACGGTTCTTCGCATCATTTTCTGCTACACCAAAATTCATCGGACCGAAGCAAATATCCTTTTCAACTGTTTCTTCAAATAACTGATGTTCTGGAAATTGAAACACGATGCCCACACGGCGGCGGATCTCTTTTAAATTCTTTTCTTTCCGTCCTGCTGCAATTGTATGGCTTCCAATCTCAATTTCTCCTTTTAACGGCTTGAGAAGCACATTTAAATGCTGAAGAACAGTCGATTTGCCTGAGCCTGTATGACCGATAATGGCAACATACTGGCCTGAGGGGATGTGAAAGGACACATCAGTAATTGCTGGGCGTTCAAACGGTGTACCGGCCGCATATCGGTATTCTACCTCTCGAAGTTTAATGTCCATAGTTCACTCACCAGCTCTTCTTCATTAAAATGACGCTGTGACAGATGCAGGCCTGCATCTGTCAGCAGTTGACTCATTTGAACAGCAAATGGTACACCGAGACCGAGATTCAAAAGTTCTCTGTCCAATTGAAAAATATTTTGTGGTGTTCCCTCTGTATAAAGCCTGCCCTCATTCAAGACGATTACCCGATCTGCTTTTGCTGCTTCCTCGAGGTCATGCGTAATCGAAATAACCGTCAGTCCTTCTTTTTCGTTCAATTCACGAACAGTATCCATCACTTCTTCACGTCCAAGTGGGTCAAGCATCGATGTTGCTTCATCTAATAAAATGATGTCCGGGCGTAAAGCAATCACACCTGCTATCGCCACGCGTTGTTTCTGTCCACCTGAAAGATGGTGTGGCTCTTGATTCAGAAAAGCAGTCATGCCAACTTTTTCAAGAGAGGCGTAAACACGCTCCTCCATTACACCATGTTCAACACCGTTATTTTCTAACCCAAAAGCCACATCATCTTGCACCGTTGTTCCAACAAATTGATTATCTGGATTTTGAAAAACCATCCCTAATTTTTCACGAATAGCCCAAACATTTTCTTCATTGAGTGCATACCCACCAATCATAACTGTACCTTCAGATGGATAATGGAGTCCATTCAACATCTTAGCGAGCGTTGACTTACCGGAACCATTATGACCCACAATCGCCAGCCATTCTCCTTTATATACATCCAGTGAGACATTATTTAAAGCAATTGATTCCTGTTCGGGATATTGATAAGAAACCCCTTTGATTGAAATGGCTATTGTATTCATGCCGTGCCTCCCTGTTCTTGCAAACAAAAAAAGCCCGCACCCCGAACCAAAGAATAAACATTCTTGCCGCTGCTTGCGGCCTTGGTTGGGGGTACATGAGCTAGACGGGACGCACATGGTACCTGTGATACGCCCATCGTAACACTCTAAGCTTGTTGAATGAGAGCAAACAACTCCATACGTATATAAAAAAGACAAAACAAAGCAATGTTTGTTTTGTTTTGCCCATTTCGCGATCTTATTGGCTATTAAACAAGCTCAATAATGACCATTGGTGCGCCATCGCCGCGGCGTGGACCAACCTTCATAATACGAGTGTAGCCACCTTGACGCTCTGTATAGCGCGGTGCAACATCATCAAATAATTTTTGAAGAGCATATACCGGCTGCTCTTTTGTTTTGCCATTTTTCTCTACTTCAACAGTAGAAGCGACTTCGTGACGAAGATATGCAGCAGCCTGACGGCGGGCATGCAAGTCACCACGTTTACCTAGTGTAATCATTTTTTCAACAACTGAACGCAATTCTTTCGCGCGTGTTTCAGTCGTTTCGATGCGTTCACTAATGATGAGATCTGTTGTAAGATCGCGGAGCATCGCTTTGCGCTGAGCGCTTGTACGTCCTAGCTTTCTGTAACCCATGAAGATACCCTCCTTTATTGATGTCTTAAATTAATCTTCTTTTCGCAAGCTGAGACCAAGCTCATCCAATTTCGCTTTTACTTCTTCAAGCGATTTACGGCCAAGATTACGGACTTTCATCATATCGTCTTCACTCTTGTTCGCAAGTTCTTGAACAGTATTAATACCTGCGCGTTTCAGGCAGTTATAAGAACGTACGGAAAGATCAAGTTCTTCGATCGTCATCTCAAGTACTTTTTCTTTCTGATCTTCTTCTTTTTCCACCATGATTTCCGCATGCTGTGCTTCATCAGTCAATCCTACGAAAATATTAAGATGTTCTGTTAAAATTTTTGCCCCTAAAGAAATCGCTTCTTTCGGTCCGATACTGCCATCTGTCCATACGTCCAGTGACAATTTATCAAAGTTGGCAAGCTGTCCAACACGAGTATTTTCCACTTGGAAATTCACGCGGGAAACAGGTGTATAGATGGAGTCGATCGCAATGACGCCGATTGGATGATCTTCTTTTTTATTGTGATCGGCTCGGTTGTACCCTCTGCCGCGCTGTGCCGTCAATCGCATACGGAAATTGGCATTTTCACCCAATGTCGCAATATGCAAATCCGGATTTAAAATTTCCACATCGCTGTCGTGGGTAATGTCGGCAGCCGTTACGGTTCCTTGACCCTGCACATCGATTTCAAGCGTTTTTTCCTCATCGGAATAAATCTTCAACGCTAGTTTTTTGATATTCAAAATGATCGATGTTACATCTTCTACGACGCCCTCAATTGTTGAGAATTCGTGAAGCACTCCATCAATATGAATGGCAGTGACCGCGGCACCCGGAAGTGAGGATAATAAGATACGACGTAAAGAGTTACCTAAAGTTGTACCATATCCGCGTTCAAGTGGTTCCACGACGAACTTTCCAAATGTAGCATCATCGCTGATCTCAACCGTTTCAATTTTTGGCTTTTCAATTTCGATCATTCCATTTTCCCTCCTCAAATACGTCAAAATTCCGGCAAGCCGAAATTCTCCATGTTTACCATTCCCGATTTTGCATAACAATTGGTCAATTCCTGAATCAAAACAGTCAATTTTCCATTATAACCGGAATAGCTATCCTTTATACAGGAAGATTAAACACGGCGACGTTTTGGAGGACGACAGCCATTATGTGGAACCGGCGTTACGTCTTTAATAGCTGTTACTTCAAGACCTGCTGCTTGAAGAGCACGAATTGCTGCTTCACGACCAGAACCAGGACCTTTAACTGTTACTTCAAGAGTTTTCATACCGTGTTCGATTGATGCTTTAGCAGCTGTTTCAGCAGCCATTTGAGCAGCAAACGGAGTTGATTTACGTGATCCTCTAAATCCTAAAGCACCTGCACTTGACCATGCTAGAGCGTTACCATGAACATCAGTAATTGTTACAATTGTGTTATTGAATGTTGAGCGGATGTGTGCAATACCAGATTCAATATTCTTTTTCACACGACGCTTACGAGATTGTTGTTTACGAGCCATGTCGAAAATTGACCTCCTTTACCAATTATTTTTTCTTGTTAGCTACAGTTTTACGCGGTCCTTTACGAGTACGCGCGTTGTTTTTTGTATTTTGTCCACGTACTGGAAGTCCGCGACGGTGACGGATACCACGGAATGAACCGATTTCCATCAAACGTTTAATGTTAAGAGATACTTCACGACGAAGGTCACCCTCTACTTTCAAGCGGTCAATAACTTCACGGATTTTATTTAATTCATCTTCCGTCAAATCACGAACGCGCGTATCTTCAGAAACACCTGCTTCAGCAAGAACTTGCTTAGAAGTCGGTCTGCCTACACCAAAAATATAAGTTAATGAGATAACTACACGCTTATCGCGTGGAATATCAACACCTGCTACACGTGCCATATAATGTGCACCTCCTTTAATATTAGCCTTGTTTTTGTTTATGCTTAGGGTTTTCACAAATAACCATAACTTTGCCACGTCTGCGAATAACTTTACATTTCTCACAGATTGGCTTTACTGATGGTCTTACTTTCATTTCTCCAACCTCCTTCATAGTCCGGAGCGCCATAAATGTTATTTGTAACGGTACGTGATCCGTCCGCGTGTTAAATCATACGGTGAAAGTTCTACTGTTACTTTATCGCCAGGCAGGATACGGATAAAGTGCATACGAATTTTGCCCGAAACGTGAGCTAAAATCGTATGTCCATTTTCCAATTCTACCTTAAACATGGCGTTTGGCAAAGTTTCAGTGACAGTACCTTCAATTTCAATTACATCGTCTTTCGCCATTTTTTTCATCTCCCTTCACTTTTCATCCCGAGTGGCTTTTGCCATCAAACTTGCGTCAAAATGTCGAAGCCTGTTTCGGTTATCGCAATTGTATGTTCAAAATGAGCACACATTTTTCCATCCTGCGTAATGACAGTCCAATTATCCTCAAGTGTCTTTACATAACGACGACCGGCATTAACCATCGGTTCGATCGCGAGCACCATTCCGGGTTTTAACACTGGACCTTTTCCCGGCGGACCGTAATGAGGAATTTGCGGAGCCTCATGAAGGTTTTGCCCGACACCATGCCCAACATACTCACGAACGATTGAAAAGCCATTCGATTCCACATACGTTTGAATCGCATGGGAGATGTTTGAAAGATGTTCACCCGATTTCGCTTCACCCAGCCCCACGTAAAGCGATTCCTCTGTTACTTCGAGAAGTTTCTCCGTTTCAGGTACAATCCGGCCGACAGCGTATGTCCAGGCCGAGTCGCCATGATAACCCTTGTAGTAAGCACCGATATCAATACTGATGATGTCGCCTTCTTTCAAACGACGATCACTTGGGATCCCGTGTACAAGCTCTGCATTTACTGAAGCGCATATGCTGCCAGGAAATCCATTGTAGCCTTTAAAAGAAGGTGTTGCACCGTAACGCCTAATGCACGCTTCAGCAATGGCATCCAGTTCCATCGTACTTATACCAGGGGAGATATATTTTTGCAATTCCTGATGTGTTTGCGCAACAATATGCCCCGCTTCTTTCATAATCTCCAGTTCTCGAGGGGTTTTACAAATGATCATTATTTACGTAGGCCTTCAAGTAATTGATCAATGTTTTCAAAGACAACATTGATATTTTGCTGACCGTTAATGTTCTTCAAATATCCTTTTTCGCGATAAAAAGCAAGCAATGGTTCTGTTTGCTTTAAATTAACGTCAAGACGGTTTTGAACCGTTTCTGCATTGTCATCTGCACGTTGATAAAGTTCGCCGCCGCAGCGATCGCACTTATCTTCCTCAGATGGCGGATTAAATTCCAGATGATACGTTGCACCGCAGCTTTTGCATATGCGGCGGCCTGTTAAGCGTCCCATTAAGATGTCTTTATCAACACTGATATTAATGACGTAATCAATTTTACGGTCAAGGTTTGCAAGAATATCTTCAAGCGCTTCTGCTTGAGCGACTGTACGTGGGAATCCATCAAGAAGGAATCCTTTTGCACAATCAGATTGCGCAAGACGCTCGTTCACAATTCCGATCGTTACTTCATCCGGAACGAGCTCCCCTTTATCCATAAATGATTTTGCTTTTAGGCCTAGTTCCGTTTCATCTTTCATCGCAGCGCGGAACATGTCACCTGTTGAAATGTGCGGAACACCGTACTTTTCAACAATTTTTTCTGCCTGAGTACCTTTACCAGCACCTGGCAATCCCATTAACACGAGATTCATTGATATTCCCCCTCAGTCCGATTAGAGTGAAGTCACACCTCACCCATGCTTACTTCATAAAGCCTTTGTAATGACGCTTTACAAGTTGTGCTTCAAGCTGCTTCATTGTTTCAAGTGCCACACCGACGACGATCAAAAGACTAGTACCGCCGATTTGCGCCGCTGGTGGAAGACCCGCGAATTGAATAAAGAAAACTGGCAGCACAGCAACGGCTGAAAGGAATATTGCACCGACAAATGTCAGTCGGTAAAGCACGTTTGTCAAATAATCTTGTGTGTTCTTTCCAGGTCGAATGCCTGGAATATATCCACCCTGCTTTTTCAAGTTATCAGCAACTTGTTCAGGGTTTACTTGAATGAAAGCATAGAAATACGTAAACGCAATAATCAATGCGACATAAATGGTCATCCCAATCGGTTTCGTGTAATCAAAGATGTTTTGTATCGTTGTCGTCACATCATTTGATCCAAAAAACGAACCAATCGTTTGGGGTGTAATCAAGAATGAGATCGCAAAGATAACCGGGATAACTCCGGCAGCATTTACTTTCAATGGAAGATGAGTCGACTGGCTCCCCATAGGTGCCATGCCGCCTGCTCCAACACGTTTTGCATATTGAATTGGAATTTTCCGCAGCGCCTGCTGGAAGAAAATAACTCCGACAACAATTGCCAATACTGCAAGCAAAATCAAAAGCAGAACAACAATACGTAGGAAAAGCTGATCGCCTGCTCCTTCAATTTGCTGTGCATAAATTTGATTTACCGCACTTGGAATTGCCGCAACAATCCCTGCGAAAATGATAATCGAAATTCCATTGCCGACTCCTTTAGCGGTAATTTGCTCACCTAGCCACATAAGAAAAGCCGTCCCTGCCGTTAACACGAGTGCAATCAACAAAAATCCAGACAGGCTGTTATTTTCGACAAGCATCCCGCCATACAAACGGTTAAATCCGTATGACATACCAATACCTTGAATGAATCCGAGAACAATTGTGAAATAACGCGTAAACTGAGTCAATTTACGCCGTCCTGCATCACCTTGCTTGGACCATTCAGTAAACTTTGGCACAACGTCCATTTGCAAAAGCTGCACGATGATAGATGCTGTAATATACGGCATAATTCCCATTGCAAGAATTGAGAAGTTTTGTAAAGCTCCTCCACCGAATGTATTCAGAAATCCAATCAATCCCGCCTGCTCCTGGCTACGGAGAACATCTGCGTTCACAAACGGTACTGGAACGAAAGTGCCGATACGGAATACGATTAACATAAGTAGGGTAAATATAATTTTATTCCTTATATCACCCACACGCATAAAATTGGAGATTGTGCGAAACATTAGACCACCTCTGTCTTACCGCCAACCGCTTCAATTGCTTCTTTTGCAGCAGCAGAGAATTTGTGAGCTTTAACAGTCAGCTTTTTCTCTACATTGCCATTCGCAAGAATTTTGATTCCTGCTTTTTCGTTTTTCACAATGCCGCTTTCGATAAGAAGTTCAGGTGTAACTTCTGTACCTTCTTCAAAACGATTTAAAGTATCAATATTTACGACTGCATAATCTTTACGATTCACATTCGTAAATCCTCGTTTAGGGAGACGACGGAATAAAGGAGTCTGTCCGCCTTCAAATCCTAGACGTACACCGCCACCAGAACGTGCGTTTTGACCTTTATGACCTTTACCGGACGTTTTTCCGTTACCGGAACCAGTTCCGCGTCCAACACGATTCCGTTCTTTGCGAGAACCTTGAGCTGGTTTCAATTCATGAAGTTTCATGCTTGTGCACCTCCTTGTTCTATAAAATAAAATTATTTTTCTGTAACAGTCACAAGATGAGACACTTTGTTGATCATACCGCGAATTGCCGTGTTGTCATTTTGCTCAACCGTCTGATGCATTTTGCGAAGACCAAGTGCCTTAACAGTTTCGCGCTGATCTTGCGTACGTCCGATCAGGCTGCGAGTGAGGGTAATTTGTAATTTTTCAGCCATTGTGATTCCCTCCTTATCCTAACAGTTCTTCTACAGACTTGCCGCGAAGTCTTGCAACTTCTTCAGCTGTTTTGAGTTCTTTCAACCCTTCGATTGTAGCACGAACCATGTTGATTGGCGTGTTTGAACCGAGTGATTTGGAAAGGATATCACCAACACCAGCAAGTTCAAGCACCGCACGGACAGGTCCGCCTGCGATAACTCCCGTACCTTCAGAAGCAGGTTTTAATAAAACTTCACCCGCACCAAAATGACCGATTACTTGATGTGGCAACGTTGTGCCAACCATCGGTACAGATACAAGATTTTTCTTCGCATCTTCAATTGCTTTACGAATAGCATCTGGAACTTCTTGCGCTTTACCTGTTCCAAAGCCTACATTACCATTTTTATCGCCAACGACAACGAGTGCTGTGAAGCGGAAACGGCGTCCGCCTTTCACGACTTTCGCCACACGGTTAACCGTTACTACGCGTTCTTCAAGTTCAAGTTTGTTTGGATCAATGCGACGCATTAAATATGTCCCTCCTTTTATTTAGAATTCAAGGCCATTTTCACGTGCTGCGTCAGCCAAAGCTTTAACGCGGCCATGATAAAGGTAGCCCCCACGATCGAATACAACAGAAGCAACGCCTTTTTCAGTTGCGCGTTTAGCCAGCAATTCGCCTACTTTCGCAGCAGCTTCCTGGTTGCTTGTTGATTCAAGACCGAAATCTTTTTCAATAGTTGAAGCACTTGCAAGTGTAACACCATTTGCATCATCAATCAATTGAGCGTATAGATGCTTATTAGAACGGAAAACGTTCAAGCGTGGACGCGCCTCTGTTCCAGCAATTTTCGCACGAACACGAGCGTGGCGTCTTTTACGCGTTTTATTTTTATCAGGTTTTGTAATCATCCCGAGGTCACTCCTTTCCGTTGCCTACGCGGCATTATTTACCTGTTTTACCTTCTTTACGTCGTACATGTTCGCCTTCATAGCGAATACCTTTACCTTTGTACGGTTCAGGAGGACGAACTTGGCGGATGTTAGCAGCAATTGCGCCAACGCGTTCTTTATCGATACCTTTAATGCTAATCTTTGTATTAACAGGTACTTCGATTTCGATACCGTTTTCCGGTTCGAATTCCACTGGGTGAGAGTAACCTACATTCAAAACAAGTTTTGTTCCTTGTTTCTGGGCACGGTAACCGACACCAACCAACTCAAGGTTTCGTTCGAATCCTTTTGATACACCCTCAATCATGTTAGATAGAAGAGCACGAGTGGTTCCGTGAATTGTACGGTGTTCTTTTGAGTCTGAAGGACGGCTTACTGTAACAGTGCTGCCATCTACTCCAATCGTCAAATCTTTGTTGAACTGGCGAATCAATTCTCCTTTAGGACCCTTGACAGTAAGTTCATTGTTGTTATTCGTAATCGTAACGCCTTCTGGCAATTCGATTGGTTTTTTTCCTACGCGTGACATAGTTTCGCACCTCCATTCGTTAAAAAATTATTACCAAACGTAAGCGAGTACTTCGCCGCCTACTTGTTTAGCGCGGGCTTCTTTATCAGTAACTACACCCGTTGATGTAGAAATAATCGCAATACCAAGTCCATTAAGAACACGCGGTACCTCATCAGCTTTCGCATATACACGAAGGCCTGGTTTAGAAATACGTTTCAAGCCTGTGATTACACGCTCATTGCCGCTATATTTCAAGAAAATACGGATAACACCTTGTTTGTCATCTTCGATGAATTCAACATCACGGACAAAACCTTCACGTTTAAGAATATTAGCAATTTCACGTTTGATATTGGAAGCAGGTACTTCCAGTTTTTCGTGACGAACCATGTTCGCATTACGAATGCGAGTTAGCAAGTCAGCAATTGGATCTGTCATAACCATTTGTTTTTACCTCCTTCCGGAATCAGTGTATTACCAGCTGGCTTTTTTAACGCCAGGAATTTGACCTTTATAAGCTAGTTCACGGAAACAAATACGGCAAAGTTTAAATTTGCGTAATACAGAGTGTGGACGCCCGCAGCGTTCGCAACGTGTATACTCTTGTACCTTAAACTTTTGCGTGCGTTTTTGTTTCGCAATCATTGATTTTTTAGCCACGTTTTCGCCTCCCTTATATAGCGATTACTTTTGGAACGGCATTCCAATTTGTGTTAACAATTCACGAGCTTCTTCGTCTGTGTTAGCAGTAGTAACAATGACGATATCCATGCCACGTACTTTTGATACTTTATCGTAATCAATCTCAGGGAAAATCAACTGTTCTTTAACACCTAGTGTGTAGTTGCCACGACCATCGAACGCTTTTTTAGAAACGCCGCGGAAGTCACGTACACGTGGAAGTGAAACAGAAACAAGTTTATCAAGGAATTCGTACATGCGCTCGCCGCGAAGAGTTACTTTCGCACCGATTGGCATACCTTCACGAAGACGGAATCCCGCGATTGAGTTTTTTGCACGAGTAACCATTGGCTTTTGACCAGTGATTTGTTGAAGTTCTTCAACTGCTGTGTCCAATATTTTTGCATTTTGAACAGCTTCACCAACACCCATGTTTACAACGATTTTTTCAACTTTAGGCACTTGCATTACAGAGTTATAATTGAACTTGCTCACAAGAGCAGGTGTAATTTCTTTTTGATATTTTTCTTTAAGGCGGTTCACTTAGAATACCTCCCTTCTTTGGCACTATTATTTATCTAAAGTTTCACCGGATTTTTTAGCTACGCGGACTTTCTTGCCGTCCACATCTTTGTACCCTACGCGAGTAGGTTCATTCGTTTTCGGATCCAATAGCATTACATTGGATACGTGAATAGGTGCCTCTTGGCTAAGAATGCCGCCTTGCGGATTCAGTTGTGAAGGTTTCGCGTGTTTTTTCACGATGTTAATTCCTTCAACAAGGACACGGTCTTTTTTAGGGAAAGAAGCAAGGATAACTCCTGTTTTGCCTTTATCTTTACCTGTGATTACCATGACTTTATCGCCTTTTTTCACGTGCATGTTGCGCACCTCCTTGATTGACCTTTTATTTGTTCAGTTCAATTAGATTACTTCAGGAGCAAGGGAAACAATCTTCATGAAATTGCTGTCGCGAAGTTCGCGGGCAACCGGGCCGAAAATACGTGTGCCACGCGGGCTCTTATCATCACGAATGATAACACATGCGTTTTCGTCGAAGCGAATGTAAGAACCGTCATTACGGCGTACACCGCGTTTCGTGCGAACGATAACCGCTTTTACCACTTCACCTTTTTTGACAACGCCACCTGGTGTTGCTTGTTTTACTGTACACACGATTACATCACCGACGTTAGCAGTTTTACGGCCAGAACCACCGAGAACTTTGATCGTCAATACTTCACGTGCACCAGAATTGTCAGCTACTTTTAAACGTGATTCTTGCTGGATCATTTAGGTTACCTCCTTTCGGACTTTAACATTTATCCGAACATTAATTAGATGATGACTGCTTTTTCCACTACTTCTAGAAGGCGGAAACGTTTTGTTGCAGAAAGCGGGCGAGTTTCCATGATGCGTACTACGTCACCGATTTTTGCTTCGTTGTTCTCATCATGAGCTTTAAACTTTTTAGAATACTTTACGCGTTTGCCGTAAAGTGAGTGTGTCTTATATGTTTCAACAACAACCGTTACTGTTTTATCCATTTTGTCGGATACAACGCGGCCTGTGTAAACTTTACGCTGATTGCGTTCGCTCATCGTGCAAACCTCCTTTCAATTATCGGTTATCAATTTCCCGCTGACGAATCACGGTTTTCATGCGGGCGATCGCTTTACGTACTTCACGAATACGAGCAGTATTCTCAAGCTGTCCCGTCGCCAATTGAAAGCGAAGGTTGAAAAGTTCTTCTTTGAGCGACTTTACTTGTTGTTCAATTTCAGCAGTGGTAAGTTCACGGATTTCATTAGCTTTCATTTGATTCACCACCAATTTCTTCACGTTTTACGATTTTGCATTTCACTGGAAGCTTATGTGCTGCCAAACGAAGTGCTTCACGTGCTACTTCTTCAGAAACGCCGGCAATTTCAAACATGATCTTGCCTGGTTTAACAACCGCTACCCATCCTTCAGGTGCCCCTTTACCGGAACCCATCCGTACTTCAAGAGGTTTTTTCGTATATGGTTTGTGTGGGAAAATTTTGATCCACACTTTACCGCCACGTTTCATGTAACGAGTCATCGCAATACGGGCAGATTCGATTTGACGATTTGTGATCCATGAAGCTTCAACAGCTTGAAGACCATATTCACCAAATGCCACTTCTGTTCCGCCTTTCGCTTGACCGCGCATTTTGCCGCGATGTACACGACGATATTTCACGCGTTTTGGCAACAACATATTATTTGCCTCCTTCCTGAGTTTTCTTCTTCGTCGGAAGAATCTCTCCACGATAGATCCATACTTTCACACCAAGCTTGCCGTATGTTGTATCTGCTTCAGCGTGCGCATAGTCAATATCAGCACGAAGCGTATGAAGTGGAACTGTTCCTTCACTGTAATGTTCAGCACGGGCAATATCTGCTCCGCCAAGACGTCCTGAAACCTGTGTTTTAATTCCTTTTGCCCCTGAACGGATTGTCCGTTGGATAGCCTGCTTTTGCGCACGGCGGAATGATACACGATTTTCAAGTTGACGAGCAATGTTTTCCGCTACAAGTTTAGCGTCAAGATCTGCTCTTTTCACTTCAACAATGTTAATGTGAACACGTTTGCCTGTTAACTCGTTCAAAGCTTTGCGAAGTGCTTCTACTTCGGAACCACCTTTACCAATAACCATACCTGGTTTAGCAGTGTGAACAGTAACGTTCACGCGATTCGCAGCACGTTCGATTTCAACACGGGATAGAGAAGCATCTTTAAGGCGCTCTTCAATGTATCCGCGAACTTTCAAATCTTCGTGAAGAAGATCCGCGTAATCTTTTTCAGCGTACCATTTAGAATCCCAGTCGCGAATGATCCCGACGCGCAGTCCATGAGGATGTACTTTTTGACCCACGAATTATCCCTCCTTTTTTTCTGCCACAACGATTGTTATGTGACTTGTGCGTTTGTTAATTGCGCTTGCACGTCCCATTGCACGTGGACGGAAACGTTTCAATGTTGGTCCTTCGTTAACATAGGCTTGAGTTACAACGAGATTGTTTACATCAAGATCATAGTTATGCTCTGCATTCGCAATCGCAGAGTTTAATAATTTTTCAATTACAGGAGATGATGTTTTCGGCGTATGTTTTAAGATCGCCACTGCTTCTCCAACTTGCTTACCTCGAATCAGGTCAATCACTAGACGTACCTTACGAGGAGCAATGCGTACTGTTTTTAAGACAGCTTTAGCTTCCATTGGGATATCCTCCTCTCAATTAACGTCTTGTTTTCTTATCGTCAGCAACGTGTCCTTTATACGTACGCGTTGGCGCGAATTCACCAAGTTTATGTCCAACCATATCTTCAGTAACGTATACAGGCACGTGTTTACGACCATCGTATACTGCGATTGTGTGTCCGATGAATGTTGGGAAAATTGTAGAACGGCGTGACCAAGTTTTAATAACTTGTTTCTTTTCAGTCTCGTTCAACTTCTCAACTTTATTGAATAAATGATCATCAACAAAAGGTCCTTTTTTCAAGCTGCGGCCCATTTGTGTACCTCCCTTCGTGATTGATCTACGGTTCGTATGTAGAACCGTAGGACAATGACGTTATTTTTTACGACGACGAACGATAAATTTATCGGATTTATTAACTTTTTTACGTGTTTTGTAACCAAGAGCTGGTTTACCCCAAGGTGTAACTGGTGATTTACGGCCAATTGGCGAGCGTCCTTCACCACCACCGTGTGGATGATCATTTGGATTCATTACAGAACCACGGACAGTAGGGCGTTTCCCTAACCAGCGTGAACGTCCTGCTTTACCAATGTTAACAAGCTCATGCTGCTCGTTACCAACTTGACCAATTGTTGCACGGCACGTTGCAAGAATCATGCGCACTTCACCTGAGTTCAAGCGTACGAGCACGTATTTCCCTTCTTTACCAAGAACTTGAGCTGATGTACCTGCTGAACGAACTAATTGTCCGCCTTTGCCTGGTTTCAATTCAATGTTGTGGATAACTGTACCGACCGGGATATTAACGAGCGGAAGTGCATTACCTGTTTTAATATCTGCTTCTGGACCGGACATAATTTCAGTTCCAACCTGAATGCCTTTTGGAGCTATGATATAACGTTTTTCTCCATCAACGTAGTGCACGAGTGCGATGTTCGCTGAACGGTTTGGATCGTATTCGACCGTAGCAACGCGTCCTGGAATGCCATCTTTATCACGTTTGAAGTCGATAATACGGTATTGACGCTTATGACCGCCGCCTCTATGACGAACTGTGATTTTACCTTGGTTATTACGTCCGCCATTCTTTTTCAACGGCTCAAGCAATGATTTCTCAGGTGTGCTTGTTGTAATTTCAGCATAATCCAACGTTGTCATATTACGACGACCATTTGTGGTCGGTTTATACTTTTTAATCGCCATTTCGTGTCCCTCCTCTTCTAATTTATGCGTTTATTACGCTTCGAAAAGTTCGATTTCTTTGCTATCTTGCGTCAATGTTACGATTGCTTTGCGGCGTTTATTTGTATAGCCAGCATGACGTCCCATACGCTTGAATTTACCTTTGTAGTTCATAACGTTTACGTTTTTAACTTTAACGCCGAAGATCTCTTCAATAGCAGTCTTCACTTGCGTTTTGTTGGCACGAACGTCCACATCAAAAGTGTATTTTTTTTCAGCCATTACAGCCATAGATTGTTCAGTAATAACGGGGCGCTTAATCACATCGCGTGAATCCATTATGCAAGCACCTCCTCTACTTTTTCAACCGCTGCTTTTGTCATAATAAGTTTATCATGTCCAAGTAGGTCAAGGATATTGATACCTGCAGCTTCAACCACTGTCACACCAGGGATGTTGCGTGCAGACAATGCAACGAATTCATTTACTGTGTCTGTTACGATCAATGCTTTTGAGTCAACAGATAAGTTTTTCAAGACTGTCACAAACTCTTTTGTTTTTGGAGCGTCGAAAGACAATGTTTCCAAAACGAGGATGTTTTGCTCTTGTACTTTTGATGACAAAGCCGATTTCAATGCAAGACGACGTACTTTCTTCGGTAGTTTGTAGCTGTAGCTGCGTGGATTAGGACCGAATACAATACCACCGCCACGCCATTGCGGAGAACGAATAGAACCTTGACGTGCACGTCCAGTTCCTTTTTGTTTCCACGGTTTACGACCGCCGCCGCGAACTTCCGAGCGATTTTTAACTTTGTGATTACCTTGGCGTAACGACGCTCTTTGCATCACAACTGCTTCAAATACTACGTGTTCGTTTGGTTCGATTCCGAATACAGCGTCATTTAATTCGATGTCACCAACTTCAGAACCTGTTTGGTTTAATACTTTTACTTTAGCCATTCCTGTTTCCTCCTTTCCTAAAAAAGTTAATTAGTTTGCTTTAACAGCAGTTTTAACTTGAATCAAAGCTTTTTTAGATCCTGGTACGTTTCCTTTTATAAGAAGAACGTTGCGCTCAGCATCCACTTTCACGATTTGCAGGTTTTGTACTGTTACTTGCTCTCCACCCATACGACCTGGAAGAAGTTTGTTTTTAAATACACGGTTTGGCGCTACAGGTCCCATTGAACCTGGACGACGATGGTAACGCGAACCATGGGACATAGGACCACGAGATTGGTTATGGCGCTTAATAGCACCCTGGAAGCCTTTCCCTTTAGAAATCCCTGTTACGTCGACGATATCGCCTTCTGCAAAAATATCAACTTTAACTTCTTGACCAATTTCAAGATCGTTGTTGATGTTACGGAACTCACGAATGAAGCGCTTAGGTGCGATGCCTTCTCCTGCTTTCTTCACGTGTCCAAGCAATGGTTTGTTAGCAAGCTTTTCACGCTTGTCTTCAAAGCCTAATTGAACCGCTGTGTAGCCGTCGCTTTCGACTGTTTTCTTTTGAAGGATAACGTTTGGTGCTGCTTCGATTACAGTTACCGGGATAAGGTCACCGTTTTCAGCGAACACTTGCGTCATGCCGATTTTTCTTCCTAAGATTCCTTTTGTCATGAGTTACACCTCCTGGTTAATTATTAGTTTATTTATTATAGTTTAATTTCAATGTCAACGCCTGACGGCAAGTCTAAACGCATCAATGAATCAACTGTTTTTGGAGTCGGGTTCACGATATCGATTAAACGTTTATGAGTACGCATTTCGAACTGTTCACGAGAATCTTTGTACTTATGAACCGCACGAAGGATCGTGTAGATAGATTTCTCAGTCGGAAGCGGGATTGGGCCTGATACACTTGCACCAGAACGTTTAGCCGTTTCAACGATTTTCTCAGCTGATTGATCAAGAATACGATGATCATATGCTTTCAAACGAATACGAATTTTTTGTTTTGCCATTATTTTCCCTCCTTTATCGCCTATTTAGCTAATAGACATACTCCGCGAAAATTTTTCCCTGACATCACCGCCATGGCAAAGCGGCCGGGTGTGTCAGCAACCTTCCGCATCAACGCTGTCAAAAACCAACATTGATTATTATACATCGTTTACAGATTGATTGCAACACATGATAGAATTTTTTTTTACAATCAAAAACAGTCCGGCCTAGACCGGACTGTTAGGTCAAAACTTATTTTTCGATTGTTGCTACAACGCCAGCGCCTACAGTACGGCCGCCTTCACGAATTGAGAATTTAGTGCCTTCTTCAATCGCGATTGGAGCGATCAATTCTACAGACATTTCAACGTTATCACCAGGCATAACCATTTCTACGCCTTCAGGAAGGTTACAGATACCAGTTACGTCCGTTGTACGGAAGTAGAACTGCGGGCGGTAGTTAGTGAAGAATGGAGTATGACGTCCACCCTCTTCTTTAGAAAGAACATAAACTTCCGCTTTGAAAGTTGTATGTGGTGTGATTGAACCTGGTTTAGCAAGTACTTGACCACGTTGGATTTCTTCACGAGCTACACCGCGAAGAAGGGCGCCAATGTTGTCACCAGCTTCAGCATAATCAAGAAGCTTACGGAACATTTCAACACCTGTTACAGTTGTTGATTTTGGTTCTTCAGTCAAACCGATGATTTCGATTACGTCACCGACTTTAATTTGTCCGCGCTCAACGCGTCCAGTTGCTACTGTACCACGGCCAGTGATTGAGAAAACATCCTCAACAGGCATCATGAAATCTTTATCAGTGTCGCGTGTTGGAGTTGGGATATACTCGTCAACTGCAGTCATAAGCTCATGGATTTTTTCTTCCCACTCAGCTTCGCCTTCAAGCGCTTTAAGTGCAGATCCTTTGATAACAGGGATATCATCGCCAGGGAAATCATATTCTGAAAGAAGATCACGAACTTCCATTTCAACTAGTTCAAGAAGCTCTTC
This sequence comes from Domibacillus mangrovi, assembly GCF_001906925.1. GTDB lineage: Bacteria > Bacillota > Bacilli > Bacillales > Domibacillaceae > Domibacillus > Domibacillus mangrovi. The sequence continues at coordinate 23,845 of NZ_MRWQ01000011.1, forward strand.
ATCATCTACCATGTCACATTTGTTCATGAATACAACAAGGTAAGGTACACCTACTTGACGTGAAAGAAGGATGTGCTCACGAGTTTGCGGCATTGGACCGTCAGCAGCTGATACAACAAGAATACCGCCGTCCATTTGCGCTGCACCAGTGATCATGTTTTTAACATAGTCAGCATGTCCTGGGCAATCTACGTGTGCGTAGTGACGAGTTTCAGTTTGATACTCAACGTGTGATGTTGAAATTGTAATTCCACGCTCACGCTCTTCTGGAGCACCGTCAATTTGGTCATATCCGCGTGCTTCTGCACCGCCAGCTTTTGCAAGAACTGTTGTGATCGCAGCTGTTAAAGTTGTTTTACCATGGTCAACGTGTCCAATTGTACCGATGTTAACATGCGGTTTTGAACGGTCAAATTTTTCTTTTCCCATTAGGAAGTCCTCCTTCAAAATATAGAAATTAGTAGTTGTTTTATATAGTTCTTCTTCCGGAAAAGAAATCTTTTCTGGAAGAAGGAAAAGCTTACAATAGTATTTATACTTGATTCGCAAGTATAAATCAATTATTGGCCTTTATTTTTTTTGATAATGTCTTCTTGCACACTCTTAGGCACTTCTTCATAATGATCGAATTGCATAGAGTAGTTACCGCGTCCTTGCGTGTTAGAACGAAGAGATGTTGCATAACCGAACATTTCAGCAAGCGGAACGAATGCTTTAACGACTTGTGCATTACCACGTGCTTCCATACCTTCTACGCGGCCACGACGTGATGTAACATCACCCATGATATCGCCAAGATATTCGTCTGGAATAACAACTTCAACTTTCATAAGCGGCTCAAGAATGACTGGGTTACATTTAGAAATCGCATTTTTAAGCGCCAATGACGCAGCAATTTTAAACGCCATCTCAGATGAATCGACATCATGGTAAGAACCATCAAAAAGACGGGCTTTAACATCGATTAACGGATAGCCGGCAAGAACACCATTTTTCATAGCGTCTTCAAGACCTGCTTGAACAGCTGGGACATACTCACGCGGTACAGAACCACCAACAATGCCATTTTCAAATTCAAAGCCTGCTCCTTCTTCATTAGGAGAGAATTCGATCCAAACGTGTCCAAACTGTCCGCGTCCACCGGATTGACGAGCAAATTTACCCTCAACCTGTGCGCTTGAACGGAATGTTTCACGGTAAGATACTTGTGGTGCACCAACATTTGCTTCTACCTTGAATTCACGGCGCATACGGTCAACGAGAATATCTAGGTGAAGCTCACCCATACCTGCGATAATAACTTCCCCAGTTTCCTGGTCCGTGTGTGCATGGAATGTTGGATCTTCTTCTTGAAGTTTTTGGAGTGCTGTCGTCATTTTATCCTGATCAGCCTTTGTTTTCGGCTCAACAGAAAGTGAAATAACTGGATCAGGGAACACCATAGATTCAAGAATAACAAGATTTTTTTCTTCACAAAGCGTGTCGCCAGTCGTTGTATCTTTAAGACCAACGGCCGCAGCGATGTCGCCTGCGTATACTTGCGAAATCTCTTCACGGGAATTGGCATGCATTTGTAAGATACGTCCTACACGCTCACGCTTTCCTTTTGTTGAGTTTTGCACGTAAGAACCAGATTGAAGAACACCGGAATATACGCGGAAGAATGTTAATTTACCAACATAAGGGTCCGTCATAACTTTAAATGCAAGTGCCGAGAATGGCGCTTCATCACTTGATTCACGTTCCACTTCTTCGTCACTGTCTGGAAGTGTACCTTTAATTGCCGGTACATCCGTTGGTGCTGGAAGATAGTCGATAACAGCATCCAACATAAGTTGAACACCTTTATTTTTAAACGCAGAACCAACCATAACAGGGAAGAATTCAACGTTGATAACACCCTTACGGATCGCAGCTTTGATTTCATCATTCGTCAACTCTTCGCCGCCAAGGTATTTCTCCATTAAATCTTCATCAAGTTCCGCTACAGCTTCGATTAGCTTCTCACGGTACTCTTCTGCTTGATCTTGATAATCTGCTGGGATATCAGTGACTTCGATGTCAGTTCCGAGGTCATTGCCATATATTGTTGCTTTCATTTCAATCAAATCAATAATGCCGGAGAACTCATCTTCAGCACCGATTGGAAGTTGAATTGGGTGTGCATTCGCCATGAGACGATCATGGATTGTACCGACTGAGTAAAGAAAGTCTGCACCCATTTTGTCCATTTTATTGACGAATACAACACGTGGAACACCGTAAGTCGTCGCTTGACGCCATACTGTTTCCGTTTGTGGCTCAACGCCGGATTGAGCATCGAGAACCGTTACGGCACCATCAAGTACACGTAAAGAACGTTCAACTTCAACAGTGAAGTCTACGTGTCCCGGTGTATCGATGATGTTAACCCGATGATCTTTCCAAGAAGCAGTTGTGGCAGCAGACGTGATTGTAATACCACGCTCCTGTTCCTGCTCCATCCAGTCCATTTGAGAAGCACCTTCATGCGTTTCACCAATCTTATGGATGCGGCCTGTATAATACAGGATACGCTCAGTCGTTGTTGTTTTACCAGCATCGATATGAGCCATGATTCCAATGTTACGAGTTTTGTCTAAGGAGAACTCTCTTGCCATCTATGTCTTTCTCCTTCCTGGATTAGGTTAAAGTTTAATTTAATTATTTTACCAGCGGTAGTGAGCAAATGCTTTATTTGCTTCCGCCATTTTGTGCGTATCTTCGCGTTTTTTAACAGAAGCACCAGTGTTGTTTGCTGCGTCCATAATTTCCGCTGCAAGGCGTTCTTCCATTGTTTTTTCACCGCGAAGACGAGCATAATTCACTAACCAACGGAGTCCTAAAGTTGTACGACGGTCTGGGCGAACTTCAATTGGTACTTGATAGTTAGCTCCACCAACACGGCGTGCTTTCACCTCTAGTACTGGCATGATGTTTTTCATTGCCTGGTCAAATACTTCCATTGGATCATTACCCGTGCGTTCACGGATTGTGTCAAAAGCGGCGTAAAGAATCGCTTGTGACTTCCCTCTTTTACCGTCAACCATCATTTTATTGATGAGACGAGAAACGAGTTTTGAGTTGTAAAGCGGATCGGCCAATACGTCTCTTTTTGCTACAGGGCCTTTACGTGGCATATTTTTTCCTCCTTTCGGAAAATAAGTTACAAGTAAGTTACATTAATTTTTTGGAGCTTTAGGACGTTTTGTACCGTATTTAGAACGGCCTTGGCGACGAGTTTCAACACCGGCTGTATCAAGCGCACCACGAACGATGTGATAACGAACACCCGGTAAATCTTTTACACGTCCGCCGCGAATAAGAACAACACTATGCTCTTGAAGGTTATGGCCAATACCAGGGATATAAGCTGTTACTTCAATACCATTGCTCAAACGCACACGTGCATATTTACGAAGCGCTGAGTTCGGTTTTTTCGGCGTCATAGTACCAACACGAGTACATACACCGCGTTTTTGCGGAGAAAGTACATCGGTTTGAGCTTTCTTAAAGCTGTTAAATCCTTTATTAAGCGCCGGAGACTTCGATTTAGTGATCTTTGATTTACGAGGCTTACGTACTAACTGATTAATAGTAGGCATGTAAAAATCCTCCCTTCCTTTTTTCTAAGCCCACACTTCCAGGTGGCTCATTTTTGGGTAAAAACAAAGTTCTTGCAGCAAACTGCAAAAACATCATTTGCAAATAGTGGCAACGATTGTTTTATTCCTATCTCCAGACTAATTTAGTGTGGTCTTATAGGAACACCTTGATCATATTAACACTTTCACTTTTTAGTGTCAACTGTCTCAAACAAAAAATTTTATCGGTGTCTGCGTGCGCAGACACCGATAAACACTTCTTTATTCTGCTGGAACTGATTCTACTTTTTTCATATTTGCTTCAGTTAGGCGATAACGCTGCATGCCTGTACCCGCTGGAATGAGTTTTCCGATAATGACGTTTTCCTTCAAGCCAAGTAATTCGTCGCGCTTTCCTTTGATCGCTGCATCCGTTAGGACACGTGTTGTCTCCTGGAATGAAGCAGCTGATAGGAATGAATCTGTTTCAAGAGATGCTTTCGTAATACCGAGTAAAATCGGACGGCCCGTTGCCGGTATACCGCCTTCAAGAAGTGCTTTCTCGTTCGCATCGCGGAACTGATGAATTTCAAGCAGACTACCTGGAAGCACATCTGTATCGCCCGCTTCAAGTACTCGTACTTTGCGAAGCATTTGACGTACCATTACTTCTATGTGCTTATCGCCGATTTCAACACCCTGCATCCGATATACTTTTTGCACTTCACGCAGCAAGTATTCCTGAACAGATGTGACATCTTTAATTTTCAAGTATTCTTTCGGATCAATAGAACCTTCTGTTAGCTCTTGACCGCGAATAATTGAATCATTTACCGCTACTTTTAAACGCGCTGTATATGGAGCCGTGTATGTGCGTGTTTCCACATCACCTTGCACGACGATTTCTTGTTGACGGTCTTTGCCTTCGTTAAGCGCAGTAACCGTACCATTAATTTCAGAAATAATCGCTTGCCCTTTCGGGTTACGCGCTTCGAAAATCTCTTGAATACGAGGAAGACCTTGTGTGATATCGTCTCCTGCTACACCGCCCGTATGGAATGTACGCATCGTAAGCTGTGTACCTGGCTCACCAATCGACTGAGCAGCAATAATACCAACTGCTTCGCCCACTTCGACTTCCTGCCCTGTTGCCAAGTTACGTCCGTAACATTTTTTACATACACCGTGGCGTGTGTTACATGTGAAAGCGGAACGAATCCAAACTTTTTCAACATCTGCCTCCACAATGACTTTCGCTAAATCTTCATCGATTTGCTCATTATCACGAACAAGCACTTTACCCGTCTCCGGATGTTTAACAGCTTTACGAGCATAACGTCCGACAAGACGTTCTTCAAGCGCTTCAATCACTTCTGTCCCATCTTTAATTGAGCTTATTTCAAGACCACGGTCTGTCCCACAGTCTTCTTCGCGAACAATAACATCCTGTGCCACATCAACAAGTCGACGTGTCAAATATCCAGAATCGGCTGTTTTCAGCGCAGTATCAGCAAGACCTTTACGTGCACCATGCGTTGAAATAAAGTATTCAAGTACTGTCAAGCCTTCACGGAATGACGATTTGATCGGAAGTTCGATAATACGACCAGCCGGATTGGCCATAAGTCCGCGCATACCAGCTAGCTGTGTAAAGTTAGATGCATTACCACGAGCACCAGAATCACTCATCATGAAGATTGGATTGCGAATATCTAGAGAGGCCATCAGTTTACCTTGGATAACATCTTTCGCTGCACTCCAGATCGAAATAACACGATCATAACGTTCTTCCTCGGTAATTAAGCCGCGGCGGAACTGCTTCATGACGTTATCAACTTTCGCCTGTGCTTCATGCAAAATCCCTTCTTTTTCACCTAAAACAACAATGTCCGCAACCCCTACTGTAATACCCGCTTTTGTCGAGTGTTTAAAACCAAGGTCTTTCATCCGGTCAAGCATTTTCGATGTTTCAGTGATTTTGAAACGTTTGAACACTTCAGCAATGATATTACCCAAAATACCCTTTTTAAACGGCGGAACAATCTCTTGTTCAGCAATATGCTCCGGTACATTCACACCTGCAGCAATGAAATATTTTTCGGGTGTTTTCACTTCAAGGTTGCTGTTTGTCGGTTCGTTAATGTATGGGAATGTGTCCGGCAAAATCTCGTTGAAGATTAATTTCCCAACAGTTGTAACAAGAAGTTGTTTATTTTGTTCTTCTGTAAATGTTTGATTTTCAAGTGATGACGCTGCTACAGCTACACGCGTATGAAGATGAACATAGCCATTTTGATAAGCTAAGATCGCTTCATTCGTATCTTTGAAAATAGCTCCTTCACCAACTGCCCCCTTCCGCTCAAGCGTTAGGTAGTAGTTGCCGAGTACCATGTCCTGAGACGGTGTAACAACTGGCTTCCCATCTTTCGGGTTTAAGATGTTCTGTGCCGCAAGCATAAGCATACGTGCTTCTGCCTGTGCTTCAGCAGACAGCGGAACATGAACAGCCATTTGGTCACCATCGAAGTCAGCATTGTAAGCTGTACAAACGAGCGGATGAAGACGAATTGCACGACCTTCAACAAGTGTCGGTTCAAATGCTTGAATGCCAAGGCGGTGAAGAGTTGGCGCACGATTTAAAAGTACTGGATGTTCTCTAATGACTTCTTCAAGTACATCCCATACGTCTGATTGAACGCGTTCAATTTTACGCTTTGCACTCTTAATGTTATGCGCAAGACCTCTTTCAACGAGTTCTTTCATTACAAATGGTTTAAACAATTCAAGTGCCATTTCTTTCGGAAGTCCGCACTGATACATTTTTAAATTTGGCCCAACAACGATAACAGAACGTCCTGAATAGTCAACTCGTTTGCCGAGTAAGTTTTGACGGAAACGGCCTTGCTTCCCTTTCAGCATATGAGAAAGAGATTTCAAAGGACGGTTACCCGGCCCTGTGACAGGGCGTCCACGACGTCCGTTATCAATCAGCGCATCAACTGCTTCCTGAAGCATACGCTTTTCATTTTGAACGATAATGCTTGGCGCACCTAAGTCTAATAGACGCTTCAAACGGTTATTCCGGTTGATAACGCGACGATACAAATCATTCAAATCAGATGTCGCGAAACGGCCACCATCAAGTTGTACCATTGGGCGAAGTTCCGGTGGGATAACCGGTAGAACATCAAGTATCATCCAATCCGGTTTATTGCCAGAATGGCGAAATGCTTCAATCACTTCAAGACGCTTAATCGCACGTGTACGACGCTGTCCTTGTGCCGATTTCAACTCTTCCTTCAACTGTTCTGTTTCTTTATCGAGATCGATATCTTGCAGAAGCTTTTTAATAGCTTCCGCACCCATAGATGCTTGGAACTTTTTCCCGTATTTTTCACGATATGCCCGGTACTCTTTTTCAGAAAGCAACTGCTTCTTTTCAAGAGCTGTATCACCTGACTCTGTTACAACATACGAAGCAAAATAAATAATTTCTTCAAGCGCACGCGGCGACATGTCAAGAACAAGACCCATACGGCTTGGAATTCCTTTAAAGTACCAAATATGTGAAACTGGCGCTGCAAGCTCAATATGACCCATTCGTTCACGGCGCACTTTCGCTTTTGTTACTTCTACGCCACATCGGTCACAGACAACACCTTTATAACGAACACGCTTGTATTTACCGCAGTGACATTCCCAGTCTTTTGTAGGACCAAAAATCCGTTCACAAAATAAGCCGTCTTTTTCTGGTTTTAGCGTACGGTAGTTAATTGTTTCTGGTTTTTTTACTTCCCCATAAGACCATGAACGAATCTTATCCGGTGAAGCAAGACCAATTTTCATATACTCGAAATTATTGACATCCAGCAAGGGGTCTACCTCCCTTTTCTATTACCCATTTTCCTTGAAAGTGCCCAAAAAGCGCTGAAAAAGAGCGCTTTTTGGGCAAAATTATAAAACAAGTTAGTCTTTTGTTCCAACCGTTTCTGTTTTGACTGTTTCAGGAGCGATATTCAATGAATCCGCTTGTTGAACGTCATCTTCATCCTCAAGATCACGCATTTCTATTTCCTGATCATCTCCAGACATAATTTTCACATCAAGACCAAGACTTTGAAGTTCTTTGATTAATACTTTAAATGATTCAGGCACGCCTGGTTCTGGAACATTTTCACCTTTGACGATTGCTTCATATGTTTTCACACGACCGACGATATCATCCGATTTTACTGTTAAGATTTCTTGTAATGTATAAGCGGCACCGTATGCTTCAAGCGCCCATACTTCCATTTCACCGAAACGCTGTCCGCCGAACTGTGCTTTACCACCAAGCGGCTGTTGTGTAACAAGTGAATATGGTCCCGTTGAACGAGCATGAAGCTTGTCATCAACCATATGCGCAAGTTTGATCATGTACATGATCCCCACAGATACACGGTTATCAAATGGCTCACCGCTACGGCCATCATAAAGTATCGTTTTCGCATCACGGCTCATGCCTGCTTCTTCAATTGTCTCCCACACATCGTCCTCAGAAGCACCATCAAACACTGGTGATGCTACATGAATACCCAGATATCGGGCTGCTAGGCCTAAATGAAGCTCAAGCACTTGACCGATGTTCATACGAGATGGGACACCTAGCGGGTTAAGCATGATGTCAACTGGCGTACCGTCTGGCATGTAAGGCATGTCTTCTTCTGGCAAAATGCGAGAGATAACCCCTTTGTTACCATGACGTCCCGCCATTTTATCTCCTTCAGAAATCTTCCGTTTCTGAACAATGTATACACGCACAAGCTGATTTACACCTGGTGGTAATTCATCGCCGTCTTCACGGTTAAAGACTTTCACATCAAGGACAATACCACCGCCGCCATGAGGGACACGCAGTGATGTATCACGGACTTCACGTGCTTTTTCACCAAAAATCGCATGTAGAAGACGTTCTTCTGCTGTCAGTTCTGTTACCCCTTTAGGCGTTACTTTACCAACAAGCAAGTCACCATCTTTTACCTCAGCACCGATCCGGATAATACCACGGTCATCAAGGTTGCGAAGTGCATCTTCCCCAACATTTGGAATATCTCGTGTGATTTCTTCCGGTCCAAGCTTCGTATCGCGTGATTCTGACTCATATTCTTCAATGTGAATGGATGTATACACATCATCTTTTACGAGTCTTTCACTCATAATAATGGCATCTTCATAGTTATAGCCATCCCATGTCATGAAAGCAACAAGAACGTTACGCCCAAGTGCTAGTTCACCAAGTTCCATCGATGGGCCATCAGCAAGGATCTCTCCTTTTGTCACATGATTGCCAACTGCAACGATCGGACGCTGGTTATAGCAAGTCCCCTGATTGGAACGAATGAATTTTTGCAATTTATATTTGTCGAGATCGCCTTTTACTTCCTGTCCATCTACTTCTTGAATACGGCGGACAAAAATTTGGCGTGCTTCTACGCGTTCAACAATCCCTTCATGCTTACAAATAACAGCTGCACCGGAGTCTTTACCGGATACATACTCCATACCTGTCCCAACAATCGGTGCTTCCGGCTGCATTAAAGGAACAGCCTGGCGTTGCATGTTCGCTCCCATAAGAGCACGGTTGGAGTCGTCATTCTCAAGGAACGGGATACACGCAGTTGCAGCTGATACAACTTGCTTCGGCGATACGTCCATGTAATCCGCGCGCTCGCGTTTAACAACGGTATTTTCACCACGAAAACGTGCAACTACTTCCTCTTCAGCAAATGAACCGTCTTCGTTAAGTGGAACATTCGCTTGTGCCACAACATAGTTATCTTCTTCATCAGCTGTTAAATAATCTATTCTTTCCGTCACGCAGCCCGTATCCGGATCAACGCGGCGGTAAGGTGTTTCGATAAAACCAAAACGGTTTACTTTGGCAAATGAAGATAAAGAGTTGATCAACCCGATATTCGGGCCCTCAGGCGTTTCAATCGGACACATACGGCCGTAGTGGGAGTAATGAACGTCACGCACTTCAAAGCCTGCGCGTTCACGTGTTAAACCACCGGGACCGAGCGCCGATAGACGGCGTTTATGTGTTAATTCAGCCAACGGGTTCGTCTGATCCATGAACTGAGAAAGCTGAGAGCTTCCGAAAAATTCTTTAATCGACGCAATAACCGGGCGGATATTAATTAATTGCTGCGGTGTGATCGTTTGCGTATCTTGAATCGACATGCGCTCACGAACAACACGCTCCATACGAGATAACCCGATACGGAATTGATTTTGCAACAATTCTCCTACAGAACGAAGACGACGGTTACCGAGGTGATCAATATCATCGGTATTGCCTACTCCATAAAGAAGGTTGAAGAAATAACCAATCGATGCAACAATGTCAGCGGGCGTAATATTCTTCACGTTCATTTCTGGGAAGCCATTGCCGATAATGTTAATAATCTGCTCTTCTTCGCTGTTTGGTGCATATACTTTTATTGATTGAACAGTCATACTGTCTTCAAACACACCGCCTGTTTGACTGTATGATTTAAATGATGCCCCATTTTCAAGGTGGGGAATGATTTTATCAAGTGTACGGCGGTCTAGAACCGTTCCTGCTTCAGCAATAATTTCACCTGTTTCTGGATCAGCAAGCGTTTCAGCCAAGCGCTGTCCAAACAAGCGGTTTTTCGTATGAAGCTTTTTATTCATTTTATAACGGCCAACACTTGCTAGATCATACCGTTTTGGGTCAAAAAAGCGAGAAACAATAAGGCTTTTCGCGTTTTCAACTGTTGGCGGCTCACCCGGACGAAGACGCTCATAAATTTCAATCAGCGCTTTCTCCGTCGTTTCTGTATTATCTTTTTCAAGCGTATTGCGCAAATATTCATTATCACCAAGCAATTCGATGATTTCTTGATCAGTACCAAACCCGAGTGCACGCAATAATACTGTAATTGGCAATTTACGCGTTCTGTCAATACGGACATACACAATGTCTTTCGCATCTGTTTCATATTCTAACCAGGCACCACGGTTTGGGATAACAGTCGCAGTGAATCCTCGTTTTCCGTTCTTGTCCAACTTCCCGTTGTAATACACACTCGGAGAGCGGACAAGCTGAGAAACGATAACACGCTCTGCGCCATTAATAATGAATGTTCCTGTCTCAGTCATAAGCGGGAAATCACCCATGAAAACCTCTTGGTCTTTTACTTCACCCGTTTCCTTATTTAAAAGACGGACTTTCACACGAAGCGGAGCAGAGTACGTAACATCACGCTCTTTTGATTCATCCACTGGATACTTCGGCTCCGCAAGACTGTAATCAATAAATTCCAGTGCCAGATTGCCTGTGAAATCTTCAATCGGAGAAATGTCCTGAAACATTTCACGCAGACCCTCATCAAGAAACCATTGATAGGAAGCTGTTTGAATCTCAATCAAATTCGGTAATTCCAATACTTCACTAATACGCGCATAGCTTCTACGCTGGCGGTGTCGTCCATACTGAACTAGTTGACCTGTCAACTGATTCACCCCTCAAATCAAGCGTTATAATTGCCTATAATTCATCTTAAGGCAGAGTATTACTATACTCAATAAGACAAAAAGAAAAAGGTTTTGTCAAAGAAAACCTCATTTTTATCACAAATGGCCCTATTTTGTTGTTATTGTTCCCATTCCAGCGAAAAATATTCCCATTGACAAACGGGGACAATTATTATATTGGCATTTTACAATAATAGCATACGGTTTTTTTTGGGTCAATTATTTTTTAGCACGCAAAATAAAATAGCCCTTTGATTTGGCAACCGTATCACAAGAACCAGCTATTCTCTCTAATTCTTTTATGGCAGATGGAGCGCCTTGTTTCTTTTGAATGACTACCCATATTTCGCCGCTTTCTGCGAGTTTTGCAAAACCATTTTGCAAAATGTCGAATACGGTTTGTTTACCCGCACGAATCGGCGGATTGGTTAACACAGCTGCAAACCCTTCTTGCGACACACGTTGAAGACGATCACTTTCATATATTTTGACGTTTCCAACATGATTAAGCTCTGCATTTTTACGGGCAAGTGCTAACGCTCGGTCATTTATATCAATCATATGAATCTTACGGTCCGGCTGCTCAGCAGCGAGCGAAATACCTATTGGTCCGTATCCACATCCGGCGTCAAGAATCGGTCCAGCTATTCTCGGCCATTCAAATGTCTCAATAAGCAGTCTTGAACCAAAATCCACTTCAGATTTCGAAAAAACACCTGCATCTGTATGAAATATATATTGTTTCCCACGCAGCGTATATGTAAACTGCTGAGGGCGATGTTGACTGTCAGGGGTTTTGGAAAAATAATGGTCAGCCAAAGAAATTTCTCCCTTCAATAAACAAAAGCCCGCTGATTCCAGCGGACTTTTGTATCATTGTATCAAAAAATTACTTCACTTCTACAGAAGCGCCAACTTCTTCAAGTTTCGCTTTAAGTTCTTCAGCTTCTTCTTTAGCAATGCCTTCTTTGATTGCTTTAGGCGTGTTATCAACTAGTTCTTTCGCTTCTTTCAGGCCAAGACCTGTGATTTCGCGAACAGCTTTAATAACTTTGATTTTTTGATCGCCTGCTGATGCAAGAATAAGATCGAATTCAGTTTGCTCAGCCGCAGCTGCGCCACCAACAGCACCCGCTGCTGCAACTGGTGCTGCAGCCGTTACGCCAAACTCTTCTTCGATTGCTTTTACAAGGTCGTTCAATTCAAGAACGGACATTTCTTTGATTGCTTCAATGATTTGCTCTTTAGACATTTTTTATTTCCTCCTTAGTGTGTTTTAAATATAGTTTTATTTACGATGCTGCTAGGCAGCTTGCCTTACAATTACGCGCCTTGCTCTTCTTTTTGATCAGCCACTGCTTTCGCTGCAAGAGCGAAGTTGCGGATTGGCGCTTGAAGAACGCTGAGTACCATAGAAAGAAGACCTTCGCGTGAAGGAAGTTCTGCAAGTGCTTTAACTTCTTCAGCTGAAACAAAGTTGCCTTCAAGTACGCCTGCTTTAATTTCAAGTGCTTCATTTGCTTTCGCAAATTCATTCAAAATTTTAGCTGGAGCGACAACATCTTCGCTACCGAATGCGACAGCATTAGGACCTGTAAGGAACTCTTCAAGACCTGTAATACTTGCCGCTTCAGCTGCACGTCGAGTCATTGAGTTTTTGTAAACTTTGAACTCAACGCCTGCATCACGAAGTTGCTTACGAAGTTCCGTAACTTGTGCCACGGAAAGACCGCGGTAGTCAACGATGATTGTCGATGGGCTGTTTTTAAATTTGTCAGCAATTTCACCGACAAGCGCTTGTTTTTTCTCGATAATGCTGCTCATCTGCTACACCTCCTGTAGAATTTGTACGGACGAATTTGTCCACAATTTAATACCGTCACGGGAAACGTAAAACCTCCATGTCCCGGAAGACATGGAGGCACGAAAAGCGGACAGAATGTCACACTATCTATTTCGCATGTCCTCGGCAGGATGTTTAAGCAATATGCCCCTGCTGTCTACGGTACAAATGTACATATATAATCACAACGGAGTTCACTTTACCAGAAAACTCACTCGTTGTCAACTTAGTTTTTTGTTTGAACAACCAATGATGGATCTATTTTTACGCCAGGACCCATTGTTGATGTAACAGATACGTTTTTCATGTAGACACCTTTTGCTGCTGATGGTTTAACTTTCATCATTGTGTCATAGATGGCTGCGAAGTTTTCAACTAATTTTTCATTGTCGAAAGATACTTTACCAACCGGAACATGAACATTACCAGCTTTGTCAGCACGATACTCAACTTTACCAGCTTTGATTTCTTGAAGAGCTTTTTCAAGATCAAATGTAACCGTACCTGTTTTCGGATTTGGCATTAAACCTTTTGGTCCAAGCACACGGCCTAGTTTACCAACTTCACCCATCATGTCAGGTGTTGCAACGATCACATCAAACTCGAACCAGCCTTGTTGAATTTTCGTAATATACTCGCTATCGCCAACATAGTCTGCACCAGCTGCTTCAGCTTCTTTCACTTTTTCGCCTTTAGCGAATACGAGAACGCGTTGTGTTTTACCTGTTCCGTTTGGAAGAACAAGCGCACCACGAATTTGCTGATCTGCTTTTTTCGGGTCAATACCTAGACGGAATGCAGCCTCAACTGTTGCGTCAAATTTAACTGTACTTGTTTTCTTTACAAGTTCAATTGCTTCTTCTACTGAATATTGTTTTGTGCGGTCAACAAGTTTCGCCGCTTCTTGGAATTTCTTACCATGTTTAGTCATGATTTATTTCCTCCTTATGTGGTTTTAACGGATTTACCTCCCACGAATAAAGGTTGCGTGTGAAGTGATATCTTCTTCACATCGCAACCCCAAAAACAGACAACTAATTAATCTTCAATCACAATACCCATGCTGCGGGCAGTACCTTCAACCATACGCATAGCTGATTCAACGTTAGCAGCATTTAAGTCAGGCATTTTTGTTTCAGCAATTTCACGCACTTTATCACGTTTAACCGTTGCAACTTTGTTACGGTTCGGTTCTCCAGATCCTGATTCAATACCGGCTGCTTTTTTAAGCAGAACAGCTGCAGGCGGAGTTTTTGTGATGAATGTAAATGAACGGTCTTCAAAAACCGAAATTTCAACCGGAATGATCAATCCTGCTTGATCTGCTGTGCGTGCATTGAATTCTTTACAGAATCCCATAATGTTAACACCAGCTTGACCGAGTGCCGGACCGACCGGCGGCGCAGGGTTTGCCTTACCTGCAGGAATTTGCAGTTTTACAACTTTAATAACTTTTTTAGCCACGAGACACACCTCCTTAAGTCCGTGATGTGGTACATGGGGCTTTGCCCCTCCCACTCTGTCTATCTTTATTTAAATAAAGATGATTATAAAATGAGTCTTAACAGTACTAGATATACTGACCTAAAAAATATTATCACTTTTCACGTAAGATTTCAAGCCGTTTTTTAGGTTAATTTGTTTACTTGATCAAATTCAAGTTCAACCGGTGTTTCACGACCAAACATATTAACGTGTACTTTTAACTTTCCTTTATCCTGATCGATCTCTTCAACTGTTCCTTCAAAATCGGCAAACGGACCTTCTTTTACAACTACTGTTTCACCAGTTTCAAATTCAGCATCCCGGCGGCGTTCATCCATACCCATTTGTTTCAGGATCGACGTTACTTCATCCGGCAGAAGAGCTGTCGGCTTAGAACCGTGGCCAGATGATCCGACAAATCCCGTTACTCCAGGCGTGTTCCGCACAACATACCATGAATCATCTGTCATCACGATTTCAACGAGTACATAGCCAGGGAATACCTTCCGCTTCGTCACTTTCGTTTTGCCGTTTTTAATATCTGTTTGTTCTTCTTCTGGTACGATCACACGGAAGATTTTATCTTGCATACCCATAGACTCAACACGTTTTTCAAGATTTGCTTTCACTTTATTCTCATACCCGGAATATGTGTGCACGACATACCAATTTTTCTCCATAGAAAGGGACTTTTGTCCTTCCCTCCTTTTCATTTAAACCAAATGAAAAAACCCGTTCAACGGGTTTTTGTTTCTTTAGGTCCGCATGGCGCGGGTCACAAAGGCGTTGCGACTTAGCCTTTGATCCTTATCAAAATCCATTATAGCACGGAAAAACAATGTGTATTCAACTAATTTTCCAGAAAGCTGATCGTCTTATTAAATTAGCCGGATGATCCATGAAATACCTAGATCAACCACAGTAAAAAAGAGGGCAAGAAATACAACGGTTGCAATAACGGTGATTGTATACGTCGTTAATTCTTTCTTTTTCGGCCAGCTGACCTTGCTCATTTCAGAGCGCACGTTACGGAAAAATTGTGTAATGCGTGACATGTACTGAAAACCTCCAAAATGAAATACGCCGGTGTCACTTCGTCTGTTTATGAACAGTATGCTTCTTACAGACACCGCAAAATTTTTTTATCTTTAGGCGTTTGGCAATGTTAGTAACAGTCGTCGAATAATTGCGTGATCCGCAGTCTTGACATTCAAGCGACACTTTTTCCGCCATTTTAATCACCTTACCATTTCAATGCTTAAAACGTATCATTAAAAGCTATTTTCCGTCAAGTTTTCATTAATTGGTCATCTCTTTAAATTCAAGATAACGCTCTAATTTCCGTTTGACGCGCTGTAATGCGTTATCAATCGATTTCACGTGACGGTTTAATTCTTCTGCTATTTCTTGATACGAACGGCCATCCAAATACAAGGCAAGCACTTGCCTTTCGAGATCGCTTAACAATTCATTCACTTTTCCTTCAATGCTGATAAATAGCTCGCGGTTAATCATTAATTCTTCCGGATCTGTTATCTTAACCCCAGTTAGCACATCCATTAACGTCCGGTCTGATTCTTCATCGTAAATAGGCTTATCGAGCGAAATATAAGAATTGAGCGGAATGTGTTTTTGCCTCGTAGCCGTTTTAATCGCTGTAATAATCTGACGGGTGATACATAATTCCGCAAACGCTTTGAATGTACTAAGCTTGTCCCCTTTGTAATCGCGGACTGCTTTATACAAACCAATCATTCCTTCTTGCACAATATCTTCTTTATCCGCACCAATTAAAAAATAAGAGCGCGCTTTTGCTCTAACAAAGTTGCGATACTTATGAATTAAATAATCGAGGGCATCGCTGTTGCCGTTGTGTACAAGTTCTACTAGCTGCTCATCATTCAGCGAATCCATCTTCATACTTATACTTATCGAACGGTTCAAGCTTATACATCCCCCTCCGCTTGCAAAGCATAGTTAGGAGTATTATACAGTACGTTTTTTTTGTACGTCAATTACTCATTTTGCCGCCGCGGCGCCACTTCTCAAAAATTTCTATTTGTTCTTCACTAAGCGGTATTCGCGCCTGCGGTTTGTAATAGCTGATCTTATCCAGATTTTTTTCAATCGATTTTTGCATCATATTCAGCTCTGTTAAAAGTTCCCGCGCTGATATGCGGAGAGCACCCTGTCCGAATACAGCCCACTGCTCCGTGTAGTCGGACGTTGCAACACTCACTTGATCACGAATACTGTTAAGCTCAATCGCCAACTTTTCAATTCGTTCATCTGCAGTTTCATTTTCCCTTGTAAAAATAACTTCCACTTTTGAATCCCGGTACTTTTTTTCTGTCCCTTTGACAAAATGGGCATCGAAGACAACGATAACACGGCAGCCATGTACCCCCTGGTATTCTGCCATCAATTCAATAAGGCGGTCGCGGGCACCGGCAAAATCCGTATCTTTTAACTGGCGCAGTTCCGGCCAAGCACCGATCATGTTATAGCCGTCTACGAGTAAGATGTCCATCGTTATTGTCCCAGTGGATGACGCTTCCGGTATACTTCATACATGAGGAGAGAAGCGGCAACAGACGCATTCAGCGATGTAACATGTCCGCTCATCGGCAGTTGAATTAAAAAATCGCAATTTTCTTTTACAAGGCGGCTCACACCACGCCCTTCACTGCCGATGACGAGACAGAGCGGCATCGTGCCATCAAGCCGTCGGTAATCTTCCGCACCGGATGCATCCGTTCCTGCAATCCATATTCCCCGCTCTTTCAGCTCTTCCATCGTTCGGACCAAATTCGTCACGCGGACAACCGGAATGTACTCAATCGCGCCCGTTGATGCTTTCGCCGCTGTCGCAGTTAAGCCGACCGACCGGCGTTTTGGAATAATAATACCGTGTACACCGACTGCATCAGCTGTTCTCATAATCGAGCCCAGATTATGCGGGTCTTCTAATTCGTCAAGCAGCAGGAAAAAAGGTGGTTCATCGCTTTCTTTTGCTTTGACAAACAAATCGTCAATTTCTGCATATTGATATGCTGCAACAGAAGCTGCTACACCTTGATGATTTTCTGGAACAACTTGTTCAATTTTTCTTTTCGGCACAAACTGCACTGGGATACCTGCTTCTTTTGCTTTGTTTAAAATTTGCTGCATCGACCCTTTTTGAGATCCTTCTTGCACCCATAACTTATTAATATCACGGCCGGACCTTAATGCTTCTAGTACAGGGTTTCGTCCGGCGATCCATTCTTGTTCCTGCGTCATGCATTTACACTCCCTTTTTCATCGCTGTCGTTTAAAATATTGTAAATCACTTCTTCCATTCGCTCGAGCTGACCGGTTAAAAATAAAAATCCGATTAGCGCTTCAAACGCGGTGCTATGATTGTACGTCTGTACATCTGTATTTTTCGGTACGTGACCGGACTTTGCATTACGGCCTCGTTTCGCAACATTTACTTCTGTTTCTGTTAAAAAATCACTTTCAAGCAAACGATGAAGCTGTGCCGATTGTGCTTTGGCAGAGACATAGCGCGTCGAGGCACGGTGAAGATCATTTGGCTTCACACGGCCCGATTCCAGCAAAAATTTCCTTATATATACTTCATACACCGCATCACCCATATATGCAAGTGCCAATCCGTTTAGCTGCTGCGCCTCCTTGAATGGTTCCATCAAATTTTTCATCATCCACGTCTCCAGCGAATGCCCTGCGCTGTATCTTCCAAAATAATGTTTAACTCTTTTAGATGGTCGCGTATTTCATCGGCACGGGCAAAATCACGGTCTTTTCGCGCCTGAGTGCGCTGTTCAATCAAGTCTTCAACCTCTTCATCGAGCAGTTGCTCGCTTTGAATTGAAAGTCCGAGCACAAAGAGCATATCATCATATTTCGACAAAAATGAATCGATGACTGCTGTAGATGTATGTGGCTCAAGTAAGTACACATTCGCATCTTTCGATAAATCAAATAAAATGGAGATCGCGTTCGCTGTATTAAAGTCGTCATCCATTTCAGCGAGGAAGCGGGCATGATGGACATTGATTTTTTCAAGCCATTGATCGTTGTTTTCTGCCAAATTGGTGCTGGACTGCTTACGGTGCTTTACATTTTCATACGCCGTTTTTATACGTTCAAGTGAAGCGGCTGCACTGTCAAGTAATTCTTTATTGTAGTTAATCGGATGACGATAATGAACCGATAGCATGAAAAAACGCAGTACTTGTGGATCAATTACTTTAATAATGTCGTGAACGAGTACGAAATTGCCAAGTGATTTTGACATTTTTTCATTATCGATATTGATATAACCGTTATGAAGCCAGTAGCGGGCAAATGGTTTGCCAGTCAGTGCTTCTGACTGGGCAATTTCATTTTCATGATGCGGGAAGGCTAAGTCCTGTCCTCCAGCGTGAATATCGATTGAATCCCCTAAGTATTTACGTGCCATTGCTGAACATTCAATATGCCAGCCTGGCCGTCCCGCTCCCCACGGACTTTCCCATGAAACCTCGCCGTTCTTAGCTGTTTTCCATAAAACAAAATCAAGTGCATCATCTTTCTTTTCACCAGCACCAATACGGGCGCCGACTTTCAGCTCATCAATTGACTGATGAGACAGCTTTCCATAGCCGTTAAATTGACGGGTACGGTAATATACATCACCGCCTGATTCATAGGCGAATCCCTTTTCAACGAGCTGTTTGATAAATTCAACAATTAATTCAATATTTTCAGTCACACGTGGGTGAACATCTGCTTTTTGGCACCCGAGCGCTTGTGTATCTTCAAAGTATGCGTTAATAAAACGCTCTGCAATAACCGGCACTTCTTCACCAAGTTCATTAGCAGCGCGAATTAATTTATCATCTACGTCTGTAAAGTTAGAAACATAGTTCACATCGTATCCACGATATTGCAGATGACGGCGCACTGTATCAAATACGATGGCCGGGCGGGCGTTACCAATATGAATATAATTGTATACGGTCGGACCACATACGTACATTTTCACTTTTCCCTCATCAATTGGGATAAATTCTTCTTTTTTCCGTGTAAGTGTGTTATACATCATTATGGGCATTGCTTCTGATCCCCTTTCTTCGTTTCATCCAATTCCTTTTTCAAACGGACAATTTCCATTTCTATACTATTCAGCCGGTCTGCCACTGGATCCGGGAGATTGCGGTGATTTAAATCCTTTTCGACTTTCCGGCCATTTTGAACAACAATCCGCCCTGGAATACCTACAACTGTCGAATTTTGCGGCACATCTTTCAAAACAACAGAACCAGCACCAATTCTCGCATCTTCTCCAACGGTAATCGAACCGAGTACTTTTGCACCTGTGGCGACCAAGGCACCATCCTTCAGCGTTGGATGACGTTTCCCTTTTTCTTTTCCAGTCCCACCGAGCGTGACCCCCTGATAGAGTGTCACATTGTTCCCGATTTCACACGTTTCACCGATGACAACACCCATGCCATGATCAATAAACAGTCGACGCCCAATACGAGCACCCGGATGAATTTCAATACCTGTAAAAAAGCGGCTAATTTGTGAAATAACTCGTGCAATAAAATAAAATTTACGCTTATAAAAACCATGTGCAAGACGATGAGACCATATTGCATGCAGACCCGAATACGTTAAAATAACTTCCAAGTAGCTTCGTGCAGCAGGATCCTGTTCAAATATGATATCAATGTCTTCTTTTAGCACTTTAAACAATGTTGCTCCTCCTCTCAAATACTAAATTCAGACATACAAAAAACGCCTCTGAAAGACAGAGACGTATTAAAACGCGGTTCCACTCTGTTTGAAAAACAGCATAGCTATTTTTCCAACTTGACTTGTTAACGGGTTAGACCCGCCTCCGCTTACTTGTATGTTCAGCGGCGGACTCAGAGGGGCACTTCTGCAAACAGAAAGGCCTAAACCGCTCTCAGCCGGGTGACGGTTCTCTCTGAAAGGCATCTGTTGCATACTTTTCCTCTTCAACGTTTTTTGTATATATACTCTATTATATACCGACCATCCTTTTAATCAAGAACGGCATTTAGCCTTTTCAAAATTTTTTCTTTTCCAAGCAGTTCAATTGCCTTTGGTAAATCCGGACCATGTGTTTGACCGGTCACCGCTGCGCGAATCGGCATAAAAAGTTTTTTTCCTTTATAGCCTGTTTCTTTTTGAACGTCTTTCATTGCTTTTTTCACACCATCTGCTTCAAATGGTTCAAGGACTAATACCCTTTCAGCAAATGAACGAAGTACTTCTGGAACCTGCTCTTCAGAAAGTACTTCTTTCGCTTCCCCTTCATATAAAACGTCCTCTTTGAAAAACATATCCGACAGTTGAACAATTTCCGCACCGAAGCTCATTTTTTCTTGATATAACGCGATTAGACTTGTCACCCATTCTTCTCGTTTTGGAGAAAGCACCTTTTCAATCAATCCCTCTTTGATAAGATGAGGCCGCGCTAGTTCTACTACACGCTCAATCGATTGTTCCTTCATATACTGATTGTTCATCCAAAGAAGCTTTTGCTTATCGAAAAAGGCTGGCGATTTCGATAGTCGATTCGCATCAAAACCTTCAATAATTTGTTCTTTCGTAAAGATCTCTTCTTCCTCTTTCGGTGACCAGCCCAGCAAGGTAATAAAATTCAAAAGGGCTTCCGGTAAATATCCAAGCTCTTTGTATTGTTCAATAAACTGAATGATCGATTCGTCACGCTTGCTCAATTTTTTCCGGTTTTCGTTGACTATTAATGTCATATGGCCAAAAACAGGTGATTCAAAGCCGAGTGCTTTGTAAATTAAAAGCTGCTTTGGCGTATTTGAAATGTGATCATCTCCACGAAGAACGTGCGTCATTTTCATTAAATGATCGTCGATGGCAACGGCAAAATTGTAAGTTGGTGTTCCATCTTGCTTGACGATGACAAAGTCGCCGCCAATGCCGTCTGAATCAAATGATACGTTTCCTTTCACCATATCGTCAAAGGCTATCGTTTCACCTTCAAGAACAAGGAATCGGATGCTTGGACGTCGTCCCTCGACTTCGAGTACCGCCTGCTCTTCTTGCGTCAAGTTACGGCATTTCCCAGAATATCCGGCAATTTCATTGCGCTCTTGCTGCGCTTCCCGTTCCGCTTCAAGTTCTTCCGTTGTGCAGTAGCATTTATATGCTTTTCCTTCTTCTAGAAGCTGCTCGTAATATTTTTTGTACAAATCATTACGTTCTGATTGGCGATATGGACCGTAATCGCCACCTTCATCCGGCCCTTCATCCCAATCGATGCCGAGCCACTTTAAGTATTGAAGCTGACTTTCTTCGCCGCCTTCAATATTTCGCTTTTGATCTGTATCCTCGATGCGGATAATAAATTTTCCGCCCAGGTTACGTGCATATAAGTAATTAAAAAGTGCTGTTCGTGCGTTGCCAATATGAAGATGTCCGGTTGGACTTGGCGCATAACGAACTCGTACTTCATTTGCCATAATTATGTACCCTCCCATGTTGTTTTATGCTTATTTTTTTACTAAAAGGATTGCAGCTTGTGATGCAATGCCTTCTCCACGTCCCGGAAATCCAAGTTTTTCAGTGGTCGTTGCTTTCACATTGACCTGACTTACATCCGCTTCTAACAGTTCTGCGATGCGCATCTGCATATCGCCAATGTATGGAGCCATTTTTGGCTTTTCTGCAATAATGGTACAGTCAATGTTACCGAGTTTATAGCCTTTTTCTTTTACCATCACCCATACGTGTTCAAGCAACTTCGCTGAATCTGCATCTTTAAATGCTTCATCTGTGTCTGGAAAATGACGGCCAATATCGCCCTCTCCTACGGCGCCAAGGCACGCATCTGCCACTGTATGCAAAAGCACGTCTGCATCTGAATGACCGATCAGCCCCTTTTCATATGGAATCTTAATACCGCCTATAATAAGCGGGCGTCCTTCTGTTAGCTGATGAACATCAAATCCTTGTCCAATTCGAAACATAAATAATTACACCTGACTTTCGTTTCTTTTCGCAATGATCGCCCGGGCAAAATATAAGTCTTCCGGTGTCGTCAATTTAATATTATCATAATCACTTTCAACAATTTGAACCGGGTGACCGGTTCGTTCGACAAGCGATGACTCATCTGTGCCTAGAAACTGCTCTTCTTCCGCTTTTTGCTGAGCGGATACTAAAACAGCCGTCTGAAATGCCTGCGGTGTCTGAACCGACCATAGATTAGACCGATCAACCGTCTGTGACACAGTGTCGCCTTCCACTTGTTTAATTGTATCTTTCACCTGAACTGCTGCAATGGCTGCTCCTGTACTGCTTGCACTTTTGGTGAGTCTTGCAATCGTTTCTGGCGTGATAAATGGTCTAGCGCCGTCGTGAACGAGCACAATGTCTATTTCCGGTGGGAGCATTTTTAAGCCACTGTATACACTATGCTGGCGTTCCTTACCACCTGTCGCAAATGCATATACTTTTTGTATGTTGTACGTCAAAAGAAGCTGTTCAAATTCGAATCGCTCGTCTGGATGAATAGATAACACAATTCCTTCGCATGAAGGATCTGCTTCAAACACAGCAAGCGTATGAATAATCACAGGCTTTCCTTCGAGTTCAAGCAACAATTTATTGCGGTCCGCTCTCATGCGTTTTCCTTTTCCGGCAGCTGGAATCACGACAAAGTAATTCATTCGTTCAAACCCTTTCCTTTTTCCATCATGCGTGTTTTGGTTTTGCAAAAATCATCCGTCCGGCTGATGTTTGCAATACGCTTGTGACGACAACATCGATTTGTTTTCCAATTAAATCGCGGCCGTCTTCTACAACAATCATCGTACCATCATCGAGATAAGCAACGCCCTGGCGCTGTTCTTTTCCGTCTTTAATAACGAGCACATGCATTTCTTCCCCGGGAATAACGACTGGTTTTACTGCGTTTGCAAGATCGTTAATATTCAAAACTGGTACTTTTTGAAATTCACAAACTTTGTTTAAGTTAAAATCATTTGTAACTACAATACCGCCAATGTCTTTCGCAAGTTTAACGAGTTTCGAATCTACTTCGTGAACGTCTTCATAATCCTTTTCAGTCATTTCCACGTCAATTGGGATTTCTTTTTGCATCCGGTTCAAAATATCAAGCCCGCGACGTCCTTTCGTTCTCTTTAGCGTATCAGACGAATCAGCAATATGCTGTAATTCTTCGAGAACGAATTGAGGAATGACAATCGTACCATCTAGAAACCCCGTGTCACAAATGTCAGCAATTCGACCATCAATAATCACACTCGTATCCAAAATTTTGAAGGACTTAGCAGGTAGTAAAGGCAATACTTCTTCAGACTGGATGTCTTTTCGCTTTAGTCCTTTATTGGATGAAAAAAATGAGGTTAATTCATCGCGACGTTTAAAACCGAATTGAATACCGAGATAGCCAAGAGCAATTGTTAGAAGGATCGGTACAACAGTATTGACGATTGGCAATTGAAGCTGTGCAAGCGGAATACCGACTAAAATAGCGACAAGCAGTCCGAGTACTAAACCGAGACCGCCCATTAAAATATCCGTAAGCGGTGCATTAACGATGCGGTCTTCAATCCATTTAATAAATTCCACAATATAATCCACTGCCCAAAACGTCAGTAAATAAAAAAACAGTGCACCTAATAATGCAGTGATGTATGGATTATTAATAAGCGGATAATTAATATGAAAATAATGGAATAAGTCCGAAATAAGAAATACGCCAAGCGTACCACCTAAAATAATGAATCCACCCTGTACAAGGCGCTTTAACATGTTTATTTCACCTCCCTATTCTTTTTATTATAAACACGTTTTGGGCACCGCGCTATTATTACGCAACTGAAACGCATTTAGTTCCATTTTTTATTTTCCAAAAATGATTTTTAATGCTTCATTAACAGTCGACACACCCACAATTTCCAAACCAGTTGGAGCTTTCCATCCACCGATATTATTTGCAGGTATGACAAGGCGCGTAAAACCTAGTTTTGCCGCTTCGTTTACACGCTGTTCAATACGCGACACACGCCGCACTTCACCCGTCAGCCCAACCTCACCGATTAAACAATCAGCTGCGCCAGTCGGTTCGTCACGGAAACTTGAGGCAATACTGACAGCAATGGCTAAGTCAATCGCCGGCTCATCCAATTTTACACCACCCGCTACTTTTAAGTACGCATCTTGATTTTGCAACAACAGTCCGACCCGCTTTTCCAGAACAGCCATAATGAGCGTTACCCGATTATGATCCATTCCCGTCGCCATTCGCCTCGGATTGCCAAATACAGTTGGGGCAATAAGTGCTTGTATCTCAACAAGTACCGGTCTTGTCCCTTCCATTGATGCGACGACCGTAGAACCAGATGTCCCCTGCGTTCGTTCTTCGAGAAAAATTTCCGATGGATTTGCGACTTCTTCTAGACCGATCTCTTTCATTTCAAAAATACCCATCTCATTCGTGGAACCAAACCGGTTTTTTACCGCGCGCAAAATACGGTATGTATGATGACGTTCTCCTTCAAAATACAACACCGTATCCACCATATGCTCAAGTAAACGGGGTCCGGCAATCGAGCCTTCTTTCGTCACGTGACCGACGATAAAAATGGCAATGCCGTTCATTTTTGCAATTCGCATCAGCTCAGCTGTACATTCACGCACTTGGGAGACGCTTCCGGGTGCCGATGTCACTTCTGGATGATGAATCGTTTGAATGGAATCGATAATGACAAACTCCGGCTTCATTTCTTCAATCGCTGAATGAATAAGCTGTAAGTTGGTTTCTGCATATATATAAAGACTTTCATTATTTATATTCATTCGAGATGCCCGCATTTTCGTCTGTTTCACAGACTCTTCCCCTGAGATATACAATACACTGCTTCCTTTTGATGAAAGTTGAGAGGATACTTGCAAAAGAAGCGTCGATTTTCCTATACCTGGATCACCGCCAATTAAGACAAGTGAACCTGGAACGACACCACCCCCGAGCACACGGTTAAATTCTTTTAACCCTGTTTCAACGCGAGGCTCTTGTGCAGTCTCCACATCAATGAGACGTGATGGTTTAGCCATCATTGTCTCTGTGTGCATAAATGTCCGTTTCGGCGTCCCGGTAATGGCCGTTTCCTCCACCATCTGATTCCACTCACCACACCCAGGGCATTTCCCCATCCATTTTGCAGATTCATAGCCACATGAACCACAAACGAATTTTGTTTTCTTTTTAGCCAAAATCATGTTCTCCTTTCAAATGAAAAACAGCGGGTCTACATAGACCCGCTGCATAAAATTTACGACAAGGATCCAGCTGCTGTGCGAACCATAAACTCGCCTTTTTCATCAACATCAACTGTCACTTGCTGGCCTGTTAAGACATTGCCTTTTAGTAACTCCTCTGAAAGCCGGTCTTCTACTTGTTTTTGTAGGGCGCGGCGCAACGGGCGTGCACCATAATCTGGATCATACCCTTCATCAGCAATTTTTTCTTTTGCCTTCTCTGTCAATTCAACAATAATATCCTGCTCTTTCAGTCGCTTCGTCAATTGATTTGCCATCAATGTCACAATTTCTTTCAAATGTTTCTTTTCAAGTGCGTGGAAAACAATAATCTCATCGATACGGTTTAGGAACTCGGGACGGAAAGCCCGTTTCAATTCATCCATCACTTTCCCTTTCATATCTTTAAAATCTTGTGCTGTATCTTGAATGTTAAAACCGACGTATTTATTTTTTTGCAATGACTGTGCGCCAACGTTAGATGTCATAATAATGACCGTATTACGGAAATCAACTGTGCGACCTTTTGAATCAGTTAAGCGGCCATCTTCAAGAACTTGAAGTAAAATATTAAACACATCCGGATGTGCTTTTTCAATTTCATCAAGCAAGATAACTGAATACGGTTTACGGCGAATTTTCTCGGTTAACTGACCGCCCTCTTCATATCCTACATAACCTGGAGGCGAGCCAACAAGGCGCGACGTCGAATGCTTCTCCATGTATTCTGACATATCAATACGGATCATTGCATCTTCATCGCCAAACATCGATTCAGCAAGAGCTTTAGCAAGTTCTGTTTTCCCGACACCTGTCGGACCGAGAAAAATAAACGAACCAATCGGGCGCTTCGGATCTTTCAAACCTGCACGCGCACGGCGAACGGCTTTCGAAATCGACGTGACCGCTTCTTCCTGACCAATCAAACGAGAATGAAGAATGTCTTCCAAATTCAACAAACGATCTGTTTCTGTCTGCGCCAGTTTAGAAACAGGAATCCCTGTCCAGCTCGATACGACCATTGCGATATCTTCCATCGTTACTTCACTGTTTTCCGTTCCCTGTTTTTCTTTCCAACTGTTTTTTGTCTGCTCGAGCTCTTCACGCAATTTTTGCTCTGCATCGCGTAAAGAAGCAGCTTTTTCAAATTCCTGACCTTGAACAGCCGAATCCTTTTCATTTTTGAGTGCCTCAAGTTTTACCTCGAGCTCTTTCAAGTTAGGAGGTGTCGTAAAGGAACGAAGACGTACCTTTGAACCTGCTTCATCAATTAAATCAATTGCTTTGTCCGGTAAGAAACGGTCAGAAATGTACCGATCTGACATTTTCACAGCTGCTTCAATCGCTTCATCCAGAATCGCAACACGATGATGCGCTTCATAGCGGTCACGTAATCCATTTAAAATTTGAATAGATTCATCAAGTGTCGGCTCGTCTACTTGAATCGGCTGGAATCGGCGCTCAAGTGCTGCATCTTTCTCGATATACTTCCGGTATTCATCAAGCGTTGTTGCACCAATACACTGTAGCTCTCCGCGTGCTAGAGATGGTTTCAAAATGTTTGATGCATCAATTGCACCTTCTGCACCACCTGCACCAATTAATGTATGCAGCTCATCAATGAACAAAATAATATTGCCCGCCTGACGGATTTCATCCATTACTTTTTTCAAACGATCTTCAAATTCCCCACGATATTTTGTTCCGGCAACAACCGTTCCCATGTCAAGTGTCATCACACGTTTACCACGCAGCGTTTCTGGCACTTCATTATTAATGATTTGCTGAGCAAGACCCTCTGCAATCGCTGTTTTACCAACGCCTGGTTCACCGATCAAGACCGGATTATTTTTCGTTCGGCGGCTCAGCACTTCAATGACGCGTTGAATTTCTTTGCCTCGCCCAATGACTGGATCAAGGCTTCCCTCACGAGCAATAACGGTTAAATCTCGTGCCAAACCATCAAGTGTTGGAGTGCTTACATTCGATGCCTGACCGCCCTGTGTTCCACCAGCCTCACTGCTTCCGAGTAATTGAAGTACTTGCTGGCGTGCCTTATTTAAGCTCACACCAAGGTTTCCAAGTACACGTGCGGCTACACCCTCTCCTTCACGGATCAAACCAAGCAAAATATGCTCTGTACCTACGTAAGAATGGCCTAATTTACGTGCTTCATCCATTGATAGCTCAATTACTTTTTTCGCACGCGGCGTATAATGAACGGTTTTCGAAGCTCCGTCGCCTTTTCCGATTAACTCTTCTACTTCTTCCTGAATTTTTTCAGCACTAAGACCTAAACCATAAAGGGCTTTCGCAGCAATGCCTTCTCCTTCACGAACGAGACCTAGCAAAATATGTTCCGTACCAATGTTGCTGTGACCCAGCCGGATGGCTTCTTCCTGTGCCAGTGCCAATACTTTCTGAGCTCTCTCCGTAAAACGACCAAACATCATATTCATTTCCCCCTTATATTAATTAGTTACTTCCATCGTTAAACGTTCTCGAATGAGTGTTGCCCGCCTGACATCGCGCTCTTCTGCTCGCAGCGGTCCACCCGCATATTGCTGTAAAAAACCGGGCTGCATTAATATCATTAATTCATTTAAAATACTTTTAGATATATGTTCAATATACCCTATATCGATACCTAACCTAACATCTGATAAACATTGAAATGCTTCATTCGTTTCAATCATGCGGCAGTTCGATAAAACACCAAATGCTCTGAATATACGATCTTCAAGTTGAATATGAGAAGTCTTCACCAACGCATCACGTGCTGATTGCTCTCTCGTCATCAACTCATGTACAACACTGCCTAAATCGTTAATAATATCCGCTTCCGATTTGCCTAGTGTTAACTGATTTGAAATTTGAAAGATGTTTCCTAAAGCTTCGCTGCCTTCCCCATAAATTCCTCTAACCACTAAACCAAGCTGGCTGATCGCCGGGATAATCCGGTTCATTTGTCGAGTCAGCACAAGTCCCGGCAAATGAATCATTACCGATGCTCGAAGACCTGTTCCAGCGTTTGTCGGACAGGCTGTTAAATAACCTCGTTTTTCATCAAATGCGTATTGAACACTTTCTTCAATCATATCATCAATACGATTTGCTTCATTCAGTGTCTCCTGTAGCTGCAGACCAGATGAAAGGCACTGAATCCGAAGATGATCTTCCTCGTTTATCATAATACTGATGTCTTCCTGCTCTGAAATGAGCGCTGCACCGTACAATGAAGATTCTGCTAAAAGAGGACTAATTAAATGCTTCTCAACCAATACTCTTTTTTGAAGCGGCGAAAGGTCCTCCATCTTGAGTAATGCAAGAGGCAATTTTTCTGAAGTAGCTGTATTTATTTGCTCCACAATCTGTTTTCCATCATCTAACTGAAAAACGGTTGGAAAGCATACATCACTAAAATTACGGGCAAGCCTTACACGTGTACTAAGTACGACGTCGGAATACGGACCCGCCCCACTCATCCAAGAACTCGTCTGCTGATTAATAAAGCGTTCTAATGACATATTACGACCCGCCCCCTTCGTCTGACAACTTATGCTCTACATCTCTTATTTGATCACGAACTTCTGCCGCTCTCTCAAAATGCTCATTAGCAATCATTTCATTAAGCTGTTCACGCAGCAATTGCAATTCTTTCTGCAAATGAAGCGCACCGCCCATTCTCTTTGGTATTTTCCCTTGATGTCTAGTATTACCACCATGAAGGCGTTTTAAAATAGGTGTAAGCTTGGAATCAAACGCTGTATAACAATGTGTACAACCAAACTTGCCTGTTTGTAAAAATTGTTGAAACGTCATATGGCATTTCTCGCAATGTTCATCTTCCGCATGTGGCGTAGTATTAGATGAAAAAAGAGATTCTGAATTAAACAATCCACTAAGTAAATTGTTAAGAGAAAGTGCCGGATGTCCACCAAATAAATATTCTCCCTTTTCATGGGCACACTTTTCACAAAAATAGACTTCTGTTTTTTCTCCATTTACTGTTTTCGTAAAATGAAGCGCTGCTGGTCGTTCTTGACACTCTTGACAGATCAAATTATTCACCATCCTACTGGAATTTAAGAGATAAAAGAAATGATTTCATCATGCGTGCTCGCAGCTCATCACGATCCGGTAATTCAATGTACAACACCGAGCGGCTCATAACGCTTATCATTAATTTCGCCTCACGTGTAGAAATTACCTTCTCTTCTAGAAGACGATAAATAAAATCTTCTCCATTAGATTGAGACAATCGTGTTCCGACTAGCGCCAAAAGTTGATCAATTAAATCACTTTGCTCTCTCACTGTCACTTTTATAATACGAATATATCCACCGCCACCACGTTTACTTTCAACAAGATAACCTCGTTCTATGGTGAATCGGGTATTAATGACATAATTGATTTGAGAAGGAACACACTGGAACTTTTCTGCAATTTCGTTTCTTTTAATTTCAACGATTTCGCTTCCGCTATGTTCGAGTACTTGTTTCAAATACTGTTCAATAATATCAGAAACGTTTCTCATTCTGTTCCCCACCTTGACTTTGACTATATTTGACGATAATTATAAAGGAAATTGATTGGTCATTGCAATTTATTTGCTTTTTTATATACAAAAAAGACAACTTAATGATTTAAGTTGTCTCAGGCTGTCGACAAAGTCGACAGCCATTTTTAATACCGAATTAGAAATCAAGATATTGTGCTGCTTCAGTCAGGAAGCAACTAAATAAGCTAATACAAAAAGACAAAAACCCCGTTTTCGTAAACGTTTTTTTCGTGAGAGGGGTTTGTCTACACTCTGAGACAACTTAATGATTTAAGTTGTCTTAACTTGCCAGGCGGCGTCCTGCTCTCACAGGGG
>NZ_MRWQ01000012.1 GCF_001906925.1 Domibacillus mangrovi
TTCTTTCCAAGCTTCATAGTCAGGTGGCATTAGCGAAGAGGTCACACCCGTTCCCATCCCGAACACGGCAGTTAAGCTCTTCAGCGCCGATGGTAGTTGGGGGTTTCCCCCTGTGAGAGCAGGACGCTGCCTGGCGATTTATCTACTATTCCGCAGTAGCTCAGTGGTAGAGCAATCGGCTGTTAACCGATCGGTCGCAAGTTCGAGTCTTGCCTGCGGAGCCATTTTGGAGAGCTGTCCGAGAGGTCGAAGGAGCACGATTGGAAATCGTGTAGGCGGTTACCACTGTCTCAAGGGTTCGAATCCCTTGCTCTCCGCCAGAAAACTCTCGTATACATAGATAAAAGATTGGCCCCTTGGTCAAGCGGTTAAGACACCGCCCTTTCACGGCGGTAACACGGGTTCGAATCCCGTAGGGGTCACCATTTGGAGGATTAGCTCAGCTGGGAGAGCATCTGCCTTACAAGCAGAGGGTCGGCGGTTCGATCCCGTCATCCTCCACCATATATAAACTTTGATCGTCGCGGGGTGGAGCAGCCCGGTAGCTCGTCGGGCTCATAACCCGAAGGTCGCAGGTTCAAATCCTGCCCCCGCAATCATTGGTCCGGTAGTTCAGTTGGTTAGAATGCCTGCCTGTCACGCAGGAGGTCGCGGGTTCGAGTCCCGTCCGGACCGCCAATTTATTAAATGTTTTGTTTGGCTCAGTAGCTCAGTCGGTAGAGCAAAGGACTGAAAATCCTTGTGTCGGCGGTTCGATTCCGTCCTGAGCCATTATTTAGCCGGTGTAGCTCAACTGGTAGAGCAACTGACTTGTAATCAGTAGGTTGGGGGTTCAAGTCCTCTTGCCGGCATCACTGTTTTTAACAGTTTATAAAATGGAGGGGTAGCGAAGTGGCTAAACGCGGCGGACTGTAAATCCGCTCCTTCGGGTTCGGCAGTTCGAATCTGCCCCCCTCCACCATCTATAGGGGCATAGTTTAACGGTAGAACAGAGGTCTCCAAAACCTCCAGTGTGGGTTCGATTCCTACTGCCCCTGCCAATTATTAAACAATATCATGGCGGTCGTGGCGAAGTGGTTAACGCATCGGATTGTGGCTCCGACATTCGGGGGTTCGATTCCCCTCGATCGCCCCATAAATTTAATTTTTATTGGGCTATAGCCAAGCGGTAAGGCAACGGACTTTGACTCCGTCACGCGCTGGTTCGAATCCAGCTAGCCCAGCCATTTTGCGGAAGTAGTTCAGTGGTAGAACATCACCTTGCCAAGGTGGGGGTCGCGAGTTCGAACCTCGTCTTCCGCTCCATATATTATTTTAAGGCGGCATAGCCAAGCGGTAAGGCCAAGGTCTGCAAAACCTTTATCACCGGTTCGATTCCGGTTGCCGCCTCCATAAAGTATTGCCGGTGTGGCGGAATTGGCAGACGCGCTGGACTCAAAATCCTGTGATCGCAAGATCGTGCCGGTTCGACCCCGGCCACCGGTATAAAAGGACGTTTTAAGACGTCAAAAAAAGAGTTCCTACGTACAGTAGGAACTCTTTTTTTGTACAGTTTTACCTTTTGATAAAATACATGTTAACATGAAAGGACTACATAGTATGAAAGGATGTTTTATAAATGAAAATTGCCTTTCTTTCTGATATTCATGGCAATGCTGTTGCACTTGAAGCCGTTTTGAAAGATATTGAAAGAAAACAGGTAGATACGATTTATGTACTTGGAGATATTTGTTATCGTGGTCCAGAACCGAAACGATCTTTGCAGTTAGTACAGTCATTAAATGTGAATGTGATTAAAGGAAATGCGGACGAATGGGTTGTAAGGGGGATAAAAAAGGATGAAGTGCCTGATCAAGTATTGGAGATAATGAATAAAGAGAGAGATTGGATCGTATCAAAATTAAATAAAGAAGATATTGATTATTTACAAGGACTTCCAACAGAACTCCATTTTGAAGCAGCTGGACTTACGATTAATGCTTTTCATGCGACACCAGACAGTTTGTTTGACATTGTTCTTCCTGCTGAATCGGATGATACGATTAAAACAAAGTTAATGACATCAGCAGACGCGAATATTTATGTGTATGCCCACATTCATAAGCCTTATATACGTTATATTAATGGGAAAACTATCATTAATATAGGAAGTGTTGGGCTGCCATTTGATGGCGTGAGAAAATCATCTTACGCAATTGTTGACATTGAAGATAAGCGCGTGAGCACATCGATTGAACGGGTAGAATTTGACTGGGAAAAAGTAATAAAACAATATGAAGATTTAGACTATCCAAATCAAAACATGGAAAATGTTATTCGCAATGCCCATATATAGTATAACTACATTAGTATCTGTTCTTTGAAAAATATTACTTTACAGACTATTTTGTCTATGGTAGGATTGTAAACAGTTTCATATTGATATCTGCTGGGGGTGTCCGTTAGCCGGACTGAGAGAAGAGCGCGAATAAGGCTCTTTAACCCTTCGAACCTGATCTGGTTGATACCAGCGTAGGGAAGTAGGGAGAGACGGCTTATATACGTCGTTAACCACACTATTTCACGGGTTCTTTTATTTATTAAAAGAACCCGTTTTTATTTTGTTTGTATTGTGTGTCTTCCAGATCCGGTTCAGCAATAATGAGGAGGAAATAGAAATGAATCGACTGGAAAGTGAAAAAATTGAGCTTCAATCGCAATTCCCAGCAAGTGAAAAAGTGTATGTGGAAGGTGCTCGTTCCGATGTACGTGTTCCATTTCGCAAGATTGAATTAAGTGATACAAGAACCGATGCTGGAACATTTAAAAATGAATCTATTACTGTGTATGACACGAGTGGTCCCTATACGGAACCTGGGTTTATTGCAGATGTCCATAAAGGACTGCCAAGGACTAGAGAGAATTGGATTAAAGAGCGCAATGATACAGAGACATATGTTGGACGTGAAGTGAAGCCGGAAGATAATGGGGCGAAAGATACGGCTTCAATGTTTAAGCCGGATTTTAATCACGTAGTGCGCCGTGCTTTGTCTGGAAAAAATGTCACTCAAATGCATTATGCGAAAAAGGGAGTAGTCACCCCGGAGATGGAGTACATTGCAATTCGCGAGAACATGGATCCGGAAGTAGTTCGTGCAGAAGTCGCATCTGGCCGTGCAATTATTCCGGCGAATATTAATCATCCAGAAAATGAACCAATGATTATCGGCAGTCATTTTCATGTGAAAGTGAATGCAAATATCGGGAACTCAGCTGTCAGCTCATCGATTGAGGAAGAGGTAGAAAAAATGACGTGGGCGACGCATTGGGGAGCGGACACCATCATGGATTTATCAACAGGGAAAAATATTCATGCAACGCGTGAGTTTATTATTCGCAACTCGCCGGTACCAGTTGGAACCGTACCGATTTATCAGGCACTGGAAAAAGTAAACGGAGTAGCTGAAGATTTAACGTGGGACGTGTACCGTGATACATTAATTGAACAGGCTGAGCAAGGTGTTGACTATTTTACAATTCACGCTGGTGTACTGCTTCGTTACATTCCACTGACGATTAAACGGACGACGGGTATTGTTTCGCGTGGAGGTTCCATTTTAGCACAGTGGTGTCTTGCTCATCATACGGAAAATTTTCTTTACACGCATTTTGAAGAGATTTGTGAGATTTTAAAAGCGTACGATATATCCATTTCGCTTGGCGATGGTCTTCGCCCAGGATCAATTGCTGATGCGAACGATGAAGCACAATTTGCGGAGCTTGAAACACTTGGTGAATTAACGAAAATTGCCTGGAAGCATGATGTTCAGGTTATGATTGAAGGGCCTGGGCATGTACCACTTCATAAAATCAAAGAAAATATTGATAAAGAAATCGAGATTTGTCAAGGTGCTCCGTTTTACACACTTGGCCCATTGACAACTGATATTGCGCCAGGTTACGATCACATTACATCAGCGATCGGTGCAGCGATGATTGCGATGCACGGAACGGCGATGCTTTGTTATGTGACACCTAAAGAACATTTAGGATTACCAGATAAAAATGATGTTCGTGAAGGGGTCATAGCATATAAGATTGCTGCTCATGCTGCGGATCTTGCAAAAGGTCATCCAGGTGCGCAAAAACGTGATGATGCTTTATCCAAAGCACGCTTTGAATTTAGATGGCATGACCAGTTTAATTTATCGCTTGATCCAGACCGGGCACGTGAATACCATGACGAAACACTACCAGCAGAAGGCGCAAAAACAGCTCATTTTTGCTCGATGTGCGGACCGAAATTCTGCTCGATGCGTATTTCACATGACCTGCGCAAACAGGCAGCAGAAGACGAAGAATTTATGGAAATGGGTATGAAACAAAAATCAGAAGAATTTATCGAGACAGGAAGTAAAATTTACAGCTGATGCGCAATAGTCGACTTTTCTTTTGAGTTGTGAAATAATTTGATACATCTCTATAAGGGACTTTTACTTATTCTAAAAGGAAGACGATATGTTTTCTAAAGAGATAAGGCACAATGAACAATCTCGGACCGAAAATACTAGAAGCAGTGGACGGGCTAACATAATGGACAAGTAAGCGGACTGTGTTCCGCTTACTTGTTTTTCTGTGAAGAGGTGGAAAAATGTATCAGCAATTAAAAACGGACTTGATCAACTACAGTAAAGAAATCGGCATTGATAAAATCGGATTTGCGGCGGCCGACCCATTTCTGGAGTTGAAGCAAAAATTGATCAATCAGCAAGAGCTGGGCTACGCTTCTGGTTTTGAAGAAAAAGACATTGAAAAGCGTGTGAATCCAGCACTTTTGATTGATCAGCCGCGATCCATTATCGCCATTGCACTAGCTTATCCATCGAAGCTTGAAAATGCACCGAAAGGAAAAAAAGGCGAACGGCGCGGTTTATTTTGCCGGGCGTCGTGGGGCGAAGACTATCATTCGATACTTCGACGAAAGCTTGCCATGCTTGAATCGTTTTTATTAGAGCGTCTGCCGGATGTCCAATTGCGTTCAATGGTCGATACGGGTGAATTGTCGGACCGTGCGGTAGCAGAGCGTGCCGGTATTGGCTGGAGTGCAAAAAATTGTGCGATCATTACGCCAGAGTTTGGTTCGTACGTATATCTTGGTGAAATGTTGACGAATGTACCGTTTGAACCAGATGTACCGATGGAGAGTCAGTGTGGAAGCTGTACGAAATGTATCGATGCATGCCCGACAAGTGCCCTTATACAGGGCGGCCAATTAAACTCGCAGCGCTGTATTGCCTATTTGACACAAACGAAAGGTATTCTGCCGGAGCAGTTTCGCAAACATCTGGGGAACCGTTTATACGGCTGTGATACGTGTCAAACGGTTTGTCCAGAAAATAAAGGAAAGCATGTATTGATTCATGAGGAGATGATACCCGAGCCAGAACAGGTAAAACCGCTTCTTGAGCCGATATTATCTATTAGCAACAAAGAATTTAAAGAGCGATTCGGTGAGATGTCCGGTTCGTGGCGTGGGAAAAAGCCGATTCAACGTAATGCGATCATTGCACTTGCCCACTTTAAAGAAGAATCATCAATCAGAGCACTTGTTCATGTGCTTGAAGAAGATCCACGCCCTGTTTTGCGGGGAACAGCAGCGTATGCAATCGGACAAATTGGCGGTGCGGAAGCAGAACGGGCTTTGAAGCAGGCACTTAGCCGGGAAAAGGAAGAAGAGGTCCTTTTTGAAATGGAAAAAGCACTTCAAACGCTGCGTTCCGTGCTATAATGAGTGTTTGAAAAGAGGTGATAATTAATGACTGTTCATGTTGTGTTATATCAGCCGGAAATTCCGGCAAATACGGGGAATATTGCACGAACGTGTGCTGCGACGGCTACACCGCTTCATTTAATTCGACCGCTTGGCTTTTCGACGGATGATAAAATGTTAAAACGGGCTGGTCTTGATTACTGGGAGTCCGTTCATATTACTTATTATGATTCGCTCGATGATTTTTTTGAGAAAAATAAGGGTGGCAATATGTTTTATTTATCGAAGTTCGGCACGCAGGATCATGCGAGTTTTGATTATAGTGATCCGGAGCAGGACTATTATTTTATCTTTGGAAGAGAGACGACAGGCTTGCCAAAAGATCTGATTCAAGCTAATATTGATCGTTGCTTGCGAATTCCGATGAACGATCATGTGCGTTCACTCAATTTGTCGAATACGGCGGCGATTCTTGTGTATGAAGCACTTCGCCAGCAAAATTTTCCGGGACTACATTAAAAAGGCTGCACCGATTCATTCGGTACAGCCTTTTTATTATTTAGTCCCTGGTTTGTCATCATAGCCTGCTGTAAAAATAGCGGTTAAAAATGCCCCGCAAACAACAAGAACACCTAATAGTCTCATGGATTCATACTCCTTCCTTCAACGTGAAAGTACAGATCTGTTCTCATTATAGCGGATATGGGCGGTATTGTGAACGTTTCTTTTTTCAAAGTCATGACCGTTGTTTTTTCATAAATGAAGATACGATTGCATAAAATCCGTTAAATACGCCCATTATGAGCGGAGCGGAGGGAGCTATTAATGTCAATACTAGAAAAAATTCAATTATGTCGTGCTGAAGAAGAAAAGCTACGCTGGGAAGGGACGTTTCGTGAATATTTGGAGTTAGTTAAAAAGCATCCGCATATTGCTATGCCGGCCCATGCACGTATATATGAAATGATTCGGTCTGCTGGCATTGAAGGTGGTCAATATTCCTTTTTTAGCGATGAACTGTTTGGACTGGATGGAGCGATTAAACGGCTTGTAGAAGAATATTTTCATCCAGCAGCGAAGAAGCTTGATGTACGGAAAAGGATTTTATTGTTAATGGGACCGGTTGGAGGCGGGAAGTCAACGATTGTGTCGAAGATTAAAAGAGGAATGGAACAATTTACAAAAACGGATGCGGGCGCTGTATATGCGATTAAACAGTGTCAAATGGCAGAAGACCCACTTCATTTAATTCCACGAGAGCTGCGTGATGACTTTTTTGCTGAGTATGGAATACGTATTGAAGGATCACTGTCACCGCTGAATGCTTATCGGCTTGAGCATGAATTTGGCGGACGTATTGAAGATGTGCCTGTAGAGCGTATTTTTTTCTCGGAAGACAAACGCCGAGGGATCGGAACATTTAGTCCATCTGATCCGAAGTCGCAGGATATTGCCGATTTAACCGGCAGCATTGATTTTTCGACGATTGCTGAATTTGGATCAGAGTCAGATCCGCGTGCTTACCGGTTTGACGGAGAATTAAATATCGCGAATAGAGGACTAATGGAGTTTCAGGAAATGCTAAAGTGCGACGAGAAGTTTTTATGGCACTTACTGTCTCTTACACAGGAAGGGAATTTTAAAGCAGGTCGATTTGCACTTATTTCAGCCGATGAAATGATCATTGCGCATACGAATGAAACAGAATACCGGTCATTCATTGAGGATAAAAAGAATGAAGCCCTCCATTCACGGATGATTGTTATGCCAGTACCATATAATTTAAAGGTGACAGAAGAAGAAAAAATATATGAGAAAATGGTGCATGAAAGCGAAGCGGCAGACATTCATTTTGCTCCGCATACGTTTAGAACAGCTGCGATGTTTACTATTTTAACGCGTTTGAAAGAATCAAGCCGTTCAAATATTGATTTAGTGATGAAAATGAAGCTGTATGATGGAGCTGCCGTGGAAGGATTGACTGGCTTAGATGCGGCAGAGTTGAAAAAAGAGCATTCTGATGAAGGAATGGATGGCATTGATCCACGCTATGTCATGAATCGGATTTCCGCGGCAATTATTAAAAAAGAAACAAATTCGATCAATGCGCTTGATGTACTGCGCTCATTGAAAGATGGACTTGACAGCCATCCATCTATTACAAAAGACGTAAGGGATAAATATTTGCAGTTCATTTCAGAAGCACGTAAGCAGTATGATGAAACAGCAAAAAAAGAAGTGCAAAAAGCATTTGTATATTCATATGAAGAATCTGCGCGGGCCATGATGGATAATTATCTTGATAATGTGGAAGCGTATTGTAATAAAACGAAGCTTGATGATCCATTGACTGGAGAGGAAATGACCCCAGATGAGCGGTTAATGCGTTCGATTGAAGAACAAATCGGCATTTCAGAAAACGCGAAAAAAGCATTTCGTGAAGAAATGCTCATTCGGATTTCAGCTTATGCTCGAAAAGGGAAAAAATTTGATTACCGCGAGCACGACAGACTCCGTGAAGCGATCCAGAAAAAGCTGTTTTCTGATTTAAAAGATGTTGTAAAAATTACGACATCGTCGGTTACACCCGATGAACAACATATGAAAAAGATGAATGATGTAACCGCGCGGCTTATTGATGAATGTGGTTACAATTCCGTTTCAGCAAATGAACTGCTTCGTTACGTTGGCGGTTTGCTGAATCGATAATAAAAAACCCCGGTTAACAGCTAACCGGGTTATTGTTTTCCATCTGTTTGTTTATCATACTGAACTGGATCAGGCTGGCGATCATGCTGTTTTAATTCATCAATTGTACGCTGGCGTTCCATTTGACGTCCCAGTTGTTTCATATCTTCAAAATTCGTGACCATAGAATTGACAGGCTCGACCTCATTCACTTTAAAATTTATGATAAGTCACCTCATATATTATTTTCTGTAAGTTTACCCGTCGTTTGAAAAATTAAACCGGGAGGCTAAGTAATTGGAGAAATTTTATCATCTAACTGAAGAAGATTGGTCGCTTCACCGCAAAGGGTTTGACGATCAAGAACGGCATCGTCAAAAAGTGAAAGAAGCTATTCAAAAAAATATGGCAGATATGGTAACAGAAGAGCAAATTATTATGTCGGATGGCAAGCGAGTTGTGAAACTGCCGATCCGTTCACTTCAAGAATATAGAATTCGGTATACGGAAGAAAAAAGCAGTCATGCAGGACAGGGAAAAGGAGATGTGGGGGATCAGATTGCCCGAGCGGGTGGAGAGCCGGCACCAGGACAGGGAAAGAAAGCAGGGAATATGCGTGGTGAAGACTATTACGAAGCGGACGTCAGCCTCGCTGAAATTGAAGAAGCATTATTTTCGCAAATGGAACTGCCGCATTTAATTGAAAAAGAAAAATCGACGTCGTTCATTACGGACTGGAAAATCAATGATATCCGCAAAACAGGTGTGACTGCACGTATTGATAAGAAAAAAACATTGATGGCCTCTTTTAAACGCAATTCATTATCCGGCACACAATCTTTTTTTCCAGTGCTGCCGGAAGACAGACGATTTCGCTCGTTTACAGAAGAAAAAACACCGCAGTCAAAAGCTGTTATTTTTGCGATGATGGATACGAGCGGCAGTATGGGGCCATTTGAAAAATATATTGCCCGTAGTTTTTTCTTTTGGATGACACGGTTTTTAAGAAAAAAATATATGGCCGTTGATATTGTGTTTATTGCACATCATACAGAAGCTAAGATTGTAGAAGAAGGAGATTTTTTTTCAAAAGGAGAAAGTGGAGGTACGATCTGTTCATCTGCTTATTCACTTGTGCTCGATTTAATAGAGAAAACATACTCACCGGATCGCTACAATATTTACCCATTTCACTTTTCCGATGGAGATAACTTAGCATCGGATAATCCACAGTGTGTAAAGGTTCTAGAGAAATTATTGCCACATTGTCGGCTATTTGGTTACGGTGAAGTGAATCAATATAACCGGACGACGCCGCTCATGTCCGCTTTTCGAAAAGTACAGGATCCGCTGTTTCGTTCATATGTAATCAAAAAGCGTGAAGAAGTATACCCCGCATTGACGTATTTTTTCACACCTGAAAAGTAAAGGATGTTTTAATCCACATTCCAGAGCAGAAAAAAAGACCTCAACAAAACCAATATTCCCGGCTTTGATGAGGTCTTTTAATAAGGTAAAAAGCAAGATGATAAAAGAATAACACAGCGAAAATGTAAGGGAGCAGGTGAATGTCTTTATAGTGTACACACATGAAACAAATCTGATTGTAATACCGGTTTTGCAATACTTGATGTGAGCGATATGCTTAAAATGATAAGAAAGGCCGGGAACGCTTCATCGGATTCATTCCAGTTAATTTTTTCAACATTGTCTATCATACGGAAACCAACAATAATGAGAGACAGTTGTATCAAAAACAATCACCATACCGATTTAAGAATACTAAATTTTTTTAGGAAAAAGACTTATTTTATCTGAGGAAAAAGCTTTTTCAATATAATAGGTACAGGAGATTCAGCCGTCAAGCAGTCATTCGTAAAAGGGTTAGGCACTGTCAATTTCGCAGCGTGAAGCAATGGATAATCAAATGAGTTAGATCCGCCATAAAGGCTATCGCCCGCAATCGGGTAACCGAGTGATGCTAGGTGAACGCGTATTTGATGGGTTCGTCCTGTTTCAAGACGACATTCAAGCAGTGAATAACCATTATGCACAGCGATTCGTTTATAATGTGTCACAGCTTTTTGACCGGTTGGTGAAACACGCCGCCGTGTCGGATGGTGACGATCTTTGCCGATCGGTTGATTGATGATTCCCGAATTTCTTTTCATCACTCCATCTACAACAGCAAAATATGTCCGATAAATCGTTTTTTCTTCGAGCAGACGTGAAAAAACAGCATAGGCCGCTTCATGCTTTGCAAACAATACAGCCCCGCTCGTTCCTTCATCAAGGCGATGAATGTGACGGACAGGCAGTGTATCACCTAAGAGTGAAACATGATAACAGACTCCATTTAGCAGCGTATTTGTTTCATTATCTGAATTTGGGTGTGTTTTCATGCCAGCCGGCTTATTGGCGATGATCATGTGATCGTCTTCATATAGTATAGAAGGAGCTGGATAAACGGGATCAGCCCCGAATGGGCCGGGCTGAAAGAATGGGACGGAAAGACGGGAACCAGATGTCATTGGGACACGCCAATCGATCAGCTTTCCATCCAATGTAACGAGGCGATCCATTCGCCAGCGATGCAGCAATTTTTTTGGCAACTTCCAAATCGTTAAAAATAGTTCTTCTACCGTTATATTAGCCCATTCGTTTGAGATACTTATGGTTAACATCGAACCTTGTCGAATTGTGTTCATTCCATTCATCCTTTTCTGAAAAATAACGATGCATTGTAATAAGATTGTATGGTATTCTTATAGGAGACTGCAAGTAAAGGTGGCTGTCACATGACGATGATCATGTCTTCTACAGTTGAACAGGAAGAAAAAATAAAAAGTTTAAGCACTTATTTGTCGCATCATGTCTTTCCACGTTATATCGATTCGACAATGGCTGATGTGATAAAAGCAGAAAAGTTTTTTCAAATTGAAGATGAAACGCTTGCTTATGTGGAGTCATTAAAAGATGCTTCCCGTGTAATTACAGCGTTAAACACGATTATTTCTATCCTAGAAACAACGCATATATCTTCTTCATATGAGGAACTTTTCAGTGAAAGTGTGGATACACTGCGAAGTTATCAGATTGATTTTCCGTTTCCATTATCGTTTTTTCATGAACGAAAACAGGCTGAATTTTTTTAATAAAAAAGCTGTCTTCTGCTTTTTGACTGCAGAAGACAGCTTTTTATTGTTGCTTTTTCGTTTGTCTGAGGAATGACTGCCATTCGCTATCCGGCTGACTGCCGACAAGACGGCCTTTTTCGGCTCCGCCTTCGAAGTAAATAAGGGTTGGCGTATACTCAATTTTATAATCTTCCCATCCCTGCTCAAATTCAAGCAAGTTGTATTGCAGAACGTCTACATTTTCATCATCTGCAATGGGCATTAACACAGGTGTCGTTTCTTGACAGTGCGGGCAAGTAGGACTGAAGAAATACACAACGGTATCTTCGCCATTTTCAAGTTTTTCCTCCAGTGTGTTGGGCTGTACGATATTTTGATAGTTTGGATCATCAAGCTGTTTCACCGTTTCAGTATGAAGATCATCTTTACCGTATGGATTTCCTTCCGAAGCTTTTTCTTTCTGATACTGTGTAATAAAGGCAATACCACCGAAGATTAGTACGAGCACCACCGCAAAAATCATTACTTTTTTCAACGTTTATTCTCCTTTTCCTCTTAAAATCAATAAACTGGCAATGAAAATAATTGTAAACGCCGTAAGAGCTAAAAACGGAATTGTAATGAATCCGAGCCAGTTAATATACATACCCGTACATGGAACACGTCCGCATGCCGGGGCAGCGTCTGTTAAAAAGGTCACTTTTTGAATGCCGTAATGGTAAAGCGAGATGAGACCGCCAATTCCAGACATTAATAATGAATACATCGCTGCTTTTATATCTTTTTTTACGACAGCAAGTCCTAGCAGAAGAACGAGTGGATATATTAAAATACGCTGATACCAGCAAAGTTCGCACGGCTCATATCCGACAATTTCCGAGAAATAAAGACTGCCGAGCATCGCTGTAAAAGATGTAGCCCATGCGATGAAAAGTAGATTGTCTTTTTTTAGCATCATTATCCCTGCCTGTTATGAATTTAATTTGTGGACAATAGCATTATAGTCCGAATTAAGATAAAAAGTAAAACAATGTGTGCCAAATTCATACTGTAAAATTCCGTAAACTGGTGGTATGATAGTGAAAATAAGAGTTTGGAGGGATTGCCTGTGGCCTGGAAAGAAGAGTATAGCCGGTGGAAAAATCATCCGGCGCTTGATCAAGAGATAAGTGGATTACTTGTGAAGATTGAAACGGATGAAAAAAGTTTAGAAGACGCTTTTTACAAAAATCTTGAATTTGGTACAGGCGGAATGCGCGGCGAAATTGGTGCCGGTATAAATCGCATGAATGTATACACGATCCGCAAAGCATCGGCAGGTCTTGCTGCATACATAGTAGAGCAGGGGATTGAAGCAAAAAAACGCGGTGTCGTCATTGCGTATGATTCGCGTCATAAATCACCTGAATTTGCAATAGAAAGCGCTAAAACACTCGCTTCTGCTGGCATTCAAACATACGTATTCGACGAACTCCGGCCAACACCCGAACTGTCATTTGCTGTACGTCAACTAAACGCATATGCAGGGATCGTGATTACAGCGAGCCACAATCCACCTGAATATAACGGCTATAAAGTATATGGCCCGGACGGAGCACAATTGGCACCGGCTGCGGCCGACCGTGTTATTGAGAAAGTATATGCAGCAGGCGACGAACTTGATATTCAAGTAGAAGATGAGGCGGTATTGAAAGAAAATGGGCTGATTAAAATGATCGGCGCCGATATGGATGCTGCCTATGTAGATAAGCTCGTTACGATTTCTGAATGCCCTCAGGCAGCAGAAGAAACAGATATTCGTATTGTATTTACTCCATTACATGGGACAGGCAATAAGCCAGTTCGCCAGGCACTCGACGCACTCGGTTATAAAAACGTAACAGTCGTTCTAGAACAAGAGAAGCCGGATGCAAATTTTTCAACGGTGACTTCACCAAACCCAGAAGAAAAAGCAGCCTTTGAACTGGCCATCCGTGATGGACAGAAAGTCGATGCAGATATTTTAATCGCAACCGATCCGGATGCAGATCGGCTTGGCGTTGCTGTGAAAGATGGCAAAGGGGGGTACGTACTTTTAACAGGGAATGAAACGGGTGCTTTACTGGTTGATTATGTTCTTTCCCAGAAAAAAGAAAAAGGGACTATCCCTGAAAATGGCCGTATATTTAAAACGATTGTGACCTCTGAACTCGGACGAGTTACTGCGGAACAATACGGTGTCTCATGTGAAGACGTATTAACCGGTTTTAAATTTATCGGGGAAAAAATTGAAAAATATAATGAAACAGGCGAGTATACATTTTTATTTGGATATGAAGAAAGCTATGGATATTTAATCGGCGATTTTGCCCGTGATAAAGATGCAGTACAAGCAGCGCTTATGGCTGTTGAAGCATGTGCCTATTATAAAAAGCAAGGCAAAACGCTTCACGATGCGCTAATGGATTTATATTCACGTGTAGGCTACTATAAAGAAGGTCTACAATCGTTGACATTGAAAGGGAAAGATGGTGCTGAACAAATTGATGCGCTTCTCGCATCATTCCGCGAAAGTCCACCAGCTGACATAGCAGGCATTCCTATCGCATCGATTGAAGATTACCAGACAGGTGAACGTTCGGTCATCATGACAAAGACGAAAGAAACAATTGACCTGC
Source organism: Domibacillus mangrovi (assembly GCF_001906925.1). Classification (GTDB taxonomy): domain Bacteria; phylum Bacillota; class Bacilli; order Bacillales; family Domibacillaceae; genus Domibacillus; species Domibacillus mangrovi. The sequence continues at coordinate 14,232 of NZ_MRWQ01000012.1, forward strand.
CGTCATCAAATGTATTGAAATATTTCCTTGAAGATGGCACTTGGGTATGTGCACGTCCATCTGGAACTGAACCGAAAGTGAAATTTTATTTCGGTGTGAGGGATAAATCATTTGAAGATGTATCTAAAAAACTTGAACGTATCCAAATGCAGTTTATGGAAAATGTTAAAAGTTTGCTAAGATAAGGAAAGGGAGACAGGTTATTTCTGTCTCTCTTTTTTCATGTTTATCATCCATCTGCATAAAATGAGGCAGGGGGGATGGTAGATGAAACAAAACGACCTTCAATATGCAATTGATGAAATAACAGATATCGCCGCCGGTTTTGGTCTCGATTTTTATTCGATGCGCTATGAAATTTGTCCGGCTGATATTATATATACGTTCGGTGCATATGGGATGCCCGCCCGCTTTTCGCACTGGCGGTTCGGAAAACGGTTTTATAAAATGAAGCTCCAGTATGAAATGGGGCTCAGTAAAATATATGAACTGGTTATTAATACCGATCCGTGCAGTGCGTTTTTGCTAAATACAAATTCACTGGTTCAAAACAAATTAATTGTGGCGCACGTACTCGCTCATGCCGACTTTTTTAAAAACAATGCGCACTTCAAAAAAACAAATCGGAAAATGGTGACGTCAATGGAGTCGGCTGCTGCCCGTATTCAAGCGTTAACAGATGAGTTTGGTATCGACCAAGTGGAAACATTTTTAGATGCGGTGTTGTCGATTGAAGAGCATGTCGATCCGCATGGAGAAATTGGGGGCGGTGATCAATTAATAACGGCTCCAAGAAAGCATTTGTATGATGACTTATGGGACCCTTCAGTAAAAGAAGAGCCGATAGTTGATGTACCTATAAATGAAAAAGATCTACTTAAATTTATTGCGGAAAACAGTCCTATTTTGAAAGATTGGCAGCGAGAAATCATTATGATCGTGCGTCAAGAAATGCTTTACTTTTGGCCGCAGATGGAAACGAAGATTATGAATGAAGGATGGGCATCTTACTGGCATATGAGAATTATGCGTGAGCTTGATTTGACTGAAGCAGAAGCCATCGACTATGCTCGTCTAAACGCAGAAGTTGTCCAGCCATCAAAAATGGGGTTAAATCCATATTATGTCGGTGTGAAGCTGTACGAGCACATTGAAGAACAGTATGGAAGCCGTGACAAACTGTTTGAGGTACGTGCGATGGAATCAGATCTATCGTTTTTGCGAAATTATATGACGAAAGAATTTGTGGAAAAAGAAGAAATGTACTTGTACGAAAAAAAGGGGAACCACTGGACGATTACAGAAAAAAGCTGGGAGAATATCCGGGATCATTTGACCGCATCCAAAGTGAATAGCGGCTTCCCATATTTAAGTGTGACAGACAGCAATTATATAAATGCAGGTGAGTTATATATCATTCATTCGTATGAAGGTACAGAGCTGGATCTTAGTTATTTAGAACATACGATGCCGCACATATATACATTGTGGGGAAGACCGGTTCATATTGAAACGGTTGTAGACGGACGAACGACGGTCTTTACACATGGAAAAGATGGGATTAAGCGAAAATATGGAAAAGCGTTTACGTAAACAAATGCACAGGAACGATAAAGACGAATCTGAGAAACCGCATTAAAGGCGATTTTCAGATTCATTTTTTGCATCTAGAGATATTATCCGTTCTAAAATACGGCGTTTTCGGTACAGCATCATCCCTGCATCGGCGATGTCTTCAATCATGGAACGATTTGAAATGGCTCCGAATACAATGCCGATGATCGGTACGAGACGGAGTAGTTTTTTTAGGCCATACTGCTCTCGATAACCAAGAACGACTTCACGCCAGCCTTGCAAATGAGAAATCATTTGTTTGTTATTACTTCGGTTCGTATAATCAGATAGCTCCTGTAAAATGGCTTTTTTGCCCACCACATCTGATGACGTAAACTGCAAACATTTAATAATAAAGATGCGCTCTTCACGTTCGTTTGGGTCATATCCATATGAAACGGCGATTTCCTGTAATGTTTTCAATGAAATAGCAAGCGTTGCCGGAATATCTACAGCGAGAGTTAAAAACCCGCCGACGCCAGTTGTGGCACCTTGTACGGTTGCTGCACCTGCGTGAGCCTTCTGAATAGAAAGGGCTGTTTCATCCATTGCTCTGAGCGGAATCCTTGTAACATCTTCAATAGTATGAACAGGCATCCTTGCATTGCGTTCCAGTTTTTTTAAAGTACTACGTTGCTGTGTTAAATATTTGCCGCCGCTTTGAATGTAGTAACCTAGTTCATCCAGAAGGGCACCGATTCGCTTTTGGATAAATGAAGGAGTCATTCGATCGAGAAAAGCGAATGGAAGACGAGCAAGTTTATCCCAGATCCATAATCCTTTTTGCTCGTTTTCCCATCGTTTAATTGATTCAAGTTCTTCAAATAGTTGTTCTTTCGTTTCCACCTACATAACCCCTGCCTTTCAACGATATATACGTATAAACAACGTGAGAAGTTTCAAAAAAATCCCCTGCTTCGGCAAACGTTATTTCGAAGGAGGGGGCATAATTAACTCTTTTTCAAGTTCTTTCATTTTGATGGCTAGTTCATCACAGACGATTTGGTACGTCGCCCATCGCTCGGGCATTTTATCATAATGCACTGGATTGGGTATATTCCAGCGCAATACTTTCTGTCCTGCTCCATCAGGAAGCACCGGTAAACTGTCACGCTGAAAATCATAAATAGCAACAATGATATCAGCTTCATGAATAAGCTGAGGTTTGAGTAAAAGTGGTGTCGGACTCTCGATGTTAATATTAACTTCTTTCATCGCTTCAACAGGCAAGGCATCGTAATCAGCATTCATACAAGAAGTACTGATTACATTCCAAGATGGTTTATTTAAGCGGGCTGCCCATCCTTCTGCCATCATGGTCAGATGATTAACAGGTGACAGAAATAAGATTGTTTTATTTTTCATGACAGATGACCCCTTTGGTATGATGGTTATCCTTTTTATACCCAGTCTCTATGTAAATTAAGCATCAGTAACTAAAATAAACGCTAGACAATAATGCGAACGTAATAGCACTATATTACCAACAGTATAGAAAGTTAAACGTAGTATGCAGAATTACTACGAGTTTCAACATAATATCATGCTGAAACTTTTGTTTAAATATTTGTTGGCCATGGTACTGGGCAGTGTAGGGCTTCTTGTTGCAGGTATCGGTCTTATTATTGAGATTTATCGTCTTCTTGACATGACAAGAACAGCTAGTAACATTTCAGATGATGTTGCATGTACTATGTACGTGGCAGAGACAGAAAAAAACAAGACAAGACAATTAACGTCAGCGCATGGAAGTGTAATGATAAAAAAGGAAAGTGAGTCTATCGTTCATTTTCCTTTTTTGTTTTCAAAAAAAATTTTTTCGATTATACTGGATATGCACAATTACCACAAAGGAGCCTGACGCATAATGAATCTTGGATTTGGCGAAGTAGCAATCATTTTAATTGTGGCGCTTTTATTATTTGGACCGTCGAAACTTCCGCAGCTTGGCCGTGCAGCAGGCCAAACATTACATGAGTTTAAACGAGGCATGAAAAATGTTATGGAAGACGATGACGATAAAAAGAAATCAGAAATAGAATAAGCGGGCAGCTGCCACGCTTATTTTTTTTATCTTTTTTTTCGATAGAACGGAACTCATTATATACCTGATTCGTATAAGTATACACCCTGCTTTTAGTCATTTTCGTTGCAATTTGACAGAGTGTGCTTAAAATGAAAACAGTCCGTATCGCATTTTTCAGAAGGGAAAAAGACAGAAATGAACATAATGAAAAGGTTTATAAAACATATTTGGCACAAGTTTCATATGACACAGGTTACAATTTTGCTAGCGTCCATTGTCTTGCTTGTGGGACTTGGATTTGGTTTTTATTTTATGAAATCAGCAGATGTGGAGACATTGAAGCAAGGGTTGTCCCAGTCGACACTCATTTATGACCGTGACGGGAACAAAGCAAGCAAACTTTCTGCGAACCGAACAGATAGTGTATCTATTGACAAGATACCGAAGCATTTACAGGAAGCGATCGTTGCTGTTGAAGATAATCGTTTTTATGAACACGGCGGATTTGACGTAAAAGGCATATTCCGGGCCGCTTTTACAAATGTTACAGCAGGATCACGCGTGCAGGGAGCGAGTACGATTACACAGCAGTTGACGAAAAATGCGCTGTTGTCGCCAGAAAAAACATATCGACGGAAAATAGAGGAACTATTTCTCGCGATTGAAATTGAAAAAGTGTATAAAAAAGAAGAAATATTAGAGATGTACTTAAATACGAGTTATTTTGGAAATGGTGCATGGGGTGTTCAAAATGCGTCCAAAAAATATTTTGGAAAGGATGTGTCAAGTTTAACGAGAGCGGAATCATCGATGCTTGCAGGAATGGTAAAAGCACCGTCACGCTATAATCCGATTGATAATATGGACAATGCGCTCCACCGGCGGAAAGTCGTTTTGAATCAAATGGTTAAATATGGATATATAACGCAACAGCAGGCAGATGAAACAGCCGATACAAGTGTCGTACTTAAAGATGCAAGCGGAGATCCGCTAAAAGGAAAATATGCGCATTTTGCAGACGCAGTGATCAATGAAGCGATTTCGCGTTATGGTTTAACACAGGATGATTTACTTACACAAGGCTACAATATTTATACAACGCTTGATCAGAATATACAATCGGGACTTGAAAATGTATACGAAAACAGCTCCATTTTTCCTCAAACGGTGAGTGGGGAAAATGCACAAAGCGCCACCGTTTTGATGGACCCGAAAACAGGTGGTGTACTGGCTGTTGTTGGCCGGCGTGGTGAACATGTATTCCGTGGTTTCAGTTTTGCGACGCAGATGAAAAAGTCACCAGGCTCTACAATTAAACCGCTTGTTGTCTACACGCCAGCTCTTGAAGCCGGGTACAGGCCTACAGATATGCTGAAAGATGAACCGATGACATTTGGGGAAGGGGAAGGCGGGTATTCGCCATCGAATTTCAGCGGTACATACGAAGGAGAGGTACCGATGTACCGCGCCGTTGAAAAATCGCTCAATATCCCGGCTGTCTGGCTGCTCGATCAAATAGGATTAACAAAAGGGCTTAATGCTTTACACCGGTTCGGTTTTAAAACGGAAGATGAAACATTGGGCATCGCACTCGGAGATATAAAACCAAGAGTATCACCGCTTCAAATGGCTGAAGCTTATACGACGTTTTCGAATAGAGGGGTTCGGAAGGAAAGCTTCTTTATTCAAAAAATTGTTGGACCAGAAGGTGAGATTAAACCAAAATGGGAGCCAAAAGAAGTGAAAGCCACAACGGAAGATGTATCGGATATGATGACATCGATGCTTCTTGGAGTCGTTGAACGGGGATCAGGACGAAAAGCTCAAGTGGATGGCGTTGATATTGCTGGTAAAACAGGTTCTACACAAGTACCAATTGAAGGGATTAACGGAACAGAAGATCAATGGTTTATAGGGTATACCCCAAATTTAGTTGGAGCTGTTTGGGTAGGCGTGGAAGAAGTCAGTGAAACAAGTTACTTATCCGGCAATAGTTCAGATGGTGCTGTCCCATTGTTTTCGGAAATTGTCGAAGAAATAATTCCATATATAGGAGAAACATCATTTGATGTCGATACAATAGATCAAGATGCAAAAATAGAAGAAAAAAATTGGTATGATCAACTTGTTGATAAGTTAAATGAATGGTTTTAATCATGCGGCTGAATGGAATTCCATTCGGCTGTATTTGGTAGTATTTAAACGAAAGCGCTTTCGAAATAAAAGATTAAAAAATAAGTCTAATTATGACGGAAAAATGGTTGAAAGGTGTTGACCAAAGTGGAAAAGAGCGTTATCATTGGACACAATATAAATTTAATTTTCAGATTAAAAAATATTTAAATCTATGTCAAAAGCATGAATGAATACATGCATGCATGGCCAGTCATCTTGGAGGAGATACAATGCGTAGCGATATGATCAAAAAAGGGATCGAACGCGCCCCACATCGGAGTTTGCTTTATGCAGCCGGCGTTAAGACGCAAGACTTACATAAACCATTTATTGGGGTGTGTAACTCGTATATAGACATTATTCCGGGTCACGTTCACTTAAATAAATTTGCGGAAGTCGTAAAGAAGGAAATCCGTGAAGCGGGCGGTGTTCCGTTTGAATTCAACACAATTGGTGTTGATGACGGTATCGCAATGGGTCACATCGGAATGCGCTATTCACTTCCAAGTCGGGAACTAATCGCGGATTCGGCAGAAACCGTTATTAATGCACACTGGTTTGATGGCGTATTCTATATTCCAAATTGCGACAAAATTACACCAGGTATGTTGATGGCAGCTGTAAGAACGAACGTTCCATCTGTCTTCGTATCCGGCGGTCCGATGGAAGGCGGAACTTCATCAACAGGCCAACCACTTACACTCACATCTGTATTTGAGGGTGTCGGAGCTCATCTGTCAGGTAAAATTACAGCAGAAGAGCTTAACGATATTGAAACAAATGCCTGCCCAACATGTGGTTCATGTTCAGGTATGTTTACTGCAAATTCAATGAATTCATTGATGGAAATGCTCGGTTTAACACCGCCGGGTAACGCAACGATTTTAGCTACATCAACCGAACGTCACCGTCTAATTAAAGAAGCGGTACAACATTTAATGAATGCCATTGAAAATGATTTAAAACCGTGCGATATTGTGACAAAAAGAGCGATTGATGATGCATTTGCTCTTGATATGGCAATGGGTGGTTCAACGAACACGGTTCTCCATACATTGGCAATTGCAAATGAAGCAGGAATTGATTATGATTTAAATGAGATTAACGAAGTGGCAAAACGAATTCCATACTTGGCTAAAATCAGTCCGGCATCGGATTACACAATGGCCGATGTTCATGATGCTGGTGGAATTAGTGCGATTATTAACGAACTTTGTTCAATCAAAGGTGCGCTTGATAACGAACGTATTACAATTACAGGTAAATCAGTTTATGAAAATGTAAAAGATGCTGTTATCACAAACGATAAAGTGATTCGTACAAAAGAAAATCCATACAGCCCGGTTGGCGGTTTGTCCATCCTTTATGGAAACATTGCGCCAGATGGCGGAGTAATTAAAGTCGGAGCTGTTGATCCTTCTATTAAAGTTTTTGAAGGAGAAGCGATCGTCTTTGAATCACAAGATGAAGCAGTTGAAAATATTAACAATGGTACAGTAAAAGCAGGTCATGTTGTTGTCATCCGCTACGAAGGACCAAAAGGCGGCCCTGGTATGCCGGAAATGTTAACACCAACATCTGCTATTGCGGGACGCGGACTTGCTAAACAAGTCGCTTTAATGACAGACGGGCGATTCTCTGGTGCATCACGCGGTATTTCAATCGGTCATGTATCTCCAGAAGCAGCTGAAGGTGGCCCTATAGCATTCGTCAAAAATGGTGATAAAATTATTATCGACTTAACTAATCGTACAATGAATGTTGATTTAACAGATGAAGAATTGGCAGCGCGTAAAGCCAACTTTGTACAGCCTGAACCAAAAATTAAAAAGGGCTGGCTAGCACGGTACGCGAAGCTTGTTACATCCGCTAATACAGGCGGCGTTATGAAAATTTAATGAATTACGTATATAAAACACGTTGAAGAGGAAAAAGTTTCAGGAATTTGTATTTCACAGAGAACCGGTTATTGCTGAGAGCCGGGAATACATCCTGCCGCGACATCCCCTCTGAGTGCTTTCCTGAACGTCATCCAGTAGGGAGAGCCGGGTGCAAGTCACCCGTTATCAAAAGGACCGGTCGGTTTATCGGCGGTCCATAAGGCAGCTTTTGAGAAAAATGCTGTGAATCAGGGTGGTACCGTGAAAAGTGATGAAGTCTTTTCACCCCTGCGTATACTGTTTAGGCAGGCGCAGGCGTGAAGGGACTTTTCTTTTTGTTTAAGAACAAAGGCTAACAATGCCATGACCTGGGGTATTCGTAATGTTTTCGTGACCGAGGTCACATAGTCCCAGAAGAAGTCACCTCTTGCCAATACGGACAATAACCAATATTTGGAGGGAGAACAATAATGAGCCAAAATGCAAAGGTAAAAGAATTGAATACAGGCATAACAGAAGCCTCAGCAGGTCCGATAAACGGTGCTGATTTATTCATTGAATCATTAAAAAAAGAAAATGTAGAAGTGATTTTTGGATATCCAGGTGGCGCGGTTCTTCCACTTTATGATGCGTTATATAAAAACCCAATTCGTCACGTTTTAGCCCGCCACGAGCAAGGAGCGATTCATGCAGCTGAAGGATATGCACGTGTATCTGGTAAGCCAGGTGTCGTACTTGCTACGTCTGGTCCAGGTGCGACAAATCTTGTAACGGGTATTACGGATGCAATGATCGATTCCCTTCCACTTGTTGTTTTTACAGGTCAAGTTGCGACAAGTGTTATTGGTACAGATGCATTCCAGGAAGCGGATGTAATTGGGATTACAATGCCTATCACAAAACATAACTATCAAGTTCGTGATATGAATGATTTACCAAGAATCGTTCATGAAGCGTTTCATATTGCTACAACAGGACGTCCGGGTCCAGTATTAATCGATATTCCGAAAGATATTGCAGGCATGATTGGTGAAGCTGAATTTGTAACGGAAGTCGATCTTCCAGGCTATCAGCCTAACTTTAAACCGAATAGCCTGCAAGTAAAAAAGCTTCGGGGTGCGCTTGCACAGGCGAAAAAACCGGTTATTTTGGCTGGAGCAGGAGTCTTGCATGCAAAGGCATCTGAAGAGTTGCTTCAATTTGTTGAAAAAATGCAAATTCCGGTCGTTAACACATTACTTGGCCTTGGCGGATTCCCAGCGAATCATCCATTGTTCCTTGGTATGGGGGGAATGCATGGCACAAATACAGCGAATACGGCCCTTTATGAAACAGACTTACTTATCAATATCGGTGCACGCTTTGATGATCGTTTGACAGGAAATCTGGCTCATTTTGCACCTAGTGCAACGGTTGCTCATATTGATATTGATCCTGCTGAGATCGGTAAAAATGTTGAAACACACATCCCAATCGTTGCAGATGCATGCGAGGCTTTGAAAAAGATTATGAGCCTTGATTTTGAAGCGCCAAAAGCGGATGAATGGCGTGTGAAACTACAACAGGATAAAATGGAAAATCCACTTTGGAATACGGAAGATGGCGAAGGAATTTCACCGCAGCTCCTAACGAAAATGATTCACGAAATTACAGAAGGCGATGCCATTGTAACGACAGACGTTGGACAACATCAAATGTGGACAGCGCAATATTATGGTTTTAACAAACCAGATCAGTGGGTAACATCAGGCGGTTTAGGTACAATGGGCTTCGGTTTTCCAGCAGCGATTGGTGCCCAAATTGCGAAACCAGATAAAACCGTTGTAGCGATTGCTGGTGATGCCGGTTTCCAAATGACGCTTCAAGAACTAGGTATTGTTGCTGAATTGAAGTTGCCGGTTAAAATTATCGTGTATAATAACATGGCTCTCGGAATGGTTCGTCAATGGCAGGAAACATTTTATGAAGAGCGCTATTCACAGTCTCTTATTCCAGTACAGCCAGATTTTATCAAACTGGCTGACTCATACGGAATTCGCGGTTACAAAGTATCCACTGAGGAAGAAGCGGAGAAAGTATTGCGTGAAACATTGACGGATAATGAACCGGTCTTAATTGACTGTCGTATTAAGCCGAAAGAAATGGTTTATCCGATGATCGCGCCAGGCAAAGGACTTCATGAAATGATCGGGGTGAAACCGCAATGAAACGAATCGTAACAGCAACGGTGTTTAATCAGAGCGGTGTTTTAAACCGGATTACCGGGTTATTTACACGCCGCCAGTTTAATATTGAAAGCATTACAGTCGGTGCAACAGAAACAGAAGGCGTGTCAAAAATGACATTCGTCATTCATGTGGAAGATGCCCGTATGGTTGAGCAAGTTCTAAAGCAGCTCAATAAGCAAATTGATGTGTTAAAAGTAAATGATATTACGGATCAGGCGATTGTGACGCGTGAGCTTGCGCTTCTTAAAGTAATGACGACACCGCAAACGCGCGCTGAAATTAACGTCATTATCGAGCCGTTCCGTGCAACAATTATTGACGTGGCGAAAGATAGTGTTACTATTCAAGTTGTCGGAAACTTCGAGAAAATCGAAGCGATGATTGAACTTCTTCGCCCTTATGGAATTAAAGAAGTAGCCCGCACAGGACAAACAGCGATTAAACGCGGTTCACAGCGCCTCGTGTCGGAATCAAAACCGTTTTCTATTTTAAATTAAAATAAAAAAAATCAAACAATTTTTGGAGGATGAAGAAAATGACAAAAGTATATTACAATGGTGACATTAACGAAGCGGTACTATCTAACAAAACGGTTGCAATCATCGGTTATGGTTCTCAAGGCCATGCACATGCCTTGAACCTTCGTGAAAGCGGCGTAAATGTAGTTGTAGGACTTCGCCCAGGTAAATCATTTGATCAAGCAACTGCAGACGGTTTTGACGTAAAAACAGTACGTGAGGCAAGTGCGGCAGCAGACTTAATCATGATCCTGCTTCCAGATGAATATCAAACAGCTGTTTACAAAGCAGAAATTGAGCCTGAATTAACTGCAGGAAAAGCACTTGCATTCGCTCATGGTTTTAACGTACATTTTAACCAAATCGTACCTCCTGCTGATGTTGATGTATTCCTAGCTGCACCAAAAGGTCCGGGCCATCTTGTTCGCCGTACGTATGAGCAAGGCGCAGGCGTACCTGCACTATTCGCTATTTATCAGGATGTAACTGGACAAGCAAAAGACATTGCGCTTGCTTATGCAAAAGGTGTAGGAGCAGGTCGTGCAGGTATTCTTGAAACAACTTTCCGTGAAGAAACAGAAACAGATTTATTTGGGGAGCAAGCCGTCCTTTGCGGAGGTACAGCAGAACTTGTTAAAGCTGGTTTTGAAACACTTGTTGAAGCTGGATACCAACCGGAAATTGCATACTTTGAGTGCTTGCATGAATTGAAATTGATTGTTGACTTAATGTATGAAGGCGGCCTTGAAGGCATGCGCTATTCAATCTCAGATACAGCACAATGGGGTGACTATGTTTCCGGTCCACGCGTAATTACATCGGAAACGAAAGCACGTATGAAAGATGTATTGACTGATATTCAAACAGGTAAATTTGCAAAAGGCTGGTTGCAGGAAAATCAACTAAATCGTCCAGAATTTACAGCAATCACTCGTCGTGAAAGTGAACATCAACTTGAAGTTGTTGGGAAAGAGCTGCGTGCATTAATGCCATTTATTAAACAAGGCAAAAAGGAAGTGGGTTCTGGTGCGAAAAATTGAGATTTTTGACACAACTTTGCGGGATGGAGAACAATCCGCAGGTGTAAACTTAAATACAATCGAAAAACTCGAAATTGCAAAGCAACTAGAACGATTAGGTGTAGATGTCATCGAAGCGGGCTTTCCAGCCGCTTCTCCCGGTGACCTCGACGCTGTCAAACAAATTGCGAATACTGTAAAAAACAGTTCTGTAACCGGTCTTGCTCGCTCAAACAAAAAAGATATTGATGCAGCGTGGGAAGCGTTAAAAGGATCAGCAGAACCACGCATTCATGTCTTTATCGCAACATCACCGATTCATCGAGAGTATAAATTGAAGATGAGTAAAGAAGAAGTGATTGAACGTGCAGTGGAATCTGTTAAATATGCAAAACAAAATTTTGCAAAAGTACAATTTTCTGCAGAAGATGCGTGCCGGACAGAACTTGATTTTCTTGCTCGTGTGGCAGAGGCAGCGATTGATGCCGGTGCAACGGTTATCAATATTCCTGATACGGTCGGTTATATTACCCCGCGGGAAATTAAAGAAATATTCCAATACTTAACACAAAATGTCCGCAATATCGACAAAGCGATTTTATCTACTCATTGTCATGATGATCTTGGCATGGCGACAGCAAACTCACTTGCAGCGATTGAAGGCGGGGCGGGTCAAGTAGAAGGAACAATTAACGGAATCGGTGAACGGGCTGGCAACGTGGCGCTTGAAGAAGTGGCAGTGGCTCTTTACACACGTAATGATTTTTACAAAGCGACAACTGGTTTGAAGCTAAACGAAATTAAACGCACAAGCAACTTGATCAGCAAATTAACAGGCATGATCGTCCCGGCGAACAAAGCAGTCGTTGGCGACAACGCATTTGCTCATGAATCGGGAATTCATCAGGATGGTGTGTTGAAAGAAAAGACAACATACGAAATCATTACGCCAGAATTGGTTGGATTAAGTGCGAATAAGCTCGTGATGGGGAAACATTCCGGTCGCCATGCTTTTAAAAGTAAAGCAGCGGAACTCGGTTTTGAATTAACAGAAGAAAAACTTAATGATGCGTTCAAAACGTTTAAAGAACTTGCTGATCGTAAAAAAGAAATTACAGATGAAGACTTATTCTCTATTCTTGCTGACAAGCAAACGCAAGCAACGGATGTAAAAGGCTATAAATTGTCAAGCATACAAGTGCAGTATGGAACAGAGCATATTCCGACTGCAACGATTTCAGCTGTCTTGCCTGATGGGAAAAATGTAACTGAAGCGGGTACCGGTTCAGGAAGCGTTGAAGCCATTTATAACACGCTTGAAAGAATAGTAGACGAAGAAGTGAAGTTACTTGATTACAAAATCAACTCGGTTGGCGGCGGACGAGATGCACTCGCTGAAGTACATGTTCGTATTCAATGGAATGGAATGGAATCAAGTGGACGCGGCACAGTACAGGATGTTCTTGAATCATCCGCGCTTGCGTATTTAAATGCAGTGAATCGTGCGGTCACATTACAAGCGCGACAATCTGGAGTTGAAAAAGCACACATTTAATGCAACGGAGGGGTTTACGTGAAGAAGAAAATTGCCGTATTGCCAGGTGATGGAATTGGCCGGGAAATCGCATCAGGAGCTGTTGCCGTTTTGCAGGCAGCAGGTAAGCGTTTCGGCCACGAATTTGAAATTGAGTATGCGGATATCGGTGGTGCAGCGATCGATTCACATAACACACCGCTTCCGGGATCAACATTGGAACTTGCTCGGAATAGTGACGCTGTGCTGCTCGGTGCAGTAGGTGGTCCAAAGTGGGATAACTTGCCATCAGCAGAACGTCCGGAGCGCGGTTTGCTCGCGATTCGTAAAGAACTTGGACTGTTTGCGAATTTACGTCCAATTCCATCGTTTCAGAAACTTGTGCAATCTTCTCCGCTAAAGCCTGAAATTGCCGGAAATGTAAATATGCTGATCGTTCGTGAGTTGACAGGCGGCCTTTACTTTGGGAAACCAAGTGAACGACGCGGTGAGAACAATGACATCGTTGTCGATACACTTCAATACACGCGTGCTGAAATTGAACGAATCGTTGTCAAAGCGTTTGAATTTGCCGCCGGACGAGGAGGCAAATTAACGTCTGTTGATAAAGCGAATGTACTTGAATCAAGCCGTATGTGGCGCGAAATCGTCAATGAAAAAGCAGCAGATTATCCGAATGTGACAGTTGATCATATGTATGTTGATGCTGCGGCGATGAAGCTTATCTCAAGCCCTGGACAATTTGATGTCATCGTGACAGAAAACTTATTCGGAGACATTTTGAGTGATGAAGCATCCATGATTACTGGTTCACTTGGTATGTTGCCATCTGCAAGTTTGTCAGAAAGCGGCATCGGTCTATACGAACCGGTCCACGGTTCTGCCCCAGATATTGCCGGACAAAATAAAGCAAATCCACTTGCGATGATTCTATCGGCTGCGCTTATGTTGAAATACTCATTTAACATGCGTGAAGAAGGAGAAGCGATTGAGCGTGCTGTACAGTCTGTCTTAAATGATGGATACTGCACCCAGGATTTACAAATGGAAGGCAGTACAGTGGTTGGAACGGATAAAATGATTGAACTTGTGACACAGCGAGTAGCAAACGGATCAGATGTTGCAACTGATACTATTGTTTATATGTAAAGGGAAAAGCCACGGTGGATTCTATTCTTACTTGCACATATTGCAGGGAAGGAAGGGATCCCCGTTTTTTATCAAAAACACACATATGTAAGAGGAGGGACTGGGTATGACGAAGAAAAATGTTATCGAAAAAATTTGGGAAAATCATGTTGTAAACAGAACAGAAGGGAAGCCAGATCTTCTATATATCGATTTGCATCTTGTACATGAAGTAACATCTCCACAGGCATTTGAAGGATTACGAATTAGTGGACGCCGTGTGAGACGGCCTGATTTAACGTATGCGACAATGGACCATAACGTACCAACGATTGATCGTCATATTATCAATGACCAAGTTTCTAAAAAACAAATTGAAACACTTGAGCAAAATTGCCGTGAGTTTGGTATTGAACTTGCAGATATTGACCATCCAGATCAAGGAATTGTTCACGTTATCGGTCCACAGCTTGGATTGACACAACCGGGTAAAACGATTGTATGTGGAGATAGTCATACGTCTACACATGGCGCATTCGGTGCACTTGCATTCGGTATTGGTACAAGTGAAGTAGAACATGTTCTTGCTACGCAGACAATCTGGCAGCAACGTCCTAAAACATTACAAATTAAAGTGAATGGAAAACTAGGGTTTGGTGTTCAGTCAAAAGATATTATTCTTGCGATTATTGCAAAATTTGGTGTAAATGCTGGCACGGGTTATATCATGGAATACACAGGTGAAGCAATTCGTGATTTAACAATGGAACAGCGTATGACAATTTGTAATATGTCTATTGAAGCAGGGGCACGTGCAGGTCTCATCAGCCCTGATCAAACGACCGTTGAATATTTACGCGGACGGCGCTATGCTCCTCAAGGTGAAGAATTTGAAGCTGCAGCCGCAAAGTGGCTGGCTTTGGCGACAGATGAAGGAGCAGCATATGACAAAACACTTGAAATTGATGCAACGGAAATCGAACCGCAAATGACATGGGGAACCAATCCGTCAATGGGCAGCGGTATTTCAGGTACTGTTCCATCTCCTGATCAATTTGAGCGTGAAGCAGATAAAGAGTCCGTTCGCCTTGCACTAGACTATATGGGTCTTGAAGCAGGTACAAAGCTAACGGATATCCCTGTTGATTTCGTCTTTATTGGCTCATGTACAAACTCTCGTCTTAGCGATTTACGTGCAGCGGCTGAAGTAGCGAAAGGCCGTAAAGTACAAGGCAATGTAACAGCCATTGTTGTACCGGGTTCGCAAACAGTAAAGCAGCAAGCAGAGGCAGAAGGAATTGATAAAATCTTTATGGAAGCAGGCTTCGAATGGCGTGACTCTGGATGTTCCATGTGTCTTGCGATGAACGATGATGTTGTTCCGGCAGGGAAACGTTGTGCATCAACATCAAACCGTAACTTTGAAGGACGTCAAGGTAATGGTGCGAGAACGCATCTTGTCAGTCCAACAATGGCTGCAGCAGCAGCTGTGACAGGTCACTTTACGGATGTTCGTGAATTATCAAGCGTTAACTTATAATAAAGGAGGGTACAATATGCAGCCGATTAATCAATTTACTGGTGTTGTTTGTCCACTTAACCGTACAAATATTGATACAGATCAAATTATTCCGAAACAATTTTTAAAACGAATTGAGCGCCAAGGTTTTGGTCAGTTTGTCTTTTACAACTGGCGTTTTGATGAAGAGGGTAATAAACGAGAAGATTTTATTATGAATAAACCGCAATATGAAGGTGCCGAAATACTGGTTGCCGGTGAAAACTTTGGGTGTGGTTCATCACGTGAACATGCGCCATGGGCATTGCTTGATTATGGCTTCCGGATTATCATTGCGCCAAGCTATGCGGATATTTTTTATAACAATAGTGTGAAAAATGGTATTCTTGCGCTCAAGTTAACGGAAGAAGAAGTAGCAGTGGTTATGGAGCGCTCAAAAGAAGAAGGCTATCGTCTACATGTTGATCTTGAAAAACAATCGGTAAACGATGAAAATGGGTTTGTGGCTCATTTCGATATTGATCCATATTGGAAAAAAATGCTTTTAAATGGCTGGGATGAAATTTCTGTTACACTTACAGAGGAAGATTACATTCGTCAATACGAAGAAAAAGTGTATGGCCAACAATATAGCTAAACAAGAAGGATTCCATGGTGGAATCCTTCTTTTGTATGTTAAAGAATCGAAATAATCCATGAAATAACAACAATGGCACCAATAATCATTAAAATTGTTTTTAACATTTCTGCGTCACCTCATAAGCATTTGTTTTGAATAACATTCCCGCTATCTTTACTACTTAAACCTTTATCCCGCATTAACGGGCAGTAAGACCCCGCTTCAAGGCGTCGAAAAGAAAAGAAGGATAAGCGGGGGATCAATTGCCCGTAAAAGCCCGATTGGTTCGGGCCGGCCGAAGCCGGTCACTCAGGTATTGCCGCAGGACGCGGCGCTCTTTACCTGAGTTCCTTTTTATTCAGTGGGGGATGGGCGGAACGCAGACTAAGATCGTCACGTCCTGTGACAACGTCTGCATGATTCACATCGTGTGAACCTAACCCCCACTGAATGAAGTTTCACTTTATGAAAAAAGTGATGAAAAGAAGAAAGATGGATGAACTGTTGGAAATATTTATACGACTATTCTATTTTGTAGGCATGATATGAGGGAAAAAGGGAAACGTGTAAAGAGATGAATTTTGAAGGAGGAATGAATAATGGAGTTTAGAATTGAACAAGATACACTCGGTGAAATGAAAGTGCCCGCAGATAAATATTGGGGAGCACAGACACAGCGCAGTGTAGAAAATTTCCCCATCGGAACGGAAAAAATGCCAATTGAAATGATTTATGCATTCGCTCATTTAAAAAAAGCAGCGGCTGTTGCAAATGGTGAACTCGGCAAGCTACCTGAAGACAAAATGAATGTGATTATTGAAGCGTGTGATGAAATTTTAACTGGAAAATGGGATCAACAATTTCCACTCGTTGTTTGGCAGACAGGTAGCGGTACGCAATCTAATATGAATGTGAATGAAGTGGTGGCGAAACGTGCTTCAGAGCTTGTGGGCAAAGAGGGGTTTATTCATCCAAATGATGATGTGAATATGTCACAAAGCTCGAATGATACATTTCCAACAGCTATGCATATCGCAGTGTACGATGAGATTGAAAAGCGATTAAAAGTGGCATTAAAGCAATTTAAGAAGACATTGAAAAAGAAAGAAAAAGAATATATGGATGTCATTAAAATCGGCCGTACTCATTTGCAAGATGCGACGCCATTAACGCTTGGTCAGGAAATTTCTGGATGGCGTCATATGATTGTCCGTAGTGAAGAAATGATCGACCAGGCTAAAGAAGGACTACTAAATCTCGCTATTGGCGGGACAGCGGTCGGAACTGGCATTAACGCGGACCCAACGTTTGGTGATAAAACAGCCAAACAACTGAAAAAGCAGACAGGTTATTCGTTTGTTTCATCGAAAAATAAATTTCATGCGTTAACGAGTCATGATGAAATAGTCTTTGTACATGGTGCTTTAAAAGCACTAGCAGCCGATTCAATGAAAATAGCCAATGACGTTCGCTGGCTCTCAAGCGGTCCACGAAGCGGCCTTGGAGAATTATCGATTCCAGCGAATGAACCGGGCAGTTCCATTATGCCAGGGAAAGTGAATCCGACGCAAAGTGAAGCACTCACAATGGCAGCTGTTCAAGTATTCGGTAATGATGCAGCCGTCGGATTTGCTGCGAGTCAGGGGAATTTTGAATTAAATGTGTTTAAGCCGGTTATTGTATATAATACGCTCCAATCGATCCGGCTGTTAGCAGATGGAATTCGATCTTTTGATGAACGATGCGCATTAGGAATCGAAGCGAATCTTGACGTCATTCGTGGATTAATGGAACAGTCGCTTATGCTTGTGACGGCATTGAATCCGCATATTGGCTATGAAAAAGCGGCGAAAATCGCTAAGATGGCACATAAAGATGGAACAACGCTAAAGAAAGCAGCGCTTGCATCAGGTTATGTGAACGAAAACGACTACAACCGTTGGATTGATCCGTTGCAAATGGTAAATCTGTCTGAAAAGAAAAAGAAAAAAGAATAATAAAAAGCCATCTCAAAAGCTAAGCTTTTGAGATGGCTCCCTTTTTAAATATTTACTTTTGGAAGCCGCTTAATTGCTGTTCGGCCATTTGAACAAGACGTTTTGTAATTTCCCCACCAACAGAACCATTTGCACGGGATGTTGAGTCAGCACCTAACTGAACACCAAATTCAGACGCGATTTCATACTTCATTTGATCAATTGCTTGTTGAGCACCTGGAGCGACCAATTGATTTGAATTGCTGTTGTTGTTGTTTGCCATTACTGTTCACATCTCCCTTTTCTTGTTTTGGTCGGGTCTGACGGAGTTGCACCGTCGCGTGTGATTGATCGCCCGGAGCTGCCGGTGCGACCCGTTGTTGATTATGCTAGTAGTATGGATTGTACGCACTCATTTATACAAAGCATAAGCAGGTAGTTGTTTCCTATTAATGGGGAGTAGACCTCACAAGTATTTTTTTGGATGATATGTTATAGTATTCATACATAATTCTCAGTTAATGGAATAAAAAGTGGGTGACGCAATTCAAAAAGCGGCTCATCTAATTGCTAAAAAGCAAAAAGTTGAATTGATGCCGTTCCACTTAGGAATCAGCATCATTTTTACGTACATGGAAGGTGGGCACATGTTGAATGATTTTTGGCTCATTTTATTTATGGGTATCATTGGTGCGGTGATTGGCAGTATCACGAATGCAGTAGCCATTCGGATGCTCTTCAAACCCCACGAGGCCCGCTACATTGGCAAATGGCGTATTCCATTCACACCAGGACTAATCCCGAAACGACGTGCAGAACTGGCGAAGCAGGTGGGCAAAATTGTTGATGAACAGTTATTGACACCAGAAACGATTGAACAAAAATTAAATGAACCTGAATTTCGCAGTGAAATGGAATTATTTTTGCAGGCAGAGGTGAAAAAGTGGATTCAATCTAACATGACCGTAACAGAATTTTTTGAAAAGGTACACATTCCGGAAGTGGGCCTAAAAGTAGAAGCAAAAATAAATGAATGGATTGGTCAAAAATACAATTCCATTAAAGATTTTTACAGCGATCAAATTGTAAAAGAATCGCTGCCAGTCGAATGGCTTGATAAAATAGAAAATAAAATTCCAGAAGTGTCTTCTTATATTTTACAAAAAGGTATTGAATATTTTTCTGGTGAAGCTGGCCGTTATCGTGTGAAAAGAATGACCAATAATTTTCTCGCAGAACGGGGCAAGTTTGGTGGGATGATTCAAAAGGTACTTGGCAACACGTCGATTGAAGATAAAATTCGTCCGGAAATGATTAAGTTTTTAACGAGCCCGGGCACGAAAGACTTATTAAATGTTATTTTGAAAGATGAATGGAATAAAATAATCGAATGGAAGTGGGCCGGCGTAATTGGTAAATTTTCTGATGAGCAGGTTATAAATCAAGCGAAGACATTCATTGACGGACAACTTGATATTCAAATGATTTTTAATAAGCCAGTATCGGTCTATGCGCTTCCATTTGAAAAAAAAATCACTGACGTACTCATTCCAGGAATAATGGATAAAGGTATTATGAAAATCATAGTATGCATTCCGGAATTCATGAAAAAACTGAAAATTGCTGATATTGTACGCCAGCAAATTGAAACGTTCTCGATAGCTCGGTTGGAAATGATTGTTCTTAATATAACACATCGTGAATTAAAAATGATAACATTGCTCGGTGCTTTACTTGGCGGCTTAATTGGTGTTGTACAAGCACTGATTGTGACAGCATTTCCCACATGATCGGGCAATGATTTTCATGTTTTATTTCATATTTTAAACGCGTATCTACCTACTGATGGAAAAGAAGTAATTTTCCTTCAGGTGATGTGCATCGATAAGTATAGTTTTCATATGCATGTGCATGTAAAATTTGTGAACCTCGATCTTTCGCTTCATCATCTGTTTTGGCTTCAAAAGATTGATCAAGTAATTTTTTTCCGTCTTTTTTAAAAACAGTTAGTTTATACATGTTCCATCTCCTTGTAGACATGATACGATTATTGTATCCGATTTTCAGTAAAGAAAAAAGTATGATCTCTATTAAAGGAACATACGATCTGTGGTATAATAAACAGAAGAGTATAAAGAGGAGGGTGACGTCTTGGATAAAGGAATTACACAGTATGAAGCAGGCGAAAGTGTGGATTGCTTTTTAATGATCAAATCAGCTGTCAAAAGTACAGCTGTGAATGGAAATCCATATTTAACGCTTATGCTGCAAGATACGAGTGGAGAAATTGAAGCGAAGCTGTGGGATGCAAAAGATGAGACAGTAAAAATGTATGCACCGCAGACCATTGTAAAAGTAGCAGGTGACATTCAAAATTACCGCGGACGGATGCAGTTGAAACTTCGTCAAATTCGCCCGGCATCAAAGCAAGATGGAATGGATGCAGGAGACTTTCTCGAAACAGCTCCGCTCAGCCAGGAAGAAATGGCCGAGACGATTACGCAGTTTATTTTTGAAATGAAAAATCCCCATATACAGCGCATTACCCGTTCTTTATTGAAAAAATACTATCAACCATTTTTTGAATACCCAGCTGCTACGAAAAATCATCATGAATTTGTATCAGGCCTTGCATATCATGTTGTATCGATGTTAAAGCTAGCGAAATCCATCGCAGATCTTTATCCATCATTGGATCGTGATTTACTTTATGCTGGCGTCATTTTACATGATCTTGGCAAAGTAACGGAATTATCGGGTCCAGTCGCGACGACATATACAGCAGAAGGGAACTTGATTGGCCACATTTCTATTATGGTAAACGAAATCGGTCAGATGGCGAAAGAGCTTGGCATTGAAGGAGAAGAAGTGATGGTCCTTCAACATGTGGTCTTGTCTCACCATGGGAAAGCGGAATGGGGGAGTCCGAAGCCACCAATGATTAAAGAAGCGGAAATGCTTCATTACATTGATAACCTCGATGCAAAAATGAATATGCTTGACCGAGCGATGGAACGAACGAAGCCCGGTGAGTTTTCTGAACGTATTTTTCCACTCGATAACCGATCTTTTTATAAACCACTGTTTATAAAGTAAAAAGCACCCGTGAGGGTGCTTTTTTACTTTGCTTCTTTTGATTCTTCATCATCTTTTGGTTCTGATGTTGTGTCATCATTTGTTTCAAATGCGCCTTTTAAGTCTTTATCTATGACTTTCACATCTGCTGCTTTCATTTCTTTCTCAAGCTTTGTTTGGAGGGTGTCAGAATCGACTTTTGATTTTTTTACTTCATCTGTCATCTGACTCTTCATGTCTTCGAAAGAGCCTTTTTCTTTTTGATCCGTAATTTTAATAATGTGATAACCATAATCGGACTTTACTGGTTTACTCACTTCATTTACTTTTAATGTGCCAAGTGCTTCAGTAAACTCAGGAACGAACTGTGCACGTCCTGCGTTATCAATCCAACCGAGGCTTCCGCCGTTTTCAGCTGAACCAGGATCGGTTGAATATTCTGTAGCAAGTTTGGCGAAGTCACCGCCATCAGCGAGCTTTTGTTGTACTTCTTTCACTTTTGCTTCATCTTCAACGAGAATGTGGCTTACATTAATTTCAGGCTGCCAAGCATCATAATATTTTTTCACTTCATCGTCTGTTACTTTTACATCAGCGAGCGCTGCTTTTTCGCGGAGAAGTTCGAGCTTCAAAAATTCTTTAAAGCCGTCTTCATCAAGTCCATATTGTGCTAAAAACATTTCATACTGGTCGCCGAGCTGTTCTTTTGCTTTTTTCAATTCTTTTACCAGTTCATCATCCGTTACTTCATAGTTTTCAGAGAGGACTTTTTTCTGCATTAATTCTTGCAGTGCCTGCTCCATTTGTGGACCGTATTTTTCCTTCATTTCTGCATACAATTCCATGTCGGTAACGTCGCCTGCTTTTGATGTTGCGATGACGTTGCCGTCGCCAGCTCCATTGCAGCCAGAAAGTGCGAGAACACCCGCTGCTAATGAAAGAGGCAGTGCCCATTTCTTCATCTAAATAACAACTCCCTAGTTATCTTCTGTCGTATTGTGACAGAAATTTTAGTCTAGATATCAAAAACAACTATAACATAATTCAAGAACATGGAAAAGGAAAGGCGGACCTAGACGTATAGTATTTCAATGTAAGAAGTGGACAACAAGATAACGATTAAAATATTTACTGTCCGGAAAATTTTTTTATGACGCTCTTCTGGAATTTCTTTTTGGATACATAGTAAGTTCGTCATTCGATTTATATGGAACAAAATAAATATTGAAAAAATAACAAACGTAATGATAAGCGTAATCACAGTATAACCTCCCCCTTTTTCTCCTGTATCAATTACTATATCAAACTGTCGTCTAAAATGAAAACAGAACCCGCCGGCATCAGCGCCAGGCGGGTGGTTCATCGGGAACTAAAATCTCAAATCCATCCAAATCTTCTTCGATGATTGAGTCTTTAGGGCATGAGACAATTGTTTTTAAATAAAGAAAGTCAAATGAACAAATGCCGGTATGAAAAGCCACAGCCATTGTGAAATAGTGTAAATAGTGCGGCAATAGTACCGCGCTGGCTAAAAGAAGGGGCGTCATACTAAAAAACGGCAATATTAAGCAAGTAATAAATCGGTTTTTGGAGACCGGTTTTCGAGTGGTCACAGTTAAAACGGGCAAAAAAGAATACTTTAACTCCCACGTCATTTTTGGACGATGCGTGATCAAAGGGAGAAGGTGAAGCAATTTATGAAGCGGATAAACCGCAAGAAGACCGGCAGCGAACCAGGCAAAACCTGTTGCATACAGGGGCTCTGAATAATAAGATTGCATGGATGAAAAGGCGAGCGTAAAAACAATCATCGTCGTCACGAATGAAACGAAAAACAGTTTATTAAAACCATACGTTTTTTCGAAATTATAAATTCGCCAGCACTTCATAAAACATAACCTCCGCCGTACATAATAATACATGCCGTACATAATAATACATGCCGTACATAATAATACATAATTTACGACGGAAGAGCTTAAAAAGCAAGTGTATTTTTTACGAAAATGAAAACAGCGAAACTGCTAGGTGATTAACCGGATGTTTTTGTTTGTGCTGCCTGTTTTAATTTTCCGCTCACTTCATCAAAGTCTTTTTCAATATTGTAGATAGATGTTTCAAAAATGTCCATGAAGTCATCGCCGTAAACATTTTTAATAATAGCCATCAGTTCAGAGAGATCGGGGAATTTTCCGAATAGTTCACGAAGCGGTGCACTACCTGTAAATACAAGGTTTGTTTCAGGGTCATATTGCTCCATTAAGTCGAAAATCAGCTGCTCGCCTTCTTTTGTAATTTCGATGTATGTGTTTCGCTTATCTTCTTCTTTTTTCGAAAAAGTTAAAAACCCACGTTCTTCTAACTTTTTTGAAAAATTAAAAGCGGTGGATACGTGCATCACGCCGAAGTTTGCAACGTCCGTTATGGAGGCGCCTTTTAAATGATACGCAATCCAAAGAATATGATGTTCATTAATGTTTAAATCGTACGGTTTAATCCAGCGCTGCCAATCTTTTTCAACGGCTTTCCATAGTGCCTTCGACAATTGTGCCATACGCTGACTGAACATAAATGCTTCTTTCATCGAATATTGATGATTTGACATATTTGCACCTTCTTTTTTTATTTTCTCTATCCCATCCCAAATCAAATAGACTGATTGATATATATTATGCCAATAAAATAAAAAAATAGAAAGGATTTAATTAACTAAATTTTCGAAATAAATGAAAATAAAAAAGCACGCAGAGGATGTACACCATCTTCTGCGCGCTTTTTTACTTCTTTGGAACGGGCTGTGGAAGACTTTCTTGCAAATCTTCTACTGTTTTTTGAAGGCTAGCAATTTCAGATTGCAATGCCTGTTTGTTTGGTTCTATACTTTCTTTCCAAAGTGTGGCGTTCACTTTAACATTCCTGATCACTCCTGGAACGTCCTCTTTTGCGGCAACAATGAGACGCTTAACGGATTCCTTTACTTGACCGGCATTATCTTTAACTTCCAGCGCAGTCAATTTCGCCGAGACTTGTGCATCTTTCATCTTGCCTCGCGTTTCACGGCCGCTCGCAGGTGTGTTTAAAAGAGCTGTTGCTGCACCTGCTGGGAGGCCTATTAATAATCCTATACATAAAGACTTTTTATTCAATCCTTTCACCTCATTCATCATTTCTATAGCCAAACGACATACATGTATAGAATAACTTTTCCCGAATCTCATCTTTCACAAACGTATGGAATGGCTCCGTTACAGGTGAGCACTTATGGATGCCGCAATTTCTTTTAAATTATATGACTCATCATTCTCTTTGAAAACAGGGTGAAAACCGTCATTGGATCCGTAACGGGGGATTAAATGAATGTGATAGTGAAATACTGTTTGACCGGCGGTTTCACCGTTATTATTAAGCAAATTAAGCCCATTCGGTGAAAAAGAAGCTTGGATCGCATCTGCAACTTTTTTGACGGATTCAAATAATGGAGCAGTCAGATTAGGCGTCAGTTCAAAAATATTTTCTTTATGTACTTTCGGAATAACGAGTGTATGGCCTTTTGTCACTTGGCTAATGTCTAAGAACGCATAAACGTGTTCATCTTCATACACTTTTGCGGAGGGAATGTCACCGTTTACAATTTTGCAAAAAATACAATCATTCATTATCAAACACTCCTTTAAGGTTCATTACCAAAATTTTAGCACACAATGACAGGACGGGAAACTGTGTGTACTATCTCTCTTTTTGATACAATACAGTTAATGGATAAGAAGGAGAGGACGCGCGATATGTCTTTATTAACAGTAAAGGATTTGACCGGCGGCTATACACGCAAACCGGTGCTGCATGATGTTTCATTTGACGTTAGTGAAAATGAAATTGTCGGACTTATTGGTTTAAATGGTGCCGGCAAAAGTACAGCAATTAAACATATTATTGGCTTGATGGAACCAGTAAAAGGACAGGTGACGATTAAAGGCCAGACACTTGAAAAAAGTCCGTCTGAGTACCGCCGTCAATTTTCATTCGTACCGGAGACGCCCGTTTTATATGATGAATTGACATTAGAAGAACATATGAGGCTCACAGCGATGGCGTACGGCTTGTCAAAATCGGATTATGAAAAAAGAATCGGGCCGCTTTTAAAAGAATTTAGATTAGAATCGAAAATGAAATGGTTTCCCGCTCATTTTTCAAAAGGAATGAAGCAAAAAGTCATGATTATGGGCGCGTTTTTAACTGAACCCGCGCTTTATATTATTGATGAACCATTCGTTGGACTTGATCCGCTTGGTATTCGCTCACTCCTTGACTGGATGGGCAAAATGAAAGAAGGTGGGGCAGGCATTTTAATGTCGACACATATTCTTGCGACAGCGGAAAAGTATTGCGATAAATTTATTATTTTGCATGAAGGACGTGTACGGGCGAAAGGGACGATGGACGAGCTGCGCCGTGAATTCAGTATGCCAGGAGCTGCGCTTGATGATATTTATGTAGAATTAACGAAGGAAGAATCGCTATGAAGTTTTCAGCAGATGCGCTTTTTAAAGAACGGGTCGCGTCGTATTACGCTGAAGTCCGCAAATACACGCGCTACATGTTCAATGATCATTTATTATTCGTCCTTGTCTTCGCACTAGGTGCCATTCTTTATTATTACAGCGGCTGGGTGAAAACAATTGATGATACGTTTCCAGCCCCGTTTTTAATGGCGGGCATGTTAGCTATTGTTCTTGTTTGGAGTCCGGTATATACGTACATAAAACGGCCGGATACGGTGTATTTATTGCCACTAGAAGAAGAGATGGAAACCTATTTACAGAAAGCGGTATGGACAAGCTTTGCTGCACAAATTTATGTTTTAGTAGCATTACTTGCATTTTTAATGCCGATGTATGCCGCTGTGAGAGAAATTGGGTTTGGAAGCTTTTTTATCTTTCTAGCTATACTTCTGACTGCTAAGCTTTGGAATTTGTTTTGCCGGCTGGAGGCACTTAATTTACCGTCTAATGAAAAAAGGATGATCGACCTGGCCGTACGATTATTGCAAAACTTTGCGCTTTTGTATGCTGTGTTTTCCAGCTACATAGCCATTGCTGGACTTGTTGTCTTTTTCATGCTGCTCTGGCTTTTCTATATGGGCCGTCAAGGAAACCGTCCGCTTAAGTGGGAATTGCTTGCGGATCTGGAGGAAAAAAGGCTAACCGGTTTTTACCGGATTGCCAATATGTTTACCGATGTGCCGCATTTACGCGGGGCCGTAAAGCGGAGGGCGTGGCTTGACGGACTATTACCAGGGCCGCAAAGCGGAACACACACGTATTTGCTGTTCCGGACTTTTGTACGGATGAATGAATATTTTGGTTTGTATATTCGTTTAACGATTATTGCTGCCTTTATTATTTTGTTTAGTGGCACGATGGCTGTACAGCTCATTGCCGCCCTTTTGTTCCTCTATTTAACAGGCTTTCAGATTATGCCGATTGCGGCGCGCCACGATCATATTATATGGCCGCGTCTTTATCCGGCAGGCAATGGTGAAAAAAAGGCAGCGGTACAAAAGTTACTGATGCGCATCATGTTGATACAGTCTATTCTTTTCGGCGGGCTCTCCATCATAAATGGAACGCTAAACGGTGCAGTGATCGTGCTTGCTGCTACCCTCGTCTTTTCTCTCTTTTTTTCGAAAATCTATGCTCCTTCTAGGCTGGCAAAAATGAGCAGTGTCCGATGATTTGGGGTGTATTGGTATGTCTCATTTTATTTGTCATTACAT
Source organism: Domibacillus mangrovi (assembly GCF_001906925.1). Taxonomy (GTDB): domain Bacteria; phylum Bacillota; class Bacilli; order Bacillales; family Domibacillaceae; genus Domibacillus; species Domibacillus mangrovi. The sequence continues at coordinate 41,316 of NZ_MRWQ01000012.1, forward strand.
TAACAGGATGGGAGTCCGAATGGGCAGAGGTATTAGATGATCGTGTATTCCAAACACTGAGTGGAAACTCTATCTTGCCTATGTTTTCATTTCTAGGCTCAGAAATGATGCTGGGCGGGGGAGCTGTTCTACTTATTTGTTTTCTTGCTTGGAAGCGTAATATCATCGGCGTCATTGTCGTTTTGATCGGTGTGGGTGGCGGTAACATATTAAATAAAGCATTAAAAGAATGGGTCGCAAGAGAGCGTCCGGCTTTTCCACACAGTGAAGATGGATTTAGCTTTGTAAGTGGACATGCAATGGTCGGCATTATTTTCTATTTGCTACTCGCATACTTCCTATCAATGTATACGAATAAAAAAAAGGTCGTATACAGCATCGCATTGCTTCTTGCTTTTTTATCCGGTATAAGCCGAGTCGCTGAAAAGGCGCACTATGCAACCGATGTAGCAGGGGGATGGCTGCTCGGTGCAGCAATTTTCTTCTTGCTGGTTTCGATACTTAACTACTATGTATTTAAAAAAGCTGCCTAATGCAGGCAGCTTTTTTAGTCCTTACTCTTCTATAGGAATCGTATAGGCCGTCAAATAAGATGGACCTGAGAAGATATTTGGGCGTTTATCAAGCCCTTCTTCTGTTCCCCGTTTTTTATGTGCGTGATTGAAAGCATCGGATGTTTTCCAGTTTTCAAACGCTTTTACGTCTTCCCATTGCGCGAAAATGACGTACGTATCCGAGTCAAGGGGACGCAATACGCGCATTGAGATGAAACCAGGTTCATTCTCAATAGCTCCAGCCCGGTTTTTAAATCGATGTTCAAATAATGGGCGGCCTTCGTCTGTAACAGGAATGTTATTCAACACCACATAGCCACGTTCCTCTATAATCCCAGCACCATCGACCACTTCATAGCGACGCGGTGATTCAAACACGCTTTTCCCATTCGTTTCATGAACGAGAGCGGCTCCTTCTGTACCTTCCATTAGCACGATCGTTTCTGCTGCATGCTTCGCTTGAATCGTTTTTAAGAAATCATATGTTCCGTTTGTAATGTATACATTCATCCTCATCACCTCAAGGAGTATTATACCGTGATGTAAACCCTTTCTTCCAATTTTAACACTCATGGACAAGTTCATTTGGCAAATTTTCGAACAAAGCATCCTTATAGTGAAAACATTGGGATGGTGGGCTATAATAGGCAATAGTTATTTTAATCGGTGAAAGGTGGCAATTAATCAAGATGAGGCAAATTAATGAGACTTTTTTAAAAGCGGCACGGGGAGAAAAAACGGATTATACACCAGTCTGGTATATGCGGCAGGCAGGCCGTTCGCAACCGGAGTACAGAAAGTTAAAAGAAAAATATTCGTTATTTGAAATTACCCATCAACCGGAACTTTGTGCGTATGTGACACGTTTGCCGGTTGAGGAGTACAATGTGGACGCAGCGATTTTATACAAAGACATTATGTCACCGCTGCCTGCCATTGGTGTGGATGTCGATATTAAATCAGGCATTGGTCCAGTTATATCGAACCCTATTCGCTCCGTAGCAGACGTGGAAAAGCTTGGGCAAATCGATCCTGAACGTGATGTTCCATATGTTCTTGAAACAATTAAATTGTTAACGAAAGAGCAGCTAAATGTGCCGCTCATAGGATTTGCTGGTGCACCGTTTACACTTGCCAGTTATATGATCGAAGGCGGACCATCTAAAAACTACAATAAAACGAAAGCATTTATGTACACAGAGCCAAAAGCTTGGTTTGCGCTTATGGATAAACTTGCAGATATGACGGTGACATATGTGCGTGCGCAAGTAAAGGCAGGCGCAAAAGCGATTCAAATTTTTGACTCATGGGTCGGGGCATTGAACGTTGCCGATTACCGTACATTTATTAAACCAATTATGGAACGTATTTTCAGCGAACTGCGCAGTGAAAATGTACCGCTTATTACATTCGGTGTCGGTGCGAGCCATCTTGCAAAAGAATGGCACAGTCTTCCAGTGGATGTTGTAGGTCTTGACTGGCGTCTGCAAATCAAGGAAGCACGGGCGATGGGATTAACGAAAACATTGCAGGGCAACCTTGATCCATCCCTTTTGTTGGCTCCTTGGGAAGTGATTGAAGAGCGTGTGAAAGACATTTTAGATCAGGGGCTGGCTGCTCCAGGGCATATTTTTAACCTTGGGCACGGTGTTTTCCCTGAAGTAAGTCCCGATACATTAAAGCGTTTAACATCATTTATTCATGAATATAGCGCAAAATAAGCAATCCTTTTTGAATTAGAAGTACGTTCGTGTCAAAATAAAGAGAATGAATCAATAATAAGGTGGGATATATATGACAAAGAAAAAAATGGGTCTTCTTGTAATGGCGTATGGTACGCCTTATAAAGAAGAAGATATTGAACGATACTACACGCACATTCGTTACGGCCGCAAACCATCAGATGACATGCTGGACGACTTGAAAAGCCGCTACAAAGCGATCGGAGGTATTTCTCCTCTTGCAAAAATTACGGAAGAACAGGCAACGGAACTTGAGTCGTTTTTAAACAAAATGCAAGATGAAATCGAATTCAAAATGTATATTGGCTTAAAACACATTGAACCGTTTATTGAAGATGCTGTTGGACAAATGAAAAACGATGGCATTGAAGAAGCAGTATCTATCGTTCTTGCACCACACTTCTCGACGTTCAGCGTAAAGTCGTACAACGGTCGGGCCGCGGAAGAATCCGCGAAAATTGGAGGGCCTTCAATTACATCGATTGAAAGCTGGTATCGTGAGCCGAAATTTATTCAATACTGGTCAGACAAAATTAAAGAAACAGTCGATTCAATGACAAAAGAAGAAAAAGAAAATTTTGTCTTAATCGTCTCGGCCCATAGCTTGCCGGAAAAAATTATTGCAGCGGGTGACCCATATCCGGATCAGTTAAAAGAGACAGCGGATCTTTTGGCAGATGCTGCAGGCGTCGAACGTTACGCAGTAGGCTGGCAAAGTGCCGGCAATACGCCAGAGCCATGGATCGGTCCAGATGTGCAGGATTTAACGCGCGATTTGTATAAAACAAATCAATATAAAGCATTTATATATGTGCCGGCGGGATTTATAGCGGATCACCTTGAAGTGCTGTATGACAATGATTACGAATGCAAGGTTGTCACGGATGAAGTAGGTGCAGCTTATTATCGTCCAGCTATGCCAAATGCGCGTCCAGAGTTTATTGAAGCACTGGGTGATATCGTCATGAAACATTTGAAAGAAAACGCGAACCGTTAAAAAGGCTAATTTTGTAGAATACCATTGTAAAAAAGAAGTGGGTCTCGACGGCAGAATTATCAGCTTTTTTTAAAACGCGAGTATTTGTCGCAAAAAAGTATCCATTCGTTGCTAAAAATAAAGTGAAACTTCATTCAGTGGGGATTAGGTTCACACGATGTGAATCATGCAGACGTTGTCACAGGACGTGACGATCTTAGTCTGCGTTCTGTCTATCCCCCACTGAATAAACAGGAACTCAGGTAAAGGGCGCCGCGTCCTGCGGCAATACCTGAGTGACCAGGCTCTGCCCGTTAATGCGGGATAAAAAATAGATTGTGAAAAGAGGCTGTTCGGGTCAGATAATCTCTGACCTTTTGAACAGGCTTTTTTTTATTGACAAGAAATGAGAAAAGACATAGAATAAAAATTGAACTAAATGACCAATTTATTATTATGGTCAAAAAGAGGTGGAATGAATGGCAGTTGATCGTAAAAGGTTCATTATCGAAGCAGCAACAAAATCATTTACATTGTTTGGATACAAAGCGACGACGATGGATCAAGTCGCTAAACTTGCTAGCGTAGGCAAAGGGACTATTTATACGTTTTTTAAAAATAAAGAAGAACTGTTTGAAGACATTATGATAACACTCATTCAAGAAATGAAACAGGCAGCGGAATCGGTCGTTCAAGAGACGAATTCTTTTCAAGAAAATGTCCATCTTGCTTTATTTGAAATGCTTCAGTTCCGCACGAAGCATCAGCTGGCTGTTAAACTATTTCAGGAGGAAAAAGAAATGGGTACACCGGCTGTGAGTGAGGCGGTAAGAAAAATGGAAAATGCTATTGTTGGTTATATAACGAATCAAGTATCCGCGGCAATTGATCGGAATGAAATTAAGCAGTGCGATCCGGAAATTGCAGCATTTATAATGATGAAGCTATATGTCACGCTTGTCGTTGATTGGGAACGGCGCGGCAATGCACTAAGTAAAGAAGAAATTGCCCAGCTGTTTGAATTGTATGTCTTTGAAGGGTTGGCCATTTAATGGCTGTCCTTTTAATTTTGAAGAGAAATGACCAAATGAATAAAATGGTCATATTTATATATGGAGGGATTTAGATGTTTATAAAAGAAATAAAAGCGATCATAAAAAGCCGGATGCTGCTTATTTCTGTCATTGCTATTATGATCATACCTCTCCTTTATTCAGGCGTGTTTTTATGGGCATTTTGGGATCCATATGGTCATCTTGATAAGCTGCCGGTAGCGGTTGTCAACAGCGACACAGGTGCAGATTTTGAAGGAGAACAATTGGAACTCGGTAATAAATTGGAAGAGGAATTACGTGAAAGAAGTGATTTTGATTTTGATTTTGTGACACCGAAAGAAGCACAGGATGGTCTTGAACAGCAGGAATATTATATGGTTATTGAAATCCCCAAAAATTTCTCGGAAAATGCGACAACATTAATGAATGAAAAGCCGAAAAAGCTTGAATTAACGTATATTCCGAATGAAAGTTATAATTTTGTTTCGTCACAAATTGGCCAGTCCGCGATGAAAGAAATTCGAGCATCACTGCAGAAAAGTGTGACAAAAACATATGCTGAAACAATGTTTGATAACATAAAGAAAATGGGTGACGGTTACGTAGAAGCAGGAGATGGCGCGGGTAAACTTGATGAAGGTGCGCTGAAAATGACAGAGGGCACGAATAAATTGAAAAAAAATCTAGAAACATTGGCAAACAGTTCAGTAACATTTTCATCCGGTATTGAAAAAGCGCGTGAAGGATCCAAGGATGTTGTAATGGGAGCTGATCGGTTATCTAGTGGATTCATACAACTTAGTGAAGGGCAATCACAACTAATTGATGGCGGCAAACAGCTACAAATAGGAACAGAAAAGCTAGCATCAGGTGCTGCTGAACTTGAAACAGGTCTTAATAAGGTAAATGAAAGAATGATGGAATTAACGGAAGGCACGTCGTCTGTCAAAGCAGGTGTGGATCAACTTCGTGAAAAACTGCCTGTTCTGTCAGACGGTACAGGCATGATCGCGGACGGTGCTGTTAATTTGACTACGGGCATGACAAAGTTTGAAGAAGAATTGAAAAATCAGATTAGTGCTGCTCAAACCGAGCAGATGGAACAGTTGGAGCCGATTTTAGCCCAAGTAATGACAGAAGAACAGCTGGAAGCAATGCAAACATCTATGAAAGTAAATAAGGAGAAAATGAATGCCAGCATTGAAGCGGGATTTGATGAGTTGCAAACGGGCAGCGCTCAACTTGTATCCGGTGCAAATGAGATAAATCAATCTGTATCCGGTGCCTTAACAGAAAATATGGATCAGTTGTCAAACGTTCTCGGCAATATACAAGATGGACAGACGCAACTACAATCGGGAATTGGAGAAATGGCAGCAGGCGCAGGACGTATAAATACAGGTGCGGTACAGCTTCAAAGCGGTGAGCAGGACCTTGTGACAGGATTAAATACGATGGCGGAGAAGTTAAATGAAGCCAAAAAAGGCTCTGATACGCTTACGAAAGGCGCTAAGGATTTATCCAGCGGTTTGTCTGAACTTGCGGGAGGATCACACGAGTTGTCGAACGGTGCAGGCAAGCTAGTGGACGGATCAGCGGAACTTGCTTTGGGCTCTACAGAACTTGAAAAAGGCACGAAAGAACTGCAAGAAGAGCTAATAAAAGCAGCGGAAGAAGCAGGCGATATACAGTCAGATGACAAGACGTATGACATGATGGCAGAACCAGTCACTGTGGACAAGAAAGCTTTTCATAGCGTACCGAACTACGGAACGGGCATGGCGCCTTACATGCTATCACTTGGTTTATTTGTCGGAGCGATTATGCTGACGATTATTTTTTCATTGAAAGAACCGCCGGTGCAACCGAAAAGTGCACGATCCTGGTTTGCAGGAAAACTGGGCGTATTTGTTCTTGTCGGGTTTGTACAGGCGATGGCGGCTGCGATCTTTTTGCTAATTGGACTCGATCTTCATGTGCAAAGTGTGCCACGCTTTTTCGTTATGGCAGTCATCTCCAGTGTATCATTTATGACGCTGATTCAAATGCTCGCGACGATTCTTGGTAATCCGGGCCGGTTTATTGCGATTTTAATTTTAATCAGCCAATTGACAGCGAGTGGCGGTACATTCCCGCTTGAACTTATTCCGAATGCTCTGCAGTATATAAACAGACTGCTGCCGATGGCGTATTCGATTGATGCATTCCGGGCGGTTATATCAAGCGGTGATTATGCCTTTATGTGGAGAAACGCAGCGGTCTTAATCGGGTTTGCGTTGTTTAATATGACGATGACGGCGATTTATTTCCGCGGTCAATTTAAGCGTCAGTATGGTCGATTTGAAACAGTTTAAAGATGGCAAATAGCCGTCTTTTTTTCATTCTAAATAATTACCATAGTTATTTCACACATATTATTTATGCGGAAATGGGTCGCGATAGGGCAAGTCATCTGAATCATTAAACAGCAAAAAACACCAGCTGCGCCTTGGCCGGTGTTTTATATGAAATATGTTGGTAAGTCTATTAAATGTCTTTAATATTTGAGCAAGTAGGACATATGTTACTATAGCAGTCATGCTGTTCTTCAATGTATAAGCCGCAATTTGCGCATTCTTTGGCGGGTAAGTTTTTGAAAAATTCAACGATGCTTTTGATCATGTAGCTCTCCCCTTTGTTATATAACTGTTTTGTTTTATGGGTTTATTGTATTATAACAGATAGAGTGTCGTCAACTATTTTTTGAAAATCTATTTTAATTTTTGTGTAAAAGGGAATAATATAAAGTTAAAGTGAAATTACATACAGTTCTTTTTGAATTCTTGAAGTGGAGGTAATTACTACTTATTAATGCGGAATGAAAAGCGGGGAGAAATGAACATGAAAATAACGGTTATTGGGTGCTGGGGTGGTTTTCCAAAAATAAACGAAGCGAGCAGCGGCTATTTAATTAACGAAGACGGCTTTCAATTATTGCTCGACTGCGGAAGTGGTGTCTTATCCAAACTGCAAAACTACACAAAACCTGCCGCACTGGACGCGGTTATTTTGTCACATTACCATGCTGATCATATTGCGGACATTGGTGTACTTCAGCACGCACTGCTTATTGATTCATTTACAATGAAAACACGTGAAGAATCGTTGCCTATTTATGGTCATCAAGAGAGTGAAGGCTTTAGCACACTTACATATAAAAATATAACTACAGGTGTAGCTTATCATCCTGATGAGGCGATTCAAATTGGTCCTTTTGAGATCACATTTTTGAAAACAAATCATTCGGTTCCCTGCTTCGCCATGCGACTTGAAGCAAATGGTCATACGATTGTGTACACAGCAGATACAGCGTACAAAGAAGAAATGATTGAATTTGCAAAGGGAGCAGACATATTGCTTGCAGAAAGTAATTTATATAAAGGAATGGACGGTACTTCCGCTGGTCATATGACGTCAGAAGAAGCGGGTATCATCGCCCAAAAAGCAGGTGTTCGGACACTGGCCTTAACACACTTGCCACATTTTGGTGATATCAAACAGTTAAAAGAGGAAGCAGCTCAACTGTTTGAGGGGACGATCGTACTGGCACATGAATATTTGGAGATTGGATTATAAGTCGCCGTTTGCGGCTTTTTTTGTTGTCGAAGTAGGAGCAAAGCGATATAATTTGTTGGGAATGAAAGTTGGGAGGAAGAAAATGGCATCGCTAGTTGCGAAATACGGCGAATTTAAAGAAGGATTATACGCAGGGATAGGCATTGCTATCGGATACATACCGGCAGCGCTCACATATGGTCTGTTGGCGAAAAGTGCAGAGCTTTCATTAACAGAAACGTTATCGCTGAGCATTTTTGTGTATGCGGGCGCTGCCCAATACATGGCGCTCAACTTAATTGTGATTGGAACAGGCATCTTTGAAATTGTGTTGACGACGTTCATTTTGAACATTCGCCACTTTTTAATGTCCGCTGCATTGAATGAAAAAGCAGAAAATGAAGCAGTTTGGAAAAAAGCAGCGTACGCATTTGGTATAACAGACGAAACATTTTCGGTTGCTGCCATGCGCCGCAGCTCGATTAATGCGGCTTATATGGCAGGATTAATTATTATCTCGTATTCCAGCTGGGGTATCAGTTCGGGACTTGGATACATAGTAGGAAATGTTTTGCCACAAGTTGTCCAGGAGAGTATGGGTGTCGCACTTTATGCGATGTTTATCGGTTTACTAGTCCCCTCATTGAAAACACATACAAAAGCAGTTATATTAGCAGCAACGGCCGCATTATTAAATTGTATTTTTATTTATTCTCATACATTTTCAAGCGGCTGGGCAATTATTATGTCGACATTGCTGGCCGCCGTCTCGATTGAAGCAGTTGATCAAATGAGACATAAGGGGAAATTGTAATGAGTCTATCGATGGTCATAATCGTAGTAGGCATGACAGCAGTCACTTATATACCACGTATGCTTCCGTTTATTATGTTTAAAGAGAAAGAACTGCCGGTGTTCTGGCAGGGCATCTTAAGAAATGTTCCACATGCAACACTCGGTGCGCTTATTTTTCCGGGTATATTAACGTTTCATGAAAATAGTTGGTTTGGCATTGCTGGGGCAGCAGCTGCATTTCTAATTGCTTTTATGGGTGTTAACATTATTTTTACAGTACTCGGTTCTATTGGGGTTTTAACGATTTTATCAATGTTATAAAAAAGAGGAAGTACACGTTTAAAAGCTCCCCGCATCAAATAGATACGGGGGGCTTTTTTGGTTGAATTATTGAGGTATTCATTATGGTTGGAGGAAATTATGATATATGATGGCTCTTCTCCAACTGTTTTAAATCACTTGAAAGTGTCATAAATGTTGACCGATCGTCGTTATCAAGAGAATGATCAATTTTATCCATTAACATAGCTTTTTCTTTTTGGTATAAAATATCCTTAAGAAAGTTATCGATAAATTCACTTATCGCTGTTTTTTCTTTTTCACGGGGCATCGGGGACTTCATCATCTCGGCAAAATAATTATTGTTTTCCATTATAATCACCTCGGATACCTTTTTTATATTATATGAAATTTTAAGCAACTAATCAACAGAAAGTTTAAAATTTTTAGAAAATTAAATCTTATGACAAAAGGGACAAATGTAACAGCGGCATGTTACCATGAAAATGTGAGAACAATTCAGGTGAAAAGGATGAGCAAGATGACAAGAAATCCATTAGAACAGGCTGAGAAACTGCTTCTTGTACGGTCGGAAACACTGATGGTAAAACCAGTCCAATTTGGTGAGAGTACATGGATGTATGAAAGCAATAGGAAGCCGGTTCTAATGAACGAAAAATCATTAACCATTATTCGGAAAAGCTGTCTCCATCACTTGTCTACTTACGATGGAAGAAGGGAAGCATCAAAGCTGGTTCTTGGCATTAGATCAAAAGTTCCCATCGTGATTGATCACATCGAGGGTATTTATCTCTTCCCCATTGCTTCACATTTAAAACCTGACTGTGTCTGGATATCTTTATTTCATGTAAAGGAATTAAAAATTATCGATAAGAAAAGGACAGAAGTACTGTTTAAAGATGGACAAAAAGTAATCGTGAATGTTTCGATACACGTCGCATTCAGTCAATTAGCACTGGCAAATGAACTTCAAAAAAGAACGAAAACCATTACGTTCAACGGTGCGATAGAGAAAGTGGAACGCAAAAAATGGGTAAAAGGCAAAAAAAGAATGATTATTTCGTTTTCCGATTGGACAGAAAGTGAACAGGAAAAAGATTTGAAACGTTGATTGAATTGAAAGGGATTTAAAGAATGAACTTGAGTGAATGGTTATCAATAGAAAGAATAATGGGTTGGATTAATCAATATGAATCGTTTGGACCGCTACCAGGTTTTCTCTTGCCACTTTTAGAAGCATTTTTACCATTCCTGCCGCTGTTCGCATTCGTTCTTGCTAATGTAAATGCGTTCGGACTGTGGTTTGGCTTTTTCATTTCATGGGGTGGTGCTGTAACCGGTTCATTTATTGTTTTTTTATTAATCCGTAGGTACGGCCGTGAAAAATTTTTATCCTTTTTGCAAAAAAATAAGCAGATAAACAAAATGATGAATTGGGTAGACCGCCATGGGTTTGCACCCGTGTTTTTGTTACTTTGTTTTCCATTTACACCATCTGCTATTGTGAACATCGTGGCCGGTTTGTCCAGAATTAGCATCGTTCAATATTTGCTTGCTGTGATGGCGGGGAAAACAGTGATGATCTTCACGATTAGCTATGTCGGGTATGATGTGGCCGCGCTCATTCATCAGCCAGGCAGAACGGCTGTAATCGCTAGTGTTATGATCGCTCTCTGGTTTGGCGGGAAACAATTAGAAAAGCGACTTGAAAAATGAAAATCCATATCATAGATGTGGTTTTTCATTTTTCTTTTGATCGAACGTATGATCTTTGTTATAGTAGTGAGAAGGAAATGGAGGGATTGGGATGGGGCTGCAATTTGTTATTGGCCGATCTGGTTCTGGAAAGACGGATTGGATGATTTCAGAAATAAAAAAACGTATACTCGATGATCCGGAAGGAAAGCCGATTATTTATCTCGTGCCGGAGCAAATGTCTTTTTTATCTGAATACGTGCTGGCTGCAGATGAGGATCTTGGCGGTACCATTCGTGCGCAAGTATACAGCTTTACCCGTCTCGCTTGGCGTGTGTTGCAGGAAGAAGGCGGGATGAGCAGGCAGCACATTACCCCGGCGGGCCGAAATATTTTAATCCGAAAAATTATTGAAGAAAAACGGGAAGAGTTATCGGTTTTTTCAAAAGCTGCAGATAAAACTGGTTTTGTCAGCACGGTGGAAGGGATGCTTACTGAATTCCGGCAATATTTAATTACCCCGGATGATATGGAAGAACATCGTAGAAGTGTTCCGGCCGCACTTGCGGATAAATTAAATGATTTGCAAAAAATTTATACAGAATTTGATCGGGCACTTGTAGATAAATATACGGATTCCGAAGACTATATGCGTCTTCTTGCTGAAATGATCGTTAAATCAGATTACATACGGGAATCAACTATTTATATAGACGGATTTCACAGCTTTACACCACAGGAACATGATGTAATTCGCGTTTTGATGGACATAGCGCAGCATGTGACAATATCATTGACGATCGATCGACCATTCCGGTATGAGGATCCCGATGATACTGAATTATTCCGTTTAACAGGCCGGACGTATCATGATTTATATGAAAATGCAATTGAAGCAGGTATCGATATTAAAGACGATATCGTTATTCAAGGACATAAGCGGCAAAAAAATGAATCATTAATTCATCTCGAAACACAGTTTGACAAACGGCCAGCAAATATACATGAAAGTTGTTCCGGTTTAACGATTATGCAGGCGGCAGGAAGAAGGGCAGAAATAGAAGGCACGGCACGTGAAATTCGTCGTCTGGCGCGTGTAGAAAACTATCGCTATAAACAAATCGCGCTCCTTATCCGCAATGGAGAAGAGTATCAGTCTATTATTGAAACGGTATTTGATGATTATAATATACCCTTCTTTATTGATCAAAAGAGGCCCATGCTCAATCATCCGCTTATTGAATTGATCCGCTCATCTCTTGAAGTGATCGGTGGAAAGTGGCGGTATGAAGCCATTTTCCGTGCTGTTAAAACCGATTTGCTTTTTCCATTTGATGAACCGCGTGAAAACGTGCGCCGCCGCATGGATTTACTTGAAAATTATGTGCTGGCTCATGGCATATACGGCGATCGCTGGACGAACGGCGAAAGGTGGACGTACCGCCGTTATATGGGCCTTGAATTTACAAGTGTCGCTCAAACGGATGAAGAGCGTGCGTTTGAGATTCAGTTAAATGAGATGAAAGAAGCTGTTTCGACACCGCTGTATCGTTTAGAAAGGCGGTTAAAACACGCAAAAAATGCACTTGAATGTTGTCGATCTTTATATCAATTTATTGAAGACTTGAATATTCCAAGAAAGATCGAACAACTATCAATCGAAGCGGAAGAACGGGGCGAGTTAGCGTCCGCGGCTCAGCATAATCAGGCGTGGGATGCGGTCATCGGCATGCTGGATGAGTTTGCGGAAGTGGCAGGAGATGAGCAGATGAATGCAAAAAAATTCGCTTCTGTTTTAAATGCTGGTCTTGAAGCGCTTGAGTTTTCAATTGTTCCGCCGGCTGCAGATCAAGTCATTGTAGCGAATCCTGAACGATCACGTCTGGCCGGCATTGAAGCTGCATTTGTCGTTGGCATGAATGACGGTGTTTTTCCGTCGCGTCAAATGGAAGATGGTATTTTGGACGACGAGGAACGGACAGCGCTCATTGCAGCGGGGATGAATGTTGCACCGGGAAGCAAAACGAGGCTTCTTGATGAAGAATTCGTTGCGTACCGTACGGTGACTGTACCTGCGAGCCGCTTATATATTTCATGGCCGATTGCCGATTCCGAAGGGAAATCGTTGCAGCCGTCACCGTATATTAAAAGGATAAGAGAACTTTTTGGTGGTTTAAATGAACAGCTTTTAGCTAATGATCCAGCTGATTTGCAGCCAAAAGAGCAACTCGATTACATTGGTTATCCTGGGCCGACACTGTCTTATTTAACATCCCAACTTCAATTGAAGAAACGCGGATATCCACTCCACTCGTTCTGGTGGGATGTGTACAACATTTATATGGAAAGTCCGCTTAAACAAAAAGCAGGGCTCGTTTTAGATGGCTTATATTACGAGAATAAAACTGCCGTGCTAAAGCCGCAGACCGGTATTGATTTATACGGAACGGATATGATTGCGAGTGTGTCACGAATGGAAACGTTCCATTCGTGCCCGTTCAGCCATTTTGCAAGGCATGGGTTAAAGTTGCGTGACCGCCTTGTGTATCGTCTCGAGGCCCCAGATATTGGCGACCTGTTTCATGGTGCATTGAAATGGATCGCTGAAGAAGTTGAAAAGCGTGGAATGAAGTGGCCGGAACTTACATCGGAACAGTGCCGTATATTTGCAAAAAGTGCAGTGGAAGAGCTTGCACCAAAGCTTCAAAATCGAATTTTAATGAGTTCCAATCGATATTCATATATCCAGCATAAACTTGAGCAAATTATTGCCCGTGCCTCAACGGTACTGAGTGACCAAGCAAAAGTGAGCGGTTTTTCGCCGCTTGGTATTGAGCTTGCATTTGGTCCACGGTCTGAATTGCCTCCGCTCGTCTTTCAGTTGAAAAATGGTGCACGTATGTCGCTCGCTGGCCGAATTGACCGTGTGGATAAAGCGGTAGGGAATAACGATACATATTTGCGTGTTATTGATTATAAGTCGGGCAGCAGAGATGTTGATATGACGGAAATCTATTACGGATTTGCGATGCAAATGTTAACGTATCTTGATATCGTGTTGACGAATTCGTCCATTTTAACTGGTAAAGAAGCACGTCCGGGTGGCGTTCTTTATTTCCATGTGCATAACCCATATTTAAATACGAAAAAATTTATGACAATTGAAGAAATTGAAAAAGAAATGATGAAAAGTTTCCGTATGAAAGGGCTTGTTCTAGGTGAAGATGAAGCCATTCATTTAATGGATGAGCAGCTTGAAACGGGAGACTCGCTTATTATTCCAGCAGGTTTTAAAAAGGATGGAACGCTGACCGCCCGCTCAAAAACAGTGGATGATGATTCATTTGGAACGATGCGGCGTCATGTTCGGAAATTATACGAAGATGCAGGCAATGATATTGTATCCGGAGCCGTTGATATTACACCGTATCGTTACAACAAAAAAACACCGTGTACATTTTGTTCATACCGGCAAGTGTGCCAGTTCGACGATACATTAGATGAAAACAACTATAGACTGATTCGACCACATAAAAATGAAGAAATCATTCAGAAGATGAAGGAGAATGATGATGACGGAATTGTATAATATCCCCGAGAAGCCGACAGATGCGCTCTGGACCGATGATCAATGGAAAGCGATTTACGCACATGGAAGCGATATTTTAGTTGCGGCAGCAGCGGGTTCTGGAAAAACTGCCGTGCTTGTTGAACGAATTATTCAAAAGATCATCCGCGAAGAATCACCTGTTGAAGTGGATGAGCTTCTCGTTGTGACCTTTACAAATGCCGCCGCGGCAGAAATGAGACATCGGATTGGTGAAGCGCTGGAACGGGAAATTGAGCGTGATCCGGCATCCATCCGGCTGCGCCGTCAGCTCCGTCTTTTAAATAAAGCATCCATATCAACATTGCATTCATTTTGTTTGGAAGTCATTCGGAAATATTATTATATGATTGATATTGATCCGTCTTTTCGAATTGCGGACGATACAGAAGCGGTGTTAATCCGTGATGAAGTGTTAGAAGATTTGCTTGAAGAAGAATATGGAAAAGAGAACAATGAATCATTTTATCGATTGGTCGATACATTTTCTGGCGATCGGAGCGATGTCGAACTGCAAAAAGCGGTTATTCGTCTTTTTGATTTTTCCAGGTCACACCCCAATCCGGACGGATGGCTTCATCAACTATCATCGTTATATGAAACAGCAGAATCCATTGATGATCTTTCTTTTATTGATCCTCTAAAAAAGGATATCCGCTTCCAGCTTGAAAGTGCGATGGCGTTTTTAGATGAAGGCTTGATGATGACGGAATTACCAGGAGGACCTGTACCAAGAGCAGAAAATTTTTTAGTAGATGCCCGGATGGTAAAATCCATTTTGGAATGTGAAACGTGGGAAGAGATGTACAATGCGTTTCAAACGATTCGATTTCCGACACTAAAAATGTGCAAAGGGGACGACTATGATGAGGGGCTGAAGGAGCGGTCGAAAACAGTTCGGGACAATGCGAAAAAGTTGATCAATGAGTTAAAGGATACGTTTTTTGCCCGTAAGCCTGAAAATTGGCTGCGTGATATAGATGAAATGAAGCCTGTTGTAGAACGGCTTACTGAGCTCGTTATTGCTTTTTCAAAGCGGTATGAAACCGTAAAAAGAGAACGTGCTATTACTGATTTCAGTGATCTGGAGCATTACACGTTGTCGATTTTAATGACAAATGGAGAGCCTTCAAAAGCGGCTGAATCGTATAAACGTCGGTTCAAGGAAGTGCTCGTTGATGAATATCAGGATGGTGCGACACGTTGCTAACTGAAAAGGTTAGCCACTAGAGGAATCTAGGAGAACTAAGAATCTGATGAGTCGAATGACGGGGTAACGTCCTGAAAGGCTCAGCCTAATCCTCCGAATTGCGTCATTATGTGCAATCAGAATGGCGTGATAAGCTCGGTGAAGTCAGCTGAATATCACCCTAATCGAAAGAAGGAAAGCGGGATAGAGGTATCTTGTGTGATAGATAGGCTGGGGGTCTATAAGAAAATCTATGGTTAGAATTTAAGTGAAAAATTACTTAATGACGAAATTCCGAATGTACGGCTCTAGAGGTATAGCTGTTCGAAAGGGCAGTCCAACTTGTTTGGGTTAGTGAGGTAGAGTAAGAATCGTCTTTATGAAATACCTTATGATGTTACAGGCATCATCCAGCTAACAGGGCTAAAGGAATGACCTAAGGATTTTGTATGTACAGATAGGATTCTTGGAACGTGGGAAGCTGGTTACGTGGAGAGATTGCACTCGACGAAACGGTATGAAGGAAAGCGTCAGCATAACTTCATTTTAAGCTAGTGAAAGTGATGGCACAGTACCAGTGAAGCCGTGATAATAAGCGGTGGAGGGATAGCCATTAGTCAGTGAATAGAACACTTATTATTACATTTCATATTTTCAGGTTCGGGTATGACTAAGAGAAATGGATTCACTGAAATATCCTTTGAAGGATTGAGGTGAGTACATTGACTGAAACAGCGAAGGCTACAAAAGCTACAAAAGCTTTAAAGAGACAGGCTTTGAGAAATAATGAGTATTATGGTATGCAGTCACAACTAGACCAACTTTATCTTGAGAGTAAGAATAATAAGAAGTTTACAAAGTTATATGAGCTAATAACAGCGAGAGAAAATATATTATTGGCGTATCGTAATATTAAGAAAAACAAAGGCTCCTTTACACCAGGTGTCAACCAAACGATAATTTTAACAATTGCTGAAAAGGAACCAGAGAAGCTAGTACGATATGTCCGCAGTCGCTTACAAAATTACCAGCCACAGCGCATTCGAAGAAAAGAAATTCCGAAACCAAATGGCGGTATCCGACCATTAGGTATCCCAACGATTGAAGATCGCATCAATCAACAATGTATCAAACAAATTCTTGAACCGATCTGTGAGGCGAAATTCCATCCACACAGTTATGGTTTTAGACCGAATAGAGGTACACTTCATGCGTATTCAAGAGCAGTAACATTAGCTAATAGAAACAAGCTGCATTATGTTGTGGATATAGATATTAAAGGATTTTTCGACAATGTACATCATGGAAAGCTTTTGAAACAAATGTGGCATTTGGGGATTCAGGATAAGCGGGTTATTAGCATCATAAGCAAACTTCTAAAAGCGGAAATAGCAGGTGTAGGCACACCTGCTAAAGGAACACCACAAGGAGGCATATTGTCTCCACTACTATCCAATATCGTTTTAAATGAATTAGATTGGTGGATAAGCAGTCAGTGGGAGACATTTGAAACTAAAAAGAATTACGAAAGAAAGCGTATCATAAGTGGCAAGATGAGGCTAGATAGAACATTAAAATATCGAATGTTAAAAACATCGAATCTAAAAGAAATGTTCATTGTCCGATACGCCGATGACTTTAAAATCTTCTGTCGTAATCATCAAGACGCTTTTAAAATATTCGAGGCAGTAAAGAAATGGCTAAGAGAACGACTTGACTTAGAAATAAGCCAAGAAAAATCGAAAGTCGTTAATTTACGCAGAAATTACTCTCAATTTCTCGGCTTTAAATTTAAAGTCGTAACAAAAGGTGAAAAACTAGTTGTGAATTCACACATGTGTGAAAAAGCGAAACATAATGCTATAACCAAAATCAAAGAGCAAATTGAGAAAGTGAAAAAGAATTCAGTTGCAACAGAGGTATCTAAATTCAATGCAACGATTCTGGGATTACAAAACTTTTATCAACAAGCGACCATGGTCTCACAAGATTTCAGTGAAATTGCATTTACAGTCAAACGGACCTTATACAACAGCTTAGGCAAAGCTTCGAAATCAAAAGGGTATTTAAGCAAGTTTTATGTTGACCGATACAAAGACTATCTGCACTGGAAAATAGCTTTCGTTGCAGGAGTCGGAATCTTTCCGATTGATGGAGTGAAACATAAAAACCCTAAAAACTTTACACAGGAAATGAATAACTACACTGAAGAAGGAAGAAGTTTAATTCACAAGACGGTCAAAACCACATCACAAAAAGTGATTCGTTATTTAATGAGTAATCCAGTCAAAAATCGAAGCATCGAATATAATGACAATCGGATTTCTAAGTACATTGCCCAACAAGGGAAATGTGCAGTAATGAAAAATGAGTTGGAATTATTTAATATGGAACTACATCATATTTTACCAACGCATTTAGGTGGGACGGACTGTTACAGTAATCTGACGTTCGTATCAACAGATATACACAAGTTAATACATGCGACACAGTCAGAAACGATGAACAGATACCTTCTAAAGCTAAAGTTATCAGAAACTGAAATCGGTAAAGTGAATAAGCTAAGAGCCAAAGCTGGAAATGAAATGATAATGTAAGACCTATAAACTGATGGAACGCCGTATGAGGGGAAACTCTCACGTACGGTGTGAATGGGGGGAAAAGCTGGAGATGACTTCAAAGGCTTACCTATCCATATTTAATATGGTACAGGAAAAAATCGTCAGCCTTGTTTCGGCAAATGATGAACAAAAAGGCAACTTGTTCATGGTAGGCGACGTGAAGCAGTCCATTTATCGGTTTCGACTTGCGGAACCGGGGCTGTTTCTTGGGAAATATAAGCGTTTCAGTACAGATGGCCTTGCTTCGGGGCTTAAAATAGGGTTATCGCGCAATTTTAGAAGCCGCAGTGAAGTGCTCGACGGAACAAATTATTTGTTCCAGCAAATTATGGGTACAGATGTCGGCGAAATCGAATATGGTCCAGAAGAAGCGCTCGTACCGGGTGCAGATTACTCAGATGGCTCTTATCCTGTTGAAATCGCGTTAATTAGCAGCGATGGACCAGATGAAATAGTAGAAGAAGGCATCGATCGTGAAGATGCGGAACAGTCACAGATTGAATCGCGGTATATTGCGTCCAAAATAAAAGAGTTAATTAAATCGGGACAACCTGTTTACGATCCGAAAACGAAAACAGAGCGGCCTGTACAGTATCGGGATATTGTCATATTAATGCGTTCTCTCACATGGGTGCCGGAAATGATGGAAGAATTTAAACATGCCGGTATTCCGGTTTATGCGAGCACATCCGGGGGTTATTTTCAAGCGACAGAAATATCTGTCATGCTGTCTTTACTGCAAGTCATTGACAACCCGTATCAAGATATTCCACTGGCTGCTGTTTTGCGTTCACCGATTGTACGCTGCAGTGAAAATGAACTTGCATTAATTCGACTTGCATCGAAAAAAGGCAGTTATTTTGAATCATTGTTAGCTTTTATGGATGACCGAAATAGTGATGCATCTTTAAAAGAAAAAGTGCGTCCGTTTTTAGAATATCTGGAAAAATGGCGTTCCATTGGCCGAAGTGGTGCATTGTCCGATTTAATATGGGAATTATATCGTGATACGCAGTTTTATGCATTTGCGGGCGGAATGCCAGGTGGGAAGCAGCGTCAGGCAAATTTACGTGCTTTATATGACCGGGCTCGTCAGTATGAGGAAACATCATTCCGAGGTTTGTTCCGTTTTCTGCGTTTTATTGAGCGAATGCGTGAACGGGGCGATGATCTTGGGACGGCCCGTGCGTTGTCAGAGCAGGAAGATGTCGTCCGTATTATGACGATTCACGCAAGCAAAGGGCTTGAATTTCCGATCGTGTATATGGCTGCGGCGGGACGACGCTTTAATATGATGGATTTAAATGGCCGTGTGCTGTTTGATAAAGATTACGGCGTGGCGGTTAAATACATGAATCCTGATAAGAGAATTGCTTGGCCCTCTCTTGTTCAACTTGCTTTCCAGCGGAAAAAGAAACTGGAGTTGCTTGCAGAAGAAATGCGTGTCCTTTATGTCGCGATGACCCGTGCAAAAGAAAAACTGATTATTACCGGTTCTGTAAAAAGGTCCGAGAAGAAACAGGCCAACTGGGTATTATCAGCTGAAAAAGAATCGATGATGCTAAGTGATGCCGTAAGAGCATCTGCTACGTCTTATATGGACTGGATCGGCCCTGTTTTAATGCGCCATACGGATCTTGATGGTTCTCATTTGTTATTGGCAGATCATCCATCTCGTTTCACTTTTTCTGTCATTGAATCAGAGGAACTCTTTTTAATCGATGCAAAAAAACAAGAGGTCGAGCAGGATACTTGGCTGGAGTACATAAAAAAACGTCAGCTGTATCCGGAACAGTCGCCGGACAAAGGAGAGATTGAAGAACGGATGAGGTGGGAGTATGCGTTTCCCAAAGCGGTGAGTCTTCGTTCAAAACAGTCGGTCTCCGACTTAAAACGAATGAATGATATTTACAGTGAAGGGGCTGCGAATGAGACAGCGAGCGAATATCGACGTCCTATATTTAGACGACCGCGTTTTATGCAAATGAAACAGTTGTCACCAACCGAAATTGGAACGGCTGTTCATACGGTTATGCAGCACATAAGCCTTGAAAAAGCACCAGAAGAAGTGGAAGTGGAACGTCTTTTGGAGCAGCTGATTGAAAAAGAATTATTAACAGTCGAACAGACGGAAGCCATCCATACCGAAATGGTTGCTGCCTTTTTCAAATCAGAACCGGGGGAAATGCTGCTGGCAGCTGACCGTGTCCATCGTGAATTGCCGTTTAATATGGGGATGTCAGCACGTGAAGCCGGAACCGAGGATTTAGATGAAAAAGTGTTAATTCAAGGGGTCATTGACTGTTTGTTTGAGTATAAAGGAAAGCTATATTTGCTTGATTATAAAACCGATCGCATCACCGATCGTTTTGCAGGCGGGTTTACAGAAGCAGAGTCTGTTTTGCGTAAACGATATGACATGCAAATTACGTTGTATGCAAAAGCAATAGAACGCATCTGGAAACGGCCTTTGCATAAAAAGTTTGTCTTCTTTATGGACGGTGCACACGTCATTGAGTATACGTGAAAATCGCCTTTTTCTGTTATGATTATGAAAGTCATATTATAACCTGGAAGGAGCGTTTTGCTTGCAGTCTTTATCAACAGGGGGAAAACCGCGAATCTTAGCGATTGATGTATTGAGAGGGCTATCGCTTTTCGGTATCTTTCTCGTCAATATGTTTTCGTTTCATTCGCCTTATCTTTATTACAATCCATATGAATGGTGGAAAACGTCGCAGGATTTAACCATTTATTCCTGGATTGATGTTTTCGTACAGGCTAGTTTTTATCCATTGTTTGCGATGATGTTTGGTTTTGGCGTTGCGATGCAGTATGCAAAAGCGAGAGAGCATGGAAGGTCTTTTACATGGACCGGTATTCGCCGTTTTACTTTTTTACTGCTGCTCGGCCTCGTTCACGCCTTCTTTATCTGGCCTGGCGATATTTTATTCAATTACGCAGTATACGGCTTTTTTCTATTGCTTTTTTTACGTTTTTCTGGACGTATGCTACTTATTGTTGGTCTCGTTCTTTTGTTTATGCCAGCCGTTTTGTTAAGCATGCTGCTCATGCTAGCTGCTTATACAGATCCATATAACGCTTTGTATTGGACAGATATTGCGTCTGTTTCACAATCTATTGCCGCTTATGGAAGTGGGTCGTATATGGAAATTACGACGCAGCGCATACATGACTGGATGAACGCAAACCTTGTGGATGGGGGATTTTTATTCCCATTCATTTCAATCTTTCCACATTTAATCATTGGTGCAGGCGCTTATAAATTGAATGTCGTTGACAAATGGACAACGCATCCGAAAAAAACGATGTTCACTTTTCTTGTGTTTTTTATTGCCGGCCTTTTGTTAAAAGGGGTACCGTATGTTCTTGACCGTAATAATATTGCGTACATGTACGTGCAAGATTCGATTGGCGGTCCGATATTAGCCATATCATACGCAGTACTCATTGTTTTAGTGTGCACATTTCAATGGCCGAAAAAAATGCTGCAACCGTTCGCTGCTGCAGGGAAAATGTCATTAACTAATTATTTAATGCAGTCTGTCATCGGGACACTCCTTTTTTATCAGTATGGTCTCGGCTATTATGGTCAAATAACCATTCTAACTAGCATTTGGATTTGTGTGTCCATTTTCGCTGTACAAGTGATCGTATCGAATTTATGGCTTGAACGATTTAAACGGGGACCGATGGAGTCGCTTTGGCATACTATTACATACGGAACAGGGAGGAAATAATAATGAAATGGATTAGCTTTGTTTATAAAGAGGTTGAACATTATGGAATCTATAATGACTCTGACAAGACGGTTGTAAGCTTAATAGAAATGAACGGTGCACCAAAAACACTGTGCGAAGCAATCGGCCAGCCCGAATTTATGAAAGCGGCTGTGGATTTTTCTACCACATTAAAACGAATAAAAGTATCAGACGTTGAGTGGCTGGCACCGATTCCAAGACCAACGAAAAATATTTTCTGTATTGGAAAAAATTATCGAGATCATGCAGTTGAAATGGGTGGAGACGCAAGTATTCCGGAGCACCCGATCATTTTCACAAAAGCACCAACAACGGTATCAGGACAAAATGCACTGATTCCAGCATATGAATCGTTGACGGATTCACTTGATTATGAAGGTGAATTGGCGGTCATTATCGGTAAAAAAGGAAAAGAGATTGACCGTGAAAATGCGTTTGACTATATTTTTGGCTATACCGTTTTAAATGATGTGACAGCACGCAACATTCAAAATCGCCATCACCAGTTTTTTCTAGGAAAAAGTTTGGATGCAACGTGTCCGATGGGGCCATGGATTGTAACGAAAGAGGAGATTGAAGATCCGCATAACCTGTCGATTGAAACGAGAGTAAATGGAGAAGTACGACAGCAGTCGAATACATCACAGTTGATTTTTCCAATCGATGAAATTATTCATGTATTATCAAGAGGTATGACGCTTGAACCGGGTGACATTATCGCGACAGGTACTCCGTCTGGTGTTGGTTATGCAATGAATCCAAAAAGAACGCTGAAAGCTGGCGACTCTGTTGATATTACAATTGAAGGTGTCGGTACTTTGACAAATAACGTACAGTGATTATGTGGTAAGATAATAGTGAGGAAAAGGAGGGGAAATTATGGACTTTTTGACATCATCAACACATGTGCACATTACAACATGGGTCGTGGCAATTATTTTGTTTTTTATTGCATTTGGCAAACCATCTAAAGGGTTGCATATGGCACTGCGCCTGTTTTACGTGCTCATCTTGATCACAGGGTTCATGCTGTTTGTAACATTTGACAGTTTAAATCCGATGCTTTACGGACTTAAAATGCTTGGCGGAATTTTAACGATTGGTTTAATGGAAATGACACTTGTCCGCAAAAAGAAAGGCAAAGGGACAGGCGGCGTGCTAGTTGGGGCTATTCTTTTGCTGCTTATTACAATTATTCTTGGTTTTGCACTACCAGGAATCGCTTAAAAGTAGATTCCTAGTTCGGCGAAAAAAAGCTGCGCGGTTATTTAAAAGTGCAGCTTTTTTGTTAACATAAACAGAAAAGGAGCTGATCTAGTGTTTCCTGTTTTACTATGGCTGCTTGTATCCGTTTTGTTTATATACACGGTGAGGGCTGTGTCGATTCATATGGCACCGTCTGAAACGTTGATCTCTCCCGAATCTTCTTCAACTGAAAAAGAACCGACTGACAAATAACCGTCTTTTCCGAAAAGGAAGAGGCGTTTTTTGTCCGTTTCTTGAACAATGTCAACATTGTTTGACGCAAAGTAGTAAAAAGCGTACTCTAAAGGTTAGTATAATGACTTTAACGCAGGGGGAAAAGGCAGTGAAAAGACGATTATTTTCGCTCGTCATGATCCCGCTTCTCCTTTTTTCTGGAAGTACCGTATTCGCGGAAGAAAAAAGCGAGGAATGGCATGATGAAACGATGTATTTTTTAATGACAGACCGTTTTATGAATGGTGATCCTACGAATAATGCGCAAGTAAACAATGAAGATCCAACAGCTTATCAAGGTGGAGATTTCAAAGGTGTGGAAGACCAGCTTGATTATTTGCAAAAAATCGGGATCACATCGATTGTCATGTCGCCTGTTTTTGAAAATAAGGCAGGGGCCTATCATGGCTACAGTGTGACGGATTATAGCAAAATGAATGAGCAGTTCGGATCGAAAAAAGAACTGCAGCATCTCGTGAAAAAGGCGCATGAACTGGATATTCGGGTTCTTGTAGATTTTCCTGCAACGCGTGTGAGCACGGAGCATGTGTGGACAACTGAACCTGCTAAAGCAGATTGGTTTGTGTCGCTGTCAAGCGCACAAGAGCCAAATTGGTTAGGAGACATGGCTGAGCTTGATACAGCAAATGTAGACGTGCAAAGTGCGCTTGTTAATGCAGCGGTTAATCTTGCCAATGATACAGGCATTGACGGATACTTTTTCAGCAATGCATCTGGCGCTGATCCTTCTTTCTGGACAGCTTTTGATGAGAAATTACCAGCTCTTCACTTAATCGGTGAAATGAATGATGTGACGCCGGAAGAGGCAGCTGCTTATGAAGAAGCAGGACTTGATTCCGTGACAGCTTCATGGATGCAAGAGCCGCTTCGCAAGCAGTTTGCGACGGTTGACCGTTCTTCAGAAGAAGTGAAAGAGCTTCTGCTTAAAGAGCAGGATGTGTTCAAAGATCCATTGGAGATCATCCATGTGGCAGATTCTGCGTTAACAGACCGATTTACGCTTGATATGGCGAATGAGAACATGTTCCCTGGCGCACGCTGGAAAATGGCGCTGACGTATATGTATACGACACCGGGAACACCGGCTGTTTTTTACGGATCAGAAATTGCGCAAAATGGAGAATCTGGTGTTGCTGCACACGGATTAATGAATTTTCGGACGGATCAGGAACTTGTTGACTATATAAAGCAAATTGCTACACTGCGTGCCGATTTACCGGCACTGCGACAAGGGTCGTACGAGCCCCTTTACGAAAAAGAGGGCCTATCCGTTTTTAAACGGGAATATGAAAATGAGACGTTGATTGTTGCGATTAATAATACAGGAGAAACACAAAAAGTAACGATATCTGCAGATGAACTTGATCCTGACAAAGAATTGCGCGGACTTTTAGCGGGTGATATGTCACGTGCTGCAGATGGGGAGTTCACTATTATTTTAGACCGTGAAGAAGCGGAAGTTTATGCACTTGCGGAAAAAACAGGGATCAACTATGCATTTGTCGGTGCAATGACCGCCGTTTATATAACCTTTATCATTTTCCTTTACGTCGTCTGGAAACGTGGAAAACGTGCAGCAAGTAAGGAATAAACTAAAAGAGCTGTCCCAAAAGTCAGGGAATAACTGACCTAGGGCAGCTCTATTTTTTGTTTGAAAAAGATAGATTAGCGTTGTTTATCCCGCATTAACGGGCAGTAAGATCCCCTTCTTCAAGACTTCGAAAAGAAAAGAAGGATAAGCAGGGGATCAACTGCCCGTAAAAGCCCGATTGGTTCAACTAACATTCAGTGGGGGATGAAGAAAACCCCACTGAATGAAGTATTACTTTATCCCGCATTAATGGGCAGTAAGACCCTCGCTTAAAGATGTCGAAAAGAAAAGGTGGATAAGCGGGGGATCTACTGTCCGTAAAAGCCCGATTGGTTCGGGCCGGCTGAAGCCGGTTACTAAGGTCTTGCCACAGGACGCGGCGCTCTTTACTTGAGTTCCTGTTTATTCAGTAGGGCTAAGAGGAAGGCAGACTAAGAACGTCACGTCCTGTGACAACGTCTGCATAATTCACATCCTGTAAATCTAACCCCACTGAATGAAGTTTCACTTTATGGGACACTATGGCCCATAGAACTGTGCAAAATAGCAAACCATTGGCCATGATTGAGTGATAGATCGAGCGATTTTACAGCAGCGTCAATCCGTTCTTTTTTGCCGGAACCAATGATCGGCATAATCTGCGCCGGATGACGAATGAGCCATGCGTAAAGGACTTCGTCTATTCTGTCTGCACCGATTTCATGGCCGACATCTTGAAGTGTTTGCCGAAGTCTGACCGCTTTTTCATCGGTCCCATTAAAAATAGAACCGCCTGCCAGTGGCGACCAGGCCATAGGTGCAATTCGTTTTTCCTGGCATAAATGAAGTGTGCCGTCTTCGAAGTTTTCAAGATGATAGGCAGATAACTCTAACTGATTTGTTACGAGCGGAAACGTCATGTATGATTCAAGCATACGCCATTGATGATCTTTAAAGTTGGACACACCAAAGTGGCGTACTTTCCCCGCTTCTTTTAACTGAACAAATGCATCGGCCGTTTCATGAGGGTCCATAAACGGATCAGGTCGATGAATAAGCAGCAAGTCAATATAGTCCGTTCGCAAGTTACGCAATGATTGCTCAACAGACGCGATAATATGGGATTTCGTCGTATTATAATGTTTAGGAAGCTGTTCAGATGGCAAAACGATGCCGCATTTCGTGACGAGTTCCATTTGATAACGCAATGACGGTTTTTCATTTAGTGCGTCGCCAAATAGCGTTTCACATGTATAGCCTCCATAAATATCAGCATGATCGAACGTTGTAATCCCACGCTCCATTGCGTGCTCAATTAAATCAAGTGTTTTTTTAGTAGAATATTGCCAGTCGGCAAGCCGCCATGATCCGTGAATGAATCGGGAAAATGACAGATCATTTGTTAATTGAATGCGTTCCATCGTAACCATCCTTGTTTATTCAGTTTAAACGTGTAGGTTTAGCGATAACCGTTCTTCTAGAAAAAGGGCAATGCCGTCTTCTTGATTTGAAGCGGTCGTTTCATTCGCGATCGATTTTAATTCCTTAATCCCGTTGCCCATTGCGACACCGGTGCCGGCAAACTCGATCATTTCTAAGTCATTGTCTTCATCACCGAAAGCAATAATGCGTTCGGGCGGAATGCCCATCCAGTCGGAAATGCGCTTTAAGCCAACTGCTTTGCTCATGCCGCTTTTAACGATTTCAACAACATGCCATGGGGCTGTCCAACGCCGGTGATCGATCACTTCGGCATGAACATCGCTTAAATGCCGTCGTATTTCTGGCACCTGTTCTTCTGTCGCGTGAATGAGCATACTCGTTGGATGATCCGTCAGCATGTTGCGCAAATCACCGCTTGTAATGCCGGCACTTCCCATTTCGAATACATTGATGAGTTTTTCATCGTGATAGTGGAGATAGACATCATCGAGTACTTCAGCGATGATATTATGAAAAGTGAACGATTGACATGCTTCAACGATATCGATTGCTGTTTTTAACTCCATCGGTTCATGGAACATTCCCCATCCCGCATTGCCAGGGTGATGAACGAATGCCCCATTAAAGTTGACGATCGGTGTTTTTAATCCAAGCTCGCTGTAATATGGCATACTAGAGCGAAAAGGGCGGCCTGTTGCAATCATTACTTCGTGGCCTTGCTCCATTGCGGCATGAATCGTTTGCTTTGTTCGGGAAGAGATCGTTTTTTCATCCGTCAATAGCGTTCCATCGAGATCAAGTACAATTAAATGTTTTTCCATTCTGCATCTCTCTCTCCTTTTCCTGTTTCTCCTTTTAAGTGTAGAGGGTAGGGTCCTTATTTGTAAAGAGGCAGGCTTTTTGTTTATTTATATATTTGTCTGTTATGATAAGAAGAGATGAGAAAAGGAAGGAGTGTTTTTCAACATGGATCAAGATTTAAAAGAAAATATTATGGGTGCGCTTGAGCAGGTTGTCGATCCGGAACTCGGTATTGACATCGTCAACCTTGGGCTCGTCTATGACGTTGATATGGACGAGGAAGGAAAAACAACAATTACGATGACATTGACGTCAATGGGTTGTCCACTTGCTGGGGTTATCGTCGATCAAGTGAAAGCAGCGCTTGCCGATATTCCAGAGGTGAAAGAAGTCGAAGCGAACATCGTATGGACGCCGACATGGTCACGCGACATGATGTCACGCTATGCAAAAATTGCATTAGGCATTCAATAAAAAAGATGGAGGACTCAGATATCTGGGGATCCTCCATCTTTTTTAATCAATTTGGCACAGATCAATCGGACAGTTTTCACAGTTAATTTCCTGTTTTAAATAATCAATGTCGCATAATGTGATGCGGTTACGCTTCATTTTAATAATGCCTTCTTTTCTCAGTTCCGAAAGCAGCCGGTTGACGACTTCACGGGACGTGCCGCATAAGTTCGCCATTTCTTGGTTCGTCAGCGACACATTTATTTGTAGACCCTCTGCCGTTTTTTCCCCAAATGTGTTACCCATCCGGATTAGTGTTGAATAAACACCGCCTTTTTTTCCGTTTAAGACGAGATCACGAAGCTTTGACTGCGTCCGTAAATGGTTGTTATGTGTATAGCGAAGCCAATGCACCATTAATTCCGTTTTTGATGACAACGCTGATTCTAATTTGTGGCGGGAGATGACAAGTGCTTCACCAGATTCGATGGCTTTCGCATTCATTGTATAATTCGCATCTTCTTCAAACAGTGCCATTTCAATCAGCATATCGTGAGCTTTTGAAATCCGAATGGTCAACTCACGGCCATCCGGTATAAATTTGCTAATCTGTATTTTGCCAGACTGCATCCAGAAAATGTTAGATGCTGAATCTCCTTCTTGAAACAAGTAAGTGCCTTTTTTAAACGATCGCACATGTTGCTCTTCTGCAAATAAGGCTTCCAGTGTACGTAAAAGCGACGGATCAAATACCACTCGAGTCCAACCTCCTTATCTCCTATTGTAAAGGTGTTAAGTGTGCATAACAACTAGTTATTTATAAGTATAAAATAAGTTTTTCAAACCATTTTCTTTGCCAAAAAGAAGGGGATAAATTAAAATGAATGAAAGGTCAAGAAAGGTCAAGGGGGTTTTTAGGTGAAGATGGACAACATGACATATACGATGCAAGAAGCACTTACTTCAGCTCAGCAAAGCGCCGTTGAACGAAATCATTCTGACGTGGACACCGTACACATGATGATGGCACTCGCTTCAAAAGAAGTCGGATTGTTCAGCCGGATTCTCGAACGTGCAGGAATGAAAAAAGCTGTGTTGCTCCGCGCCCTGCAGCAAGCGATTCAAATAAAGCCGATCGTTTCTGGAGACGCGCAGTACGGTGCTTATTTATCAAGTGCATTGAACGCATGGTTTCAAAAAGCAACGAATATTCAAAAAGAATTTGATGATGCGTATTTATCTGTTGAACATATGGCTGCATCAATTTTTTCAGCAGGCAAAGTGATTGTAGACGTATTGAAAAAAGAAAATGTGACGGAAAAGGCTATCTTAAGAGCCATTCAAGAGATCAGGGGGAATGAAAAAGTGACGACACAAAATCCAGAAGCAGGCTACGAAGCACTAGCAAAATATGGGCGTGATTTAGTTGAAGAAGTGCGCGCAGGGAAAATCGATCCAGTCATTGGCCGTGATGATGAAATCCGGCATGTGATTCGTATTTTATCGCGGAAAACGAAAAACAATCCAGTATTAATTGGAGAGCCGGGGACAGGAAAGACCGCTATTGTAGAAGGATTAGCCTGGCGAATTGTTCGCAAAGATGTACCAGATGGGTTGAAGGATAAAACGATTTTTTCGCTTGATATGAGTTCACTTATTGCTGGTGCAAAATTTCGCGGGGAGTTTGAAGAACGGTTACAAGCGGTGTTGAATGAAGTAAAGAAAAGCGACGGCAATATTTTATTGTTTATTGATGAAATTCATACCATTGTCGGTGCGGGGAAAACAGAAGGATCGATGGATGCCGGCAATATGCTCAAGCCGATGCTCGCACGAGGAGAGCTTCATTGTATCGGTGCAACGACACTTGATGAACACCGCCAATACATTGAAAAAGATCCCGCGCTGGAGCGGCGTTTTCAGCCCGTACTCGTATCAGAACCGACGATTGAAGATACCATTTCGATCTTGCGTGGCTTAAAAGAAAGATTTGAAATTCATCATGGCGTGAATATTCACGACCGGGCGCTCGTTGCGGCTACCACCTTGTCCAACCGCTACATTACAGATCGTTTTTTACCAGACAAAGCAATTGACTTGATGGATGAAGCATGTGCGATGATCCGGACGGAAATTGATTCGATGCCGACGGAACTCGATGCCGTAATGAGACGTGTTATGCAGCTTGAAATTGAAGAAGCAGCCTTACGAAAAGAAAAAGATGTAGAAAGTGCTACGCGTCTCGTTCACATTCAAAAGGAATTATCCAATTTAAAAGAACAAGCAGACACGATGAAAGCCCAATGGATGGGCGAAAAAGAAGCAATTATGGATGTGAAAGAGAAGCGGGGAGAACTAGACCGTCTGCGCCGTGAACTAGAAGATGCGGAAAGCCGTTATGATTTAAATCGAGCAGCTGAACTGCGCCACGGACAAATTCCGGCCGTAGAGAAAGAATTAGTAGAATTGGAAGCGGGCACTGCGGATGAAAGAGAGAACCGGCTCCTTCGTGAAGAAGTAACCGAGGAAGAAATTGCATCGATTGTTGCACGCTGGACGGGTATTCCGGTAACGAAACTGGTAGAAGGTGAACGGGAAAAGTTACTGCGTCTTGAGGACATTTTACATGAACGGGTGATCGGACAGGATGAAGCAGTGTCGCTAGTCAGTGATGCAGTATTGCGGGCGCGGGCAGGCATTAAAGATCCAAATCGTCCAATCGGCTCTTTTTTATTCCTTGGGCCAACCGGGGTCGGGAAAACGGAGCTGGCAAAGACACTTGCCGATGTACTGTTTGACAGTGATGAGCAGATGATTCGTCTTGACATGTCGGAGTATATGGAGAAACACTCTGTATCGAGGCTTGTTGGAGCACCTCCAGGGTATGTTGGATATGAAGAAGGAGGTCAGCTGACTGAAGCGATCCGCCGCCGTCCATATTCTGTTGTGCTACTGGATGAAGTGGAGAAAGCGCATCCGGATGTGTTTAATATATTGCTGCAAATACTTGATGATGGCCGGATTACCGATTCGCAAGGGCGCATGGTGGACTGCAAAAATACAGTGTTCATTATGACGTCTAATATTGGATCATCTCATTTGCTTGAAATAGAAGGCGAAGGAGAAATTCCGGAAGAAGCAAAAACTAATGTGATGAATCAGCTACATGCTCATTTCCGTCCGGAGTTTTTGAATCGGGTCGATGATGTCGTGCTATTTAAACCACTCACACAAGCCAATTTAAAAGGCATTGCAAGTAAACTTTTGGCTGGATTGGATGAACGTCTTGAAGATCGGGGAATTACCCTTTCTGTAACGGATGAGGCAAAAGATATCATTGTCGAAAAAGGGTATGATCCAGTCTTCGGTGCCCGTCCATTGAAACGGTTTATTCAACGGCAAATTGAAACAAAAGTAGCACGTGCAATTATTGCAGGTGAAATTTTGCCAGGTGCAACGGCAGTCATTGATGTAAAAGAAGGGGAACTCATTGTTAGAAAGTGATGGTCAGAGAATGGTCATAAAACGATGTAAGTGGTTAGAAACAATATGTAATGAGATAAAAAGCGGTGCTGCATTATGGACAGCACCGCTTTTTCTTATTTTTCCGTTTGTGCATCTTTTTTGCCGAGTTCGTACGCTTCTTGCATGACGTTCATAAATAAGCCAAAAAAGGGCTCTGCCATCGCAGGTGAGAATTCGATACCGGCTTCTTTCATTTTTTCCTGTGCATCCGGTAAGTAGTTCATCGCAATTTGCATAAATTCCATCTGTTTGTTATCCATCGTATTATCTCCCTTTTTTATCCAGGTTATGGCCTAGATTCTTTTATTTTTATCCCGCATTAACGGGCAGTAATCCCCCGCTATCAAGACTTCTAAGCGGGGGATTACTGCCCGTAAAAGCCCGATTGGTTCAACTAACATCCAGTGGGGGATGAAGAAAACCCCCACTGAATGCAGTTTCCCTTTATTTTACTGCAAAAATCGTCAAGAAAAAGAAAAACTTTTTCATGCCGCTGATCCCGTAATATGCTAAGATTATGAACAGAGTACATAAATGTAAGGTGAAGGAGGTTTACCCGTGCAATATATTATGACATTTGTTTGGACACTTGTCTTGTCTGAAATGGTTGTATACGTTGTGTCATCGATGAACGGCGCTCCGTTTCATGTTGAAACAGGTATTTTGATTGCCGTTATCGCTACGATTTTGTTGTTCATTTTGACAGCGCTTATTCCAAACGATCCTATTGAGAAACATTGATAGATGAAAGCGGGTTCCTAGTCATAGGAGTCCGCTTTCGTTTTTTTAGTTGCAATCGTGAATTGTTTTCAGTAAAATTAGGACCAAGTCTTAATAATTGATATTACTAATGTATGTGAAAGAAGGTGCGTTTTGATGAACGCTGGAATATGGGGAATGGGCAGATACATTCCGGAAAATGTGGTGACGAATGCCGATCTGGAAAAAAGAATGGATACGTCAGATGAATGGATTCGCACGCGTACAGGTATTGAAGAACGCCGTATTGCTGGAGATGATGTCGACACGTCGTACATGGCGATTAAAGCAGCGGAAAAAGCGATTGAGCATGCAGGGATCCATCCGGAAGAAATTGATCTTATCATTACAGCAACGGTGACACCGGATCAACGTTTTCCTTCTGTATCATGTTTGATTCAACACGAAATCGGTGCAGTAAATGCGGCAGCGATGGATATAAGTGCAGCATGTGCGGGGTTTATGTACGCCATCATTACAGGGAAACAGTTTGTGGAAACAGGCACGTATAAACATATTCTCGTCATTGGTGCGGAAAAATTGTCAAAATCCGTTGACTGGGAAGACCGTAATACAGCCGTTTTATTTGGAGATGGTGCTGGAGCGGCTATTCTAGGGCCAGTTGCAGATGGGAGGGGTATCCTTTCATTTGAACTCGGTGCAGATGGACGGGGAGCGAAGCATTTATATCAGGATGAATACGTAAAAATGAATGGCCGTGAAGTATTTAAATTTGCTGTTCGTCAAATGGGTGAATCAGCGATTAACGTGATCGAAAAAGCGGGTTTAACAAAAGATGATGTTGACTTTTTAATGCCCCATCAGGCAAATATTCGCATTATGGAATCATCCCGTGAACGTCTCGGTTTGCCGCCTGAAAAAATGTCGGTGACGATCAATCAATTTGGTAATACATCATCTGCGTCGATTCCGATTACATTTGTAGAAGAATTGGAAAAGGGAAAGATTAAAGATGATGATGTTATTGTGATGGTCGGTTTTGGCGGAGGGTTAACATGGGGCGCTATCGCGATGAAGTGGGGACGCTAATAGCAGAATACAATGAAGAGGTGGAAAACGTGGAAAAGCGAAGAGTAGTCATTACCGGTCTCGGCATTGTTTCACCGGTTGGAAGTACAATAGAAGAGGCCTGGGAAAGCGTCACAACAGGAAAAAGTGGTATTAAGCAGTTAACCAGATTGAACGCAGACGATTATCCTGCCAAAGTGGCGGCAGAAATTAGAGACTTTGATCCTGAACAATTTATGGAAAAAAAAGAAGCACGTAAAATGGATCGTTTCACTCAATATGCTGTTGCAGCGGCGAAAATGGCGGTTGCTGATGCGAACCTTGATATTAATGATGAAAATGCGCCACGCATCGGTGTCTGGATCGGTTCGGGTATTGGCGGTATGGAAACATTTGAAAACCAATATAGAATATTTTTAGAGCGCGGCTATCGCCGGGTCAGTCCGTTTTTTGTGCCGATGATCATTCCTGATATGGCATCAGGACAAGTATCCATTTATTTAGGTGCAAAAGGAGTAAACTCATGTACCGTAACCGCATGTGCATCGGGCACAAACTCCATTGGAGATGCGTTTAAAGTGATTCAACGCGGCGATGCAGATGCGATGATTTCAGGTGGTGCAGAAGCTCCGATTACCCAAATGTCCGTAGCTGGTTTCTGTTCAAATACGGCGCTTTCAAGTAATCCCGATCCAGCAACAGCAAGCCGTCCTTTCGATTCAAATCGTGATGGGTTTGTCATTGGCGAAGGAGCAGGTATTGTCGTTCTTGAAGAATTGGAGCACGCGAAAAAACGTGGTGCGACTATATATGCGGAAATTGTTGGATATGGTTCGACAGGTGATGCTTATCATATTACAGCACCTACGCCAGAAGGTGAAGGCGGAGCACGTGCAATGCAAATGGCCATTAATGATGCAGGATTTGCACCAGAAGATATTGATTATATCAATGCACATGGTACAAGTACACCGTACAATGATAAGTACGAAACAGATGCCATTAAAACGGTTTTCAGCGACCATGCACGAAAACTTTCGATTAGCTCTACGAAATCAATGACGGGACATATGCTCGGTGCAGCAGGTGGAGTGGAAGCGATTTTCACGGCGTTGACTATTAAAAATGATCTTGTACCGCCAACGATTAATTTAGTCAATCCCGATCCGGAATGTGATCTGGATTATGTGCCGAATGAAGCACGAAAGCAAGAAGTTCGTTCCGCGCTGAGCAATTCACTCGGATTTGGCGGTCACAATGCAACGATCGTGTTAACCAAATATAATGATTAATCTTAAAACAGGCCGCGGCCTGTTTTTTTTTGTCTTGGTGCCGCATATACATACAGGACAAGCAGCGGGGATGTGAGCAGATGCGATTCATGATCTTTTTAACAGGATACGGCTTTGCTGTTGCTGGCGGTGTTAGTTTTATTATGTATTTCAATTTTCTTGCAGCAGGTATAACATGGACAGATTATTTATCTTTTACAATCAGTAGGCCAGAATGTTATTTATTTTTCCTTGGCTGGATACTCATTATTTTGGGTTTGAAGGAATAAATTAACGGAAACGTGACGATAATGAACCCATAATAAGGAGTTCAAGGAGGAATTTGATGCTATACCTTCATGATGTATGGGTCAACTGGTTTGAGGGAGAAGAAAATGGATGCAATGTATGTCTGTTTCATGAGTGGCGTAAAGATGACGGCATGGTGATGTTGGATCAGGTCCCTGTATTGATTGTGAGAAAATCAGCCATGGATTATATGGAAAATTCGCTAGGAGAACTACCTGATGATTTATTGAAAAAAATTGAAAGCAAAGCGTTTATTCGAAAAGGCAGTAAGGTGGAAATGTTGGAATACTGTTTTATTGCTTCAGACGGAGAACGAATGATGGCGATTGAGACGATGGGGTACCGTGTACCTGTGAAAAAAAGTCGCCTTATGCCACAGCATGAACTAATTGTCCGTGAAATGGCGGACTGTCATGCAGCAGAACCATTTTATTTTCCAGAAATGAATGAGAAAACATACAGCTTAATTGAGCCAGCACCCGAATGGATGACCGGTCTGACGCGGAAAGAACGGCAGTTAAAGCAGTTATTATTACTCGCTGTTGATCAGCTTATTGAATCAAAAAATGTACCCGAGTTAAAGTATTGGCTGACGGAATGGATGCCGGAGCGATATGAAGAGATTCGAGAAATGGATTGGGATATGGCAGCGAGCACATTTAGTGAGTCAGTAAAAATTGGATGGAGCTCACGACATGAACAAATATGCGGTCAAATTATTAAAGGGCGTCCATTTTTCGAGAAAATGTATGAGCATGAGATGAGTGTAGCCACATAGAAAGAAACCCCGCCAATCAGTTTGGCGGGATTCTTTTATTTACGTTTACGGCCGAGGCCCATTGCATTTTCCATTTTCTTAAGCGTTTTGCCTGCTGTACGGCGCGCTTTTTCTGCACCTTCATCAAGAATACGATCCAGTTCATCTGAGTTAATAAGCTCATGATAGCGGGATTGAATGGGAGCAAGATTACGAATAATGATGTCGGCCACTTCTTGTTTGAAATGGCCGTACCCTTTTCCATCAAATCGCTTTTCGACTTCCGCAACAGGTACACCTTCAAAGGCAGCACAAATGGACAACAAGTTGGAAACGCCTGGTTTGTTTTCTTTATCATATTTTACGATGCCATCAGAATCTGTGACCGCACTTTTTACTTTTTTTTCAATTTGTTTCGGGTCATCGAGAAGTGTGATGAATGCTTTTTGATTCGGGTCAGACTTGCTCATTTTTTTCGTCGGTTCCTGCAAAGACATAATGCGCGCGCCTTCCTTCGGAATGCGCACTTCAGGAATCGTAAAAATATCATTGTATTTTTTGTTAAAGCGTTCCGCTAAATCACGTGTTAATTCTAAATGCTGCTTTTGATCTTCGCCAACCGGCACAATATCCGTATTATAGAGCAAAATATCGGCAGCCATCAATGGCGGATAAGTAAGGAGACCCGCTGAGACCGCTTCTTTGCCTGCTGATTTGTCTTTAAACTGTGTCATACGCTCAAGCTCACCAATATAGGCAACACACTGTAGCATCCATCCTGCTTGCGCATGTGCGGGCACTTCGGATTGAATGAACAATGTTGCTTTTGCTGGATCAAGTCCAACGGCGACATAAAGCGCTGCCAGACTGCGAATATTTTTTCGTAATTCAAGACGATCTTGCTGTACGGTAATGGCATGCTCATCGACGATGCAAAAATAACAATTATAATCATCTTGCAGTTCTACAAACTGTTTTAATGCGCCAATATAATTTCCTAGTGTGATCATTCCACTCGGCTGAATGCCGGAAAAAATCGTTTTCATCATAAGTCAATTCTCACTTCGCTTTATCATTATTATGAGTTTGATTATAAACAAAGCAGACTGAATATTCAAGGAGTGCGCGGTTGTAATCAAATTAGAACTATGCTTATACTAATAAAGAACATGTTCCCAAAAAATTATTTAACAAAGGAGAAATGCATGAACTGGTATAAAAAATTGAATCAATATTTTCCAATTGAAGAAATGAAATCAAAAGAGCAGATGGATTTACTTTTAAAAGAGCGCGGTGATGTGTACCATAAAGATGAAGGCCCTCACCATGTGCTTATTTACGTGGAGTTTAACGGGTTTGTTTTCGTCGACTATTTGTTTGTGTCGCGGGAGGCGCGGGGACAAGGGCTGGGTAAACAGCTGATCAATAAATTAAAGTCGAAAAACAAACCGGTTATTCTCGAAGTTGAACCCGTACACTATGAAGACACTGATACGGAAAAAAGGCTACGCTTTTATGCGAGAGAGGAATTTCAGCACGCATCAAAAATTGGCTATTGCCGGCGGTCGTTGACAACGGGGCAAGACACAGTTATGGAAATTTTATATTGGAGCCCAAATGAGGCAGATGAAGAAGTCATTTATGATGCAATGGTGACAACCTATCGCGACATTCATAAATATAAAGATACAGAAATATACGGTGCGCCATTTGAATCGGTTGAGCGGACACTCTCTTTTGAAGAAGAACGAAATGAAAATATTTTAAAACCATTTATACTTGTTTAAAAAATGATTTTGACGTTTAGTGGACATATTTCTCGGGTATAATCTATTGTGTAGAACAAAACACATAATTTTTACGATATAATGAAAATCATATTCAATGAATGTCATTTCATGGTATAATACTAATGTAGCCGGTTGTTGAGGAGTTTCACTAACTATTTGAAATCTCCATGAACGTTCAATTCCTCAAATTTACAGGTGTAAATTGACAGGTATTATACATTTTAATTAAGGAGTGTGAATGAGGAATGGTTACACTATACACATCACCAAGCTGCACATCTTGCCGTAAAGCGAAAGCATGGCTGGAAGAACACGAAATACCTTACGTGGAACGCAATATCTTCTCTGAACCGTTAAGCATTAACGAAATTAAAGAGATTTTGCGTATGACGGAGGATGGAACAGATGAAATCATTTCAACACGTTCAAAGACTTTTCAAAAATTGGATGTAGATCTTGAAACGCTTCCACTTCAAGATTTGTTTGAATTGATTCGCCAAAATCCGGGATTGCTTCGCCGTCCAATTATTATGGATGCAAAGCGCTTGCAAGTCGGTTACAATGAAGATGAAATCCGCCGCTTTTTACCAAGGAAAGTTCGTACGTTCCAGTTGCTGGAAGCACGGCGTATGGTTAACTAATGAAGAGAGAATTCCTGCCAATCATGCAGGGATTTTTTTTGTATAATTCACTTGAATAAATCAAAAAATTCAGATAGAATAAGCGGACAGCCCTCCGATTTTGGAGTCTTTCTATTTTCATTTATGACCTGTTTATCATACAATAGAACAAAGGGATGAGGAGTTTATTTTCCGTACTCCCGACAACCCTCTAAATGGAAGGGAGAGACCGCAATTATGGAAATCGAACGCATTAATGAGAATACGGTGAAGTTTTTCATATCGTATGTTGATATAGAAGAACGGGGATTTGATCGCGAAGAAATCTGGTACAACAGGGAGCGGAGCGAAGAACTGTTCTGGGATATGATGGAGGAAGTCCATGATGAAGAAGATTTCACAGTGGATGGTCCCCTCTGGATTCAAGTGCATGCACTTGATAAAGGGCTTGAAATTTTAGTAACACAAGCAAACTTAACGAAAGACGGCCAAAAGCTTGAGCTTCCATTCACAAGTGATAAGCTTGATGTAGAAGGACAGATTGAAGACTTGCTTGAAGAGCATTTTGATCGGGCGGAAGAAGATGAACAACCACTTGATTTTGTTCTTTCGTTCCAAGATTTTGAAGATGTCATTACGATTAGCAATCGTGGCGGTCTCGATCATTTGATCACATCTCTTTACGCACATGAAAACCGCTATTATTTATTTGTTGAATTTGAAGAAGAGCTATTTGGAGAAAAAGCTATTGACGATGCGCTTAGCATTTTGCTTGAATATACGCACGAATCACGAATGACCATTCATACGCTGCAAGAATACGGAAAATGTGTAATAAATGAAAATGTATTTGAAACAGTACGCCAATACTTTTCATAATGGGAGAGCCTTCTGATTCAGAAGGCTTTTTTGTCGACCTGCGTAGAAAGAAGGATTTTAAGTGGAGATTTTGATCATGTATGACGTTTAACTAAAAGGAATTCCTAATCATATGTCGAATCATACAGTGTGAAAGGAAGTGGTTATATGCTAGCGGCAGTCGATATAAATGGATCTTCCGTTGTGCTTGCCGGAACTGATGCGAAACAGACAGCATTAAGTTTGAAAAAAACCCCTCATTTTTGCCCGCAGTGCGGCTGCCCGGTCGTCATTAAAGCGGGAGATGTCAACATTCCGCACTTTGCTCACGAAACATACTCTTCCTGTGACTCTTTTTCTGAACATGAATCACCACGTCACCTTGCAGCCAAAATCGATTTATTTAACTGGATAACAAGAACGCACGATGCTGTAATGGAAGCACGTCTGCCCAATGGATCGCAGCGGCCTGATATATTATCAGGAACGATTGCCGTTGAATACCAATGTTCAACCATCTCAGCTTCGTTATTCCGGGAACGGACGAAGAAATATAGGGTGGGCGGTTTAAATCCGTTTTGGATATATGGTGGTCCTTCGATTGAACGAAAAGGGCGATATGTGAAATTAACACCGTTTCAACGGCTTTTTTTACGCTATCATGCACAGCTTGGCTTTTATTTCATTTCGTATTGCCCAGATTTGAAGTTTTTCACCATTTATGGACGGATCATACCGGTAACTATATCGCTCTGTCTGGCAGTGCGCCTTGATGTAAAAGTAGAGGATATGCCCTTTCCGCCGTCTGCTGTATTTTTAACTGAATTTACGTATCCACTAGCACCCTTTTTTGATGAAAAACGAAAATGGATTGACCAATCGCTTAATTACAGCAATGCACGAAATCATCCGTTTTTTCGAACTGTTTATGAATCAGGTCGAAATCCACACTTATTGTCGGAAGAAATCGGTCTGCCGGTACGAAGCGGCATGGCCATTCGTAATCATGCGGCCGAGTGGCAGTTTTATATTGCATATGATCGTAAAAACGGATCGGCGAAAGAAGCGGCAAACATTGTCCGCAGACGGATTCAGAAGGGTCATTTAAAAGAAACGATCATGCCGCTCGCTCCGATGATGACACCGGAACAAGCAGCAGAAGATTACGTAGCGCTTCTTAAAGAAATCAAGATAAAAAGAGGGATAGACAGTCAATCGAGGGGTGGAAAAATACGGAGAGAAGAAGAATTTTGTCTCTTACATGAAAAACGAATTATAGACAGGCTGATTTTTTGAGGAATAAGATAAAGGAATATACAATAAAGAAGGAGAATGGTTTATAAATAGAAGGAGGTTTTTTAACGTGGCAGACAATCAAGTAAAACAGCTTCCGGCACGCAGTGAGATTGTGGAAGAATTAAAGTGGCGTCTGGAAGATATTTTTGAAACAGATACAGCGTGGGAAGAAGAATTTAAAGCGATCGGGAAGCTTGCTGGTGCTGCGGCCTCTTATAATGGCACACTCGGTAACAGTGCAGAGCAGCTATATTCGTTTTTTACGTGGCAGGATACACTTTTAGAGCGCATGGGCAGGCTGTATACGTATGCACATATGCGTTACGATGAAGATACACAAAATGGCCATTATCAAGGAATGAATGACCGGGCGAAGATGCTGTATACACAAATTGCCGGCGCATTGTCGTTTGCTGATCCAGAAATTTTGTCTATTAATGAGGAAAAAATTAATGGCTTTGTTGCTTCCTACGAGCCGCTTTTACTTTACAAAAAAGTGCTTGATGATTTGAATAAGCAGCGTCCACACGTATTGTCGGCGGTGGAAGAGAACTTGCTGGCACAGGCGTCAGACGTACTTGGATCATCAAGTGCAACGTTTGGGATGCTGAATAACGCAGATCTTGAGTTTCCGGTCATTCAAGATGAAAATGGGGAAAAC
Source organism: Domibacillus mangrovi (assembly GCF_001906925.1). Classification (GTDB taxonomy): domain Bacteria; phylum Bacillota; class Bacilli; order Bacillales; family Domibacillaceae; genus Domibacillus; species Domibacillus mangrovi. The sequence continues at coordinate 81,868 of NZ_MRWQ01000012.1, forward strand.
GTGCAAATAACGCATGGCAATTATGTTCGCTTTTTAGAGTCATCAGACCGCCGTGTGCGCGAAGAAGCATTTAAAGCGGTATACGCAACATATGGAAAATTCAAAAACACGTTTGCTTCTACGTTATCAGGGCAAATTAAAAAAGATAATTTTTCCGCTCATGTCAGACATTATGGAAGTGCGCGTGAATCTGCGTTATCACGTAATCATATTCCGGAAGAGGTGTATGACAATCTCGTCAGCACCATCAATAAAAACTTACCGCTTTTGCACCGGTATATCGCGCTGCGTAAAAAAGTACTTGGCCTCGATGAGCTGCATATGTACGATTTGTACACGCCGCTCGTCGCAGAAGGCAAGTTTGACGTGAATTATGATGAAGCAAAGGCCCTTTTATTGAAAGGATTGAAACCGCTTGGGGAAGAGTATAATGGCATTCTCGCACAAGGGCTTGAAGGCCGCTGGGTGGACGTTGTTGAAAATAAAGGGAAACGCAGCGGGGCGTATTCATCCGGTGCGTATGGCACGAATCCATACATTTTAATGAACTGGCAAGATAATGTAAATAACTTATTTACACTCGCTCATGAATTCGGTCACAGCATTCACAGTTACTATACGCGTGGGAATCAGCCATATATTTATGGTGATTATTCAATTTTTGTTGCGGAAGTGGCATCCACGTGCAACGAATCGCTATTGAATGACTATTTGCTGAAAACGACAGAAGATGCGAAAAAGCGTATGTACTTGTTGAATCACTTTTTGGAAACGTTCCGCGGTACGGTATTCCGCCAGACGATGTTTGCTGAATTTGAACATCTTGTTCATGAAAAAGCGCAAAATGGAGAAGCATTGACAGCGGACGGATTAAGCGAGGCGTATTATGAATTAAATAAAAAATATTTTGGCGACGATATGGTCATTGATGAAGAAATTGCCCTTGAATGGGCACGAATTCCACATTTCTATTATAATTATTATGTATATCAATATGCGACTGGTTTAAGTGCGGCGATTGCGTTGTCTTCACAAATTTTAGAAGACGGCGAGCCCGCTGCAGAACGATACATTAATGAATTTTTGAAGGCAGGCAGCTCAGCTGATCCAATTGACGTATTAAAGAGTGCGGGTGTAGATATGACGGCAGCTGATGCTATTGAATCTGCGTGCAAAGTGTTTGAACAGTCACTTGAAGAAATGGAAAAATTGTTGTCTTAATATGGGATTTAATACTGTCAAATCCATTGTTATGACAATCAAGTGAATGGATCAGACACGTCTTGCAATATGTATGCCAAGTATGATAGGATAAGGGTGTGAAATTGATCACTTATAAACATATACCCCTTTGTTTGACTGTGAAAAATTTCTTCCATCCCCTTTGTTCGTAAGGAAAAGCTCCGCTTTGGCGGGGCTTTTTCTAATTGAGATAAAAACTCATATCAGTTAGATGATGAACATAAACCGCAGAATCAAACAGTTTAATCACCACTTCTTTTCGCAAGTCAAATTGTCTCTCGCTAGTTTTCAACGAATGTTTCTTGTAGGAGCGCTACTACCGAAATGACATACCAAAATGGCGTTATATCTAAATAATTAATGTAACATTCATAGGAAAGGTTAGTCTGACTTTTGATAATCAATACGAGTGTATCTTTACGAACGATTTGCTTATTAACAAATAGCGTAGTCTAGCCAAGTGAGGTTAACTTTTACGTTTATAGACCCTCCCTAGCCATCATATTTATTCTGTAGGCTTTTATAAATTATTTTTATAACCTCTTTTATGATTGAATATTCTTTTTTTTTGAAAATGCTAAATAGGTGCTCCATTGGTTCATATTTGTGACCGCTTGCATACACTGTATTTGTATTCAATTAAAAGGGAGGGATATTTGTGGGGAAAGATAGAAATAAGAAAAAAAGGTACCAGACCACAAGCACTGGTTGTACTACAACTGATGAAACAAGCACTGGTTGTACTACAACTGATAAAACAAGTACTGGTTGTACTGCAACTGGTAAAACAAGCACTGGTTGTACTACAACTGGTAAAACAAGCACTGGTAAACATAAAGGGAAAGGACCTAAAGGAAAAGGTCCTAAAGGGAAGGGTCCTAAAGGGAAAAGACCTAAAAGAAAAACAACGAGTACAGGTAAAACAAGCACTGGTTGTACTACAACTGATGAAACTGTACTACAACTGGTAAAACAAGCACTGGTAAACATAAAAGCAAAGGTTCTAAAAGGAAACGATAATAGAGAAGATAGAGCAAACAAATGCTTCTGCTTGATCAATCATCCATTGATCAGGCGGAAGCATTTAATTCTTAAATAGTACTCTATAGACTAAATTAAAGGATCATTCAAAAAAGTGAGTATAGTACCAAAGTTGATTTGAGATCATTTAAATAGAAAAACTTCTTAAGATTAAATAATCAAATATTGTATAAAATTCAAAACCTAGGATATGATCTCTAGGTTTTTATTTGTAGATCATGAATTAAGTTTATGTCCTTTATTATTCAGTAGCTGCGTACAATAGTGATAATAACAGTGAAAAAAGATAATACGTGAGCGCATCGGTATTATCAAAGAAAGGATAGAGAGTGTATGCCTTATCTAATTCCATCTTATTTTTTGATAATCAAAGAAAGTAATCTAGATGATCTAAGAAGAGATGTATCAAGTGATAACCCTGTTTCCGCCTATTTAAAGGTGGGAAACGTCACCTATAATATTAACATTGCCTACCGGGGATCCTATACGCGGAAATTTCGCAAAAGATCTTTCTGGATTGAATTTGTCAATCCAAATAGATGCTCTGGGGCCCGTATCATTCATCTCAATGCGGAATACAGGGATCCCTCTCTTATCCGCAATAAACTTTCTTTTGATTTTTTCCAGGATCTTGGTATTCTATCGCCAAATAGTCAACATATAAATTTAATACGAAATGGCTCTTTTAAAGGAGTCTATTTGCAATTGGAGTCCGTTGATGATTTGTTCTTGAAAAAGAGAGGTCTTCCTTCGGGGGCCATTTATTATGCTGTCAACAATAATGCTAATTTTTCCCTAGCAAGAGATGGGAAGAGAAAAAAGTCACTTCTTTCGGGTTATAGACGAGTGTTAGGAAGTAAATCAGACGATGATCTCCTTCATGAATTAATATACAAAATCAACACAACTTCCCTATTTGATTTACCTAATAAAATCCCTCGCTACCTTAATATTGAGGCTTTTTTACGCTGGCTCGTTGGAGCTGTTTGTACAATGAATAATGATGGGTTTACTCATAACTATGCACTGTACCGAAATAATGAGACTGGTTTGTTCGAAATAATTCCTTGGGACTATGATGCAACATGGGGACGAAAAGTCGACGGTGGAATCATGGAGCACAATTACGTTTCTATTAAAGGAAAGAAGGCAAACCATCTTTGCAATCTTCTCCTGCAAGTACCAGAATTCCGCAAACTTTATCGGAACATATTAGAAGAAACTTTGGAAACTAAGTTTACAGTCGAATACTTAGAACATAAGGTAATTTCACTCCATCAGTCTCTACGACCACACATCATTCTAGATCCTTATAAAAAGAAAGCGATTGATACATTCGATGAAGAACCCGAGTTTATCTTTAATTTTATTCGCAAACGCAACAGCTATTTAAAAAAGCGCCTAAATAAACTTGACTAGAAGAATAATCGCCATCTCAATCGTCCAACTTGGGGGAAGTTCAAGCATCCAGGAAGGGGAAAACCACTTTGGAATCATTATGTATAAAAGATAGTGGAAAGTACGGTAGAGGGGTATATGCTACACGTGATATTAAAGCAGGTAAATGTATTGAAGTATCACCTGTTATAGTATCCCCTCAAACCGAATGGAAGTATTTGAAGAAGACAATACTTTCTGAATACTACTTCACTTGGGGTGAAAATTATGAGCATAAAGCGATTGCTCTGGGATATGGATCGCTATTTAATCATTCATATACTCCCAATGCGACGTTTATATACAAACCAGATATTTTATCGATAGCATTTTTTGCAATAGCTGACATTAAGGAGGATAAAGAAATCACGATAAATTATAACTGGGACCATGAAGATACATCTCCATTATGGTTTGATGTCATTGATTAACCTAAGTGATGTCGTGCTAATAGCCATCGCTGAGTGTAAAAATGGTAACATCAACCGACAGATCTCGTCTTCTTTTGAAGACAAGATCTGCCTTTATTAAAATGAAACAAATGAAATAAATAAAAAACAACCTCGCTTCAAGTTGAACTGTTGAAAAGCGGAGTTGTTGAAAATATAAGGCGCCAACGACGTCTTTTCTTATTGTGTGTATTCCCAAAAGGTACCATGCTTTGTATCGATTTTGCGTACTTTTTGTTGTAACAGCAGCTTTTTCATTTCACGTAAAGCATAAACTTCTGAACAGTCGTACACTCCACTAATTTCGGTCGTTGCCGCAATCCTGAAATATTGCATAAATTCTTCAAGTGGCGGTGGATCGAGCGGTTCGGGTATTTCTTCTAATATTTCCTGCAAAATTTGAACGTAAATATCATAAGAATAAAGTCCAGCAATTTTAATGCCTTCATCTTCTATTCGTTCATTGAAAAACACCACTGTTGGCGCTTTGTCTACATCCATTTCACATGTGATGGTCATATCACATTGAAAGGCTTTCGTCGCTCCAGCAGAATGAATATCATTTAAAAATTCTCCTTTATCGAGTCCCGCTTCTTCTGCACAGCGGCTCAATACAACTATATCAGATACATTCTCTCTGTCTAAAAAAAACTGTTCTTGCAGTTTACGCAAAAACTTACTTCCCGCCCGTCTTCCTTGCAGTTCTGCTGCTTTGATCGCAATCGATGCAAGGAAAGGTGAGGAAACAGTATCATCTAACCAGAGTGATTCATTGCAAGCAAGTCCGCTATGTTCAACAGCAAGGGGCTGTCTTGGTGCATTTAAAGAGGACAGTTTTCCGGTTAGCACTTGCTTTAGCGTAAAATAATGTCCGTATTCTAGCTGCAGCTTCCGAAGTATCGGGTCAAGAGCCCAGCATTCTGGACAAAGTGGATCAACAAATACATATAGTTCGAGTGGTTTTTGCCGGTTAGAGCAAATCCGATCAGGTAATTGCATTGAATTCACAGAACATCATCCTTATCATTCGGCCGGTTCACCATGTGGCGTGCCGTTTGTGTAAGCCGTTCAAAAAAGAAAGTCCGCAATTCTCCGTGTAACTGCACCTCATCCATTGCTGCATTCATGCAAGTTAGCCAGGCTTCTGCCCGTACCGGTGTGATCGGAAATGGCATATGGCGTGCCCGAAGCATAGGGTGTCCATGTTCGTCTGTATAAATGGGAGGACCGCCCAAAAATTGTGTCAAAAATTGTTTCTGTTTCCGAGCCGTCTCCGTCATATCATCAGGAAAAATCGGCGCAAGATCCGGATGTTGCGAAACACGGCTGTAAAATGCGTCAACTAGCTTTGAAAGCTGTTCTTCGCCAATGATGTCGTATGGAACATTGGATTGCTTGGCCATAAAATGTTCTCCTTTTATTTCATAGTGTATATTCATTTTAACAAGGCTTCTGTTATAAAACAAATGAAGTGCTTCATACAAAAAAACCAGCTCTACGCATTGTAGTAGCTGGTTACTTTTTTTACATAATTTTGTGTTTCGTTGAATGGCGGAATGCCATCGTACTTTTTTACGTTGCCTGGCCCGGCATTATAGGCTGCAAGTGCCAGTGTTGTGTTGCCATCAAACATGTCGAGCATTTGACGCAAATATTTGGTACCACCAAACACATTTTGTTCTGGGTCAAACAAATTTTGTACACCAAGATCACGTGCGGTTGCTGGCATGATTTGCATAAGTCCGGACGCGCCTGCATAGCTGACAGCGTTCGGATTAAAATTGGATTCTTGTTTGATCACAGATTGAATGAGTTTTTTCGGCACATGATATGTGTCGGCAGCTCTTGTAATAATCTCATCATAATGTGTTGCTTTGGCCGATAAAATATCTGCACCAGCTTTCGTATAAAGAGCGGGCCCGCCGGCAGAGGGAATTGTTTCATTTGCATTCATAATTTCAAATCCATGCAGAAGCGCTTGCTGTAAAATGGATCCAAAGCCCATAGAATGAGCTGTTGATGTCGGAATAGGAGAAGGATTCCTCGTTTCTGACAAGGCATTTATCATCGTTGAACGAATCATCGTATTAAAGAAGCTTGTATCCATGTTAATGGCCTCCGTTTTGAAATTGTGCATCATAAAAACGGCGAATTTTATTTTTAGCCGGTTTATATTCGATATTGAATGAATTTAGAAGTGCAAGAAAAGTCTGCTCACCTGAAAGGTCTTTTGCCTCATATTCAATCTCGTAATCTTCTTGGTTCACATAGGTGCTATGATCAAAAACAAGAGCCCCGCCTTTATACTCTACTTCTGCCCGCGATGTGGACAATGTGCCGAAATGAAGAAATTCATTCACAGGGGCACGTTTACGGGCAGTAGCCATCACATCGTTATCCGGAATGGCACCAGATAGGGCAGCAGTTACGTCATCAATTGAGAGAGCAACGGTGGATTCAAGCAGTCCGACTTCAGCCGGTTCCTTTAATGTCATTTCAGCGCATCCCTTTTTTTCGCGAATGCGCAGAGCAGCCCCGGCTTCTTTCAGTGAAAAGTCAGCCGTGTCGAAATAATGGTTATGCTGCGTGGCAAAAGGGCCGGGTTGAAAGGATTCAACTAATTGCTCAAATTGTTCTTTTGACAGCAAACATTTAAATTCAATTTCAATTTCTTGATTCATTTATCTGCCTCTTTTTTGAAAAAATTCTTTTCTCTCATTGTATCCTGTTCAGGCAATGTTTAAAAGGACAAAATGTGGTAAAATGGTTACGATGTTTTGAATGAACGGACGTTATAAAGGAGAATTAGACATGAGAACAAAATGGCATTTTACGAAGACAGAATGGGTGGACGGGGTGCTTCGTCTATTATCGGAAGAAGACGTTGAAGTCACACACTTGAAGGCAAGAAACCAGGTAATTACTGATTCAGATGCTGTTGCCTTTGTATACTTGGCTGAAGCAGAGCCAGGATATGTGTATGTATATTTGCATGAAAGCACATGGCTAGATGTAAAAAAAGCGATTGATGGCAAGCATCCACTCGAAGCAGTCGGTACGGACGGAGTATTCACACTTTCTTCTTTTCAAGAAGAAATGGAAGAGCTAGTTGCTAATATTGAGGGGAATGGCAATTACGGTGAGGAAATGGTGGAGAAAGTAGAACGAGTCTTTTTCGCTGAACAGCGCTGATGGAGGGTGCAATGGACAATTGGGATGAGTTTCTATCTCCGTATAAGCAGGCAGTAGAAGAATTGAAGGTGAAACTGCGGGGTATTAGAAAGCAATTTACGATGAATGATGATCGTTCACCAATCGAATTTGTCACAGGCCGGGTGAAGCCGGTCCCGAGCATCCTTGATAAAATGAATAAGAAAAAAATTCGGATGGACCGCCTTCACTGTGATATGCAGGATATTGCCGGGTTGCGTATGATGTGCCAGTTCGTCGACGATATTAAAAAGGTTGTTAATATTATCCGTAAGCGAAATGACTTCAGAATTGTAGAAGAAAAAGATTATATATCCCACAAAAAACCGAGCGGCTACAGGTCTTATCATGTGGTTATAGAGTATCCGGTCCAGACGATTCAAGGAGAAAGGAAAATTTTGGCAGAAATTCAAATTCGGACGCTGGCGATGAATTTTTGGGCAACGATAGAGCATTCGCTAAACTATAAATATAATGGCGACTTTCCTACAGAAATTCAAATGCGTTTGCAACGCGCGGCAGAAGCAGCATTTCGGCTTGATGAAGAGATGTCGCTCATCCGTGAAGAAATACAGGAAGCGCAAAAGTTTTTTACGAAGAAAAAGGAATGAAGAATAATCGGCAGAGGTGAGGCAGATGAAGTTTGCAATTACGTCAAAAGGTGATGCGAAGTCCAATGCATTAATGCATAAAATTCGTAATTATTTAACTGATTTTAAGCTGGCTTATGATGAAAATGAGCCGGATATTGTCATATCAGTCGGCGGTGATGGAACACTTCTATACGCGTTTCACAGGTATAGCGGACGGCTGGATAAAACGGCGTTTGTGGGAGTTCATACCGGGCACCTCGGCTTTTATGCAGACTGGACGCCGAATGAAATTGAGAAGCTTGTCATTGCTATTGCACGGACGCCCTATCAAATTATCGAATATCCGCTTTTAGAAGCGATTATTCGCTACCAGCATGATGGCAAAGAAACGCGTTATTTGGCATTAAACGAATCAACGGTGAAAAGTGTGGATGGGACGCTTGTCATGGATGTTGAAATACGCGGCGAACATTTTGAACGGTTTCGCGGCGATGGATTATGTGTGTCGACTCCATCTGGAAGTACGGCATATAATAAAGCGCTTGGTGGAGCAATTTTGCATCCGTCTATCCGTGCATTACAGCTTGCGGAAATGGCTTCGATCAATAACCGTGTGTTTCGGACAGTCGGTTCACCGCTTATTTTACCGGCACATCACACATGTATGTTAAAACCGGTCAACCGGCTGGACTTTTTGGTGACCATTGACCATTTGACAATTTTGCACAAAGACGTCAAGTCGATTCAATATCGTGTTGCCAGTGAAAAAATTCGATTTGCGCGTTTCCGTCCTTTCCCGTTTTGGAAAAGGGTGCATGATTCGTTTGTCAGCAACTAACATGATACCCTTTGAATTAAACTGGACGGCGGATGAAGATGGCATGCTACTGCGAACATTTTTGCAGAAAAAGTCGATTTCAAAGCGGGCGCTTACTGACATAAAATTTGCCGGTGGTTTTATTTTAGTAAACGGAGCGGAAGTAAACGTACGTCACGTATTGAAAACGGGTGACGCTGTACGGGTCATTTTTCCGAGGGAAGTGCCGTCAGACAGTATGCAGGCAGAACGAATAGCACTTCATGTACTGTATGAAGATGAGGTGCTGATCGCGATTGGGAAGCCGACAGGAATGAATACTATTCCGTCGCGTGAACATCCGGGCGGATCGCTTGCTGCAGGATTGCTCGGATTGTATGAAGAGCGGGGGATTGCAGCAACGGCTCATATTATTACACGGCTCGACCGGGATACATCGGGCATTGTGATGGTCGCAAAAAACCGTTATATTCATCATTTACTGTCTGAAATGCAGAAAAAGAAACTCGTTTTTCGCCGGTATGAAGCCTTCGCTGAAGGTGTATTTTCTGATGAAAACGGTGTTGTTGATGCGCCGATTGGCCGGCGTGATGACAGCATTATTGAGCGAATAGTACGGCCGGACGGGCAAATAGCGCGGACCGGTTATCGTGTGTTGAAGCAGTACGCTCACTTCGCGCACATTGAAGTGAAACCGGAAACGGGCCGAACGCATCAAATTCGTGTACATATGGCCCATATCGGCCATCCGCTTGCTGGCGATGATTTGTATGGCGGCCATCTGCAGCGGATAAAGCGGCAAGCATTGCATTGCGGTCATCTTTCATTTATGCATCCGTTGACGGGTGAAGAGATGAACATTGTCATGCCAATGCCGGATGATATGAAAGAAATGCTTAACTAAACAAACCGTACATCCATTATGGAGTACGGTTTGTTTATGTTTATTATGTTCAATCAAACTCTCGGAATTTTTCTGGAACGAGAGGCTGTTTGGAAGGGATCGATACGGTGTCGCGTTCAGGCCAGCGGAGTGCTGTCAGTTTGCCGCCAAAGACGCAACCAGTATCAATGTTGATGCTTCCGTTTAATGCACGAGGCTCTTTAACAGGCGTATGTCCATACACGATAAATGGATCACCAGTATAATTTTTTGCCCAGTCGCGCCGAATAGGTGAACCGTCCGCATGTTTCTCGCCGGTAATATCCCCATAGAGGACAAATGTTTTCACTCGTGAATCATGCCGCCCGATGTAGTCAGCGCGTATGCCGGCATGGGCAATAATGAGCGCCCCACTGTCCACCATTTGATAAAGCGGCGACTGTTCATACATCGATAAAAAGCGGTTGCGAATCTTTTTATAGTCCCGTGCTGAAAGCGAATCGAGTTCAGCTACTGTTGTTTCTAAACCGTGTGTTTTTTGAACCTTATTTCCAACAAGATAACGGTATAATTTATTGCAGTGATTGCCGGGCGCGTATAGAGCGGACTGTTCGTCAAACAGA
>NZ_MRWQ01000013.1 GCF_001906925.1 Domibacillus mangrovi
GTCAGGTGGCATTAGCGAAGAGGTCACACCCGTTCCCATCCCGAACACGGCAGTTACCCTATTCAGCGCCGGTGTAAGTTGGGGGTGTCCCCCTGTGAGAGCAGGACGCCGCCTGGCACGTTACAGTATAAAAGGAGATGACTTTATGTCATCTCCTTTTTCTATATAAAAAATGAAAGGACGAGATAAAATGCGTATGGATCAAACAAGAATGCCTCTGATCGAAGCATTAAAACAGCATAAGAAGCAGAGTCCTGTTTCTTTTCATGTTCCAGGGCATAAAAATGGACAGCTTTCATCTTTTTTGGACCTGTCGTACGATGTAACAGAGTTAAGTGGACTAGATGACCTTCATGCTCCTGAAGGCTGTATTCAAGACGCAGAGAAATTATTAAGTGATTTTTATCAAACAAATGAAAGTAAATTTCTTATAAATGGAAGCACGGTTGGCAATCTTGCGATGATTCTTGGTTCTCTTTCGGAAGGAGATCGTGTATTTGTTCAGCGAAACTGCCATAAGTCTGTGTTGAATGCACTGAAAATGGCAAAAGCAGTGCCTGTTTTTTTGGCACCTGAATATGATGAAAACTCTAAAACCGTTGTTTTGTTTTCGACTGAGACATTAAAAAAAGCGTATCGTCAGTACAGGAACGTTAAAGCCGTAATTTTTACGTACCCTTCTTACTATGGGATGGCAGATGAATTTAAAACGTTGGCTATGATTGCGAAAGAGAACGAATCAATCATACTTGTAGATGAGGCGCATGGGGCTCATTTTGTATTGCCTTATGAAGGTATTCCGGAAAGTGCACTTTATTGGGGAGCCGATATTGTAGTACAGTCAGCCCATAAAATGTTGCCAGCGATGACGATGGGATCGTATTTTCATATTCAATCAAGTCATATAGACCGGGAAAAAGTGATATTTTATTTGCATGCGATCCAGTCCAGCAGCCCTTCGTATCTAATTATGGCGTCACTTGATGCAGCGAGAGCATACACGGCTGCTTATAAAGAGATTGATCATCATTACTCGATGCAGGTAGTAGACAGAGTAAAAAAAGTGCTGGAGTCTAGAGGATGTTTGTGCTTCAAACCAGATGATCCATACAAACTTCTCGTACGGGCAGAGGGCCTTTCTGGATATGAATTGCAGATACTGTTTGAACAGGCAGGAGTATATCCAGAGATGGCTGATCCTTTTCAAGTATTACTTGTTTTTCCGCTTTTAAAAGAAGGACAGATGACATTTGAAGCGGATGCTTTAAAAAAACTGGATTATTTTCATTTGAAAAAAGGAATAGTGAGAGAGCGTTTTCCAGAAGTGAAAAAAACAAAGGATGTGTCGACACTCGCATTGCCGTATAATGAGCATAATAAATATAAGAAAGAATTCGTTCCATTTCATGAAGCATTAGGTCAGATTGCCGGAGAAATGATTATTCCATATCCGCCAGGCATTCCATTGATCATGGAAGGAGAACGAATTTTGAATGAACATATAGAATCACTTGAATGGATGCTAATACACGGGAGTCGTTTTCATGGCGGAAGCGGCTTAAAAGAAGGACGGGTTGCCGTTTTTTGCGGGGAGGTATAAACAATGAAAAAAGGAATATTTATTTCGATAGAAGGACCTGAAGGAGCAGGAAAAACGACAGTATTAAACCGAATTGTTCAGGAACTGAAAAACAGAGGCAAGGATGTTGTTCAAACACGTGAGCCAGGGGGAATTGCGATTGCGGAGCAAATTCGGTCCGTTATTTTAAATAAAGAAAATACAGCAATGGATGCACGAACGGAGGCGCTTTTATATGCAGCAGCACGCCGTCAGCATCTCGTTGAAAAAGTGATACCGGCAATTGAACGTGGAGCAATTGTGCTTTGTGACCGCTTTATTGACAGCTCACTTGCTTACCAAGGACACGCAAGAGGACTTGGTATGAACGAAGTAGCGTCGATTAATGCGTTTGCGACAGATGGGATGATGCCAAAGTTGACGCTATTATTTGATGTGAGTCCGGAAGTGGGTCTTGCGAGAATCCATCAACATGATGGGCGGGAAGTGAATCGTCTTGATTTAGAAGGGCTTTCTTTCCACAAGAAGGTGCGGGAAGGATATTTAATGCTGGCAGAGCGAGATGCTGGACGGATTGTAGTAATTGATGCAGAGAAAGAGGAAGAATTTGTTTTTCAAGCGGCACTCGCAAAAATTAAAAAAGTGTTGCTTTGATGCTTTTGATATAATGAAAGAAATCCTATTAGGGGGATATGGGATGAAGTTAATTATGGCGATTGTACAGGATCAAGACAGCAATAAACTGTCTCATGCACTGATTGAACATCAATTTCGTGCGACAAAGCTTGCGTCTACAGGGGGTTTTTTAAAAGCAGGAAACACGACATTTATGATTGGAATAGAGGATGAACGTCTTGAGGAAGCACTTCATATTGTAAAACAAAATTGTCAGTCGCGCGATCAGGTGGTACCCCCACTTTCACCGCTTGGCGGTAATGTAGATGCGTATGTGCCTTATCCGATAGAAGTACCAGTTGGCGGGGCGACGGTGTTTGTGCTTCCCGTTGAGCAATTTCATCAATTTTAAAAGGGTGTGGATTACGTGTCTAAACTGTGGGAAGAGACAGCGGCGCGTCAGCCAACTGTCATGCGAATGATTGAAAATAGTATTTTGAAAGATCGGGTAGCACATGCGTATTTGTTTGAAGGCGATCCGGGTACGGGAAAAAAAGAAGCGGCACTTTTATTTGCAAAAAGTTTATTTTGCTTGGAGCCGGAAAAAGAATTAAGGCCATGTGAACGATGTGTGAATTGCCGTCGTATTAATCATGGCAACCATCCGGATATTCATGTGATTGAACCGAACGGGCTGTCGATCAAAAAAGAGCAAATTTATTATTTACAGCAGGAATTTACAAAAACGGGCGTTGAATCAAGCCGAAAAGTATATATTGTTAATCACGCTGATAAAATGACAGCAAGTGCTGCCAACAGTCTGCTCAAATTTTTGGAAGAGCCGTCTTCAAATACGGTCGCTTTTTTAATAACGGAGCAGAGCAGCCGGATGCTGCCAACGATTATATCGAGATGCCAGCAGTTATCGTTTCGGCCAATTGATGATATCCAGTTAAAAGAACGTCTTATCCAGGATGAAATACCGCTTTCAATGGCATCACTTGTATCCAAAATAACGAATCATCTTGACGAAGCACGTGCGTTGTCACAGGATGAGTGGTTTGCACAGGCACGTTCAATAGTGTTAAAATTATACGAAGGCCTAAGAGTTGGGGGGCTAGCAATTCTTGTTCAGCTATCGGAGGACTTTCATTCGCATTTTAAAGAGAAAGAACAGATCAATCTTGGCCTTGATCTTTTTGTTCTCATTCATAGGGATCTACTTTCCATAATGACAGGAGAAGAATATAGCCTTGCATTTCCTGATTATGCCGTTTCCTTTAGACAGGATGCATTGCTTTTAACAGCTGAAGCGCTTGTCGATCGTCTTAGTTTTATTTTGGAAGCGAAGCGCAGAATCAACAATAACATGAACCAGCAGCTGCTTATGGAACAGCTTTTGTTAAAGGTACAGGGAGGACATGCCTTTGTGTAATGTAGTAGGTATACGCTTTAAACAAGCGGGTAAAATATATTATTTTGATCCAGGGGAACTCGATATTCAGAAAGAAGATCACGTTATCGTTGAAACTGCAAGAGGTGTTGAATACGGTCATGTCGTCGTCGGACCGAAAGATGTTGATGAAAGTGATGTCGTCTTGCCTCTTAAAAAGGTAATTCGGACGGCAGATCAAAAAGATCGTCTTGCTGTTCAAGAAAATAGTGAAGCAGCAACTACTGCATTTACGACATGTATGGATAAAATTGTCGAGCACAAGCTAGATATGAAGCTTGTTGACGTGGAATATACATTTGATCGCAACAAAGTGATTTTTTATTTTACGGCGGACGGGCGAGTTGATTTTCGCGAGCTAGTGAAAGATTTGGCATCCATTTTTAGAACACGGATCGAACTTCGCCAAATAGGTGTCCGGGATGAAGCAAAAATGCTTGGCGGCATTGGCCCCTGTGGTCGAATGCTTTGCTGTTCGACGTTTCTTGGTGATTTTGAGCCTGTATCCATTAAAATGGCAAAAGATCAAAACTTGTCATTGAATCCTGCTAAAATCTCTGGACTGTGCGGCCGTCTTATGTGCTGTTTGAAATATGAAAATGATGAATATGAAGCGGCACGCCGTGAATTACCAGATGTCGGCCAAAAAGTGCAGACGCCGAGTGGTTACGGAAAAGTAACGGGTTTGAATATTTTAGAGCGGCTCGTGCAGGTGCACATACCGGAATTAGAACGGACGCTTGAGTTCTCATCTGATGAACTCGGAAAAGAAGGAGCCGTTTCTGTGAAAGCAGGTGACTGATGCGGTGGAAAAATTAGATAAAAAGGCGATCTTTGATTCCGTTAGTCATATGGAATTACAAATTGGTGAGCTTTATCAACAGCTGGGTGAAGTAAGAGTGCAGCTCGCTGAAATATTGGAAGAAAATAACTCGTTAACGATTGAAAATGATCATTTGCGCCGCAGGCTTGAAGAATTAGAACGTGGTTATGAAAAAAAAGCATCAGGGGCAGAAAATGTTCAGGCGCGAGGAGCTGACATTGGTGAAGGCTACGATAATCTTGCTCGTCTTTATCAGGAAGGGTTCCACATTTGCAGTGTGCATTTTGGAAGCCCTCGTAAAGACGAAGACTGCCTGTTCTGTTTATCATTTTTAAATAAAAAATAATGACGATTTTTTGCCTTCCTTTTTAAAGGAAGGCTCTTTTGTGCGAGAGGGGTGATAGGTATGCCAGAATTAAAGGAAGATGAGCGGCTCGATTATTTGTTGGCGGAAGAGCTGCGAATTATTCAAAGCCCGACCGTGTTTTCATTTTCGCTTGATGCAGTGCTGTTGGCCCGATTTGCCTCCGTTCCAAAAACACGTGGTTCAATTATTGATCTATGTTCTGGAAATGGTGTGATTCCGCTGCTAATGTCTGCAAAAACAAGTGCACCGATTACAGGTGTCGAAATACAGGAACGGCTCTGTGATATGGCTGTCCGCAGTGTGCAGTACAATAAATTGAATGATCAAATTAAGATAGTAAATGGTGATTTAAAGAATGCACCGGAGCTGCTTGGGATGGAGAAACATACACTTATTACGTGTAATCCTCCTTATTTTTTAACACCTTCTGACGGAGAATTAAACATGAATGAATATGTTGCCATTGCCCGTCATGAAATTAAGTGTACCCTTGAAGATTGCATTCGTTCATCATCAAGGTTGTTAAAACAGGGCGGAAAAGCAGCGTTTGTACATCGCCCAGGCAGGCTCTTGGACATTTTGACGCTAATGAGGAAGTACCGTGTAGAACCGAAGCGGCTTCGTTTCGTTTATCCGAAGAGTGGAAAAGAAGCAAACACGGTCCTCGTTGAAGGCATAAAAGATGGTGCACCGGATTTGAAAATTTTAATGCCTCTTTATGTGTACGATGAAAAGGGTGAGTATACTGAGGAAGTGAGGACACTGTTATATGGCGATGAGTCACCATTTTTACGTCGTTAAGTGCCATGACGGTTCGCTTTATGCGGGGTATACAAATGATTTGAAAAAAAGAATGAGTGTTCACAATGCCGGTAAAGGGGCAAAGTATACGAGAGCTCGTCTGCCGGTTATGCTTATCCATAGTGAGATGTACGACACAAAGCAAGAAGCAATGCGGGTAGAATATGCATTTAAGCAACTTTCTCGCATGAAAAAAAACGATTATTTGCTGAAAAGAGGTGTGGCCGTTGAAAGCACAAAAAAGTTTTTTAAATGAGGAAATAGAAGGTATTTTATATCTTGTGCCGGTGCCAATTGGCAATCTGGAAGATATGACTGTGAGGGCGCTCCGTATTATGAAAGAAGCAGACGTCATTGCTGCGGAAGATACACGCAATACGAAAAAGTTGTGTAATTACTTTGACATTGCTACACCTATCATCAGCTACCACGAACATAGCAGTGAAGCATCTGGACGTAAATTGATTGACCGCATTCAATTAGGCGAAACAGTAGCACTTGTCAGCGATGCGGGCACGCCATGTATATCGGATCCGGGTTATGAGCTTGTTCTGGCAGCGATAGGAGAAGGATTGAATGTCGTTCCACTTCCAGGTGCGAATGCAGCTGTCACGGCGCTCATTGCATCAGGCATTGCGCCACAGCCATTTTATTTTTATGGGTTTTTAAGCCGAGGGAAAAAAGAAAAAAAGAAAGAGCTTGAAAAACTGGCCTTATTCCGCGATACGTTTATTTTGTATGAATCGCCGCATCGGTTAAAAGAAACACTTAATTTAATGGAAGCCTTTTTCGGTGCAGGTCGTCGGATTGTACTTTGCCGGGAGCTAACGAAGAAGTTTGAAGAGTTTTTACGAGGGACAGTTGGCGAAGCAGCAGAATGGGCAAACGATTCTAAGATTATGGGTGAATTTTGCCTTGTGATTGAAGGAAGTACTGAAGAACTGGTAGAGCAGCCTAATTCTGAATGGTGGAGTGAAATGACTGTGGAAGCACATGTTGAACAGTATGTTACCAAAAGAAATATGATACCAAAAGAAGCAGTAAAACAGGCAGCTAAAGATAGAGGATTACCGAAACGTGACGTATATGCCGCCTATCACACGAAGAAAAATCCCAATGGCGAGTAATCACCATCGGGATTTTGATATTATTTACCGTTTTCAAAAGCTTCTTGAATTTCTTTGATCAAGAGTTCGGCACCTTCATGGCTAAGGATTAATTTTCCGCCGGCAAGTTTGATGTTATCGTCGGAAACTTCACCTGTTACTTGACAAGTCATGCTTGGTTTATATTTTTTAAGGATGATTTTATCATCATCTACGTAAATTTCAAGTGCATCTTTTTCTGCAATGCCAAGGGTACGGCGCAATTCAATTGGAATAACCACCCGTCCTAGCTCGTCTACTTTACGTACAATACCTGTTGATTTCATTTGAAAAATATTCTCCTCTCCATTTGTGGTTGTATTAAAAGATGTTGCGTAAATGCATTCGTCATTTTTCGACAAAATTTTCATCCTGTAACGTAATCATACCAACACTTCCCATAAACGTCAACAAATAAAATGTAATTCTTCAATTAACTGTAAGTACAGAAAACATTGATTTATCAATATTTTCAGAAAAATAACTTTTTTTACAAAAAGTTTGTACATAGCGTCGAAATTTGTCGAATTTTATCAGGTGTTTAACGACGGAAATTAGAGAAAAGAAAGCGTGCATATTTACATTTATTCGTGGATGGGGGAAAATAAAAGAAATGATGTAAAAGCTTCCGGCAGGTGGCCGGAAGCTTTTATCTATAAGAAGAAAGAGTAATAAGGAGGGAATCCATTGAGCGATCATAAAAAATCGTTTTATTTAACAACACCTATTTATTATCCGAGCGGTAATTTGCATATTGGTCATGCATATACAACCGTAGCAGGCGATGCGATAGCACGATATAAACGGCTGCGCGGTTTTGATGTTATGTACTTAACCGGAACGGACGAACATGGTCAAAAAATTCAAGAAAAAGCAGATGAAAAAGGAATCACGCCACAGCAATACGTGGACGAGATTGTTGCCGGTATTCAGAAGTTGTGGGAAACGATGCATATTTCTAATGATGATTTTATCCGGACGACAGAAAAACGTCATAAAGACGTCGTAGAAAAAATCTTTAAACAGCTTCTGGATCAAGGCGATATTTACCTTGGTGAATATGAAGGCTGGTATTCCGTACCAGATGAAACTTTTTATACAGAAACGCAGCTTGTCGATAAAGAAGTAAATGAAAATGGTGAAGTAATTGGCGGGAAAAGTCCGGATAGTGGCCACCCGGTAGAAAAAGTTCGTGAAGAGTCGTATTTCTTTCGTATGAGTAAATATGCGGACCGTCTTCTGAAATATTATGAAGAAAACCCAACATTTATTCAGCCAGAATCCCGTAAAAATGAAATGATCAACAACTTTATTAAGCCGGGACTTGAAGATCTAGCGGTTTCACGGACAACATTTGATTGGGGTGTACAAGTACCAGGAAATTCAAAACATGTTGTATACGTATGGATTGATGCTTTGTCGAATTATATTACTGCGCTCGGTTATGGAACAGATAACACCCAAAAATTTAATCAATACTGGCCCGCGGATGTGCATCTTGTTGGAAAAGAAATTGTTCGTTTTCATACAATATACTGGCCCATTATGTTGATGGCTCTTGATTTGCCTCTACCGAAAAAAGTATTTGCACACGGCTGGTTATTAATGAAAGATGGTAAAATGTCGAAGTCAAAAGGCAACGTGGTTGACCCAGTGACGTTAATTGACCGCTACGGTCTTGATGCGCTACGCTATTATCTTCTCCGCGAAGTACCGTTCGGTTCTGACGGTGTGTTTACGCCGGAAGGGTTTGTAGAACGAATTAACTATGACCTGGCAAATGACCTGGGCAATTTATTGAACCGGACTGTGGCCATGATTAATAAGTATTTTGACGGCGTTATCCCGGCTTACAAAGGTTCTGACGGTGAATTTGAACAAGCCCTTGTGGACATAAATGAAAAAGCAGTACGGGAATATGAAGAAGCGATGGAAAGCATGGAGTTTTCGGTGGCGTTAACATCGCTCTGGCAGCTTGTAAGCCGGACAAATAAATATATTGATGAAACGCAGCCATGGGTACTGGCGAAAGAAGAAAAAAAGGCGGAACTCGGTACGGTCATGTACCATCTAGCGGAATCATTGCGCCGAGTAGCGGTTCTTTTAACGCCTTTTTTGACGAGCACACCGAACAAAATCTTTGAACAGTTACAGCTGAATGAATCATCATTGCAAAAATGGGAAAGCTTAGAAGCATTCGGAGCAATTCCAGAAGGCGTTCAAGTTGTAAAAAAAGGCGATCCGATTTTCCCGCGTCTTGATATGGAAGAAGAAATCAACTTTATTAAAGAGAAGATGCAAGGTCCTCCAACACATGTCGAAGAAGAGAAACCATTGGAAGAGTACGCGCCGATTTCAGAAGAGATTAGCATTGATGACTTTATGAAAGTGGATCTCCGTGCCGCGACTGTTATTGAAGCGGCTCCAGTAAAAAAAGCGGATAAACTATTAAAGCTGCAGCTTGACCTAGGGTTTGAAAAACGACAAGTGGTTTCAGGCATTGCACAGTACTATAAACCGGAAGAACTTGTGGGAAGGAAAGTCGTTGTTGTAGCAAACTTGAAGCCAGTCAAATTGCGAGGTGAGTTATCGCAGGGCATGATTCTAGCGGGTTCTAAAGATGGGATTTTAACACTTACTGAAGTACCAGAAAACTTACCAAATGGAGCGAAGATAAAGTGAAACTTCATTCAGTGGGGTTTAGGTTTACAGGATGTGAATCATGCAGACGTTGTCACAGGACGTGACGATCTTAGTCTGCGTTCCCCGACATCCCCACTGAATTAAACAGGAACTCAAGTAAAGAGCGCCGCGTCCTGCGGCAATACGTGAGTGACCCGCTTCAGCCGGCCCGAACCAATCGGGCTTTTACGGGAAGTTGATCCCCTGCTTATCCTTTTTTCTTTTCAAAATCTTGAAGCGGGGAGTCTTACTGCCCGTTAATACGGGATAAAGTAAAATAAATTGTTTCACGTGAAACAAAAATAAAAACAGGTGATAAGATGCTTTTTGATACACACGTTCATTTAAATGCGGATCAATATCAAGAGGATATAGAAGAAGTCGTTGTACGGGCTCAGAAAGCCGGTGTTAGCCGAATGGTCGTTGTTGGCTTTGACCGTTTAACGATTGACCGCGCGATGGGTCTCATTGAACGATACGACTGGCTGTACGCAGCAATTGGGTGGCATCCAGTTGATGCGATCGATATGTGTGATGCAGATCTTGCGTGGATTGAAGATCTTGCTCTTCATCCAAAAGTTGTTGCTATCGGTGAAACGGGTCTTGATTATCACTGGGACAAATCGCCGAAAGACATTCAAAAAAATGTTTTTAGACGTCAAATTCAATTGGCTAAAAAAGTGAAGCTGCCAATTGTTATTCACAATCGAGAAGCGACACAGGATATTGTCGATATATTAAAAGAAGAAGGCGCAGAAGAAGTGGGCGGCATTATGCATTGTTTCAGCGGTAGTGCAGAAACAGCACTTGAGTGCATAAAAATGAACTTCTACATTTCACTCGGTGGTCCTGTCACGTTTAAAAATGCAAAAAAGCCGAAAGAAGTAGCGGTCGCTGTTCCATTAGATAAGTTATTGATTGAAACGGACTGTCCATATTTAGCACCACATCCATACCGAGGCAAACGAAATGAGCCGGCGTACGTGAAGTTTGTGGCGGAAGAAATTGCGGCATTGAAAGAATGTTCTTATGAAGAAGTGGCAGAAGCTACGATGAAAAATGCGCAAACACTGTTTCAAATTGATTAAGCAGGAGGCTTTACAGCCTCTGCTTTTTCGTTCGGAGGAAAAAATGAAAATAAAAGAAATTATCGTTGTTGAGGGTAAAGATGATACAGTGAAAATAAAACTGGCAGTTGATGCTGATACGATTGAAACGAGAGGATCTGCTGTTGATGAACGTGTCGTAGAACAAGTGAGACACGCTCAGGCAACGCGGGGGGTGATTATTTTCACCGATCCTGACTATCCGGGGCATCGCATCCGCAATATGATATCAGAGCAAGTGCCAGGCTGCCGGCATGCTTTTTTGCCAAAAGAAGAAGCGATCGAAAAGCTTGGTCGAGGTGTCGGCGTTGAGCACGCGTCGATCGAATCGATCCGTAAAGCGCTTTGTGATGCACAATATATGGAAAATAATGCGAAGGAACAGATGACGATGGAGGACCTTGTGGATGCGGGGCTCATAGGTGGTGATCGAGCGAAAGCACGACGAGAAAAGCTCGGCATAAAATTAAAAATAGGCTACGCGAATGGAAAACAGCTGCACAAACGGCTCATTATGTTTCAAGTGACACGCGAACAGTTCATTGCTGCGTTGAAAGAAGTAATGGAGGAGGAAACACGATGAAAGACATAGCTACACCTTCAAGGACGAAAGATATTCTCTCTAGGCACGGATTTTCATTTAAAAAAAGTCTCGGTCAAAACTTTTTAATTGATTCAAATATTTTACAGCGTATTACTGAAACGGCTGGTCTAACAAAAGAAACAGGTGTCATTGAAATTGGACCGGGAATTGGCGCATTGACGGAACATTTAGCCCGTACAGCTGGAAAAGTTGTTGCTTTTGAAATTGACCAGAGGCTCTTGCCGATTTTAGATGAAACATTATCGCCCTATGACAATGTAAAAATCATTCATGAAGATATATTGAAAGCCGATGTAAAAACAGTTGTTGAAAAGGAGTTTGGGGGATATGATCGTCTCATGGTCGTCGCGAACTTGCCTTATTATGTAACAACACCAATTATTATGAAGCTGCTTGAAGATAAAGTTCCGGTAAACGGTTTTGTCGTGATGCTTCAAAAAGAAGTGGGGGCCCGCATTTCAGCGAAGCCATCAACGAAAGAATATGGCTCACTGTCCATTGCTGTGCAATATTATACAGAAGCGGAATTGGCATTCATTGTACCGAAAACAGTCTTCACACCGCCGCCAAATGTTGATTCAGCGATTATCAAACTGCTAGTCCGTGACGAACCAGCAGTACGCGTTCAAAATGAAGATTTTTTCTTTACTGTCACTCGCACATCGTTTGCTCAGCGCCGCAAAACGATTTTAAATAATCTTGTAAACGGGCTGCCAAATGGAAAAGAGAAAAAGGAACACATTATCGCTGCACTGAAAAAAGCAGGAATTGATCCATCTAGAAGAGGAGAGACGCTATCACTAGCTGAATTCGGTATGCTTTCTGATGCTCTTTTGAATGAAGATATATAACACATATAAACCACTCTTGAAAAAAGGGCGGTTTTTTTTTTGAAAGTGGGGAAATAATAACCGTGACGAAAAAAAACGGTGTTTTTTGAACAAAAAATATTGACAACAATAAGAGACGCTGATAAAATTATAAATTTATTTGACTAAAAAAAAAGATTGTGTTATACTCAACATGAGTGAAGTGAGGTGGAAGCAAATGCCGAAAACATTATCCGATATTAAAAAGTCGCTTGATTGTCATTTGGGTAAAAGATTATTGCTTAAAGCGAATGGTGGTCGACGTAAGACTATTGAGCGTTCCGGTATTTTAGCGGAAACGTACCCTGCTGTATTTGTCGTAGAACTTGATCAGGATGAAAATTCATTTGAACGCGTTTCTTACAGCTATGCAGATGTGCTCACTGAAACCGTTGAACTGACATTTGAAGATGCAGCAGCAGGCAATGCAGTATAAATCAAGCTTGCTTTTTTAATAAAGCAAAACACCGGGGAGCCGGCTCAAAAGATTCCATTTGAATCTTTTGAGCCGGCTCTTTTTCTTTGTGATAAAATAAGAAATAATTTATTGTGTATAAAGTAGGTGGACTAAAATGAAATTAATGATTAAAGCACCGGCGAAAATTAATTTAACGCTCGATGTACTTCACAAAAGGCCAGATGGTTACCATGAAGTAGAAATGATTATGACGACAGTTGATCTTGCTGATCGGCTTGAGCTTGAAAGTCTTGAGAAAGATGAGATTCGAATTATTTCCCATAATCGCTTCGTTCCAGATGATAGCCGGAACCTTGCTTATCAGGCCGCTAAAATTTTGAAACAGCGGTATAACATTAAACAAGGGATAGCTATTCAAATCGATAAGATTATTCCGGTTGCAGCGGGACTAGCTGGTGGAAGCAGTGATGCGGCAGCTGCGTTGAAAGGATTAAATGCACTGTGGGGTCTTGGACTGTCGCTTGATGAATTGGCTGAAATTGGAGCGGAAATTGGTTCAGACGTGTCCTTTTGTGTGTATGGCGGTACGGCACTTGCAACAGGAAGGGGTGAGAAAATTAACCGATTGCCTACGCCGCCGAACTGCTGGGTCATTCTAGCTAAACCGACGATTGGTGTTTCAACAGGTGAAGTATATAAAAGCTTGAAACTAGGCCGTATGAATCGTCCGAATACAAATGCCATGATCGAAGCCATTCGTGAAAATGATTATGATAAAATGTGTGCAAATGTCGGCAATGTTTTAGAATCAGTCACATTAAATGCACATCCGGAAGTCGCGCTTATTAAAGAGCAAATGATTCGGTTCGGTGCGGATACAGTGTTAATGAGCGGCAGCGGGCCAACAGTCTTCGGGCTAGTACGTCATGACTCACGTATGCATCGCGTGTATAATTGTCTTCGCGGATTTTGTGATCAAGTGTACGCGGTTCGGATGTTAGGAGATGGGAATTCTGTTGATTAAAACCGTATATTAAGATATATTATATATAAAATATTCGGTTTTACTCCCCAGGAGGTTTAAATATAACGATGAAGTTTCGTCGAAGTGAACGCATTATTTACATGACGCATTATTTACTGGAGAATCCACATCAGCTTGTTTCGTTGACGCTTTTTGCGGAACGGTTTGGATCGGCTAAGTCATCGATCAGTGAAGACTTGGCGATTATAAAAGAGACATTCGAAAAATGCGGTATTGGTACGTTGAAGACGGTGCCGGGTGCAGCGGGCGGTGTGAAGTTTTATTCAAGAGTGAATAATCAGGATGCGAAGGTATTTATTAATGATTTATGCCGTCAATTGAAAAATCCGGATCGACTACTACCAGGCGGTTATTTATACATCATGGATTTACTTGGGCACCCAGGCATTATGAATCAGGTAGGCAAGCTGCTTGCTTCGGCTTACGCCGATGAAAAGATTGATGCGGTTATGACGGTCGCTACAAAAGGAATTCCGATTGCACACGCGATTGCGGCTCATTTAAATGTACCGGTTGTCGTTGTACGCCGAGACAGTAAAGTAACAGAAGGGCCGACTGTGAGCATTAATTATGTATCGGGATCAACGAAGCGCATTCAGGCAATGGTTTTGTCAAAGCGCAGTTTAAAAGAAGGATCCAAAGTGCTGCTCGTCGATGATTTTATGAAAGGCGGCGGAACGATTAATGGAATGATCAGTCTGCTTGCTGAATTTAATGCATCTGTTGCTGGTATTGCCGTTCTTGTTGAAGCAGAGTATTCGGATCGGTTGATCAACGACTACATTTCGCTTGTGAAGCTGAAAGATGTAAATGAAAAAGAAGCAGCGATCTCTGTTGTCGAAGGAAATTACTTTTCAAAAGGTATTGAATTTTTACAGGAGGAATCAAAATGAAAATTATTAACACAAAAAAAGCACCTGCAGCAATTGGCCCATACTCACAGGGGATTATCGTAAACAATTTGTTCTATAGTTCCGGCCAGATTCCGTTAACAGCGGAAGGAACACTCGTAGATGGTTCAATTGAAGAACAGACACATCAAGTGTTTAAAAATTTAAAAGCGGTACTCGAGGAAGCAGGTGCTTCTCTTGAGTCTGTTGTGAAAGTAACAGTCTTTTTATCCGATATGGAAGAGTTTGGAGCGGTTAATGAAGTATATGGAGAGTATTTCTCGGCTCATAAACCGGCTCGTTCATGTGTAGAAGTTGCGCGTCTTCCAAAGGATGTAAAAGTAGAGATTGAAGTCATTGCTCTTATAGAAGCGTAAACCGGCCTTGTGCCGGTTTTTTTTTATGAAAATTTTTTCAGGGGAAAAAGAAGGAATATTTAAATTATTATTGAATAATTAGTTTATACATTTTTTAATATGGGTAGAGGTGGTGAATATGCGTGGAAATAACAGATGTAAGATTGCGGCGCGTACAAACGGACGGCCGAATGAGAGCAATTGCGTCCATTACATTTGATGAAGAATTCGTGATTCATGATATTCGTGTTATTGATGGGAACAATGGCTTGTTTGTTGCAATGCCAAGCAAGCGGACACCGGATGGAGAATTCCGTGACATTGCGCATCCCATTAATTCTAGTACGCGCGGGAAAATCCAAGACACAGTCCTCTCAGCGTATCATCGCATTGATGAATATAGCGAAACAGAACTTGTCGAACTTGAAGAAGCGGGAGCAGGTTCGTTACGCGTTTAGACATTCATCGCTTGGATGTCCCTATAGCTACCGTCAGAGTTTTATACATCAAGAGCCTACTTTTTGTGTAGAGCTCTTTTTTTGCTTTTTATGGAAGATTAAAAAGCCGTCAAACTTTCCTGAATGAAGTTTCACTATATGCGTTGTCAATAATGTGTCAATTTCCCCCCATTATTGAAATAAACGCTTTTTTAAGATATATTCAATAGGGATAAACAGGTTAGGAGGCCTTTTATGACAAATATTTACGCCGTCATTTTGGCTGCGGGACAGGGAACGCGCATGAAATCTAAATTGTATAAAGTGCTGCATCCTGTCTGTGGAAAGCCGATGGTAGAACACGTTATTGATCAAATTTCAGGTTTACATACAGAACAGATTGTCACAATTGTCGGCCATGGGGCGGACAAAGTAAAGGCGCAGCTTGGTGAACGTTCTGCTTATGCGCTGCAGGAAGAGCAGCTTGGGACGGCTCATGCGGTCATTCAAGCAGAGCCGATGCTGTCAGGCAAAGAAGGCTGTACACTCGTTGTCTGCGGCGATACACCGCTTATTCAAACATCAACGATGGAGGCGCTTGTTAACCATCATGCGGAAACAGGAGCTAAAGCAACCATTTTAACAGCGATTGCAGAAAAACCAGATGGTTATGGCCGTATCATTCGTGGTACAGACAATTCTGTGAGCCGCATTGTTGAACATAAAGATGCAACAGGTGAAGAACGATCCATTAAAGAAATTAATACAGGTACGTACTGTTTTGATAACAAAGCGCTGTTTGAGGCGCTCAAAAATGTATCAAATGAAAATGTGCAAGGTGAATATTATTTGCCGGATGTTATTGAAATTTTAAAAGCGGCAGGTGAAATTGTATCTGCTTACCAAACAGACAGCTTCAATGAAACACTTGGCGTCAATGATCGCGTCGCACTCAGTGAAGCAGAGCGGATTATGCGTTCCCGAATTAACGAGCATCATATGCGTGCCGGCGTATCAATTATTGACCCGCTTAACACATATATTGGACCAGACGTTGAAATTGGGACGGATACGGTTATTTATCCCGGTACAATTCTTTCTGGTAAGACATCCATCGGCGGAGACTGCGTAATCGGCCCGAATACAGAAGTGAGTGACTGTGCTATTGGGGACCGTACAGTAATTCGGCAGTCTGTAACGTTTAACAGTGAAATTGGAGCAAATGTCAATATTGGTCCATTTGCTCATATACGTCCGGAATCTTTCATTCACGATGAAGTGAAGATCGGCAACTTTGTCGAAATTAAAAAGGCTGTATTTGGAAAAGGAAGCAAGGCATCACATTTAAGCTATATTGGTGATGCAGAGATTGGCAGCGATGTAAACATTGGCTGTGGATCTATTACAGTGAACTATGATGGGGAAAATAAATTTCTCACGAAAATTGAAGATGGTGTGTTCATCGGCTGCAACTCGAATCTTGTCGCTCCGGTCACGGTGAAGAAAGGTGCTTATGTGGCAGCAGGTTCGACGATCACAAACGAAGTACCGGAAGAAGCGCTTG
Source organism: Domibacillus mangrovi (assembly GCF_001906925.1). Classification (GTDB taxonomy): domain Bacteria; phylum Bacillota; class Bacilli; order Bacillales; family Domibacillaceae; genus Domibacillus; species Domibacillus mangrovi. The sequence continues at coordinate 16,755 of NZ_MRWQ01000013.1, forward strand.
CGATTGCACGTTCGCGTCAAGTAAATAAAGAAAACTACGTTCAAAAAATCTTTTCAAAAAACGATTAAAATGACAGTGGAGGTCATCATGAGCAACCAGTATTTAGATCCAAATTTAAAAATCTTTTCGTTGAATTCCAATCCAGGATTAGCCCAAGAAATTGTGGACTTTATCGGTGTGGAACTCGGTAAGTGTTCAGTTACACGTTTTAGCGACGGCGAAGTTCAAATTAACATCGAAGAAAGCATACGCGGCTGTGATGTATACATCGTGCAGTCAACTAGTGGACCGGTAAATGAACATTTAATGGAATTGCTCATTATGATTGATGCGTTGAAACGTGCTTCGGCCAAAACAATCAATGTAGTAATACCATATTATGGGTACGCTCGCCAGGATCGTAAAGCCCGTGCCCGTGAACCGATTACAGCGAAACTCGTTGCAAATTTACTGGAAACGGCAGGAACAACTCGTTTAATTACACTGGATCTCCACGCACCGCAAATTCAAGGATTTTTTGATGTACCAATTGATCACTTACTAGGCGTGCCAATTTTAGGTGAATATTTCAAGGGAAAAGGGTTCGATAAAGAGAATCTCGTTATTGTATCTCCGGATCATGGGGGGGTAACGCGTGCCCGCAAATTGGCAGATCGTTTAAAAGCACCAATTGCGATCATCGATAAACGTCGTCCGCGCCCGAATGTATCTGAAGTGATGAACATTGTAGGCAATGTAGATGGGAAAATTGCCATTTTAATCGACGATATTATTGATACAGCTGGTACGATAACACTTGCAGCGAAGGCAATTACTGAAAGTGGAGCAAAAGAAGTATATGCATGTTGTACGCATCCTGTTTTATCGGGTCCTGCACTGGAGCGTATAGGAAATTCCATCATTAAAGAGCTTGTCGTGACGAATTCAATTGCGCTTGCACCCGAAAAGAAGACAGATAAAGTTGTTGAATTGTCTGTTGCACCCCTTATTGGTGAAGCGATTATCCGCGTTCATGAAGAGCAATCAGTCAGTACATTATTTGATTAATAAAAATGGAGAATCAGTTCTTTTTAAAGAGCTGATTCTTTTTTGTCTTAATTAGGTTTACAAAGCGTTTGTTTAGGGAATATACAATTATGTACAAATAAAACAAAACGAGTAACTTAAAATTAGAAAGGTGACTATTCAATATGAGTAATGCATTGGAAGCTAAAAAACGTGAGGGCTTTACGAAGGCTGCATTAACAGAAATTCGTACAAAGGGCTCATTTCCAGCTGTCATATACGGTAAAGGTGTAGAATCTGAAGCAGTATCAGTGGAAGAACCTCAATTTATTAAAGTGATCCGTGAAGTTGGACGAAATGGAATGATATCGCTAAAAGTAGATGATGAAAAATATGACGTGATTTTGCAGGAGTATCAACAAGATTCACTGAAAGGACATATCATCCATGCCGATTTCCTTGCGATAGATAAATCATCCGAAATTACATCACAGGTGCGTGTTGACGTTGAAGGTGAAGCAATCGGTGCAAAAGAAGGCGGCATCGTTCAGCAGCCATTATTCGAATTGAATGTCACAGCCAAAGTATCGGAATTCCCTGAACATGTAACAGTCAATATTTCGGAATTAGGAATAGGTGACTCCATTTCAGTTGGTGATATTCGCGATCAATTTGATTTCATGATCGAAAACGAGGATGACGAAACAATTGTTTCGATTCTTCCCCCACAAAGGTCGGAAGAAGATGAAGATACTGCTAATGCAGATGTTCCCGTTATTGGTGAAGAAAAAGAAAATTAATATGTAAGTGTAATATACAGGCAGCCTGCGATAAAAGCAGCTCTGCCTGTTTTTTTTATGTTTAGTCATGTATACTGAATATAACTGTGAAAATGAGGTGCAAATAAATATGAAATTAATCGTGGGCCTTGGCAATCCAGGCACGAAATATGCAGGGACACGTCATAATATCGGCTTTGATATCATTGATGAGTTAGCTGACCAGTTTGGAGTCGAGCTCTCAGAAGCAAAATATAAAGGTGTGTATGCGATCGCAAGAAAAGGAACAGAAAAAGTCATTTTATTAAAACCATTAACATATATGAATTTATCGGGAGAATGCATTGGTGAAGTGATGCGCTATTATGATATCGATAAAGAGGATATCATTGTTGTATATGATGATCTGGACTTGCCACAGGGAAAAATACGGCTCCGTCAAAAAGGAAGCGCTGGTGGTCATAACGGGATCAAATCGACAATTGCACACCTAGGTACGGATCAATTTAAGCGTGTGCGTGTAGGCATCGGCCGTCCAGATGGTCCAATCAAAACCGTTGATTATGTACTTGGCAAGTTTAGTGAAGAAGAACGAACTGTCATGGAATCGGCAGTCAAAAAAAGTGCAGCTGCCTGTGAAAGTGCAATCGACAAAACATTTATTGATGTGATGAATGAATTCAATCAATGATGCATTGCGTTAAAAAGCTTTGGGCGTATGCTCCAAAGCGTTTTTCTGTTTTGGAAAAAAGGGGGGTTGGGTAATGAATCATTTACTTGATTTATTTTTAAAAAATGAAGAAGCGGTATCAATTGTAAATGGAATGGAAGCGGGTATGAAAGAACAGCTGGCTGCGGGGCTGTCCGGCTCACTGCGGGCTGTTTTTGCAGCCGCTGCTTATCGAAAGCTGCAAAAGCCGGTTATGATTGTTACCTATAATATGCTTCAGGCACAAAAGCTATATGATGACTTAACACAATTCATACCAGAAGAAAATGTATACTTATATGCAGCCAATGAATTAATTGCTGCTGAAATTAGCATTGCAAGCCCTGAATTGCGTGCACAGCGTATTGAAATGCTCAATCATCTTGTACTGCGTGGTACAGGTATTTACATTGTTCCTACAGCAGGCTTGAAAAAACTCATCCCGTCAAAAGAAGTATGGAAGCGGCTTCAAAAAACGTTTACAATCGGCGAGGATATTGATCTAGAATTGCTTAAGCAAGGGCTTGTACAAATGGGCTATGAGCGTGCAGATATGGTCTATACACCAGGTGAGTTCAGTATTCGCGGAGGAATCGTTGATATTTATCCACTTACATCAGAGCATCCGGTCCGTATTGAGCTCTTCGATACGGAAATTGACTCGATTCGGACATTTGCACCGGATACGCAGCGCTCAATTGATAGCATGGCATCTGTTTTAATCGGACCAGCAGGGGAAATGCCAGCATCGAAAGAAGAGCTGGTGGCACTTGCCGGACGGCTAGAACAGTCACTCACAGATACAGTGAAGAAAATAGGCAGCCCAGACGTGAAAAAGCAACTGACCGTCTCTATTGGTGCAGATATTGAAAAACTAAAAGAAGGCGTCCGTATCAATGAGCTTGGGAAATACACATCTCTTCTATACGAAGAAACGGCTGTTGTCACTTCTTATTTGCCAGAAGGCGGCGTTGTTTTTTTTGACGAAATGAGCCGCATTCAAGAAATAAGTGAGTCACTTGAGAAAGAAGAAGCAGAGTGGTATACAGGGCTTATTGAAGAAGGAAAAGCGGTGCATGGGTTAAAGCTTGCGCATTCGCTGCAGGTAGCTATGCAATCAATAAGACAACCGTTAGTTTACTTATCGCTTTTTATGCGCCAAACGGCAGGAGGAAAACCAGAAAATATCGTTAATTTCTCCGCACGGCCAATGCAAAACTTTCATGGTCAGATGAATGTGCTTGAAGGTGAAATAGACCGATGGAAAAAATCCAGCACAACGGTTTTGTTTTTAGGCGAAACAGTCGAACGAGTTGAAAAAATAAAAGCTACGCTTGACGATTACGGCATGGAAGCAACAAAGTTAAAAGATCAGAATGATATCATTGAAGGGGTTATTCAAATAGGTCCTGGTGCGCTTACTTCCGGGTTTGAATTCCCGCTTTTAAAACTAGCTGTTATAACGGAACAGGAGTTATTTAATAAAAAGTCATCGAAAAGCAAGCGACGTCAGAAGCTGTCGAATGCAGAGCGGATTAAAAGCTATTCTGAACTGAAGACGGGAGATTATGTTGTTCACGTTAATCACGGGATCGGGAAATATCTTGGTATTGAAACCCTTGAAATTAATGGCGTTCATAAAGATTATTTGAAGATTAAATACCAGGGAACTGATGAGCTATTTGTGCCGGTCGATCAAATTGAACTTGTTCAAAAATATGTTGGTTCAGAAGGCAAAGAGCCGAAGATATATAAACTTGGTGGAAATGAATGGAAAAGAGTGAAAAAGAAAGTTGAGTCGTCTGTGCAAGATATTGCTGATGACTTATTAAAGTTATATGCGGAGAGGGAAGCGGCGAGAGGATACGCATTTTCACCGGATGGCGATATGCAACGTGAATTTGAAGCGGCTTTTCCATATGAAGAAACGGAAGATCAGCTTCGTTCTATTCAAGAAATAAAACGTGACATGGAGCGGGAGCAGCCAATGGACCGTCTTTTATGTGGAGATGTTGGATATGGCAAAACGGAAGTGGCGATCCGTGCAGCATTTAAAGCAACAGCGGATGGAAAACAAGTAGCTATTTTAGTGCCGACTACAATACTCGCCCAGCAACATTATGAAACGTTAAAAGAACGTCTTCAAGACTTTCCAGTGAAAGTGGGGCTGCTTAGCCGGTTTCGGACACGTAAACAACAGACAGAAACGTTAAAGGGATTGAAAGCAGGTACGGTAGATATTGTTATCGGTACACACCGTCTTTTATCGAAAGATGTGCAGTATCATGATCTTGGTTTGCTAGTAGTTGATGAAGAGCAGCGATTTGGTGTGACGCATAAAGAAAAAATTAAGCAGCTGAAAACGAATGTCGATGTCTTGACATTGACTGCTACACCTATTCCGCGGACACTTCACATGTCAATGCTCGGTGTGCGCGACTTGTCGGTCATTGAAACGCCGCCGGAAAATCGTTTTCCAGTGCAGACATATGTCGTTGAACATAACCTTGGTCTTGTGCGTGAAGCGGCAGAGCGTGAAATAGCCCGTGGTGGTCAGGTGTTTTATTTATACAATCGGGTTGAAGATATTGAGCGGCGTGCAGATGAAATTTCCACGCTCGTACCAGATGCGCGTGTTTCGTATGCGCACGGACAGATGACGGAAAGAGAACTTGAAACGGTCATTCTTGCTTTTCTAGAAGGAGAGACAGACATTTTGGTTACGACGACGATTATTGAAACAGGTGTGGATATACCGAACGTTAACACACTGATCGTGCAGGATGCTGACCGAATGGGGCTGTCGCAGCTGTACCAAATACGTGGACGTGTCGGCCGTTCAAACCGTGTCGCATATTCTTATTTCACGTATAGGAAAGACAAGGTGCTGTCTGAACCAGCGGAAAAACGACTTCAAGCGATTAAAGAATTTACGGAACTCGGGTCGGGTTTTAAAATTGCGATGCGTGATTTATCGATTCGGGGTGCCGGGAACTTGCTAGGTGCTCAACAACATGGCTACATTGATTCGGTCGGATTCGATTTATATTCACAAATGTTGAAAGAAGCAGTGGAACAGAAACGCGGTGGTGATACAGAAAATAAGGTGCCATCATTTGAAGTAGATGTGTCGATCGATGCGTACATTCCGGATTCATATATTGTGGACAGCGCGCAAAAAATTGATATGTATAAGCGGTTCCGCTCAGTGGATTCATTTGATGAAATTGCAGAATTAAAAGAAGAAATGACCGATCGCTTTGGTGATTATCCGTCTGAAACAGCTGATTTGTTTAAAGTGGCTGAAATGAAAATACATGCGGCGAAGACGAAGCTTGAGTCAATGAAGCAGTCGAAAGAGACGGTCACCATTTTGATGAGCGAACAAGGAACGAAAGAAATCGATGGTACGAAAGTATTTTCTATCTGCAACAAGTTCGGCCGCATGTGTGGACTTGGAATGGATGAGCAAAAACTGAAAATAACGATTGATGTTAAACAAGCACCAGAACAAGGCTGGTTCGATGCAGCACTCATATTAATCAGCCAACTTGAGAAAGCAAAAAAACAGCCGCAACAACATGTATAGAATGTCTCTATTGAAAGATACTAACACCATAGCAAAATGTTTCGATATTTTGATGGTGAAAGAGAGGCAGCTAACATGAAAGCAACAGGTATTGTTCGTAGAATTGATGATCTGGGCCGCGTGGTCATTCCGAAAGAAATACGTCGCACTCTTCGCATTCGAGAAGGAGATCCGCTCGAAATTTTTGTTGATCGGGATGGCGAAGTTATCTTAAAAAAATATTCACCGTTTACAGAGCTAGGCGATTTTTCGCAGGAGTATGCAGACTCGCTATTTGACAGTTTAAATTATGCAATTTTAATTTGCGACCGAGATACCGTCATTTCGGCTGCCGGTGTAAAAAAGAAAGACTTCATTGAACGGAAAATTGGACCGATTGTTGAAACAGTCATTCAAGAGCGCCGTTCCGTTGAAAGCAATGACGGGCGTGAAGTAGAATTTGTGGACGGTCGTATGATACAGGTTGCATCATATTTTATTGCACCGATTATTGCATCTGGTGATACAATCGGTGCGGTCGTCTTATTTTCAGAAGAACGGTCAGCAGGAGAGACAGAACAAAAAGCGGCATTTGTCGCCGCTGCTTTTTTTGGCAAACAAATGGAGCGTTAACCCGGACTCCCGGCTGAGGAGCCGGGTTTTTCTTTGCAAACATATTGAAAATGAGTAAAGTAGTGACAGAGGTGGTCACATGAAAAAAGAAAAATCGTTTATAAAAGGAGCAGTGTTGTTAACGGTAGCTGCATTATTTGTAAAAATATTAAGTGCGGTATACCGTGTGCCCTTTCAAAATATTGTCGGCAACACCGGTTTTTATATTTATCAGCAAGTATATCCTTTCTATGGAATTGCTACGGGCCTTGCTGTCTCAGGCTTTCCGATTGTTCTTTCAAGGCTTGTTGCAGGGGCAGAGAAAGGATCAAAACAACAGTTGATCCGTACCGCATTTTTTACAATTAGTATAATGGGTATATTGTCTTTTTTAATTTTATTTTTTTCTGCAAGCCGGATAGCAATAACAATGGGAGATGCACAGCTGACACCGCTTATTCAGCTGAGTGCCTTCTTCTTTTTGGCGATGCCGTATATAACTGTTTGCCGCGGTACTTTTCAAGGAGGGGGTGACATGATGCCGACTGCTATGTCGCAAATGGTTGAACAGTCGACTCGTATTCTCTGTATTTTGTTATTTTCTTTTTATGCTGTTTATTCGGGAAGGACGCTGTATGAGGCCGGTCTCGGTGCAGTCGCCGGTTCGCTGTTCGGTATGATCGCGTCCGTCATTGCGTTATTTCTGTATAAAACGGAGAAAAAGGTTTTGATTCCTTTTCAATTCGATGTTCAAATTGCCAAAATAATCATAACGAAAGGCAGCGCGATTTGTTTATCCGCATTAACGCTAGTTTTATTACAGCTGGCTGATTCGTTTCAAATTTATAATGGGCTTGTTTTATCAGGAATTCCAGCTGATATGGCGAAAGAAGGGAAGGGTATATATGATCGGGGCCAGCCTTTACTTCAGCTCGGTGTCGTTGCGGCAGTGTCAATTTCGTTAACAGTCGTTCCGCTTATTACAAAAGCGATAAAAGAAAAAGAGGTCCACGCTGCTTTAGTGTACAGCCAGACAGCACTCCGGATTAGCTTTGCACTCGGCCTTGCAGCATCAAGTGGTTTAGCCGCAGTAATGATTCCGCTGAATAAAATGTTGTTTGAAACGACTGAAGGTTCTGGCGTACTGGCAGTATTCGGGATATCGATTTTTTTTTATTCCATCATGTCGACGATGAATGCTATTTTCCAGGGACAGGGACAGGACTGGGTTCCGGCAGCTAGTGCTGTGATCACACTTGCTTTTAAATGGACAGCAAATGCGCTTTTTATTCCGATATATGGGTTATACGGTGCTTCGTTCGCCACAACAGGTGCACTGCTTGCGGGTGTATTATTTTTAACTGTCGTGTTGAGAAAACATGAAAAGCGGCCGTTATTTACCGGTGTATTTATACTTAAAACCATGATGATTTCATTTTTCATGGCGGTTATTGTATACATATGTATTTATTTTCTTTTGCCGGAGGGAGCGGGGCGTCTTGTAAGCGGGGTGACAGCGGTCAGCGGGGCAATGCTTGGAGCCTGTCTGTTTTTTGCTTTCATGGTAAAATGGAACGTATTGAATGAAGATGAACTGCGGCTGCTGCCTTTCGGATCAAAAATCATTGACTGGAAGGCGAAGCGCAATAAGAGGATGTGACGTGTAATGAAGAAAAAGATAACGATTGTAGGACTCGGAGCTGCTGATCTTGATCAAATGCCCCTTGGTGTGTATAGGCTTTTAAAAAAATCAAATACGGTCTGGCTTCGAACGATGGATCATCCAGTCGTTTCCGTATTGCAGCAAGAAGGTGTACAGTTTAAAAGTTTTGATACGGTTTATGAACGTCATGACCGGTTTGAAGATGTATATGAGGAAATTGTCGAGCTGTTGCTTGAAGCATCGAAAGACGAGCCTGTTTTATATGCCGTACCCGGACATCCAATGGCAGCAGAGAAGACTGTACAACTATTGCTTGAGCGAAAACGGTCAGGTGAAGTAGATGTGGTGATTGCAGGCGGACAAAGCTTTCTAGATGCGCTTTTTGCCAGCATTGAAATCGATCCGGCTGATGGCTTTCAACTGCTTGATGGTACTGCATTGAATCGCGACGATATTCATATTTTTGGTCACGTGATCATTGCCCAAGTGTACGATTCATTTGTAGCATCTGATGTGAAATTGACATTGATGGAAAAATATCCGGATGACCATGAAGTGACAGTGATAACGGCAGCGGGCAGCGAACAGGAAGTGCTAAAAAAGATGCCCCTTTACGAGCTTGATCGCAATATGGAGGTTAATAATTTAACGAGTGTGTACGTGCCGCCTGTTCAAAAAGAAGAAGATACATATCGAGAGTTTTCTGTGCTAAGAGAGATCATCGCCCGTTTACGCGCACCAGATGGGGGCTGTCCATGGGATTTGAAACAGACGCATTCATCGTTAAAAAAATATTTAATAGAAGAAGCATATGAATTATTTGAAGCGATTGATGACAAAGACGATGATGCAATGATAGGCGAACTTGGTGACGTTTTGTTGCAAGTGCTCCTTCATGCGCAAATTGGCGAGGATGAAGGCATGTTTACCATTGAAGATATAATTGAATCGACTTCTTCCAAAATGATTCGACGTCACCCGCATGTGTTTGGGGATAAGCGGGCTGAAACCGCAGATGATGTGAAAGCGAATTGGCAGGAAATCAAAGCAGCTGAGAAAGGGTATAAGCGGGCTCGTTTGCTCGATGGAATCCCAAAAGGTCTGCCGGCATTACTCGAAGCATACGACATTCAAAAAGAAGCAGCGAAAGTCGGATTTGATTGGAGCGAGGCATCTGGAGCAATCGAAAAAGTGAAAGAAGAATGGACCGAATTTCTCGTTGAAACAGAGACGGGTGACGCGGCTCATCTTCGTGAAGAATTCGGTGATGTCCTCTTTTCATTCATTAATGTTGCGCGTTTTTATGACATTCATCCAGAAGAAGCACTCGCAGGGATAAACATCAAATTTCGGCGCCGCTTCAGCTATATAGAAGACCGTGTAATAGAAAGCGGCCGCCCATTTACAGACTTTACACTAGATGAGCTCGATTCATTTTGGGATGAAGCAAAAAAAGAGGAGAGAGATAGATGAGACTGGACAAATTTTTAAAGGTATCACGTATTATTAAACGTCGCACACTCGCAAAAGAAGTAGCAGATCAAGGGCGTATTTCCATTAACGGCGTAGCAGGAAAAGCAAGCTCTAATGTAAAAGTTGGCGATGAACTGGCAATTCGTCTGGGCCGCCGCATTATGACGGTCCGTGTTGAGAAATTGCTGGATACAACGAAAAAGGAAGAAGCAGCAGGTATGTACGATGTGTTAAAAGAAGAACAACTGTCTGAGTAAGCGGGAAAGCATTCACTCTAAAAAGAGTGGATGCTTTTTTCATAATCTTCAAGCCTTTCGCATATTATCTCAGATAGAGATTATAAAAAGGAGATGACCAATATGGAAATAAAGCAGGAACACACAGTGAATATAACAGGGCGGAAAACAGTAGAATTAACAGGTGTTCAGCAAGTGGAGCGCTTCGATAGTTCAGAATTTTTACTGCAGACGGTAATGGGCAAGCTGAAAGTACGCGGCAGCGGGCTGAGAATGAAACATTTTGATACCGTCAATAAAAAGGCAGCGATTGAAGGGCGGATCACGGCCTTTCTATATGTAGATGGAAGTGCGGGGAAATCATTTTTTAAACGGTCAAAATGAATCTCGGTACACAAATTGAAACAGCACTCTTGATGGCTGTGATGGGCATATGCTTCGGTATGCTGCTTGATGTTTACCGGCGGATCAGATGTAAGAATAAAAAAAAGACTGTTCTGCTTATATTAAGTGATGGTCTATTTTGGAGTATTTATGCGATCGGATTGTTTATCTCTTTATATTATGTAAATGACGGACAAGTAAGGCTTCCGTTCTTTTTGTTTCTATTTGTTGGCGTTCTGCTCTATTTTCTGTCCGTAAGGCGCTTTTTTCTTCCTTTGATGCATGCTGTTTTTTTTCTGTGTCGGCTCATAAGAAATATTATTAAAACAATTATACACATTTTTTTCATCAATCCGGTCCTTATCATTATGAAAACTGTGGTTTTCCTTGCCAGAATGATCCATTCTCTATTATTATGGATGATAAAGACATTATTATTACGACCATTTTCGGCAATAGGCCGTTCAAAAAAATAAATGGTGGAGGAACTGCAATGCGCGGACTGAACAAAGAAAAAGTATTATTATTGAAAAATGCCTTTATATTGTCTCAGGAAAAAAAAGCAATTTTTAAAATGCAGCATAAACGAAAACTCATGCGCCGATTAGCAGCTTTTGGGGTGGTAGGGCTTATTATTCTTGGTACCATGTTATCAGCAATCATATCCCAATCTGCCAGTCTTGAGACGAGTGGGGAAAAGCTGGTGAAAGCGGAGCAGCAGCTGATCAAGCTGGAACAGCAGCAAAAACATTCGGAAGAAGAGCTTGAACGATTGAAGGATGATGAGTATATTGCGGAACTTGCGCGGAAAGAATATTTTTGGTCTGACAAAGGGGAAATTATCTTTAATATTCCAGAAACGGATCAAAAAGAGCAGAGAGAGGAAGAATAAAGAAGGCAGTGTCTTATTGACACGCTTTTTTTACGTACTATAATAATAAATAAAGCTCGAACAATTTTAAGGAGGAACAATTTTTTTATGTCAATCGAAGTGGGCAGCAAGTTACAGGGTAAAGTGACCGGCATTACAAAGTTTGGTGCGTTTGTACAATTGCCGGAAGGTTCGACGGGTCTCGTTCATATTAGTGAAGTGGCGGATAATTATGTCAAAGATATTAATGATCACTTGACTGTCGGCGATGAAGTGGAAGTAAAAGTATTGAATGTTGAGAAAGACGGTAAAATTGGCTTGTCGATTCGCAAAGCGAAGGATAATCCACCACCGCAAACGCAATATCGTCCGCGTCCACAACGCCAGGGTGATTTCCGTCAAAAAGGGGGACCACGAGGTGGAGGACAGCCGCCTGTCGAGAACTTTGAATCGAAAGTGGCCCGTTTCTTGAAAGACAGCGAAGAACGTATGACAACATTAAAGCGTCAAACAGACTCACGCCGAGGTGGAAGAGGCGGAAGACGCGGTTAACGCTGCTCCCTGTTGATACAATATAATTGCACGTATTTTATTAAGCGGTCTCGAATACCGATACTCGAGATCGTTTTCTATGTAGGAAAGAATCCAGCTAGGTGAGAATTGATATTCTCTTGCAGCTGGATTCTTTTTATTTATTTAAAATACGCACGAATAGAATGTCAAGAAAGGAGAATTAGTTTGAAAATAAGTCATGTTGAGGTGGAAATAAAACGGTTAAAGCTAAAAAAACCATTTATAACAGCATTAAGGAAGGTTGTTTCCATTGAAGTGGCAGTCGTTCGTCTTAAATTAAAGGATGGAACAGAGGGAATTGGAACGGCTTCACCTTCCGCTGTTATAACAGGCGAGTCCATTGAAAGTATAAAATCAACGATCAAAAATACACTGGCTCCCGTGGTGATCGATCAGAGCATTTTAAACATATTTAGTCTTTCACGAACGATCCAGAAGACATGTATAGGAAACACGAGCGCAAAAGCAGGCATTGAGATTGCTTTGTTTGATGCCTATTCAAAGTTTTTGCGTCTCCCGCTCTATCAACTGCTGGGAGGGAAAACAAATATACTTGAAAATGATATGACAATCAGCATTAATCAGGTGAATACGATGGTCCGCGATGCAGTGGAGAGTGTTGAGCAAGGGTTTAAATCGTTAAAAATAAAAGTGGGACTGGATGGACAGAAAGATTTTGAACGAATTAAAGCAATACGTGAAGCGGTAGGGCCATCTATCCAAATTAGAGTAGATGCCAATCAAGGATGGAATAAAAAAGAAGCTGTTAACATTATTAAAGGGTGGGAAGACGCACGATTAAACATTAGTATAATCGAACAACCTGTTTTAGCAGACGATATTGATTCGTTAAAATATGTGAGCGATCATGTGCATACACCGATTATGGCAGATGAAAGTATTTTTTCTCCTGAACAGGCATTGAAATTAGTGCAAATAAAGGCGGTTGACTGGTTAAACATTAAGTTGATGAAAGCAGGTGGTATTGTGCGAGCACTGCAAATTGCCAGTATTGCAGAAGCGGGACGGATTCCATGTATGATCGGCAGCATGATGGAAAGCGGGCCGGGTGTTTTAGCTGCGGCTCACTTGGCCTGTGCTCATCCTAATATTTTGAAAATTGACTTGGATGCTCCACTATGGCTGGAAAGTAATGATACCCAAATGTCTCCATTTCAAGGGCCAATGATTATGTTAAGTGAAAATCCAGGGCTCGGATACGATTTTTTCAAAAAATAAAAAATAGTAATGAAGGGATGTTGGTAGGGAATATGCTGATGCAAGAAGATGATAGTGGAAGAATGTCGGGAACAAAAAAAATCAGCAAGTTAAGCTTGCTGATTTTGTTAGTATGACCCCTACGGGATTCGAACCCGTGTTACCGCCGTGAAAGGGCGGTGTCTTAACCGCTTGACCAAGGGGCCTTGATAATAAGAAAGAGTATTGAAATGTCTAACTACGTATGCCAAGGGCTTGAGGCATAAGGGATTTTGACTGCATGGTTGAAGAAGGCCATGCAGTCAGTACATCTTATGTCTGTCAACCTTAAATAGGCAAACTATGCAGTTCAAAATAGCGGCGAAGGGGATCGAACCCCCGACCTCACGGGTATGAACCGTACGCTCTAGCCAGCTGAGCTACACCGCCAAAAATGTGCTTTCTTTTATAGCACAGAATCAATAATAACGGCGCGGGAATGAAATGTCAATACTAATTTTTTCTTTTACCCCGCATTAACGGGCAGTAAGTCCCTCGCTTCAAGACTTTGAAAAGAAAAGAAGGGTATAGGCGGGGGATCGACTGTCCGTAAAAGCCCGATTGGTTCGGACCGGCTGAAGCCGGTCACTCAAGTATTGCCGCAGGACGCGGTGCTCTTTACTTGAGTTCCTGTTTCATTCAGTGGGGGATGAAGACCCCCACTGAATGAAGTTTCACTTTATCTTAGTTAATTTGTCGAACGATTTATTGGCAATGATTCCTTCGTTTGACAAAATTTGAAGGCGCTTTCTTTTATACTTCAATTTAAGGAAATGAGTAAAAAGGAGAGTGGGCTGTATTGCAAAGAGCGGAGTATGGGATGATGGGGAAAGCAGTTCTGGGCCGGGAGTGGGGCAACGGATATGCAGGAAAGGCCGCCTTTTTATTACTTGATCGAGGCTGGATACTATTTCCGGCAGGCTTTTTATTTGGACGGGCTTTATTACTTTCACAATTGTCGCCTTTTGCGCTTTCTTTTTTTGCAGCAGTATTTGTTATGAAAAAAGAGATGGCACCGCGTGTGTGTGTCGCTGTTCTCGCAGGAGCATTTACAGTTTCACCACTGAATGCAGCAAGCACCTTTGCCGTGTTGTTTAGTTTTTTACTTTTACACCGATTATTCAGGACGCTTCATAAAGGGGAAACAGCGCCTGTTCCGTTTTTTGTTTTCTTTACAATTCTTGCAGTGAAAAGTATTTTCGCATATACAGTGAACGGTCCGGAGTTTGTACCCGCATACGATCTTGTGCTCGCTGCTGTGGAAGCATCACTTGCTTTTGTGCTGACACTTATCTTTATGCAATGCTTGCCGTTTTTATCCTTATCAGGGCGAATTCGTACACTAAAAACGGAAGAATGGATTGGGTTGCTTATTGTCTTCGCCTCGGCCGCGACAGGAATGGTCGGTTGGTCCATTGGCGGACTTGAGGCAGATCATATAGCGGCTCGTTATCTCGTAACCGCTATTTCGTTTTTATCAGGTGCTGCATTTGGCTCGGCTGCTGGTGTTGTAAGCGGATTGATTTTAAGTTTAGCAGGTGTTAGCGATTTTCATGAAATGAGCATTCTAGCGTTTGCTGGACTGCTGGGAGGATTATTCAAAGAATGGAAACGGGGCGGCGCAGTGGCAGGCTTAATAGCAGCCACCGTACTGGCCGGCTTTTACGGTGAGGGCGATATCATGAATATGACGACTTTATATGAATCGGCTGCGGCTGCATTGCTTTTATTTATGACACCGAAAGCATGGACAGACCATGTGTCTAAATTAATTCCGGGAACGACAGAGCACTCGATAGAACAGCAGCGATATTTACGAAAAGTACGGGATGTGACTTCAGATCGAATGGAACAGTTTTCGGATTTATTTGATGCCCTGGCTGATAGTTTCTCACAACCCACTCAATCTTTAGAGGGTGAAGATAGAGAATTTGATTTGTTTTTAAGTGGAGTTACGGAAAAAACATGCCAAACTTGTTTCAAAAAAGAGCAGTGTTGGGTGTATCAATTTGATGAAACATATGAATTGATGAAAAACGTGCTTCAAGAAGTAGATACTGAAAAAGAAAGTTTATCACCTCCGCTTGTAAAAGAATTGGAAAGCCGCTGTTTCCGACCAGTTCGTGTAGAAGAAGAGATTCGTTCACAACTGACGTATTACCGTGCGAATAAAGAGTTAAAACAGCAAATGCGAGATAGCCGGAAAATCGTTGCGGATCAGTTGGGAGGAGTATCAAAAGTGATGCGTGATTTTGCGGGTGAAATGCAGCGTGAAGAAGCAGCGCATTGTACACAGGAGGAAAAAATAACGTCTGCAATTGAATCATTCGGAATGAAAATTACTGATATCGATGTATTCAGTGTTCAAAAAGGAGCAATCGATATCGAAATGACAATTCCGTATTCAAAAGGACATGGAGAAAGCGAAAAAATTATTGCACCTATTTTATCGGAATTACTCGATGAATATATCATTGTTGTTCGCGAGCAGGAGGATGGTTCTGGAATGAGAAGTGTATTCCGATCAGCGAAAGCATTTCGCATTGTGACAGGGCTAGCACATGCTGCAAAAGGAGGCGGACTTGTATCCGGGGATTCATTTTCAGCGATTGAAATAGGGACAGGGAAATTTGCGCTTGCGATCAGTGACGGGATGGGGAATGGAGATAGAGCACACGATGAAAGCAGCGCTACGATCAGCTTATTGAAACGGATATTACAGTCCGGCATTGAAGAAACAGTAGCAGTGAAATCGATTAACTCTATTTTGTCGTTGCGGACGAATGACGAAGTGTTTTCAACGCTAGACTTGGCTATTATTGATTTGCAGGATGCACAGACGGTCTTTTTGAAAGTTGGTTCATCGCCGAGCTTTATTAAACGGGGTGATCAAATAATAAAGGTTGAAGCCGGTAATTTGCCAATAGGTATTTTACAACAGTTTGAAGTAGATACTGTTCATGAACAACTGAAGTCGGGAGATTTGCTGATCATGATGAGTGATGGAGTGTTCGAAGGGCCTGATTTTATTGAAAACGCTGATATCTGGATGAAACGAAAAATTAAATCCATTGAGACGAATGATCCTCAGCAGTTTGCTGATTTATTAATGGATGAAGTCATTCGTACACAAGCTGGGCAAATAAAAGATGATATGACGCTATGTGTCGCACGCGTGGAACATAATTTACCAGAGTGGGCGGCAATTCCAATTTATGATATTGCACCGTCTGAGAAAAAGAAAAAACGGTCGATGAAACGTCGGGCTGTATAATTTTCTTCATTTCCGTCGAATATGAAGAAAAAGGTGAAAGGCGGAGACGATCATGAAGATGGGGACGATCAGACAGCTTCTTTTATTAACGGATGGTTGCTCAAACACAGGAGAAGATCCGGGTGCGATGGCTGCGTTTGCTTTGCGGCAAGGCATTACCGTCAATGTCATTGGGATTGTCGATGACAGCAAAAGTGCGGAAGGACTAGAGGAGATTGAATCTATTGCGAGATCTGGTGGTGGAGAAAGCCGGATTGTCAAAGCTAGATCATTATCAGAAACCGTTGTGAACGTGACGCGTCAGGCCATGACAGGTACAATATATAACATTATTAATCAGGAACTGCGTGATATTTTAAATGAAGATACACGAGTTGAGTCGCTGCCGCCTGAAAAAAGAGGCAAAATTGCAGAAAAGGTGGAAGACATTAGTGAAGAAGCAGAATTAAAGTTGCTTGTATTGACAGATATGAGTGCTAGCATGAAGCTGAAACTGCCAGCTGTTAAAGAAGCGCTTTATGATTTGTCGGTTAGTATGCAATCGAGAAGCGGTCATTCTTCTTTTTCATTGTGGACATTCCCTGGGAAATATAGTGCAGCGGAAGAGCGGATTGGCTGGACAGACAATGCAAAAAAATTAGCTGAATCATTTCCTCAGCTTGCGTCTGGCGGTATTACACCGACCGGTCCAGCGATCAGACAGGCCCTTACTTCATTTCTTGATATGGAGAGGTACGATGAAAAATCGATATGAAGCAATGTCGGGAGAGTTGTTAATAGGCAAATGGACTGGACATAAATGGCGGGTAGAGAGAGAAATCGGCCGCGGGGAGAATGGAATCGTCTACCTTGTAACAGGTACGATTGGACAGGCTGCGTTAAAATTTGCCGATTCTGCGGCTGTTGCCTCTGAAACGAATACACTGAAATCACTTGAACGGGTCAGGGGTGCATCTCCCGGCCCTTTTTTTATTGAAGCAGACGATGTTGAAAAAAACGGTGTCATTTATCCATTTTACATTATGGAGTATATTGACGGGCTAATGCTGCATACATTTATGAGAAATAAAAAAGAAGAATGGAGTTTTATTCTGCTGCTTCGATTACTTGATTTTTTGGAGCCGCTTCATAATTCAGGCAAAATTATGGGTGATTTAAAGCCAGAAAACTTAATTGTTTCTGGTCCTACCCATATGATCCGAGCTGTGGATATGGGGGGGATCACAAAACAAGGGCGTTCTGTAAAAGAGTATACGACTCTTTACGACCGGGCTTCTTGGCATTCAGGGACGAGAGAAGCGGAACCTGCGTATGATCTATTCGCTGCTTCTGTTTTGACGATTACACTGGTGCATAAAAAAGAAGTGCAAGAGGCTGACGGACAAATTGAACGCTTAATAGCTATTATTGAATCATCACCGGTACTTCAACTGGCTGCGCCTATATTGCAGCAGGCGATTAGTGGTCATTATAACTGTGCGAAGACGATGAAAAAAGAGCTGCTTATTTGTTTATCAGGTAAAAAAACGATGAAGCTGAGAACAAGAAGAAAGAAGAGTAAATCAAAAAAATGGCCTGTAGTATTGGTTTTTTTTACATTCATCCTCATGGTGTTTTTGTTACACTAAAAGAAACGATGAGAAGCGGAGCGGAAGTTATGCAGTCTTTTGAAAAACAGGTAAAAACATTTATTCATACACATAAACTCATTCAGCCAGGGGACCATATAGTCGCTGCTGTTTCAGGTGGATCCGATTCAATGGCGCTGCTTCATTTTCTCTATGAGAATCAAAAGGAAATGTCTATTTCGATTAGTGCTATTCATGTGGACCATATGCTACGTGGAAACGAATCATATGAAGATCTGCTGTTTGTAGAGTCATTTTGTCAGGAACGAAATATTTTGTTTAAAGCGGGGCAGGTAGATGCAAGCGCTGAGTCAATTAAAACAGGAGCAGGTATTCAAGAAGCTGCCAGGAATGTCCGCTATTCTTTTTTTGAGCAAGTGATGAAAGAATACGGCGCGGCTAAACTGGCGACAGCTCATCATGCGGATGATCAAATCGAAACGGTTTTTATGCAGTTGACCAGAGGATCCCACACATATACAGGCATCCCATCTGAACGATCATTTGCAGGGGGATCTATTATCCGTCCCTTTCTGACGGTAACAAAAGAAAACATTCTTACTTATTGCGTATCCAATAACATTCAATACCGTGATGACCCAAGTAATGAAAAAAACGATTACACACGCAACCGGTTCCGGCATGACTTACTGCCGTTCATTAAAAAAGAAAATAAGAAAGCACCCTTTCATGTGCAACGTTTCAGCGAAGAGAGGAGAGAAGATGAAGAATATTTAACAGCACTTGCCTGGCAAGAAATCGAGAATATGACAATGTGGAAACATCGGCATGTATCTCTAAAAACTGATCCGTTCAAAACAGTGCCTATGCCTTTACAAAGAAGGGCAATTCATCTAATATTAAACTATCTCTATCATGGAAAAACAGCGTTTTCATTTCTACATATTCAGCACACTTTACAACTGCTTCAATCATCTGCTCCATCGGGGAAATTAAACCTTCCATCTAGTCTTACTGTTCAGAAAATTGGAGACGATTGTTTATTTTCATTTGAAACGGGGGAGTCTGAAAAAAAGAATGAACCGCTTTTTCTTTATCCAGGGGACGTGGTACAGTGGCCATCTGGAGGTACATTTATAGTTCAAACAGAAGGGGAATGTTCAGCTGAATTAGCATGTTTTAAATTGGATTCGGATCACATACGATGGCCAATCTGCATTCGAACGCGCCAAAAAGGCGACAAAATTCAGTTAAAAGGAATGAGTGGTTCGAAAAAGCTAGCCCGTTTATTTATTGACGAAAAGATCCCTTTAGCATACCGGGATGCTCTTCCGGTTGTGACGGATGCAGATGGAACACTGCTCTGGGTACCGGGTGTCCGCAAATCCATTCATGAGCAATCCGGGCCGTTTCTGTTAATTTATGGAGAGGAATGAATCGATTTTTGGGAGGAACATCTATTGTTAAGTAACGATATTGAGAAAGTGCTTATTTCGGAAGAAGAAATACAGGCGAAAGTAAAACAGCTTGGCGCACAGTTGACAAAAGAGTATACAAACAGTTATCCATTGTTTGTATGCGTATTAAAAGGTGCTATGCCCTTTATGTCTGACCTTATTAAACGTGTGGATACGCATCTTGAAGTTGATTTTATGGATGTCTCAAGTTACGGGGAATCAACGGTGTCATCTGGTGAAGTGAAAATTGTTAAGGATTTAGATACATCTGTAGAAGGGCGCGATGTGTTAATTATTGAAGATATTATTGATAGCGGTCTGACGTTAAGCTATCTGACAGAGTTATTTCATTATCGGAAAGCAAAATCGGTGAAAATTGTTACTCTTCTAGATAAACCAACTGGCCGGAAAGCAAAAATCAAGGCGGATATGATAGGATTTACTGTTCCTAACGAATTCGTAGTTGGCTATGGTCTAGATTATGCAGAGCGCTATCGTAATCTTCCATATATCGGTGTCTTAAAACCGATTATTTATATGGCGGCTAAAGGTGAATAAGTAAGCGGATTAAACAGGCTAAAAGAAGGTTCAAATAGTTGTAACTCTAACTTTCTATATGATAATATTGCATATAGTCAGCTTTTTTGGGAGGAGGTAAGGGATGAACAGAATTTTTCGCTACACCATATTTTATTTACTCGTTTTTCTTGTCATCATTGGTGTTGTTAGCTATTTCAATAACAATAACGCACCAACGAATAATGTCACATATAATGAATTTTTGACGTATCTGAAGCAAGATGATGTTGAAACCTTTACTATGCAGCCGGAGCGTGGGGTATATGAAATACGCGGAGCGTTAAAAGGTGCTAAGGAAAATGAAATGTTCGTTACATATGTAACGGGTAATGATACGATGCTGAATCAAATAAATGACGCATCTCAAAATGCGGAAGTGAATATTCTTCCAGCAAAAGAAACAAGTGGATGGGTACAGTTTTTCACAACGATCATCCCATTCCTCATTATTTTTATTTTCTTCTTCTTCTTGTTGAACCAGGCGCAGGGCGGCGGTGGCGGCCGTGTGATGAACTTCGGCAAAAGTAAAGCGCGCCTTTACAACGATGAAAAGAAAAAAGTTCGCTTTGACGATGTAGCGGGCGCAGATGAGGAAAAACAAGAACTTGTTGAAGTTGTTGAATTTTTGAAAGATCCGCGCAAGTTTACTGAGCTCGGTGCCCGTATACCAAAAGGAGTGTTGCTTGTAGGACCTCCTGGTACAGGTAAAACGTTGCTTGCGAAAGCGGTAGCTGGTGAAGCGGGAGTGCCATTCTTCTCAATCAGTGGTTCGGACTTCGTTGAAATGTTCGTCGGCGTTGGTGCTTCCCGCGTTCGTGATTTGTTTGAGAATGCGAAGAAAAACGCACCGTGTATCATTTTTATCGATGAGATTGATGCGGTTGGACGCCAGCGTGGTGCTGGACTCGGCGGTGGTCATGACGAACGTGAGCAAACGCTCAACCAGTTGCTTGTTGAAATGGATGGATTTAGTGGGAACGAGGGAATTATTATGATTGCGGCGACAAACCGTGCTGATATTCTTGACCCGGCACTTCTTCGTCCGGGGCGTTTTGACCGTCAAATTACGGTTGATCGTCCGGATTTAAAAGGCCGTGAAGCAGTCCTTCGTGTGCATGCGCGAAACAAGCCGCTTCATGAATCTGTTGACTTGCGTGCGATTGCACAGCGTACACCTGGTTTCTCTGGTGCGGATCTTGAGAACTTACTAAACGAAGCTGCGCTTGTGGCTGCCCGTACAGATAAGAAAAAAATCGATATGTCTGATGTAGATGAAGCAACAGATCGTGTCATTGCTGGACCAGCCAAAAAGAGCCGTGTCATTTCCAAAAAAGAACGAAAAATTGTCGCGTTCCATGAATCGGGTCATACCGTCATCGGTCTTGTGCTAGATGAAGCAGACATGGTTCATAAAGTGACAATTGTTCCACGTGGACAGGCTGGGGGATATGCTGTCATGCTCCCGAGAGAAGATCGTTATTTCATGACAAAGCCGGAACTTCTTGATAAAATTACCGGTCTTCTTGGCGGCCGTGTAGCAGAAGATATTATTTTTGGTGAAGTATCAACAGGCGCTCATAATGATTTCCAACGTGCAACGGGTATAGCCCGCCGCATGGTCACGGAATTCGGAATGAGTGACAAACTAGGACCGCTTCAATTTGGCCAATCACAAGGACAAGTATTTTTAGGTCGCGATTTTAATAGCGAACAAAATTACTCAGACCGCATTGCGTACGAAATTGATGTGGAAATTCAAACGATTATTAAAGAGTGCTATGCGCGTGCGAAACAGATTTTGACAGAAAACCGCGATAAGCTCGAACTCATTGCAAATACTCTACTTGAAATCGAAACGCTTGATGCAGCACAAATTAAACACTTGTCTGATCATGGGACATTGCCGGAACGAAACTACAATTCTGACGGTGAAGAAAAGTTAAAAGACAATACAGTAGTGCTTGAAAAGACAGACGCGACAGAAGGAACACCAGCAACGGAAACGACGAATTTGCCGGAAAACGTTGTGGATGTACCGGAAGTACGAGACGATCTTAAAATGCCTTTAAACGATGAAGAACCAAAAGCATAACAGACAGACGCCCGGAAAGTATTCTTTTCGGGCGTCTTTTGTTTTCATTTTGAATAGTATGATATGATAAAACACGAAAAAATAGATGAACAGGTGTGGTGAGAACGTTGATATTTGTACTGGATGTAGGGAATACAAATACAGTGCTTGGTGTATACGAAGGAGAAACATTAAAGTATCACTGGCGTATTGAAACGAACCGTAATAAAACAGAAGATGAATACGGTATGATAATTAAAAACTTATTTCATCATGACGGTTTGCAATTTGAACAAATTCATGGTGTGATCATTTCATCTGTTGTACCACCGATTATGGCGGCACTTGAACGCATGTGTAAAAAGTATTTTCACGTTCATCCGCTTGTTGTCGGCCCTGGTGTGAAAACTGGTTTAAATATTAAATATGAAAATCCACGTGAAGTTGGAGCAGATCGAATTGTGAATGCAGTAGCAGGCATTCATGAATACGGTTCTCCGCTTATTATTGTCGATTTTGGGACAGCGTCCACATACTGCTATATAGATGAGAAATCCAATTATATGGGCGGTGCAATTGCACCTGGAATAGGTATTTCAACAGAAGCTCTTTATACGCGTGCATCAAAGCTTCCGCGTATTGAAATTGCACGGCCGGATAATATTGTCGGTAAAAACACGGTTTCTGCGATGCAGGCTGGTATTTTATATGGATATGTTGGCCAAGTAGAAGGTATAGTCAGAAGAATGAAGAGCCAAAGTAATGTCGATCCGACGGTTATTGCAACGGGAGGTCTGGCGGGACTCATTGCTAAAGAGTGTGATGAGATTGATGTCGTCGATCTGGAATTAACATTAAAAGGTCTTTTGTTAATTTATAAAAGAAATGTATGAAAGGAAGATTAGATTGAGTGACTATTTAATAAAAGCATTGGCTTTTGACGGACAGGTCCGTGCCTATGCAGTAGATACAACGAAAACAATTGGGGAAGCACAAAGAAGACACGGTTCATGGCCAACAGCCTCTGCAGCACTCGGCCGTTCCATGACGGCAGGTGTTATGATGGGTGCAATGATGAAAGGGAACGAAAAAATCACATTGAAAATTGAAGGCGGCGGCGCAGCGGGTCCAATTCTGGTTGATAGCGATGCGAATGGGAATGTGCGAGGCTACATTACCTATCCGCAAACTCACTTTGATTTGAACGAGAATGGCAAACTTGATGTACGTCGTGCTGTTGGGACAGATGGCATGCTGACAGTTGTAAAAGATCTTGGCCTTCGTGAAAACTTCAGTGGTCAAACACCTATTGTCTCGGGTGAGCTAGGGGAGGACTTTACATATTATTTTGCCGTATCTGAACAAGTACCATCATCGGTTGGTGTAGGTGTGCTCGTTAACCCGGATAACTCGATACTAGCTGCGGGCGGTTTCATTATTCAGCTCATGCCAAATACAGATGATGCGACAATTGCCATTTTAGAAGAACGCATTACCAATATGGAGCCTATATCTAAGCTCATTGAAAAAGGATTAGTGCCGGAGCAGATTTTAACGTACATTTTCGGTGAAGAGAACGTGAAGTTTTTGGAAACAATGCCGGTTCAATTTGAATGTACATGTTCAAAAGAGCGATTTGGCAATGCAATTGTTAGCCTTGGTCAAGGGGAAATTCAAGAAATGATTGAAGAAGATGGCGGTGCTGAAACACAATGTCATTTTTGTAACGAACGATATATATTTTCAAAAGAAGAACTTGAACAATTAAAAGAAGAAGCCTGATCTTTATAAAACTAAAATTGGCAGGTTTTTATCTATGTAACCGCGAACTTATATCAAAATGGTTGACATTTCAATCAAAAGTTGATAAATTCTATATAACCAATAAAAATACTCGGCATTTAAATGGAGGTAAGTAATTAATGGTACGTGTAGCGAATTCAGTAGCCGATTTAGTCGGTCAAACACCAGTTGTAAGATTAAACAATGTAGTAGGTGAAAACAGTGCAGAAGTGTACGTGAAACTTGAATACATGAACCCGGGGAGCAGTGTGAAAGACCGGATCGCACTTGCGATGATTGAAGCAGCGGAGAAAAAAGGCAACTTACAGCCAGGTGGCACATTAATTGAACCTACAAGCGGCAACACAGGAATTGGCCTTGCGATGATCGCAGCGGCAAAAGGATACAAAGCAATCCTTGTTATGCCTGAAACAATGAGTATGGAGCGCCGCAACTTGCTTCGCGCTTACGGTGCAGAGCTTGTATTAACACCGGGACCAGAGGGAATGGGCGGAGCGATCCGCAAAGCGACAGAACTCGCTGATGCAAATGGCTATTTCTTGCCTCAGCAGTTTGAAAACGAAGCAAACCCTGAAATTCACCGTCTAACAACAGGGAAAGAGATTGCTGAGCAGTTTGATCAGCTCGACGGTTTCGTATCCGGTATCGGTACGGGTGGAACAATTACAGGTGCAGGACAAGTCATTAAAGAAAAATGGCCAAATGCAAAAGTTTATGCAGTGGAGCCGACAGATTCACCGGTTCTTTCAGGCGGTAAACCGGGTCCTCATAAAATCCAAGGAATCGGTGCTGGCTTTATTCCAGCTATTCTTGATACGAAAGTTTACGATGAAGTTATCCAAATTGACAATGACACAGCATTTGAAACAGCGCGCCTTGTTGCACGGGAAGAAGGCATCCTTGGAGGGATCTCTTCAGGCGCAGCGATTGCTGCTGCTGTTCAAGTTGCAAAAAAACTTGGCAAAGGCAAAAAAGTATTAGCAATTCTCCCATCAAACGGCGAACGCTACCTTAGCACACCGCTTTACCAATTTGATTAAGTTAAACCAACAACAGACTGTATTCGCACAGTCTGTTTTTTTTTTATGTTAAAATAAAAAGAATAATGAAAGAAAATGGAGAGATGTACAGGATGAAAGCGGGAAAATATACACTCGATTTTGAACAGCAAACGTACGTGATGGGCATTTTAAATGCGACGCCTGATTCTTTTTCAGATGGCGGTCAGTTTAACGAGCATGATGCCGCCGTTCACCACGCTCTTCAAATGGTAAAGGACGGAGCACATATTATAGACATCGGTGGTGAATCAACTCGCCCGGGCTATAAACCGGTATCTACCGAAGATGAAATCAGCCGCGTACAGCCGATTATTGAAGCGATCGATTGTTCAGTGGACGTTCCAATTTCTATTGATACGTTTAAAGCAAAAACAGCTGAAAAAGCAGTTGAGGCTGGCGCATCAATCTTAAATGATATTTGGGGTGCAAAAAGAGATCCGGATATGGCAGCAGTCGCTGCTGAAAAAGGAGTACCCATTATTTTAATGCACAACCGAGAAGAAATGAATTATGGGGATTTTATGAGGGATTGTTTACATGATCTGTATGAAAGTATTACAATTGCGAAAAAAGCTGGTGTGCCGGATGATCACATTATCCTTGACCCTGGCATTGGTTTTGCGAAAACGATGGAGCAAAATATAGAGATGATGCAAAACCTTGATCGTGTTGCGGCGCTTGGATTTCCGGTGTTGCTCGGTACATCACGTAAACGAATGATTGATTATGTGTTGAATGTACCAGTAGAGGAGCGGATGGAAGGGACAGGTGCAACTTGCTGTTTTGGTATTCAAAAAGGGTGTCATATTGTTCGAGTTCATGATGTATTGCCAATCGCGCGCATGATGAAAATGATGGATGCGCTAGTCGGAAAGGGGGCATCACAATGGATAAAATCTATGTGACAGGTATGGAATTTTACGGCTATCACGGTGTTTTTCCTGAAGAAAATAAACTCGGACAGCGTTTTCGGGCAGATGTGACACTTGATGTTTCGCTTAAAAAAGCAGGCGAAACAGATGATCTCGCAAATTCAGTCAATTATGGGGAGATTTATGAGGCGTGTAAAGCAGTTATGGAAGGCAGTCCAGTGAAGCTTGTGGAAACGCTGGCTGAAAAAATAGCCAGCGATCTTTTAGAAAAGTTTATTACTGTGCAGTCATGTACAGTAAAAGTGATTAAACCAGATCCTCCGATTGCGGGACATTATGATTACGTCGCGATTGAAATTACGAGAGGTCGTGAATAATGAATCATTTCGTCTATTTATCTCTCGGAACGAATATGGGCGATCGTGAACTCTTCTTGAAGGAAGCCGTGAAGCTTCTCTGTCAAAAAGAAAAGATGCACATTGAAGTAGTCTCGTCTATATATGAAACAGACCCAGTAGGTTTTATCGATCAGCCGCCCTTTTTAAACATCGTATTGAAAGCGAGAACGTCATTGTCGGCGGTTGAGGTGCTCGGCGTCTGTATGGAGATTGAAAATGAGCTTGGCCGAAAGCGGGATTTAAGATGGGGACCGCGGACAATAGACCTTGACATTTTGTTGTATAATCACGACAATATTAAATCAGAGAACCTTATTATTCCTCACCCGCGGATGAAAGAGCGTGCTTTCGTCCTTATTCCGCTGGTAGAAATAGATGCAACGATCCAAATTCCTGATATAAGTATGCCGCTGGAACAATATTTACATTATGTTCAGGGAAAAGAAGGTGTAAATATCTGGAAAACGGCGGATGCTTTTTCGTCCTTATGAAAACAGAAAGGTGATTATTTATGTTGAAAATTGGACCGGTTGAACTGAAGAACAGGGTAGTGCTCGCCCCAATGGCCGGCGTATGTAACTCTGCTTTCCGTTTGACAGTAAAAGAATTCGGTGCCGGAATGGTATGCGCGGAAATGGTCAGTGATAAAGGAATTGTACTTCAAAATGAGAAAACGATGAATATGCTTTATATCGATGAGCGCGAAAAACCACTTAGCCTTCAAATTTTTGGCGGTGAAAGAGAATCGCTCGTACAAGCGGCAAGTTTTGTTGATAAAAATACAAATGCAGACATTATTGATATTAACATGGGTTGTCCGGTGCCGAAAATTACGAAGTGTGATGCAGGAGCAAAATGGCTTCTTGATCCGAATAAAATTTATGAAATGGTATCCGCTGTTGTCGATGCAGTTGACAAGCCTGTAACGGTTAAAATGCGTATGGGTTGGGATGAAGACCACATTTATGCGGTTGAGAACGCCCGTGCTGTTGAGCGTGCAGGAGGTCAGGCGGTGGCGCTTCATGGTCGTACACGTGTGCAAATGTACGAAGGTCATTCGAACTGGGACATCATCAAAGAAGTGAAAAACTCAATTAATATCCCATTGATCGGAAATGGCGATGTGGAAACACCACAAGATGCAAAACGTATGCTTGATGAAACAGGATGTGATGCGGTGATGATCGGCCGCGCTGCACTTGGAAATCCGTGGATGATTTATCGAACGGTGCAATACCTTGAAACAGGTCTGCTTGCAGATGAACCGAAAGCACGTGAAAAAATCGATGTATGTCTTCTTCATTTAGATCGTTTAATTGACTTGAAAAATGAAAACGTTGCTGTACGTGAAATGCGCAAACATGCCGCATGGTATTTGAAAGGCATACGTGGAAACGGACAGGTACGTAAAGAGATCAATATATGTGAAACGAGAAGTGATCTCGTCACATTATTAACAGCATTTGTAAACAAAGTGGAAGAAAAGGAAGCGTCGATTCAGGCGGTTTAATTGAATATAGGAGTGAAAGGGAAAATGAGTGAAGAATTAAACGACCAGTTGTTGGTCAGAAGAGAAAAATTGCAGTCTTTAAAAGATAAAGGACTTGATCCGTTTGGAGGCCGTTTTGAGCGTACCCATACATCAGAGGCAATTACAGCGCAGTTTGATTCAATTTCAAAAGAAGATTTGGAAGAAAAAGGAGCGGAAGTTGTCATTGCTGGACGTATCATGACAAAACGCGGGAAAGGGAAAGCGGGATTTGCCCACGTTCAGGATTTGAATGGTCAAATTCAAATTTATGTTCGTAAAGATACGGTTGGAGAAGAAGCGTATGATCTCTTTACAATGACCGACCTTGGAGACATTGTCGGTATCAAAGGGAAAGTATTTAAAACAAACGTAGGCGAACTATCTGTGAAAGCAACAGAATACGTGTATTTAACGAAATCACTCAGACCTCTTCCAGATAAACATCATGGACTAAAAGATATTGAACAGCGTTACCGTCAGCGTTATTTGGACTTAATGACAAACCCGGAAAGTCAGCAAACCTTTATCGCCCGCAGTCGCATTATCCAATCGATGCGTCGTTACCTTGATAATAATGGCTATTTGGAAGTGGAAACACCGATGATGCATTCTATTGCTGGTGGTGCAGCCGCCCGTCCATTCGTCACACATCATAATGCACTAGACATGGAATTGTATATGAGAATCGCCATTGAACTTCATTTGAAACGTCTAATAGTTGGTGGGATGGAGAAAGTATATGAAATAGGTCGTGTTTTCCGTAATGAAGGTGTATCAACACGCCATAATCCGGAATTTACAATGATTGAATTGTACGAGGCATATGCAGACTTTACCGACATTATGCGGTTAACTGAGAATGTCATTGCTCACGTAGCTGAAGATGTCATTGGTACAACAACAATTGAATATGGTGATTATACAGTAGAGTTGAAACCTGAATGGCGACGACTTCATATGGTCGATGCTGTAAAAGAATACACAGGTGTAGACTTTTGGCGTGAAATGAGCGATGAAGAAGCACGTCAGCTTGCAAAAGAACATGGTATTGAATATAAAGAAACGATGCAATTCGGTCATATTATCAATGAATTTTTTGAGCAAAAAGTGGAAGAAGAGCTTATTCAACCTACCTTTGTTTATGGTCATCCGGTTGAAATATCACCTTTGGCAAAGAAAAATCCAGAAGATCCACGTTTTACAGACCGCTTTGAACTGTTCATTGTAGGGCGTGAGCATGCCAATGCTTTCACCGAATTAAATGATCCGATCGACCAACGTGAACGTTTTGAATCGCAGTTAAAAGAGCGTGAGCAAGGAAATGATGAAGCGCATGAAATGGATGATGACTTTATTGAAGCGCTAGAATATGGCATGCCACCGACAGGAGGACTAGGTATTGGGATTGACCGTCTCGTTATGCTTTTGACAAATTCTCCGTCTATTCGTGATGTGCTGTTATTCCCGCTTATGAGACATAAAGATTAAATGAGTAACCCCGGCCAATTAGCCGGGGTTTTTATGTTTTTGAAAAAAAATGAGAAAATGAAAAAAAGTACTTGCATATAGAAAAGTACGATGGTATATTTATAAACGTTGTCAGCAACATAGAACAACGAATTGAAAAAACATTTATAAAAAACAATTGACAGTGTATTTTATAAATGTTAAGATATTAAAGTCGCAAATGACAAATTGAACATTGAAAACTGAACAAAATCAATAAAAACGTCAACGTTTTGTTTTAAATCTTATCTGGCAGATGTTTGTCATATGCAGATAAACAAATGAGCAAGTCAAACACTTTTTGGAGAGTTT
>NZ_MRWQ01000014.1 GCF_001906925.1 Domibacillus mangrovi
GCGTTCGTCCTGAGCCAGGATCAAACTCTCCAAAAAGTGTTTGCTTGCACACGGATGTGCTGACATCAGCGTTGCAACAGGATGTTGCGAACGTAGCCGATGTTCCTTAGCTATAAATAAAACATGTTAAAAATTAACGTTGGCGTTTATTTTGTTCAGTTTTCAAAGATCAATTTCAATCATTGCCATCAACGACAGCTTCAACATCATACCTCTTATTCTGTATGAATGTCAACACATTTCAAAAAATAAATTATGAAAAGCTTAGCTATTTTCAACTATTTACTCATTTCGAGTTGGTAGTGCTTAATAGCAGATTCACAATATACCATATTCTAAAAATTAAAGTCAATAACATTATCAAAAAACATTTATCAGTTATTATCATACCCAAGTATGCTAGGCTTATTCTTTACATAGTTATAATGATTTACAACGAACGAAAAAATATAATATATATTAAAATCCAAATTCAGTTATGTACTGTTTTCATGATTAAACCTGAGTAAATAAAAAACGAGATGCCTTGTCAATTTCAGGACAGCTCGTTTCTCCATTAAATATTTTTCAGTTCTTCACCAATTGATTTCTCACCTGACACTAACCATATCAATCACAATTCATTTCATTTTGAACCATCTAGTATTTTTTGCAGGCCAGCTATTGCTTGCTTTTGTCCAAACAGCGTGTACGGACCAGCTGATGCCATAACACCGCCTGCTTCCGTGACGAGTAATTGTCCAGCCGCTACATCATAAAACGCTGGACTCATGTAAAGCGCTGCATCAAAACGGCCTGCTGCAATGTAGGCTAATGTGACGGCCGCAGTCCCAATAATCCGCACTCTGTACACATCATTCACAATTTTAGAAAGCAGTTCCAGACGCTGCGTGTTCGCTTCTTTATTCCCGTCTTTTGCAAAATCGCTATGGGAAATGATTGATTCTGCAAGACTGACTTCACGCACATGAATTTGCTCGCCATCTTTAAAGGCACCGCTGCCTTTTGACGCCCAGTAGACTTCATTCAACCCCGGGAATGAAAGGACCCCTACAACTGGATCATTTTTATATGTTAGTGCAATCGATACACCATATAAAGGAACACCCATGCTGTAATTAATCGTGCCGTCAATTGGGTCAATCACCCATTCAAAATCACTATCGCCGTCAATCACTCCTGCTTCTTCACTAAAGATGCGATGATCAGGATAGACTGCTTGAATGCGTTCAATGATCAGTGCTTCCACTTTCAAATCCATCTCTGTCACGAAATCTTTCGCAGCCTTCAATGTCTGCCCGCCTGCTTTACCTTGCTGGGGTAAAATAAACTGGCCCGCTTCTTTTCCAAGCTCAATCGCAAATGCTAAATAATCTTTATACATATAATCGCTCCCATATCTATGTATTCTCTTCTATCATACCTTCAATCTGCACAATGCGGCCACATACATCTAGTATTCGTCCATCATGCATTACCATCATTCCTGCTTTATACAGCCCGCAGAAAAGAATTTCTACAGGCTATTGTCTATTTCGATTAGTTAGCCGCCTATATAAGACATGCCAATCTTTTTTCGACTCTTCGCCGTCTGCTCTGTCCGTTCATCTGAGTAACGATCATGTCGGCTTTCCCATACATCCCTAATGGCGGAGTCGAGTTCGTCATTCGTAGCACCGGACCGGATAAGTGCCCGCAAGTCATGACCATCTGACGCAAACAAACACGTATAAAATTTGCCGTCTGATGAAAGCCGTGCACGCGTGCATGAGGAACAAAACGATTCAGATACTGATGTAATAAACCCTACTTCTGCCTGGCTGTCTTCATATTTATATCGGCCCGCAACCTCTCCAAAGTAGTCTGCTTCTACTGGCACGAGCCGTTCATTTTCCTGCAGCTGTTCTAATATTTCTCGTTTTGTGACAACTTGACGGAAGCTCCAGCCGTTATCATTGCCGACATCCATAAACTCAATAAACCGGAGCGTAATATTACGCCCTTTAAAATAAGCCGCCATTTGTCCAACTTCGTGATCATTCACGCCTTTTTGTACGACCATATTCACTTTTACCTGAAAGCCAAGTGCCTTCACATAGTCGATATTCTTAAGAATCGGCTCCGGCCCGATGCCACGTCCGTTCATTTCCCTGAACGTCTCTTCCGACAACGAATCAAGGCTTACATTCAATCGCTTTAAACCTGCTTCCAATAAGGCTTTGCCATGCTGTTTTAGCAGCAGTCCATTCGTCGTCAGCCCAATGTCTTCCAGTCCGTCAATCGCACACAACATCCGAATAAGCTCCGGCAAGTCTCTTCGCAGGAGCGGTTCGCCACCGGTTAGACGAATTTTCTTCACACCAAATGCTACGAATTGTTTCGCTAATCGCGTCATTTCTTCATACGATAACAGCTCACTTTTAGGCATAAAGACGTAATCATCGCCAAAGACTTCTTTTGGCATACAGTACGTGCACCGGAAATTACATCGATCGGTGACCGAAATACGCAAATCACGCAGCGGCCGCTTTAACTGATCCGTTACTCGGGTATTCGTCATAGCAATCCATCCCTTTTATTTGTCATTATCCGTTGCCAAAAACCTATAAAGTGAAACTTCATTCTATCTCTAGTCCACATTCACAGAGGTATTTACGATCAGACAACTTCAAGTCTTTTTTGATCGTTCCACACGTTGAACATGTTTTCGATCATGGCTAAAAGCGGTCCACCTGTATCAAGTCAATTCCATATTTTTCACATTGGTATTTCATTTGGCAGATGAACTCATACAATTTTTGATTTGGACATCGGATGATACAAAGATTTCAATGTCCAAGTTATTGGATGAGGCTATTGAAGATTTACTGGCTAAACGAAAATTTGCTAATTAATAGTAGATTTTTATAGATTATTTTTAACTGTTTTCATCCTCCGCTGACGGGTGGAATAAAAGCGACATGGTCACCCGGTTTCACGGATTCGGTTTCAAGTACATACTCTTCGTTCACAGCCACTTGTACAGCTGAAAAATCAAATGCCCGGTATGTATCCGCTGCCCACTTCACAATATCTTCTACTGTTCCGTCTGTCCATTGAATGTCTTCTGATGCTTTTCCAGCTACTTCTTTTAACCCTGCAAAATAATGAAGGTGAATCATCGTCATTCACTCCCTGGTTTATATGATTGGTCACCTATCCACTCTTCGCCATCTTCCCACATTTCTTTTTTCCAGATAGGGACGACTTTTTTGATTTGTTCTATCGCATATTCATTCGCTTCATAGGCCGCTTTCCGGTGTGGCGATG
The DNA here is from genome assembly GCF_001906925.1 of Domibacillus mangrovi. Classification (GTDB taxonomy): domain Bacteria; phylum Bacillota; class Bacilli; order Bacillales; family Domibacillaceae; genus Domibacillus; species Domibacillus mangrovi. The sequence goes on from NZ_MRWQ01000014.1 coordinate 3,310, forward strand.
ATACAGCAATCACGACAGCAATATCTGAAATGGAGAGCGCTCCGATACGATGGACAATTGCAACACGGGAGCCTGGCCACTTTTGTTTAATTTCCACGCCAATTTCCGCCAATTTCTTCTCCGCCATCGGTACATACGCTTCATATTCTAAATACATGGTCCGTTTGCCATTCGTCCATTCACGTACTGTACCTGCAAATAATGTGACGGCTCCCGCTTCTGAATGTGTCACATACTCCATATAACGCGCCGGTTCAAGCGGTTCGTTCGTGACTTCAAAAGGCTTCATTAATTGAGCATCCATGATTCCACCCCTTCTTCTTTTCCAATGAGCAAGACATCGACTTCATCGCCTTTTTGAAAGCCCCTCGTTCCACCTGGCAGCACAATAAAGGCATTGCCCCGAGCAATCGATGTCACGGAGTTTGATTTATTAAATCCCGCTGGTTCGATAAAAGAGCCTTTCGGTGTCGATTCATAGATCGCTCGGATAAAACGGTTAAACGGATTCGCTTTTGCAAAATCGGCTGTTAACACCGCTTTTGTATAAGGCAAATATGGCTTATCATTGCCCATCATCGATATTAGGGCCGGTCTTGTAAATAGTTCAAAACCAACAAAGCAAGCGGATGGGTTTCCAGATAAACCAAATAAGAAAGTATCATTCACATGCGCGACTGTTGTTACGCTTCCTGGGCGCATCATTACTTTGTTAAATAATACTTCTGCGCCAAGCCGCTTATATACGGATGGCAAATAATCAAAATCGCCGACCGATACACCGCCTGTCGTAATGACCGCGTCACATTCATGGATGGCTTCTTTCACCATATTAAAACAAGCATCCTCATCATCTGGCAGCGTGCCAAGCAATCGGCAGTCTATCCCCATTCGTTTCAACTGGGCTGCAATCATCGGCCCATTTGAATTGCGAATTTTACCTGGTTCTAGCGGTTCATTTACCTCAAGCAATTCTGTTCCGGTCGCTAAAAGCCCGACAATTGGCCGCGTTGCCACCTGCACGTTTGTATAGCCAAATGTCGCGAGCACGGCAATGACCCCAGGCTGAATAAATGCGCCTGCCTCTACGATGACTTCTCCTTCTTTTGCATCTTCGCCTTTTGGCGACACATTTTCCATTGGCGCAAACGGTTTACGAATGGTAAACGTTTGCCCATCAATCACAGTCTGTTCGAGCATGACGATCGCGTCCGCCCCTGCTGGCAGCGGCGCCCCCGTCATAATTCGGACTGCTTCTCGTTCGCCTAACGTATGTGATGATATCGTACCTGCACCTATGTGATCCATCACGGTAAATGTAATTCGTGATTCACCGGACGCACCTTTTGTATCCACCGAGCGCACTGCAAATCCGTCGTAAGGAGAACGATCAAACGGAGGAACGGGGTGGCTCGCTATAACCGGTTCGGCTAAAATGCGGCCATACGCTTCTTCAAGCGGCACCGACTCGCTTTTGACATGTGCCGCTCGTTTCATCACTCTGTCTACTGCTTCTTTTACTGGAATTGGCTTCCGTTTTTCGACCACGATAAACGCCTCTCTTTCTTTTTATCATGATATACTACTTTCATAACGCACTGAGAAAGGATGAAACTTATGTCTGAATTGACTCATTTTAACGAACAAGGACGGGCGAAAATGGTCGACGTATCCGATAAATCAGAAACCGTCCGAACAGCTATCGCGCACTCGTCTATCGAAGTAAATAAAATCATTTACGATCAGATCGCTTCTGGGCAAAATAAAAAAGGGGATGTATTTGCAGTCGCACAGGTTGCTGGTATTATGGCGGCCAAACAAACCTCATCCATTATCCCCATGTGCCATCCAATCCCTCTCACCGGCGTCAACATAACGTTTGAATGGGACATTAATGTCCAAAACAGCCATTATGTCGTACTTATTTATGCCGAAGCAAAAACAAAAGGCGTCACAGGCGTTGAAATGGAGGCGTTAACGGCTGCAACTGCCGCAGCCTTGACGATCTATGATATGTGCAAAGCAGCTGGAAAAGAAATGGTCATCGGTCCAACATTCTTACTTAGAAAAACCGGGGGGAAAAATGGTGATTATGAACGCGCACGCGATTAAACGCTGCGCTTTCTTTCATCTGCATACGTGACCACACATAAGAATACGGATGAAACAGAAACCGTTTTATTATTTTCTCACTTCATGAAGCAAATGTGCCGCTTCTGGCAAAATCAGCCGCTTCATTGCCAAATCTACAGCCCCCCGTGATCCTGGAAGCGCAAACAAAAGTTTATTTCCACCTGCTGTTCCGGCCGTTGCCCTCGATAGCATCGCCTTTGTCCCAATATCTTCGGTGAAGCTCAAATAGCGAAAGAATTCCCCAAATCCCGGCATTTCTTTTTCAAAAAACGATTGGACCGTTTCAATCGTCACATCACGCGTGGCAATGCCCGTTCCACCTGTCACAATAATAAGATCCGTTTCTTTGTCGTGAAGCCATTTTTGTATTATCTGCGCAATCGCTGTCTGCTCATCCGGCACGATGGCATAATCGATTATTGCATGTCCAGCCTTTTTAAGCAGTTCCTTTATATGAATACCGCTTTTATCTGTTTCTTCTGTTCTCGTATCGCTTACAGTTAACACTGCAGCATATACAAGTAAATCATTCGAAAAGTCTACTGACATGGCCTGATCCCCCATTTTTTCAACTGAATAATTGATTGTACAGCTTCATTGCCTTGTTTACATCCTGCATATCGTGAAAAAAGAGCCGGCCGTTTGCGAATAAGACAATCCGGCTGTCTTCGTACATCATTTGCAAAAAATAGGGTGTCCGTTTACGTGTTAAATCAAGTTGTTGAGCAATTCGTTCACCGTCATCAAGCGTCAATTGCCGGCCTGCAGCAGGCGTCAGTTGAATAGTATCACGACCGCATAAAACAGCTGCTTTCGTTTCTTGCGATTGATTCAATGATGGATATGTTCGCTCTTTGCCGCATGATGGGCAGTCTGGCCGCTTCATTTTACGGAGGCCAAATTGATTTTGCTCATTCATCCACGCATCAATCCGAAGCAGCTCTTTTCGCAACGCATCGCGGTTCCCCGTCAGCCATTTCATTACTTCAGCACATTGATAAGAAGCTGCAATCTGTACAGCAGGCGCAATCACCCCCACCGTATCACACGTTTCCCCAGATGACGGGAGAACCGGGAGAAGACAACGAAAGCAAGCCCCATCATCCGGAACAAATGGCATGATTACACTTGAACCACCGATACATGCCGCATACACCCAAGGAATGCCGTATTTCAAACTCGCATCATTGATGGCAAGTCTCGTTTCAAAATTGTCTGTTCCATCTACTAGAATATCACTTGTTGCCGCTAGTTTTTCAATGAGTGCGGCGTCCGCGTGATCCATCCACACTTCAACCTTCACATCGCTGTTTACTTCCGCAAGCCGCTTCTTCGCCGCAACGACTTTCGGAATCATATCACACGCATCTTTCTCAGTATAAAGCGACTGCCTATGCAAATTAGACATTTCCACATAATCCCGGTCAATAATGAGCAACGTTCCGACACCTGCACGTGCAAGCAAGTCAGCAGCAGCAGAACCGAGTGCACCACAACCAATAATTGCCACGGTTGAGCCGGCAATACTCGTTTGTCCTCTTGCACCAATCGGCCGAAATAATTGTTGCTTTTTATACCGGTTTTCCATCTCTATCCCTGCTTTCTTATCTTCACAGATCGTTGAATTGCCGCTGCAATATTCAATTTCTGGGCGCTTCTCTTTAGCAGCATCCTCCGCTCCCTCTTTTTAAAACAATCAGATGACTATTCCTCTAATTTTAACATGTTTATTTTTTTCAACAACTTCTTATTCTAACTAGCTAGCGAAGACAAATGGATGCCCTTTTATTGTTTTAATACGTTGTCTTTTTCGTTGAAGCAGCCCAGCTGTCAAATGGAGCTTTCCGATAATCAAGTGGCAGCTTTTTCATCTCGATAGATCTTTCATGAATGGGCAAGGTCAATTCTTCATAAATAAATTGGTCATCAAATCCTATTGCAGCAGCTTCTTCTTTCGTACAAGCATAATAAACTGCATCCGGCCGTGCCCAGTAAATGGCACCGATACACATCGGACACGGTTCGCAGCTTGTATAAATCTCACAACCTGTCAATTGAAAGGACTCTAGATGCTGGCATGCTTCACGAATGGCCTGTACCTCTGCATGGGCTGTTGGATCATTTGAAGCGGTTACCTCATTACAGCCTCTTCCAATGACTTCTCCGTCTTTGATGACGATGGCACCAAAAGGGCCGCCATGTCCAGTATCAACATTTTCTTTCGCCAGCTGAATCGCCTTTTCCATAAACATTTCCTGCCTATTCATTTATCCATCGCTCCCTTAAACATTTATTGAATGGTTATCTCTTGTGAATCGTCTGTTGAATGAATCCTTCGCCCTCCATTACATCATTCCCTTTGTATACTTATCTTAAATCTTTTTGACTTTCTTGTGATCTTTTTCAATTAAAAACTGCCTTAACAATTCTACTTGTAAGGCAGTTTCTTCATTTTTTATTATATCCGTTCTCTCCATACGGTTGTAACTTTTCCAGCCACTTCTCTTCTAGCTTCTCAAGTTCCCTCTTTTCATCAAAAAAGCCGGTTTCTTTCTTTTTTAACACTTCAAGCACGTCAAATTCAAATGAATCTTTTCCAAACTCATTCCATTCCATTTGCAGCTCTTTATGTGTACTTGAACCGGCTTCAAGTTCAAACTTACGCCCATTCACTGTTTTTAAATTCCGTGTGCTTGCAATGAATATCTTACCGTTCACTATATTTTTAATTTGATAAATCCCTGCTTCTATTTTTGCTGCTTTATATTGCTGCTTCAATTCTTTTTTGCGGTCCATTATTCTTTCCTCCATTACTCATTCATCCAGTAGGCGCTGCCGTCTGGTTTTCTTTTTAAAAATCCATATTCGATTAAATACCGTCTCACTTTCACGTAATCATCAAAAATCGCAGAGATGATTTCGTTCACTTCTTTTTCGTTATACGTCTGCCCTACAGAAAACTTTTTGGAAATTTTCCTCATGACAATGAGGCGCTGTTTTTCTTTTGGTGGAAACGCAAGCAGTACACCATCCGGCATAAATTTCGCAATCGTCTTTGCCTGCTCCTCTTCTGTTACATCATAGCGGTTGTCAATCATCTTCGCTTTTTGATGCGGCGGCACGAGTGACGGTGCGTGGGCATCTTTTTCTTTTAGCAGCTCCATCAATACCAAAAACATTTTAGCCTGACGTTCTTTTTCTTTCAGCACAAAACGGTGATTCCGGATCGTTGACGCACTACCAATTCCCATCTCTTCCTGCACTTCTTTATCATTTTTCCCTTCATAAAAAAGGCGCATCAGCTTATTTTGATGATCCGTTAAGCCAGTCAGCTTTTTATCCATGTCTATGATGTAATCAAATACCGATTCATGCGACTTCCCTATGTGAAGCTGCATATATCGCTCCGCTTCATATAAGGTTTCTTCCTCAGGATAAATAACACCCTTTTCAACTTTCGTTCCGCAAAGCAGGCAAAGAAAGTGCTGTTTTTCTTCTACATAGCCCCGCTTTAATTCATCTAACGGCACACTCCAAAAACGTTCTGAAATATCCATAATATAAACACAACCTTTAAAAGTTTCGATATTTATAGATACATTATATTTTCGTTTGTTTAATGTCAATATTTAATTAAAGATGCCCTACTTCATGTTGTTTGGGATTTACTCAGTTGTCTCAAAAAAAGTCTCCTGATTTCTCAGAAGACGGGGTCTGCAACTATAAAGTGAGAATTCATTCAGTGGGGGTTTTTCTTCATCCCCCACTGAATAAACAGGAACTCAGGTAAAGGGCGCCGCGTCCTGCAGCAATACGTGAGTGACCGGCTTCAGCCGGCCCGAACCAATCGGGCTTTTACGGGCAGTTGATCCCCCGCTTATCCTTCTTTTCTTTTCGATGTCTTGAAGCGAGGGTCTTACTGCCTGTTAATGCGGGATAAATGGGGGGAGCGGATCAGTGAATGTCGACCAGTCCATGTTCATTTCTTCATCCGTTAATAAACAGTGATCAAGTGAGGTTTCAACGATTTTGCGATCCATATCGAGGCCAATCATAACGATTTCAGTGATGCGGTCGCCATATGTGTCGTCCCACCGATCCAATAATTCCGGTTCTTCCTCCAACGTTTGCGCGCGCAGGCCTTCTGGTTGTGCCGCGATCCACTCACCTGCACCTTGAATCATTAATGATGGGCCTGCCTGCGAAATCATGCCAGTCATGTCATTGCGTGTCGACAGCCAGAAAAATCCTTTCGCACGAACCACTTCAACCGGCCACTCTTCCAGCCACGCCATCCATCTTTCCGCATGAAATGGGCGATTACGACGATATACAAAAGAAGTAATGCCGTATTCATCTGTTTCTGGAACATGTTCCTCGTTCAGTTCTTTTATCCAGCCAGCCCCCTCGCTTGCTTTATCAAAATCAAACATATGTGTATCTAGTACATGTTTAAGTGGCACGTTGCTAAATGAGCTTCTTATGATGTGTGCATCCGGATTTAACTTACGCAGTACTGCATGCAATTCAATGATATCCTCCTGCTCAAGCAAATCCGTTTTATTTAATAAAATGACGTTCGCAAATTCAATTTGATCAATCAACAAATCAACAACTTCACGTGTGTCTGTTTCATCGGTGGCCTCTAGCCGGTCCAGCAATGTTTCACCTGAAGCAAAATCTTGCCAGAAACGATTGCCATCGACGACTGTAACCATCGTATCGAGACGGCAATACTCAGACAAATTAATACCAAGTTCCTCATCGACATACGTAAATGTTTGTGCCACTGGGATCGGCTCGGCAATACCAGTTGATTCGATCACGATATAGTCAATATCTCCTTTTTTAGCAAGTTTTTCGACTTCTTTCATTAAATCATCCCGAAGCGTACAGCAAATACATCCATTTTGCATCTCGACCAGTTTTTCTTCGGTCCGTGAAAAGCCGCCTTTTTTCACAAGAGCTGCGTCAATATTAATTTCACTCATATCATTGACAATGACAGCGATTCGTCTACTTTCTTCATTCGATAAAATGTGATTTAATAGCGTAGTCTTCCCTGATCCTAAATATCCACTTAAAACGGTTACCGGTATTTGTTTCATTATTTACTCTCCTTTATATGAAAATCATTATCATTACGATTAAATACAACTGACCATTCATTCTGATACAAATAAAGTGAAACTTCATTCAGTGGGGGTTTTCTTCATCCCCCGCTTATCCTCCTTTTCTTTTCGACGGCTTGAAGCGGGGGTCTTACTGCCCGTTAATGCGGGATAAATGGCACTGTTCCACGTGAAAGCCGGCTCTCCATCCAAAATATGCAACTCTCCATTTTTCTAGAGACACATGAGTTTATAGAAAAGCTCTGTCGTAATCGAGCATTTATGACACGCCTCTTTTATAAGTTCACGCCGCTCTTTATAATCATTCATCCATCGGAAGCTCACTAAGTTTTGTAGCCCAAGCCAGCCAGGAGGATCGCTCTCAAACGGGGGAATGCGAAATGGATGGCGTTTAATCACTGTGTGTGCTGCTGTAATGCGGCCTTCAATAATGATCCATTCGTACACATTAACACCTTTACACTATAAAACGTAATGATTACGTTTTATAGTGTAAACTAGTTTCTTTACTTAATCAAGATTAAATATTCTGTATAATAAGAGTACTTGAATACAAATAGAAATTACTATTGGAGGATAACGGATGGGTACTTTATATTCGATTGGCGAAGTGTTAATTGATTTTATTCCGCTTCAAAAAGGACAGGCATTGAAAGATGTCGTGTCGTTTGAGCGTGCTCCCGGCGGTGCGCCAGCAAATGTAGCGGCTGCCATTGCTAAACTCGGCGGCCGCTCTAAGATGATCACGAAGCTCGGGGCGGATGCATTTGGCGATTTTTTATTAGAAAAACTAGAAGAAACCGGTGTGGATACAAGTCATATCATTCGAACGAACGAAGCAAATACGGGGCTCGCGTTCGTTTCGCTCCGTGAAGACGGCGAACGTGACTTTTCATTTTACCGGAAACCGTCTGCAGACTTGCTTTTAACAGCTGATGAAGTCGATAATTCGATCTTTGAAACAGGCGATATTTTGCATTTTTGCTCGGTTGATTTAGTTGACAGCCCGATGAAGCAGGCCCATGTAAAAGCGATTCAATCCGCAAAAGAAAGCGGAGCCTTAATCAGCTTCGATCCGAACGTGCGCCTTCCACTCTGGGACAGCTCAGATGCATGCCGCGAAACCATTCTTGAGTTTATTCCTAAAGCACATATCGTGAAAATTTCGGATGAAGAGCTTACTTTTATAACAGGAATAGAGAACGAAGATAAAGCAATTGCGTCCCTGTTTTTCGGTGATGTACAGACAGTTATTTATACGAAAGGGGCTGCCGGTGCAACGCTCTATGTACAGGATATAACGATTGATTCCAACGGTTATTCGGTTGATGTACAGGACACTACTGGGGCTGGTGATGCTTTTATTGGAGCTTTGCTGTATCGTTTAATGGAGGCCGACACGAGTCAGCAAACATTACAACATGTGCTTATATGTGATGGACAATCCATTCTATCATTCGCTAACGCGGCCGGAGCGATCACAACAACCGGTAAAGGGGCCATTTCTTCATTACCTTCTAAAAAACAAATTGATGACATAATCAAAATCCGTTAAGCTGCGTCGCTTAACGGATTTCTGCTCGTTCATTAACTTTTCTTCATACTTATGTACAAGGAGCTTTACATTGACTGTATAAACAATTAAAAATAGCTGGCTTTTTTGTTACAGCTGAATTGTATATTGCCACACACCTTCCACCTTTGTTTTCGAAACACGCCCCTGGTTTTCCAAATAATCAAGATGACCAATCACTTCCGACATTACAAGAGAAAAATGATCGTAATAAACGTTTTTATAATAACTTTCCGCGATTTCAGCTGCTGTAGCGAAACCTTTCCCAATAGCTGAAACAAACTTTTCCGCTTTTTTATCAATGCGTCTTAACCGATTTTGAATCAATGATTTCCCGTTTTCAATTAACATTCCGTGTCCTGGGAAAACGATATTCATGTTAAATTTCAGACATTTCTCCAGCGATTCCCTATGCTGAACAAGTGTCATTATCCGATTGCCTGAAGAATCAGGTTCAACGATTGCATTGCTCGATATGTGGCCAATCAGCAAATCGCCTCCGAACAGCCATCCCCTTTTCTCATCATAAAGCGCTATTTGATCCGGTGCATGACCAGGCATTTTGATGATACGTAATGAAAGGCTTGTCAAAAAGCCTTCCTCGATCGGCGTTAAACAGGTTTTCAACGCATTGTCTTTGTTTTTTTCAATGGCCTCTCTAACAAAGCGAGCCTGTTTTTCACCAGCTTCTCCGCATCCCATCTCCTTATAAAGTTTTTCAAAGAAATCTGCCCTCTTCTCCAAAAACACTGAATCCCGTTTTAAACGCAGAACAGCTTCTTCGTGAACAAAAACAGGTATTTGATTGTGTAAGACAATTCGATCGACAAGCCCTACATGATCAATGTGATGATGCGTCAATATAATACCCGTTAAATCACTAAGTGAAAGATCATTTACTTCGAGCGTATGTAGGAGTACATTCCAGCATGCTTCATCATTCATACCGGCATCAATCAAATAAAGCGTTTCTCTTTCCTTAAGCAAATAAAAATTCACGCTTTTCAAACTAGAAGAATTCGAGACGATCACAGGAAAAACAGTTCGTCCCTCTTGTTCTATTTTCATCATGATCCATCCTTTCATTTTTTCTTGACACGGACACACCATTTGATGCATATGATGCCACCAATATGATAAGTCTAATTATTATTCTCCATATAATTAACGAATGACGCCATATCCTTTATAATAAGAAGGATCAACTAAAAAGGATGGTGAGCAGCTATCGAGGCGCTGCAGATTGTAAATGAATTAAAAACGAAGATAGATGAAAAAACAATTGATTTATTCTTTCCTTTATGGAAGCACACCTATACCAAAACAGGCGGCACGGCAGATGTTTTTATTAAGCCAAAACATATACAAGACATTCAAGTTGTTATCGAATATGCACAGTCGAAGCACATTCCACTTACTGTTTTAGGAAACGGTTCAAATGTGCTCGTGCGGGATAAAGGGCTGCGCGGGATCGTGATTGCACTGGAACATTTTAATACAATTTCTATAGAAGGAAACCAAATAATTGCCGGCAGCGGTGCAAAAATTATTGATGTATCACGTATGGCATTAGAACATCATCTGACTGGCCTCGAGTTTGCCTGTGGAATTCCGGGGTCTGTTGGAGGAGCTCTTGTTATGAATGCCGGTGCATATGGCGGCGAGACATCGACGGTTTTAAAAAAAGCGACGGTTGTTTCTTATTCAGGTGAACTCATTAATCTAGAAGAAAAAGACTTTCAATTCGGATACCGTAAAAGTGTCTTTACCGAGAAAGACTACATTATTGTCGAAGCTGTGTTTGAACTGCAGCCTGGTGAGTATGCAAAAATTAAAGAAGAGATGGATACATTTACAGCACTTCGTGAAGCTAAGCAGCCGCTTGAATATCCTTCGTGCGGAAGTGTCTTTAAACGGCCACCCGGTTATTTTGCCGGCAAATTAATTCAAGACAGTGGCCTACAAGGGACGCGTATCGGCGGTGCCGAAATTTCAACGAAACATGCTGGATTCATTGTGAATGTGGACGGTGCTTCCTCAACCGATTATTTGAAATTAATTCAATATGCACAAGAAAAAGTACGAGAAAAATTTGGTGTAGAGCTTGAAACAGAAGTGAAAATTATCGGCGAAGATTAAAACGATTCCGTTTCAAAAGTATACACCTTTTGAAACGGTTTTTTCTATTTCCAAGTAAAGTGAAAGAGAGTCGTCTTTATTTTGATCCCCGTTAAACGATTCAATTTTTTTCTCACTGTATTAGACATTGATCACTAGCTTCTAATTGAAGAAGATATTCTTTTAAATCCATGCCCCCCCGGTAACCAGTTATCGATCCATTCTTTCCTATGACACGGTGACATGGCACAGTGATTAGCACCGGATTGGCACCAATTGCCGTTCCAACCGCTCGAACCGCTGTAGGTTTTTGAATAAGTTCAGCAATGTCGGAATACGAGTACGTTTTCCCATAAGGAATCTGCTGTAACGCTTCCCAAATTTCTTCTTGAAACGGCGTCCCTTTTACATCTAGCGGTAGAGAAAACGATTGCCGCATCCCTTTAAAATATTGGCGCAGCTCATCTATATATGGCTTTAAAGCTTCTTCATTTTCTACAAGTGACGCTTGCGGAAAATATTTTTGTATACAGACTTCAAGTTCTTCATACAACTGTCCTGGTGAGCCAACATAGCAAAGGCCCTTTTCCGTTTTGGCTACGTATAATTGCCACCGGCCGTATTCTACAATGGACCACTCGATTACTCTTTCTTTTTTATTCATCATGAGTTCTCCTTGTTCACGTTTTGGTCGTATGTTTTTCGATAGCCTGACGGCGTGTTTTCAAGTTTCTTTTTAAACAATATAATAAAAGTGATTGCCGTATGAAAATGAGGTGACGGTCACACAATGTTTTTAAAATCATCCCTTTTCTCCGTAGGCATGCCCGTATGATAACCAAAGCAAAAACCTCCGATGATTTCTCACCGGAGTTTCTATTTATGACTGCGTAACCACCCAGTTATCATTTGACCAGCTGCCTTCTGCCGGGCGGTCGGTGACGATGAAATCCACCTGCTGCAAAGGCGCGATGCAGTGCGTGGCCCGCGTGTTCATTTTTGAATAGTCTGCGAGTACATAACTTGTTTCCGCCTGCTCCATATACATCTGGCCAAGCACAGCTTTGTCGCTGTCGTAGCAGGAAAGACCAAATTCCGGATGAACCCCGTCAACCGCAATAAACGCTTTGTTGGCATGAAGTTCCCGTACTACTTTCGTCGTCAAGCTGCCGGCCGTCCGCCAGTGATCTTTTTGTACGAGCCCACCAAGGAAAATGATGTTACCTTGAAAATCTGTCTTCATTAGCTGATTAGTAAGCGGAAACGAGGTAGTCATCACAGTGATTTCTTTAAACCGATTCAACCCTTCTGCCATTTGCAAAGTCGTTGTTCCTTCGTCTATAAATACAACATCACCCTCTAAAATAAACGAGACAGCCTGTTCAGCGATAAGCCGCTTTTCCATCCGGTTTTTCGTTTCTCGGTTTAACATCGGCGGTTCCTCTTTCTCACTAAGCCGCACTGCACCGCCGTATACTTTTTTCAGCTTCTGTTCTTTTTCTAGCTCATCCAAATAGCGGCGGACCGTTTCCGTCGACACGACAAATTCTTTCGCAAGATCCGAAACTCGTACACTTCCATATTCCACGACATACTCCATAATCTTTACTTTCCGTTCTTCCGCCAGCATCGGCGCCCACCTGCCTTTATACATATGATTTTTCAGGCAAGACAGCTTTCTTTTCGATATGAACATGAATACCGCGTTTTTCAAGTAATGGGAAAAACAATTCTGGATGAGCGCCAAATGCCTCTTCCGGCGTCAGTACACCCGTTTTCTCCACATCTCCTACCGCTATACGTTCCGCCGCCACTGCAAACGGAATCGCCACATTACGCGTATACGCACGTAGCCCTTCCCATCCCTGTACAGAACCATCGCTTTTGGGGTGCGTATGCGTCAATTCATAACAAACTGCTTCGCCATCTTTTTCCCCAACCACTTCTACATGAAGCGCATAGCCATACAGTTCAGTTGACTTACCTTCTTCTGACTGAAGCAAATATGCACTGATAATATCCATTATACCCTCTTCCGCACCACCGACACTTACTTTTTCATTTCTCAAAATGCCATATTCATATAGCGCACGCACGAGACGCATGTTTTGCTCAGGCCATGTGCCGCGTGTTTCAATTAACTGGACGCCTTTGCCTTTCAATGCTTTAGCAAGCGTTACCGTTTCAGAATGCGGAATAATATACTGGACCGTATGACCATACGGCTCCGACAACTGAATATCACGCGGACGAGCAAACGGCTTCACCTGAACAAATTCACCGTTTTCAAACACGACACGCCCTGGCAGTTCCGGATCATATTCATACGTCGTCGTTTCCGCAATGGATTTGGAAAAGGCAATCGGCCGGAACGACCCGTGGCTCACCCTGACAGACTGCACCAAATCCAGACGGTTCGCTGCATACATCGCCATCATTTGTGTCAGACCCGGCGTCATTCCGAAGCCCGGCAGCATTGTTTTTCCATTTGCTTTAAACGTCTCTTCATAGGCAAACTCTTCCCCGAATCCATTCAAATTAATCCCATGGCAGCCCGCCGCTGCAATCAATTTCGTTGTTTGGCCGTTCAATTGAATTGTCGTCCCGTCCAGCACAATATCAAACCCGGTCATCTTGGCTATCGTATCTGCTTCATCAAACACATTTACTCTCACAAACGACACCCGCGGATCATTCAGCCACTCTACTACGCTTAAACCCTCTTCTTCATTATAATCGCCAATTACAATTTCTTCGAATACAGAATGCTCTACTAAATCAAGCACAGCTTCTCTGCTAATTCTGCCTGCTCCACCTAAACAAAATATTTTCATACAAGTAAGCCTCCTCTTTCTGTCATATACATTTTGATTGATTCAAGCAAACGATGAATATCTGAAACATGTATATCACCAATGATCCCGATCCGGAATGCTTGAAGGTCCGTTAATTTCCCTGGATAAATAACAAATCCATCCGCTTTTAACACCTTATAAAAATCGTCAAATGAAAACGTCTCGTCCGGATACAAAAACGATACAATAAATGGTGATTGAATCGATTTTGAGACGGCCGTTTTAAAACTAAGTGCTTCCATGCCAGAAATGAGTGTTTCTTGATTTTGACGGTAACGCGCTTCTCGTACTTGAATCCCACCTTCTTCTATAAGTTCATCAAGTGCCTGTGAAAAGGCATGAACCGCATGTGTGGGGGAAGTAAACCGCCATTTCCCGCCGTCATTTTCCATCGTTTCGAACTGATCATACACATCCAGTGAAAGTGACGGCGCACATCCTTTTCGCGATTTTAACAGCGCACGGTTTGCCAGTACAAAACCGAAACCAGGTACACCTTGCAGGCATTTATTTGAACTGGAAACGAGAACATCCATGTTCCAATCACCCATTGACATGTCCATGCCACCAAAGCTCGACATCGCATCGACCATCGTCGTTTTGCCAAATTGTTTCGCAATCCTGCAAATGTCTTGAGCGGGATTCAAAAGCCCCGAAGTCGTTTCCGAATGAACGAACATCACGTGTGTAATTGATGAATCAGCCCGCAGCTTTTCTTCAAATGAAGCAACTTCAAGCGCCTTTGTATCATCTACTGTCACCGTGCTGTACGGAATATGCAAACGTTCGGCAATTTCCACTATCCGCCGGCCATACGCCCCGTTTACGCCAATGAGTACATGATCTTCTTTCGATATAAACGTACCGATCGCCGCTTCTACTGAAAATGTACCGCTGCCCTGCATCAAAACAGCGGTATACTGATCCCCACCGCCAGCCAATTCCACAAGCCGGCTGCGTATGCCGCTCGTCAGCTTTTTGTATTCTTCTTCCCACGTACACCAGTCACCCATCATTGCTGTTTTAACAGTATCTGTTGTTGTCAGTGGACCTGGAGTTAAAAGGAGAGAACGGACCATGATGATTCCTCCTTTTCCGAAAGAATACGATCAAGTTCGCGAATAAACGCTGGTAGCTCGCTAATGGATAACAGCACCGTATGTGCACCTGCCGCCATTAGTTTTTCACGCACATCGGCTTCACGAATAGCGCGCTCGTCTTCTGTCAAATGTGATACTTCCTCTATTGATAAGCCAAGTTCACTTGAGCCGTATATCAGCCCAACTGTCCATGCACCTGCATTCCGGCCTTCTTCCATATCAACTGTCGTGTCGCCCACTTTCACAACTCGGTTCATCGGATACACACCAAGCTTCATCGCCGCATAATACATCATCCATGGATATGGACGACCTGCATCCACATCATCCGCTGTTACAGTCACATCCGGGACATAGCATTTTTCCGCCGCACCCGCACGTACAATGTCAATCATCTCCCGCGTATAGCCTGTTGTCGTCCCAATGACTAATCCCATTTCTCGCAATGTCTCGACCGCTTCTACCGCACCTGGCACTGGATCCGTATATTCGTCCAGACTTTCAAACAGACACGCTTCAAACCGTTCGTTCAGCTCACAAACATCCTTTTCTGTCAGCTCTCCTTGCCACTGTTTTCGAATTGACGGCATCTCAAGCATCGTCCGGATATGATCGATTTTCGCCATGCCCATCGGCTCGCGTGTTTCATCCATCGTGACCTGAATCCCTTTTTCTTCAAATATTTTCACAAAACTTTCAACCGGCGCCATGCATCCGTAATCTACTGTCGTTCCCGCCCAATCAAGAAATATACCTTGAATTTTTTTCATCACGCAATCTCTCCTTTTCGTTTTGTTCTTTTTGCCGCTATACGCAGCAGCTGTTCATATAGAAAACGCACGACAACATTCACAAGGACAATTAAAAGCCCCATCGCGGCTGCTGCCTCGATATTTCCTGCATCATCCAAGCTGACAATCGAAACCGCCGCTGTTTTCGTATCCGGCGTGTACAAGAAAATAACCGCCGAGATCGTGACCATCGAATTGACGAAAAAATACATCGCCATTTCCAAAAGCGCCGGGGCACACGATGGTAGTATGTAATGAAAAAACGTGTCAATCCGCGTCAGCCCCAGTGTTTTCGCGACCTGCTCACATTCCGCATCGAGCTTCTTCAAAGCCGTCCGCGCCGTCATATAAGTAACAGAGAAAAAATGAAGAACCGTCGATACAATCACGATCACCATCGTTCCATACAATCCGTGCAGCATATTTGGCACTACCAGTCCGAAGAATGACCATTCGGGGCGACTGAAAAATAGCACGTAGCTAATCCCGATCACAAGACCCGGCACCGCCATCGGAAGAAGGCTCATAAAATGGCCTATTTTCGCGAGTGCAGCCGGCAGTGCCCCATTTTGAAGCCAGTACGCAAACAAAAAGGCAAAAAGAGTACCGAACACCGCCGTACCAGTCGCTGCAATCAAACTATTTAAAAAGACTGTAAACCCGTCTCCTGTGTAACTATTAAATGTAAAATTCTCAAGTGAAAAACCGAATGTATAAGGCCAGACAGGGGTCACAGACGCCACAATCATCATCAAAAATAAAACCGCAACAACGAGTGCCACACCATATGCAAATGAACCGAACAACAGATCACGGCCCCGATGTACCCCAATCTCAAGCGCTTTTGCTTTTGCATTTAATGAAAACGACGGCTTTCGTGAAGCAGCTTGGTCAACCACAAATGCGATCAGTGCCGGTGTCATTAGTAAAATTCCCGCTACTGCGCCGAGCGCAAAATTTTGCTGTCCGACGACCTGCTTGTACACATCGGTCGCCAGCACATTATACTGTCCTCCAACAAGTTTCGGTGCACCGTAATCAGTGAAGCTAAGCGTGAATGCTACCATCCCGGCACTCACAAACGCGAGCCGAATACTGGGAACCGTAATGCCAAACAACCGGCCCGCTGAACTGATACCCATCGTTTTAGCGGCATCATACAATCCTTGATCCGATTGACGAAGCGCAACGTACATAAGCAAAACGACTTGTGGGAAAGTATAGATAATCTCGGCCATCACAATGCCAACCGGGCCATACAAATCAATGTCAACGCCCGGAAAGAGACCAAACAAACCTGTCGTCACAATCCCCTGCCGCCCAAATAAATAAATGAGCGCAATCCCGTGCATCATCGTCGGGGCAAAAAGAGGCAGCATTGCAAATCCAAGCAAAATGCGCTTCCCTTTCACATTCGTACGCGAAATAGCAAATGCATACATAAAACCAAGCGATAGTGCAAAAACCGTTGTCCAAAGAGCAATGTTCAGCGAATGCTGAAAACTTGTTAATAGAGTCGGATTGGACAAATAGCTAATTGCCTGACCAAACCCGGACCATCTGCCTTCTTCATCTTTGGCCACTTCGAGAAACAATGTCGAAATGGGCATAAAAAGCAGACAGCCAAATGATAAAAAAATAATCGTTAATTGAAGCGGACGCCATAATGAAACACTTTGCTCCAATATTTTCACACTAGAAAGTGGCGTCATGCCATCACCATTTCTTTTGAGAGCTGCGCTTCATGGTCATGCACAGATAAATAGACCCTTTGATCTGGACAAATGTTTCGGCTGTCCACCACATTTGCCGGCAAATCCACAATGAGCTTTTCATTAAAAAACGGCGATGTTCGATCTATGACACTCACTTTTAGGCGATAAAATGCGCCTTTAAACATCATGCTGTTCACATACGTCTCCATGCCAGATTGAGCGGAAGCAACAGAGAAATGCTCAGGACGAATCACCCATGTTTTCCCTAATTGTGCAATCTGATTCGACGTTCCGATAAAAGATGCGACGAACGAATCAGCAGGATGTCGATACACATTTTGTGGTGTATCGTACTGGGCAATGCGTCCATTGTTCATCACCGCAACCCGGTCCGCCATGGTGAGCGCTTCATCTTGATCATGCGTGACCATAATCGTTGTCATGCCAAATTCGTGATGAATACGGCGAATTTCCTGTTGCAGCTGATGGCGCACATTCGCATCAAGCGCCGACAGCGGTTCATCGAGAAGAAGAAAATCCGGTTCGATTACAAGTGCACGTGCCAGTGCTACCCGCTGCTGCTGGCCACCTGACAATTGCTGTGGTGCCCGGTCTGCAAGTGCTTCAAGTCCGACAATTTTCAGCATATGCATCGCTTTATCTGTACGCGTCTTTTTTGACAGCTTCTTAGGCTTGAGAGCAAACTCAATGTTTTTACGCACAGTCATGTTTGGAAACAGCGCATATGACTGAAACACCATGCCAATGTTTCGTGAAGAGGCAGACGAAGCTGTAATATCAAATCCATCAACGTTCATTCTTCCTGATGTCGGCTGATCAAGCCCCGCAATGATCCGGAGCAGCGTTGATTTCCCGCATCCGCTCGGTCCAAGCAAACTGACAAACTCTCCTTTTTCAATGTCGAGATGAATTTCTTCAAGCGCGGTCGTCTGGCCGAATGTTTTCATTACCGATTTAATTTGAAGTGATTTTGCCATCATGATCTCTCCTTTATTCTTTCGGTTCAGCTTTCGTTCCATATTTTGATTCCCATTCTGTTAAAATCGCGTCCCGGTTTTCTGCCGCCCAGTACAAGTCATTTTCCTTATACATCTTTTCTTCTATGTTTTTCGGGAATGATGCCGGCAGTTCAAATTCCTTGTCCATCGTCGTAAATCCATTTGCGCTAAAATACTTCTTCATCACATCTTCTTCGATAGCCCAGTCTAGAAAAGCTTTCGCCGCTTCTTCATTACCAGCATCCTTTTTATTGATTAACGCATTAGCTTCCACTTCCCAACCAAGTCCTTCTTCCGGCAAAATTACTTCAACCGGCGCGCCGTCTTCTTTCATTTGAGCCGCTGTGTAAACAAGTGAAATACCGATCGGATATTCACCTGCCGCCGCCATTTTTGCCGGTTTTGATCCAGAATGCGTGTACGCACCAATATTTCTATGAAGCTTGTCCATGTAAGACCAGCCTGCTTTTTCGCCCATCATCTGCAGCCATGCATTGACTGTTAAGTAGCCGGTTCCGCTTGACGCCGGGTGAGGCATTACAATGAGTCCTTTATATTCTGGTTTCAGTAAATCTTCATATGTTTTTGGCACCGGCACATTCAGCTTTTTTAATTCTTCTGTATTCACTGCAATCCCCGTCATAAACGCCGTGTTTCCTGTCCATTTAAGCGGTTCATTTTTATCTTTAAAAGCCGCTTTAATGTTTTCCGCACCTGCTGGCGTGTATTCTTTTAGCATGTCTTTCTGATCAAGTGCAAGCAAACTCGACGCCGCAAGACCCCATACAACATCTGCACTCGTATTTTCTCCTTCAGCGAGCATCTTGGCTGTCATAATCCCAGTTGAATCACGGACAATCTTTACATCCACCTCTGGATACTTCTCTTCAAAAGAAGCCATATAATCAGGGATCAGTTCTTCTTCCACCGCTGTATACACGGTTAAGTCACCCGATACCCCGCTTTGCGCATCCATCGGGACACTTTTTTCACCTGAACAAGCTGATACGAATAATAAACTAGAAAGCACGGAAAACCACATGCGTTTTTTCATTTTTCAAGCTCCTTTTATATTGTTTTGATTGTGATTTCATTGTATCTTGTGATTGTTAATGAAATATTAACAAATAGTTAAGTTATTGTTGTGGTTTTGTATTGTTTTATGTGTCTTTAAAACTATTTACTTATTTTTATAAAGTGAAACTTCATTCAGTAGGGGTTTTCTTCATCCCCCACTGAATAAACAGGAACCCAGGTAAAAGGCGCCGCGTCCTGCGGCAATACGTGAGTGACCGGCTTCAGCCGGCCCGAACCAATCGGGCTTTTACGGGCAGTTGATCCCCCGCTTATCCTTCTTTTCTTTTCAAAGTCTTGAAGTGGGGGCCTTACTGCCCGTTAATGCGGGATAAAACAAGTGGCGATTTTCCTTCTTTCTTTGTACGTAACAAATGAAAGGAGGGGCAGTCACAAAAGCAATGTTTTATGACTGCCCCTTCGTTTTTTGATTCAGTTCCATCAAAAATAGCGTATCCTATGAGTGACAAAACATGTTGCTCATAGGGTACGCTAACAAAGGTGTTGCGAAAAGACATCGCGTGCTTAACTGTAAGTGAAACTTCATTCAATAGGGTTTTACTGCCTTTAATGCATGCTAAAAAACCACCTCAATTAAAGAGATGGTTCATCACATCTTTTAGCGATTGATTCGCTAGCTCGCTTTCCACCGCCTGCTGCGCACAATCGAAAGACAAAGTTATATTAGCAACGCTGATTATACGCTTGCGACTCTTGATGAAGATGAACACTCTAAACATACAAATGATCGTTTTTCAGTAATTTCCAAATAATCAAAAAAGGACTCGCCACTTTTCTTGGCGAGTCCTTTTTTAATTCGTCACTTCAATCATAATTGCATCACCTTGTCCGCTACCGGAGCAAATTGCTGCAATCCCGACGCCTCCACCGCGGCGGCGTAGTTCGTATGCTAACGTTAAAACAATGCGCGCACCACTTGCCCCGATTGGATGGCCAAACGCAACGGCACCGCCATTCACATTCACCTTTTCGGGATCAATACCTGCAATTTTATTGCTGGCAAGCACGACAGCCGCGAATGCTTCGTTGATTTCAAACAAATCAATATCATCGACCGACTTACCTGTTTTCTTTAATAGCTCATTAATAACGAGTCCCGGGGTTTGGGGAAATTTTTCTGCTTCAACCGCCATTTCCGCATGACCGATAATGGTCGCAAGCACATTTTTCCCTTCTTTTTCAGCTCGCTCATCACTCATTAACACGAGTGCCGCTGCTCCGTCATTAATACCCGGGGCATTACCAGCTGTGATAGTGCCATCTTTGCCAAATGCCGGACGTAATTTTTCAAGCACGTCTTTCGTTGTCTCTTTGCGCGGTGATTCATCTGTATCAACCACAATGGGAGCGCCTTTTCGCTGTGGTACTTGTACTGCGACGATCTCTTCTGCCATTGTTCCGCTTTCAATTGCTGCAACCGCTCGCTCATGACTGCGTATCGCCCACTTATCCTGCTCTTCACGTGCTAACCCAAATTTATCTGCCGCATTATCTCCATATGTCCCCATATGAACGCCGGTGAAACTGCATGACAATCCGTCATGAATCATTAAATCGACCATTGGCGTGTCGCCCATTCGTGTGCCCCATCTTGCTTTAAATACCGCATATGGCACGTTCGACATAGATTCCATGCCACCTGCTAAAATTACTTCTTCATCCCCCGCACGAATGATTTGATCAGCTATCGTCACGCTGCGAAGTCCGGATGCACATACTTTATTTACCGTTTCTGTTTTAACACACCATGGAATGCCTGCTTCACGTGCTGCTTGCCGTGATGGAATTTGCCCCTGTCCTGCTTGAAGAACGTTTCCAAAAATGATTTCATCCAGTTCGTCCGGCTTCACTCCCGCACGCTTCATTGCTTCTTTCATAGCCATGCCACCAAGCTGTGAGGCGGTTAATGTGGCTAATGCACCGCCGAATTTACCAATCGGTGTCCGTGCGCCTTCTATAATAACTGTTTTAACCATTTCCTTCACCTCCACATGTTCTAATGAAATAGCAAAGTCCACTTCAATTATTACAATGGGTGCTGCATTTTATTTTCCATAATTTTTCATTGTATCTTGCAGCTGGGCAATCCGCTTCATGCCATCTTCTCGCGCTTTTTTATTTTCTTCTTCAATCGCTCTCGTTTCATCGAGCCCTTTTACAATTGTATTCCAGCTTTCTTCAATTGTTTCAATTTTGATGCTCGGTCCACCGGCAAGTCGGGCGATCTCCGTACTTTGGTTCGCAATGTTTTGCGAATTTCGCAGCAGCATTTCATTTGTACGTTTGTCTAATTCGCTCATAGAATCCGCTACAAGCTTTTGACGCTTCGCTGCGACTGCTTGAATGATCCCATTTTTAAAAATCGGAATCGTCGTAATGAAAGCAGAGTTGATTTTCCCAATCAATTTCGTATTCCCACGCTGCAATAGACGAATTTGCGGCGCTGTCTGCAGAGCGACCATTCTAGCCATTTCAAGGTCATACACTCGTTCTTCCAGCGATTGAACAGCGTTGTTCAGCGTATCAAGTTCCATTTGTGCCAGCTGATCACCGGCTGCCGACCGCTTTTCTAAACTAGGCAGATGACTTTTCAATTCCTCCACTTTCATTTGCCCGGCTACCACATATTTTTCAAGCGCCATGTAATACTGATAGTTTTGCTGATACATTTCATCCATATTGTTTGTCGAACGGACCATTTCATCTTTGTACTTAGAGATTTCAATATGAATTTTTTCAATATCGCGCCCGAGTGTCTGATATTTACCAAATATTTTTTCAATCATTTTTTCGCCGCGATTAAATAGTTTACCTAAAAATCCTTTCGGCTCTGCAAAATCATTTTTGTCGAATTGGTCCATTGTTTTTCCAAGTTGCTTTAATAAAGTCCCTGAATCTGTCACGCTTGTTGAACGCATCGATGCCAAAATTCGATCGGAGAATTGAGATATTTCTACAGCTGGTTCTTTTCCGAATTCAAGCAGTCCTGTTTGATTTCGTACATCAATAGAGCTTGCTAAGTCCAGTACTTCCGGTTCGTTACGAAGTTGAAGGCGCATGTCTTCTGCTTTATTTTCTGTTAATACTTCTAGTTCATTTTCTCTCATATCCTGCATCTCACTCATTTCCTCCCATTTAAAAATTTAGAAATGAAGCCGCTTAAAATGGAGCTTTCTTTTTTATAGTGATCAAAAGGCATATCAAATACCATATCTTCAAGCAAATGATGATCAAAGTATTTCTTGTTGATAAATAATTCCAGATCATTCAAGCCTGGCGGGTTATACAAAATAAGATCAAGACCGAATTCATTTAATAATAAGAGTATAGCAGCATCTGCTCTGGACAACTGACCGTTTTTTTCATTATTATATAAAATCAACTTCGGTACTTCCTGAGAGTAATCAAATGTCTGCAATAATTGAAGGATTTCTTCCGGCATCGACATCGAATGTGTAAATAAAAATAGCTGAACATCTTCGTCTGTTTCTCCTGGTAATTTCTCCATTTTTGGATCTTCACACACCCGAGAGATCGCCGATGCAATACTTTTTTGCAATCCATCATGCAGATGATCATACTGCCACCAGTTGCTTTTTACTATTTTTTCCGGATCAAGACGGTTTCTTTCACCAAGCGCGTGCTGATAATGAAATCGATTGTTCGCCTTTTTTTCTTTCATATAAGGAAATTGTTTGATCGTTAACGTACTTTTTTGGGTGCGCAGCCGCTGCATATTTTCCCAATATTCTTTTCGATTTTTGGAAACACCTGACACTTTAGCGAACAGTGCAGGAATTTTCACTTCTCCATCTCGTACAGAAAACCCCGGGCGAATAAATGAAGGCTCTTTTGCTAACAAAAAAATTTCATCGTAAGTCGTTTTTAATGTGACAGAAACCGGTAAGTGCTCTCGAAATTGCCACGGTTTATAAAATGAAGACCCTTCATGGTTTAACACTTGTTCAATTTCCTTCGATGCTCGATACGCAACGGTTCCTTGCTGCTTCGGCTCCTCTTTTGGAAAAGGCTGCATCTTCATCTTTGAAGGATACTGTATGACGACCGTATGTTTATTTTCTGGATCAATGTCTTTGAAATCGTCCTTTCCTTCTGGATGAATAAGTACAACGTCCATTCCTAAAAGAAGTAAATAATAAAGAAAATAGACTTGGCTTTTGCTCGCATCCCCGTACCAGACAACATGGGGGATATCTTGTTCCAGATCCAGATCCTTCATCCAGTGATCCAAATGGTTCCACGTCCATTTAATCAAATCAAGAAACACTCGTCTAAATTCAGGATGGCCAAATGCCCCTGAATGATTGGATTGAAACAGCTGCAATACGTCTATGAGCGCCGAACGAACAAGCCGGTTAAATTCAGGATCTTTCGCGTATTTAGGAAGCAGACGCTCTCCGTCTAAAAAAGCGACAAAACGGTTCACTGAAAGACTTGGTTCGTTTTGGATAATATGATAGATGCGCTGGACAGATTGAAACCGGTCGGGCGTCATCGATTTATCAAGTGTTTCAGACAATATATACACATGCGGCGGCTGGCTGATGGAATAAAGCGTACTCATATAAGCTGTTTCATCAAAGCCAGCACCGAGTATACGTGCAGCTATCTGACTGTATTGCATGTCATCTGTTTCTTTTTTATATCGGGGCCGATCTATAATCGAACGGCTGAGTTCATCGTTCCAATTGGTTTCTTCAATTGGCATGATGATCCATTTTCTCTTCAACTGCACTCTCCCCTTTAATCATCTTTATAAAAATAAGGAGTTTGAGCTGGTGTGATGAACGGGATTTAAGGTTAGATTACAGTCTTTTTGACAGCATCGTTTCAATAATTTCTTCTGCTGCGATCAAGCCTTCTGTTTGCGTCAATGGCAGATGAGCGTTCCTTACGGCTGCTTCACCGTGTTTTGGAATTAAACCAAATACCGCTTTTTCGACCAAACAGACATCCAGGTTAGAATCCCCTGCTGTAAATACCGTTTTCTTTCCCTCTTTTTCTGAAAGATAGTTTACTGCGTCCCATTTGTTCACAAAGCCTGGAATAAAATATACTTTTCTTCCTTGTAGGGAAAAGAACCAGCCCCGCTCCGCTGCCCACTCCGAATATTCATTCATCAGTTCTGCTGGAGCAAGTTCAGGTTTAATAAGTAAATAGATAAAAAAGTGGTCCACTACTCGAATGGAATCCAGCCAAACAGGATCTGCCGTTTTTTCTATTTTTCTCTTTACATCTTCTAAAGACGTATGGCTATCATTAATTTTTGTTTGAACGAACTCTTCCCAATAACGATCTACTTTCCCATCTTTCAACACGACACCGCCATTACATGTAATCGCATATGCGGGCCGAATCTCTTCTTGGAAAAGTGAAATTCGGCTATACTGTTCGACTGTTCTCGTCGTCACTGGAATAAACATCATTTGCTCTGACAGTTCTTTCAAAAGCTGAATCGCCTTTTCTGTCATATAAGAGATCTCTTTCCCATTATATACTTCAACATTCCGAACAGACAGTTCTGTTTGTTTCGGATCGAAAAACTTACTGGAATAAATGAGTGTGCGATCTAAGTCGCTTGCAAAAATCATCGGTCTTGCTCCAATGGCTTGATTAATCCGCAGCATGTATACGTCATTTCTGTAAATTCCTCCACCGGGACACCTCGTTCTTTTGTTAATTGAAAAATATGTTTCAAGCGTGAATCTTGCCGATCTTTCACAAGTATTTTCCATGGCATACGACGCAACAGAACTCGTGTCGTTTCTCCTACGCCCGGCTTAATCAAATTAATATCGTCTAGTCCATATTTAGTTTGAATCATGTTAATGGATTTGAGTCCTTCCCAAGTTGGAGAGCGATCGCTTGTTTTAAGCGTTTTTACTGCCTCTTGAACGAGAGGTGCAGCTGTTTCAAATTCATCTGTAATAACATCAATATAATGAACCGACACATCTTCATCTTGCAGTTCTTTATATACTTTTGCCCCGTGGAAATCTGTTTCGTTCATCCACTGGTCATTTAATACCGTCCGGCTGACAAGCCCCGAAACGGTTGAATTTAAACATGCATTTGGAATAAGAAAGTCTTCTCTCGTGCCATATAAAGAAGAGCAATAACCAGGATCAGCCAGTACAGCTAGTTCAGCATCCAATTTGATTCCGTGTGTTTTTTCAAATTTACAAGTGGATTGCGATAATTCTTTCGTAATAGCACCTTTACCTGTCCATCCATCAATAAACACAAGCCGTTTACCTGGATGACGATGAAGCATATAAAGCAATGCATTTTCATCTATACCACGTCCGCGAATAATCGATACACTGTAATGAGGTGGCGAAAAGCCAAACGTTTTTTTGATATATCGCTTCATCAAAATGCCAATCGGCGTCCCCGCTCTAGCAAGAGAAACGAGAACAATATCTCGCCCTTTTTTTTCGATAATAAGTTCAGAAACCGATCCAACCGCCACCGCCACTTTTTGTTTATATGTATGAAGTGAATCATGAAATAACGTCAAATAGTCTTTTGTCGGTTCGTATTCAACAGGAAGCATCTCCGAATAATGCACACCTTGTTGAATGGCCTGTTCCCGCTCATCTGTCTTTTTTTCAAGGCGTGCGTCTGATAAATCTTTTAATAAAAAGACAACATCTTCTGATGAATAACTTCCTGTGACCATTTGCATGTCTTGTTTAATCATCAAAAATCTCCCTTCAAATGAAATCAACCACGTGAATATGCGGCACATGATAAAACTGACGCAAGAGCGACTGCCTTCTTTCTTTACTTGCCGTCCGCTCAAAAAACAGAAAGACTTCATCATATTGCGAATCTAAAATGTTATACGCATATTGAACAATGCCTGGATCATCCGGACTTTCAAATACGAGCCTGTTTTTAATCGGATATCTATCGTTATTTAACGGAAAGATCGGGCTTCTTGTTGTCGAATGATACGATATGCCTTCTCCCATATAAACGGAAGCTTTCATCGGTAAGTGCATAAACTCCCCTGTTCCAAGACAGAGCGTTTTCTTTCCTGCTCTTTTCGTTTTTAAATACTGACCGACTTGATGGCAATAGTCTTCAATAGACTGTCTATGTTTTGAAGACAATCCAAACCTTCCTGTTAATGCTGAATACGGTGTATCATTTTTCTTGCCGTTTGAATCAACAGATGAATATGGATAATGCGCAATAGGTGACGGAATGTCGCGAAGATGAATCGAATGATCGTTTATTTTCCTAAGTGGTATTTGTTCATCAGCGTCAACCTGTTCTTCCAAATCAGGTGTGCCTTTTACTTCAACCGTACCGGATAATAAGGAATACGTTTTAATCTGAATTCCCCACATGTCCTCAAAATCCTTTAAGCGCTGCCGATTCTCTTTCGTCCGCCAATCGAGAAGAGATAGCACCGTGTATTCTTTGCGCGGATATTTTTTTTGAATCGAAGATATAATGTTCAAAGCCGTTTTCCCTGTTGTGATTTCATCATCCACCAGACAAATGGGCTTGTCATGATCGAACAATTCTTCAGGCGCATAACAAAGCTGGTCTGTTGCATGCGAATGCTCTTCTTCAAAATAGAGAGTCACTTCTTGATCTACAATCCGCTCTCGCGTGGAATGTATGTAAGTCGCATTCATAAAGCAATCAAATACACCGTGACCAAGCGCTGTCGCTGTTTCCGCAAATCCAATGAACACAACCGGTTCGTTCAGTGCAAAGCTTAGCTCTTTTACAACTGAATAAGCGGCTTCTACATGTTCCTTTGATCCATCTTTCAACGCTTCAATAAGCAGCTCTTTTTCAGGTAGGGTTTGACCCGTTTCTTCTTCATAATAAATCGATGCGAGCAGCGCGGAGGAAATAAACGGGATGCACGGATGAAGAGGAATATGCTTTCCCAGCACTTTGCTGACGAATAAAAAAGATCGCTTTTTATTCATTCTTGCCGCCATTTCATATAGTGATCCTACTGGGATATGATATGGATTTGCTTCTATTCGTATATCTACTTCCAAGGAGCCATTAATGTTATATGTATACTGGTTCGGATAATAAATCGATGAATGTGTGGTTTTCATGCAGCACCCCGTATATATCTGATTTTACTAACGTTTTTTGTGCCCATTTTAAATGCGGCTTGATTTCATTCATTTTATTTTGAAACTCACTTTTAAATACGCCCTTTTCACCATTTGCTTGCCCTACAATACTTAACGCGTCCACATATTCTTCTTTCGTTACGACATGCAATGCTTGTACAGGTAAAAGATGAGTTGGGTGAATAATGGTTTTCCCGACTAATCCATTTGCTTTATCAAGCAGTGTTTCTTGAATTAACCCGTCGAAGTTTTTACGAATTAATTCTTTTCTCAGTAGAATCCCTTCCGAACCGAGCTGTTTGAAAAATGGCGTCTGACGTAGCTGAGGCTTCAAAATTCGGCTATTTGCCGAAAAATGCTCCCATACAGGACCTGATATAACAAACCCATTTGGTTCCCGGCCGAATATATTCACGATATCAGTAATGAGTTCATTTACGAGCGAAATTTCATATACGGTCGTCTGACTATCTCTTCTAATCCCGTACAATCCACATAAATCCGTAGCACCAATTCGAATGTTTAATATAAGGTCTTTATAACGATCAGCCATTTCTTTTAACCGAAGCAATTCTTCGACACGCTTTTCCTTATAAAGGACTTCCGGTGACTCTAAAATAGGCATCCCATACAAAATAGTTCCTGACTCATCAATAATGGACTGCAGCGTAGAAAGAAAACCTTCTGCGTTTGCTGAAGAAAACTTCGGAAAGACGAAACCCGTCAACAATGATAATGATCGTTGCAGACGAATCGCCAATTGAGCCATTTGATGTGCACTTCTTACCCGAATAAAAATAAGCGGCATTTTTTCATCTGTTAGACGTCCTTCATCGAAAGCTTCAAATATGTTTTTTATATGTGAAATGAGCTGATCCTCTGCCCTTCCTACTTCCAAATCTCCAACAGCATCTTCCAGACAAATAACCACAGTCGAAAGCTCTTTAAATTTATTACTAATAATTAATTCGGCAATATCAGCTCTTGTTGCCGGCATATATAAAACAGGTCCAAGGCTATAAGCTAGCATATGTTTCGGTGAATGCTTATAAATCATTTTTGGTTTTTGATAAAAAAATCCTTCTAATTGAAAGGACGGTAAATGATGAAAATACTTCAAACCGGGCACCTTCTTACATCAACTTTGTTATTTTTTTAAAAAGAAAGCAGGTGACGTCCTCCTTCTTTCTTTTTATCGATGACTTCTTATTCAGTCCGTTTACGTTAGATCAATGAACAGAAGCGTATGTATCTATAATACTTGATTACAATCTATTTCTCCTCTTAGCAAAAAAACCAATAAAAGGTTTAAAACCTTTTATTGGCCCATTAAATTACACTTCTAAACCGTAATTTTGGCAAAGCGACATGAGTCCCCCGGAGAAACCGCTGCCTACTGCACTGAATTTCCAATCGTTCCCGTGCTTATACAATTCACAAAACACAACAGCTGTTTCAATTGAAAAATCTTCCCCTAAATCGAAGCGAAGTAATTCCTGTCCTGTTGCTTCATCCGCAAGTCGAACGAATGCATTCGACACTTGCCCAAAGTTTTGGCTGCGCAGTTCCGCATCATGAATGGTAACGGCAATACCAATTCGCTGTACATAAGAAGGAATTGTAGAAAAGTCGACAACGAGCTGCTCATCATCCCCATCACCTTCACCCGTCCGGTTATCCCCTGTATGCACAACAGCTCCACTCGGGTGCCCGAGGTTGTTATAAAAAATAAAATCATGATCATTTTGGCAACGGTTGGTTGCGTCAACAAGAAATGCCGACGCATCAAGGTCAAATGCCTGACCTCCTGAGTATTTATTCGTATCCCAGCCGAGACCAATGACGGCTTTAACGAGACCTGGGTTCGTTTTCGTTAAATCAATTTTTTGGCCTTTCGACAATATAATCGACACAGTGAAATCACTCCCAAATGTATGGTATTGCGTGATTAAGCTTGCAAGCCGTAATCGTTAACAAGTGATGCTAGTCCACCTTGATATCCGCTTCCAATAGCACTGAATTTCCATTCGCCATTATGTCTGTACAACTCACCTACAACGACTGCTGTTTCAATTGAGAAATCTTCTCCAAGATCATAACGGATCAGTTCTTCATTGCTATCGTCACTTACGATACGCACAAAGCTATTCGATACTTGTCCAAAGTTCTGGCTCCGCTCTTCCGCTTCATGAATCGTGATCGTGAACGCAATTTTTTCAATCGATTGCGGCACGTCAGAAAGATTGATTTTCACTTGCTCGTCATCTCCATCGCCTTCGCCTGTCAAGTTGTCACCTTTGTGAATAACAGAACCATTGCCGCCTTCAAGATTATTAAAGAAAACAAAGTCTTTTTCACTTTCACATTTACCGGCTGCATTTAAAAGAAAGACAGATGAATCAAGGTCAAACGATTTACCGCCATCATATTTATTCGTATCCCAGCCAAGACCGACTGTAATTTTTGATAAACCCGGATTACCTTTCGTTAAATCCACTTTTTGTCCTTTGCTCAATGAAATTGCCATGTAAAAAACCCTTCTTTCTGATTATTTATTTTGATTTAAGCAAATTTTTGAACGATTTCACTCAATCCCGCGTCTTGTGTCCCAGTGCCTACCGCTGCAAATTTCCAATCCGTACCGTTACGATAAATTTCAGCAACAAGCAAGCTTGTTGAACCTGAATAATCTTCTGATAAACTGAATTTAAGCAGTTCTTCTTTACTAGCAGAGTTCACAACACGAATAAAGGCGTTTTTAACCATGCCAAAATCCTGTTTACGTGCTTTGCAATCATAAATATTTACAACGAACACAAGTTTATTAACAGAAGCCGGGATTTTTTTTAAATCAATTAAGATTTGTTCATCATCCCCATCACCATCACCTGTTAAGTTATCACCTGTATGTACAATGCTTCCACAGCTACTTTTTAAATTACCAAAGTAAACGAGATTTTCTTTACCAGCAAATTTGTCATTTTGAAGCATAATAACTGAAGCGTCAATATCAAAGTTTGAACCGCCGCCGCCGCTAAACATACCTCGTAAACCGCCCGCTTTTTTCTGTACCGGATCCCAGCCAAGACCAACCATGATTTTTTCCAGTCCTGGATTTCCTTTTGTCAAATCAATTCTTTGCCCTTTCTGAAGGACAATAGCCAAATCAATCACTCCTTAACAATTAGTAAATGAAATATCTCCATTATTATTTGGATGACTCTTTCCATCTTCTACAAGCCTTATCATACTACATACATCTTATGAATTACAAAAAAAAAGCCATGCAATACATTAAAAATCATTGGTATTGCGGACTAGCCTCCATACAAAAAAACCACGACCTATTTTCGACTGTCGTAGTCTTATTATTCTATTACACAAAGAAGTGATTTATTCCACTGTATAAACATCTATTGCTAGTTACATCAATTGATTGCCTCTCCATCCATAATGATAGCAATAAAAAAGTCAGGCTTTCTCTTTTTTGAGAAGCCTGACTTTTGTTTAGTACAATCGATTTTTAATCCAAAATCCTTGTGTCGCTGAAGCAAGTTCATTTTCAAAATAGTGCATAATCTGTTCCATTGCCTCTTCTTCTGTATCGAATCGATTAAACTTCATGCGTTCTTGGGCAAATTGTTCACGATTTAAGTAATAAATATGATCCGTTTCAAATACATATTTTTGATCAACATCTTTTTTCAAGCGAAACTTAATCTTCTTTTTCCCAACCATTATTTCCCATTGTCCACATATTTCAAATACGTCTTTCACATAACTAATTTCATTCAATGCATTTATCATCATTTCAATCTCCCTTTGCTGTCCATTTGTTTAAAATATATTACTTTATTCATTCTATTCTGTAAATAAAAAGAAGAAAAAAATTACTTATATTAAACTTAAGTAAAGAGGATATTCCTTATGAAAAATGATAAATTGCTAGTCATATATTAAGTGGCGGGCGATTTATCATTTTGTTGACAATAATGAAGTGCTTCTGCAAATCGCGCTATTCCCTCATTTATAACGCTCGTTTCTTCTCTTCCAAATGTAAAACGAATATAGCCTTTTTGCGAACCAAAGACACTGCCTGGCACGAATGAAACACCACGTTTCATTGATTCTTCCAGAAGCTGATTTTCGTTGACTGATTTTTTAGGTCGACACCATATATGGATGCCGCCTTCTGGAATGAAATAATCTATTTCTTCTTTTAAATAGCGATCAAAACTTTTGACAATCTCATCTCGTCTTTCCTTTAATCCTTGACGAATCTTATAAACATGCTCATCAAATGACGATGATTTCAAAAATTCATTCGCAGCCCATTGCGGAAAAATACTGTGGCCAAAATCAACCTGTTGTTTTGCGTCAGCAAGACGCTCAATGACGCTTTTCGGCCCGATTATCCAGCCAATCCGCAGTCCCGAAGCAACAATTTTTGATAACGAACTAATATAAAGCACATTTTCATTTTCATCCATCTCTTTCAGCGTGTTACTCACTTTTCCATTAAAAGAGGTTAATGAATACGGATCATCTTCAATGATCGGAATACCAAGTTCGGTTGAGATTTCAAGAATTTTTTTCCGGCGTGCCATACTCATTTTTGCGCCCGTCGGATTTTGGTAGTCCGGATTTAAAAAGAGCATGCGGATTCGATGCTTTTTGTGGAATGCAATAACATCGTCCGGATTAATGCCATACTGGTCCATAGGCAACAATAACGTATTTAATCCAGCAGATTGAAAAACCGGCAATGAATAGCAATATGACGGATCTTCAATTGCAATCGTATCACCTGATTTAAGCAAGCATTGAATAATGAGGTGAAGTGCCTGCTGTGCCCCAGATGTAATTAAGATCGATGACTTTGACGTGTGAATGTTTTTATATGTTTTCACATGCTCTGCAATCGTTTCCCTTAGCGACATATTTCCTTGTTGATGGTCGTAGCCGAGGTGACCGAGAAACGGGATGTCCGCCATCATCGTTTTAAATTGCTCACTTGGCAACAGACTAGGGGATAATTCCCCACTCGATAAGTTAATCAGATGCCGATTCTGATTTTCAGTACGAATGCGTTGGACGAGCGGCAAATTCGGCAAAAAAGAGCCGTCTTCCATGTACCGGCCCCAGTTTGGAATACGCTTATGTGACACTCCCCAAATATCAGTACTAATGCGGGTACCGCTCCCTTTTTTTCGCTCAACAATGCCGAGCGACTGCAGTTCATCATACGCCGCAACGACTGTACTCCGGTTTACACCGATCTCTTTCGCCAGAAGACGTTCTGAAGGCAATACACTTTCCGGTGAAAACAGACCCGTGGAAATGCCTTGTTCAATATAATCGGCAATTTGCTTATACACTGCTTTTTTCGCAGTCCGATCCGGTCTCCATTCCATATGATCACCTTCTTTTATCAATTACCGACAGAAGACTCTCATCTCAAGGAATGTGCAGGGCTAAGCCCGCTGAATAGGTAGGAGATGAATGTCGGTAGGCGTAAATTTAAAATGTTAAATAACCCGAACAAACGTACTACAATAAACTTGTAAGTGGATACACTGGTGTTCGCAGGAATCCCCCACTTCAAACGTTAGCTAAGTGGTGGGTAGTTCAAGAAGTAGCCGTAACGATAAACCAAATTGTCCCAACTGTAAATACGACAAACATGATCAAATAAATAATCGATAAATTAACCGTATTACGCTTCGTTGATTCCTCATATTTCGCCTCTTCCCGTCTCGTTACCAAAAATGTACCGATTAGTGAGGCGGCTAAAATTATGATTATTATGGCAATGGCCATACTCATTTTTCATCTTCCTCTCCTTTATTATGATCCGTCCTGTTCATCTTTTTCGAACAAGCCGGTTACTGACAAAAGCAAGTACAGCCAGTGTAACAAGTGTACTGCCATCCACTTAACGGCCATACCCTCATCCTTTATCATAGAAAAGATCGTCAAAAAGGGACCATCCAGTTTCATGATATTTTCCTCATCCAATTTACAAATCCTTTTCCTTATCATAGCAGGAAAGGTTCCTCAATTTATTACAAATTTCCGAACGGTGCTCCATGAAGACAGTGATTATGGTCAGTTCCATCAGTTTGTATGTAATCTTTCTATTAATCTTCTGTAAATATCTAGTGAAGCGGTTGTATCGCATCAGAAACAAATGTTAAAATCAATGACGATATCAATCCTTGCTATAAAGTATTATCCTATTGTTGAAATGCTTAAAAAATGGAAACAAATAAATGAATATGAGGGCAATTATGAAAAAGATAGATTTCAAGTCATTAATAGAAATTTTGATTATATCGATAAAACTTGGTTTGACTTCATTCGGGGGACCTATCGCACATCTAGGTTATTTTCATGCAGAGTATGTACGAAAACGCAAATGGATGGATGAAAAAAGCTATGCTGATTTAGTGGCCCTTTGTCAGTTTTTACCTGGACCTGCTAGCAGTCAAGTTGGGATTGGAATTGGGATTATACGCGGGGGCATCATTGGTGGAATAATAGCATTTATCGGTTTTACCATGCCGTCGGTCATCGCACTTATTATCTTTGCTCTCGTCTTGCAAAGGCTTGACATTGGAGATGCCGGATGGATTCACGGGTTAAAAATTGTCGCGGTTGCGATCGTCGCTCACGCCATTCTTGGCATGGCGCAAAAATTAACACCTGACCTTCAACGAAAAGCGATTGCGCTCGCTGCACTCACGATTACATTGCTTTGGCAGACGGTATTTACACAGGTTCTTGTCATTATTTTAGCCGGTTTCTTCGGGTTTCTTCTATATAAGAAGTACGTGCCAGACAAACCTGCCTCCTTCTCATTTCCGGTATCACGCCGATTTGGCACCTTTTGTCTCGCTCTCTTTTTCGGACTGCTTGTTGCACTGCCGGTTTTGCGTGAATTAACATCAGTGAGCTGGATCGCGATGTTTGATAGCTTTTACCGTGCCGGTGCACTCGTCTTTGGCGGAGGCCACGTCGTTTTGCCGCTTCTCGAGCGCGAATTTGTGCCAACAGGCTGGTTGCATGCAGATGAATTTTTAGCCGGTTACGGAGCAGCGCAGGCTGTGCCAGGTCCATTGTTTACATTTGCAGCTTACATCGGTGCAGTTATAAATGGCTGGCAAGGCGGCTTGCTGGCAACATTTGCAATTTTTTTGCCGGCATTTTTACTCATCGTCGGAACTCTTCCCTTCTGGGACTCGCTTCGTCACAATCCGAAAATCCAAGGAGCTCTTATAGGTGTCAATGCAGCTGTTGTCGGTATTTTAATTTCAGCATTTTACACACCTATATGGACAAGCTCCATTTTGGAACCGGTTGACTTCGTTTTTGCTGCGATCTTGTTCAGTATGCTCGCTTACTGGAAACGGCCGCCATGGATGGTCGTTGTAACAGGAGCTGTTGGTGGCATGCTTATTTTCTCCGTATATTAAATAGTAAACAGCTCAGGGAACAGATCAAATCTGTTCCCTCTTTTCATTTGTTTCCCTTTCTTTTATGGTAAAAATCAAGAAAAGGGCGTACGAACATCATCATTATCAATATATAAAAAATCACCAGTTCTCCTATATGCATGACATAAAAAGGATTCGTTGCCGTTCGGAGTGACGCTCTCATATTAAGACCCAGCACCTTATCTATACCTAGTATACAAAGAAGTAAACAAATCAATATGAACATGGAAATAGAAATATTTTTCATTTATATCACGCTCCATACCCTATAGTATTTTCTTTCCCTTCCATTAATATGTATAGGTTCGGAAGCACTCGGACAGAATGTCTTAAAAAAGAAAGAAAGAAAGGTAATGCCATACTATGCTTTCATTCTTCAAGCGAAAGAAAAACAGAGTGAACCAGCAGCAGCCAAAAGAATATGTATTTGCCAGTCAGTCTTCTGTTTTGATGGACCATTCTCTCTCCAAAAATTTGGAGGATATCAAACGAATAACAGGAAACAGCCCGGATATTGTGATTCGAAAAGTCAAAATTGGCCATCACGCAACACATGAAGCAGCTGTTCTTTTTGTGAAAGGACTCGTGGACAGCCAAACCGTGAACGATTTATTAATTGAGTCGATTATGAAAAACAGCCACTTGCATAAAAAACTCCATCTTCAAGACATTGTAGATGTGATTACAAATGAAGTCATTCCTCTCGGTCAAGTTCAATCGATGCGTAACCAGGAGGAAGTCGTCAATTCCTTGATGGCGGGCAATACAATCATTTTGATCGAAGGAATAAACGAAGCGCTGACAGCCGGTACACAAGGAGGAGAAAAACGCTCCATTCAAGAGCCGACTACGCATGTTTCCATCACTGGTTCAAAAGAAGGATTTACTGAATCCAACGAAACAAACATCGCTATGGTTCGCCGGCTGATTAAAAGCCCTGATTTATGGATGGAATCAATGACCATCGGGAAAAGGACGAAAACGGACGTTTCGATTATGTACTTAAAAGGCATAGCGAAAGATGATATTGTCCATGAAGTACGGACACGATTAAAAAAAATTAACGTGGACGGC
Organism: Domibacillus mangrovi; assembly: GCF_001906925.1. GTDB lineage: Bacteria > Bacillota > Bacilli > Bacillales > Domibacillaceae > Domibacillus > Domibacillus mangrovi. The sequence goes on from NZ_MRWQ01000014.1 coordinate 39,546, forward strand.
ATTCTTGATTCGGGCTATATCGAACAATTAATTGAAGATGAGACAATAACAATCTTTCCGACGACCGAACATACGGAAAGGCCCGATATGATCGCAGGCAATCTTCTTGAAGGAAGAATAGCCATTTTTGTTAATGGCACACCGTTTGTGATTATTGTTCCCGCTATTTTCGTTGGATTTTTCCAGACAGTTGAGGATTACAGTATCCGTTTTGATATAGCCAATGCTTTCCGGTTTTTACGCGTCATTGCTTTCCTTATTTCTCTTATCGGACCCGCCCTTTATGTAGCAGCAACGACTTTTCATCAAGAAATGATCCCATCCACACTAGTCTTTATTGTTGCGGCACAAAGGGAATCAGTGCCTTTCCCTGCCGTCGTTGAAGCCCTTATTATGGAAATAACCTTTGAAATTTTACGTGAAGCAGGGGTTCGCATGCCAAAAGCGATCGGTTCAACGGTTTCGATCGTTGGGGCTCTCGTCATCGGACAAGCAGCCGTGCAAGCAGGAATTGTATCGCCGGCCATGGTCATTATTGTCTCCATTACCGCCATAGCAAGTTTTGCCACGCCGGCTTATTCCATGGCCATTTCAGCACGTTTAATACGATTTGTCTTTATCATCTGTGCAGCAACATTTGGATTTTATGGCTTACTTCTTGCTTTACTTATGATGATTGTTCATCTATGCAGCTTGCGTTCATTTGGGGTTCCCTATATGACCCCGTTTGCTCCATTCTTTCCATCTCATTTTAAAGAGACGTTTTTTCGAAGACCGTTATGGGCGATGAAAGAAAGACCGCAGCTCATCGCTGGTGAAAATGTCATTCGTCAAGGCGAAAACCAGAAACCAGAGCCTCCCGCAGCTCGTGAAATGATCATGAAAGACAAGGAAAAAGGAGACGAACATGAATCGTAAATGGTTTTTTCTTTTGTTACTGACGATAAACGCTTTTTTACTTTCCGGATGCTGGAGTAAAAGAGAATTAACCGATCTTTCCATTGTTTCCGCTTATGCTCTTGATCTAAATGAAGAGGGGCAATATGTAGCAACTGTACAAATCGTGAATCCAGGAAGCGTAGCCGGCGGACTTCAGGGCGGAGGCGGACAATCCCTTGCACCCATTATTGTGTACTCGGTCACAGGGGACAACTTGAGTGATATGGACGCCCGTATCACGAAAACACTCTCCCGAACGCCTTATTACGCACATACAAACTTAATCATCATCAGCGATGAGCTGGCTAAAGAAAAAGGGCTCCTGCCCATCTTAGATGAGCTTGAACGCGACAGTGAATTTCGGACTTCAACGACGACTATCATCATCGCAAAGGATACAAAAGCGCAAAATTTAATCCGAACATTAACGGACATGGAGAAATTACCTTCTTTACAACTGAATAAAACGTTGGAGACGGCAGAAAAAAACCTAGGCGAAAACGTAACTCGCCATGTTCATGATGTCGTGAACGACATCCTCTCCACTGGGAAAGAACCAGTCATTACCGGTTTCACGCTGAATGGAGATCCCGAACAGGGAAAAAAGATGGAAAGTCTCCAATTAGCCGAACTTGAAGTATTTCCTCAAGCGGATGGATTAGCCGTTTTTAAAAATGGAAAGCTGATCAACTGGATACATGGGGAAACCGCACGAGGAACACTGTGGGTACGAAATGAAATCAAAATGACAATTACAAGCATTAATTGGAAAAAAGAAAAAAAAGCCATTGCCTATAAAGTCATGCGTCAAAAAACGAAGGTTTCGGCGACGATCACAAACGGGATACCTAAAATATCGATCTCAACGCGGGCAGAAGGAGACATTGCGGAAGTAAAAGTTCCGATCAACCTTACAGACGTGCACGTCATTGAAAACATCGAAAAAGAACTGGAAAAAGACATCAAGAACGAAATCGAAAAAGCCGTTCGACACGCGCAAAAAGATAAATCGGACATTTTTGGGTTTGGTGAAGTGGTGCACCGTACGGATCCAAAAGTGTGGAAGAAGATAGAAAAAGAGTGGGATAACAGCACGTTTGCTGAATTAGAAGTCGACGTAAAAGTGGATGCTCTTATACGCCGGACAGGATTAAGAAACAACTCTCTTCATACAACTTTAAAAAAGGAAGGAGAGTGATCACTCTATGGAAAAAGCGAAAATTAGTGCGTATCAGCTATTCACACTCCTCCTTTTATTTGAACTTGGCAGTGCCTTAGTATATACGCTTGCCAATGGAGCAAAACAAGACGCTTGGATGGCCGTTCTCATGGCAATGGTCGGCGGTTTTTGTTTATTTTTTATTCATTACCGCCTTTACTGCTACTATCCGAATCTTCCGCCGATGGAATATATGCAAATGTTACTAGGACCCGTTTTAGGTAAAATAATCGCTTTCTTGTTTATCCTCTATTTTATGTATGTAGCCGCAACCATATTGCGCGGTTTTGGGGAAATGCTTGTCATCAGCGCTTACCCGGCAACACCTATATTTTTCATCAATGCTCTGTTCATTTTGGTGATTATTTATACGGTTTATAAAGGGATTGAAGTCCTCTCCCGAACGAGTGAAGTGTTATTTTTTGTCGTATCCCTGCTAGCTGTTAGCATCTTTCTGTTAATTATCCTTTCAGGGAATATAAATATGGATAACTTAAAACCGGTATTCGAAGAAGGGGTTTCGCCGATTATCAAAACCGTTTTCACAGACACATTGTATTTCCCATTTGGACAAATGATTATATTTACGATGATTTTGCCTTATGTCAATGAACGTAAAAAAGTAAAACGTACCGGATTATTAGCAATCGGAATGAGCGGCTTCGTACTGGCTCTTATTACAGCCATGAACATAAGTGTTCTTGGAATTGATCGTACTACCCGTTCACCATTTCCTTTTCTAACGACGATCCAAATGATTGAATTAGCCGGGTTTTTAGAGCGTTTAGATGTTTACTTTATCCTTTTGGTTACCCTCACCGCTTTTGTTAAACTAAGTGTATTTTTCTATGTGACGGTGTTGTCAGTGTCTCATTTATTTCATGTAAAACATCCTTCCCATCTTGCTTATCCACTGGGAATGGTCGTTTTATTTCTGTCCATGGCTGTCGCAAGCAATTGGACAGAATATAATCAAGAATGGTTTAAAGTTGAATATGTGTATATCGACCCCTTATTCCAAGTCATCCTTCCGATTTTTCTTCTCATCGTTGCTTTTTTTAAAAACAGAAAGAAAGCAGTATAGAAAGAAGAGACCATTTCTTTAGCATGGCTATAAATCATCCCACTTTATAATCATTATAAACAGATATTGACTTTCATATATGAAGTGTTATTATGATATTATCAACTAAACGATAAAAAAGAGATATCCAGGCGAAGATGGGATATCTCTTTTATCTCAAAAGGAGAAGATGAGCATGAGCATGAAAAAAATCTGTCCGCATTGCCATACACAATTGAAAAAATTAAAGCACAGTACCATTTGTGGATGCGGAGTTAAACTGACGACTGTTGCACAAGCAAAAAAATAGCTGTTATTCCTTACTCATGAAAATCGTTCTGGAAAATCAGTAATGATCGCTTCCACAGGAACACCACTTTTCTTTACACGATTCCACTCTTTCATATCGTTAATCGTATAAAGCCGAAGCAGCATCCCACTGTCTATTGCCTCTCTTCCATATTCACTAAGCGCAAACGATACTTGCGTATGCAGCGCGGTCAAACCTAGCTTTTTCGCAGCCCTTACGGTTTCACGCGGAACGCGCCAAACAAGACCTGCCACTGCAATGTACGGATCAAGTTCAATCACACGGCCAACACTGTCCTGATTAAAGGATGAAATAATCACTCTTCCTCTCATATTATATAAGTCAATCAACTCAAGAACTTTTTGCTCGATACCGTAATATGGCACTTTATTCGTTTTTAATTCAATATTAATTTGCAGAGTATTTCCCGTTGCCCATGTCAAAAATTCATCCAGCGTTAGGATTTTTTCGCCTGCAAATTTGGGATGGAACCAGCTTCCTGCATCAAGTTCCGCCACCTGTGCATATGTCATTCGCTCAATGGCCCCTTTTCCATTCGTCGTTCGGTTGACCGTTTCATCATGAATGACCACAATTTCACCGTCTTTCGTCATTTGCACATCAAGCTCAATGCCATCTGCACCTAAACGAACCGCCGCTTCAAACGCCGCCATCGTATTTTCCGGATGCGTGCCGCTTGCACCCCGGTGAGCGAAAATAGCAGGTTTTTTGTTCATTTATTCTCATCCCTTTCACATAATGTGAAACTTCCATCAGTGGAGGGGTTTTGTTTGTCCTCTATTGATGGTTAGTTAAAGCAATCGGGCCTTTACGCGCAGTTAGCCACCCCCTTCTTCGATTCTTCAAAGTCTTAATGTCGGTGGTTTTACTGCCTGTTAATCCGCGATAAATGTCTATACGGTTATCTTACGTGAAAAAAGAAAAGAAGTCACAATTGTGGCAATTGATAAGAATGACCGTACCATTCTTATAAAAAACAGAAATGGACAAATTATAGACGAGTATACGATGACAATATAAAAAGAGATCTTGCCGTATATGTCTGCAAGATCGTTTTCACTATATATTCTACATTCACACTCAAAACTTATTTTTTTATCTTAATAAAAAGCACTTTTAAATACTGGCCTTCTGGAAACTCATCAATCGTCCGAAAATCATCTGGTAGCGTATACTGCTCTAGAATAGAATAAGCGACTCCTTTTTCTTTGCAGGCATCTTTAATAAAACCTTTAAACCTTTTCAAATCAACGGCGCTGCTATTGGTCGATGCCACAATTACACCGTTATTTTTCGTTAAATCAATCGTTTCTTTCAACAGTTTTATATAATCTTTTGCTGCGCTGAACGTACGCTTTTTCGTTTTCGCAAAACTCGGCGGATCGACAACGACCAGGTCAAATGTCCGCTTTTTCCGTGCTGCATACTTAAAATATTGAAACACATCGTCAACGACAATTTCATGTTCGCCAGCACGTAGATCATTTACCTCAAACTGCTCGATTGTTTTGGCACGGCTTCGGTTTGCTACATCAACACTTGTTGTCTTTTTTGCCCCCCCAAGAGCCGAGCAAACGGAAAATGCGCCTGTGTATGAAAACATATTGAGCATTTCCGCATCTTTTGAATAGCGTTCGCGAATCGCTTTTCTTACATCGCGCTGATCGAGAAAAATCCCTGTCATAGCACCATCATTTAAATCGACTGCAAAATTCACACCATTCTCCTTAACAATAATCGGGAATTCGCCTCGTTCACCCGCAACAAAATCATCATCTTCTATATACTTCCCTTTTTGATCAAACCGCTTTTTCTCATAGATTCCTATATAATCAACCTTCTCTTTCATCGCAGCGAGAATATCCTCTCGGAATGAATAAATCCCGAGACTGTACCAGTGAATGACGTAAAAACCGGCATAATAATCAATAATGAGCCCGCCAACACCATCCCCTTCTCCATTGAAGACGCGAAATGCCGTCGTGCCGGGATCATTGAACAAATGCTGGCGCTGCTTCAGTGCTATTTCGATTTTTTTCACAAAAAAAGTGGCATCAATGTACTCCTCTGGTTCACGAGTAATCACCCATCCCACACCTTTATTTTGCACACCATAATAACCTGTGCCAATGTAGTTTTTCTTCTCATCAAGAATACGGATAATCATTCCTTCTTCTTTGAGTACTTTACTGTTTTCTACTGCGTCTTTTTCAATAAGCGGGTACCCTTTTCGGAGCTGCACCGCCGCTATTTTATTCACTTTCACATTTACGATTGTTTTCATTAGGGCCCCCACAAGCTTTTTCTTTATCTTATCAAAGTTCACATAAAAACGGCATCTATTCTTCTTATGTTACAATGAAAAAAACGGTATTGAAGGGATTTGGTGAGCTTTAATGAAAATGATAGCGGGTTCCTTGCAATGGGCTGTATTTTTAATTGCTTCATCTATCGCTGCACCGGTCGCCATTGCAGCGCTTTTTCACTTGAATGATGTGGATACAGCCTTCTTTATTCAACGAACGATACTTGTTCTTGGCATCGCCGGTATTTTGCAAAGCTTGTTTGGCCATAAACTTCCCATTAATGAAGGACCCGCCGGATTATGGTGGGGCGTGTTTACCATTTACGCGGGATTCATTGGTGTATTATACACGACCGCAGATGCTACACTGCAAGTATTGCAAAGCGGCATGCTTTATAGCGGTGTGCTCTTTATTTTATTCGCTGTTACTGGCCTCATGAACCGGATGAAAAGGCTGTTTACACCCACCATCACATTCGTGTATTTACTGCTGCTTGTCTTGCAGCTAAGCGGCACGTTTGTCAAAGGAATGATGGGCCTGCCAAATGAATCTGGCAAAGTCGATGGTCTCGTTATTTTAGGAAGCTTGATTACAATAATCGTCACGTTCTGGATAAGCGGTCACCGTAATGCTCTGTTGCAAAGATACTCTGTTTTGATCGCCATTTTTGCAGGCTGGCTCGTGTTTCTTCTTCTTCAAGAAGCAGATGTGCCCGTTTTCAATGGGCAGGCGGTTTTATCCATTCCAGATGTTTTCGTTTTTGGCCCACCCATTTTCGAACCTGGTATGATGATCACATCATTTTTCATTACACTGTTATTAATCGCCAATATGATGGCATCCATCCGTGTCATGGAAGGGACATTAAAAAGGGAATTTCATGAAGAAGTGTCAAATCGGGTGAAACAAGCCGGTATTTTCGCCGGAATCAATCATTTTATCGCCGGCGCTTTTTCAGCTGTCGGACCAGTACCTATTTCTGGAGCAGCCGGATTCGTGTCTGCAACGAAAACGCGCGCGTTGCTGCCGTTTATTTTTGGTTGTCTGCTCGTCATCATCGTCACCTTTTTCCCGACAGCTATGCTATTACTATCGTCACTGCCTGCTCCTGTTGCGTATGCCGTTACATTTGTTATTTTCACTGGCATGGTTCGCATGGCTTTTCATGAACTTGCCAGTGAAAATAACACAGAACAGTGGCTTAAAGTCACGGCAATTGGGTTAATGACTGGAGTCGGCTTCATGTTTCTGCCGCCCGACAGCGTCGCTGAACTACCTGCCGCAATCGCCGCTTCACTTTCAAATGGACTTATTACTGGAACCGTCGTGGCGCTCACATATGAACAGTGGCTGATCTGGCGAAATGCGAGACTGAATGGGCAGAAAAACGGTTGAGCAGGCAGAAAAAGCGACCTTTGCATTCTATGGAAGGTCGCTTTTTCTACGTTTTGCTTCAATTTGATATATTATTCTAGAATCAGAGGACAAGCTCTATTTATTGAATTCCATTCTCCAACTGTAATACTCATTATCATCATTTTTTTCGTATCGCATATTCGCGTCGAATTTATTTCCTTTTTTGCTTGTTAATCCCTTTACTGTCACCACTCCATTTTTCAGCAGTGATTTCACCATCGTTTTCGTCGGTTTTTTCTTCATCGCGGCTAAATACTTGTCACTTTTCCAAATAACAAACTTACAGCCACTTTTCCAATTGCTGCATCCAAACCCTTTTTGTCCCTCAATGACGGCATGTCCACAAACAGGGCATTTCCCTAGTACTTCATTTGTTTTGTGCTGCGTCACAATCTCATTAATTGTTATATCTTGTTCGTTCTTGATCTTCTGTACAGACTTCGCAGTAAATTCAAAGATGACCTGTAAAAACTCTTCTTTGCTGAATCTTCTTTTTTCGATATCAAACAATGATTTTTCTAATCGTCCTGTAAATTCTAGATCAAACAAATCTTTAATTGGAAACGTCTCAACCAACTTTCTGCCTAATTGTGTGCAAAACAGATTTTTATTTTCAGCCGTGATATATCCAACATCTTTTAATTTTTTAATCGTTTCAGCTCTCGTCGCTGGTGTTCCTATGCTAAAGCCACTTAAAATCGCATTTATAGTTTCTTCACTTTCTTCATTGCTGTCGTAATTTTTACCACATGTCTCCATTACTCGCAGTAATGTTCTTTCCGTGTGCTGTTTTGGTGGTTTTGTCACATGTGATGTCATTTCATGATGGATCAAATCAACATGATCATTGATCTGAACGAGCGGTAAAATCGTATCTTTCGATTGAACTTTCTCTACCTTTTTCCAGCCTTCTACAAGCTGTACCTTTCCCTTCGATACAAATAAACCTTTTAAATCTATGTTTTTCATTTTCGTTTCAATTCTTGTTTCTTCATACTCTGCGACAGGCATAAACTGCATAATCAATCTATTTTTTATCGCTGTATATACTTGTTCTTCATCGATAGTCAGCTTTTTAGGTTTCAAATAAGTAGGAACAATGGCGCTATGACTTTCTACTTTTGAATTATCAAATATCCTTTTAGACTTCACAAATTTGATTTCATTTTTATATGGTAAGTCTTCCGTTAACGTTTCTAACACCTTTGCTGTTTTACTAACGAGACTTTCTTCTAAAGCCACACTGGAAGTCCTTGGATACGTAATAAACTTTTTTTCATACAAAGATTGGGCTACTTTTAATACTTTATCTGATGTCCATCCTTTATATTTGTTCGTAATATACCCTTGCAAATTAGATAGATTAAATAAATACGGTGGATACTCTTTTTTCTTCTGTACTTGCTTATTATGAATAATGGCTGATTGATCTATTAACGCCTGTTGAATCGCTTCTAACGTTTCTTTCCTTTTAAACTTCTCTTCTTTTCCCTCAACGTATGTTCCTTCATATTCGTGTTCATCTTTTGTTTTAAACGTAGCTTGAAGTTTAAAATAATTTTCCGGAACAAAGTTCTCAATTTCTTTATCCCGATCATAGATAACCTTTAATGTTGGCAATAATACTCGCCCTATATTTAAGGCCTTTCCCTTCCCTTTTTGATATTTAAGAGTCGCTACTGATGTTAAGTTTATTCCAATTGTCCAATCTGCCCATTGACGGCTAACTCCCGCATCTTGTAAAGGCCTGAGTTCTGAATTTAACTTCATATTTTCTAGCCCTTTCATAACCTCAGCCGGCGTCCATTCATTTAATAATAACCGGTAAACATCTTTATCTGTTCCGAGATTATAAATGATACTGTCCCCTATTATTTGGCCTTCTCGATCATAATCACACGCAGAAATAATAGTGTCTACATCTCGACGTTTCATTAAGCTTTGAATAATCTTTAATTGCTTCCCTGCGCCTCTATCTGGCTTTTCTCTATTTTTCGGATCACTTTTTACTTTATATTTAAACATTGGAGGAATAAACGGAAAGTTCTCCATTTTCCATGTAGACATGTTGTCATCATAATCTTTTGCATCGTATAGTTGAAGCAAGTGACCAAACGCCCATGTAACAATATAGCCGTTTCCTTCGAAATAACCGTCTTGTCGATTTTTTATTTTCAGTGCATCTGCAATATTCTTAGATACAGATGGCTTTTCTGCTAAAATTAATACAAGTCCCATTTACGAGGTTCATCCCCCTTTATTGTATATTTTTAAAGATATAATCCTTATTCGACTTTTTTATAAAGTGAAACTTCATTCAATGGAGAGTTTAGAGATATTTATTGACTAAGTCATGAAATATGGTTCACCTTACTCATATTGTTTTGTCGTCCAATATTAAAAAAGTAAGAAGTAATTATACAGACGAAAGTTAAAACCATACAAAGTTACAATCTACGATAGGAGATAATCCATCTCTCAATATTCCAAAGTACCACTTTTAATTTTCTCATCCTTTATTATATTCGACTATTTATTTTAATAAGTCGAACGTAAATTTTGTAAATTATTTTTTGATTGGAAGTCCTTTCAAAAACGTTTTAATCATCATGTGAAAACTTTCATCAAGATTGAGCGGCAGACCGAATCCTCCTGTCTGCTCAATGGACGTGAAACCGTGAAGCATGCTGCGCAGTCCTCGCACCATATGGAGAGTTGTTTCTTCATCCAGTTCATATACAGCCAGCACTTGAACAACAATCTGCACGACTTTTTCCTGCGCTTCCTTTAAATCAGGTGCGTGAAGATACGGTGCGCGAAACGTCGCTTCGTACAAACCCCGGTGTTGACGCGCAAAGTAAACATACGCCAGGCTGAGCGCATACACTGCGTCATCGCCCGAGAGTCCGACGGCGGCTCTAATCATTTGTTCATATAATTTTCCACAGCCTAATACAGCCAGCCTCTGTTTCAACTCTGATAGACCGCCTATATGGTTATATAAAGAGGGAGGACGAATTGATAATGCTTTGGCCAGTTTTCCAATTGATAAGTCTTCATAACCATCCCGATCAATTATTTCAACTGCTTTTTGCAAAACGGTATCTACATCTATGCCTGCTCTTGGTGCCATTCCAATGTCCTCATTTCATCTTTTTTTCTGCGTCCATTATTGCCTGTTCTATTACTTTCATAGGCTGCTCCAGCATCTCTCCATGACCAACTGCCAGAATGGAAGGCTGAAACGAATATAAATTCTTTGCGCTGTCAATCGCAGTTTGCTTATCCCATGTCGCAAGTGCCGGGAATGGGAAGAACGGTTTTACTGTACCACTCACCGCCATGCCGCCTCTCGTCTGAAAAGCATCGCCAGCAATTAAACCGCGGTTCCGACTGTCGATAAACGACATCGAACCTGGCGTATGTCCCGGAGAATAAATCGCTTCAAGTGATCCTATCCGGTCTCCTTCTTTCAACAGAATATCCGGCCGTGTCTTCATTTTTTTCGGCACGCCGCCCTTCACCGGCTTCTGTGCTTCTTCCCGATCTATCGATACGTCACCACCAAGCAGCCGTGCATCCCGCTCAGATATATAAACGGGCACATCCGGTAAAAATCCTTTTAACACGTCAACTGCTCCAATATGATCTTCATGCGCATGTGTCAACACGATATGTTTGATCGGCTTTTCAAGTTTTTTCATTATTTTCATAATGCCTTTCGCGCTGTAGGGTAGCGCCGCATCGACAAGCGTCAGCGATGTTTCTTCTTCAACAATATAACAGTTAACTGGAAAAAAATGCGGCATGAATGACAGCTGATAGAACGACCCAATTTTCGTAAGACGCATATTTCTTCCCCTTTCCTTCAATTAACTAATTTAATTAATATAATAACTAATGATATTAGTTATTACAACAAAAAACAACCTCCATTGACTATAAAATCATTGGAGGTTCGTTTATGTATGATTTACTCAGCTACTTTATAAAGTGAGTCTACGTTATAGCCTTTTTCCTTATAGTAGTCGAGAATACCGTAGTAAATCGCGTTTGACATGACCTTCATCGAATAATCCGATTTCATTTTGGCAGCATCTCCTGCATTGGATATGAACCCAAGCTCGGCTAGTGCTGCCGGCATATTGTTTTCACGAAGTACAGAGAGGTCGCCTGGCTTTACTCCACGATCTTTTAAATCCCATGCGGCCAACATACGTGCCTGAATTTTCGCTGCGAGTAATTGGCTGTCTGCCACATACGGATTTCCTGCTGCGTAATAATACGTTTCCGTCCCGCTTGCACTGGCTGATGCAGCATTCACATGAATGCTGACGAAAATATCACCGCCATTGTTTTTCGCAAAAGTAGACCGGGTTTTCAACGGAATAAACGTGTCGGTAGAACGGGTCATTTTCACATTAAACGGCGTTTGCTTCAATAAGTCATTCACTTGAAGCCCCATTTTCAGCACTACATCTTTTTCTTTCAGTCCGTTTCCAACCGCGCCTGAATCTGTGCCTCCATGTCCTGGATCAAGAATAATGGTTTGACCTGAAAGCTGTGCATCATTGTTTTCTGTCACAGGAGGTGTTGTAACATCTGTTCCCTCACTGCGCAAATAAGAGGCACTGATAAACCCGACTTTATTTCCTGTTTTTACATACGTCCATCCGCCAATAGAATGCGCACCAGCCACTTCTGTATTGGCGGCAATTTTCCCTAATGAGGCAAACGAAGTAGATGGTCCTGAACGAACGTTTAAATTCCCTGTTGTTGACCGAAGTTTACTTGTAAACCCACCTAATGATTTCAATCGAAACTCAGGATGAATGGACCGTGCTAGAAAGACAGCAAAATCTGCCCGAGTGATCGTTTGATTCGAACCAAACGTTCCATCTGGAAGCCCGCTTGCGATCCCTAAATCCATCAATGCTTTTTCAGCGTTTGATGAATAGCCAAATGCCTTTGCCAATATACCCGCCATTTCACCGCGTGTAACAGCTTTATATGGAAGAAATTTTTTACCATCATAGCCTGACATAATTCCTTTTTCCACAACTGCTTGTACATAGCCTGACGTAAAGCTGCCAGAGCCCAAATCAGTAAAGCCTGTTGACCGAGGTGTTCCGTCCAATTGAAGTGTTCGCCCAATGAAAACGGCCGCTTCCGAACGAGTAATTGTTTTATACGGCGTGAAAGATGTCGCCGATGTCCCATTTACAATTTTACCTTCCGCCAAGTAATTAACTTCCTTCAATGCACGAGAAGGAACATCGGTAAAACCAGCAGCTTGAACCGGCTTTATTCCAACAAGAGGAACAATCATAAGAAATGACAATGCAATAACTAAAAATTTTTTCACCTTTTTACCTCCAGTCGATAAATATCCCACCTCACCCACTATTTAGTATATAGGAACTTACAAAAAGTTTTTATCATTTTTTAAAATATTTTGACACATTATGAAGATAATAAAGCTCATCTTCCTTTTGAACGTCTATCAAATGATACCGAGTACACATCACGTCGGAAATGCAGTACCGGGTCGTCTGTACACGCAATCCCATTCGTCATAACGGTCGGATCAAATACGACATCATCTGCCTGATGTTCTAGTTTGTTCGTGATCGATAAATGTCCAAGCGTGATTTTTTTCCGTTCATCTGGCCACATAACCGTTGAATCATTAACAGAATCCCCCTTTTCACCTAACCAGACGTTTAAACGAAAGCCAATTGGCCCTTCTGCCATCCTGTTTTCTAGCTCTTCATCTAAGTAATCACCTGGATGCATAACTGCTTCTTTTTTCGTCTTTATATTGACATTGTCGTCCGGTTCCCATTCATATTTGACGGCCTGCTGCTCCCCTTTTTCATTTATGAAATAAAACGCATGAATCGGAAAATAGTGGCTCGTTGAATAACTAATAAACGGCCGCATTTTTTTCATAATGTGAAAAGCCGCTCTGCTTTCAGGGTAGTTGACAAACATTTTTACGACATCGCGAAGGCTCGACTTATTTCCAAACGTACGTAGCATCTCAACAAATGCTTCCGGTGTTTTCGTAATAAATACGGGTACTGTCACACTGACAAGATTCGTCACGTCCCCATCCGGCAACTGAAACTGAACAGACATCCCTTTTACTGGCGAAAGGATATCCACCATGTTCGGATTCGGTGAGCTGTCAGAAAAACGAACGAGCGCCTTCACTTCTTTGTCCTGCAAATGAGCAGCGGTTGTGTACGGTACCGCATTTCCATTTGGTGTAAAGACGGCCCGACAATATACACCTTTTGCATGTGCCCGCCGATACCCTTGGAACGTTCCTGCCACATTTTCAATTGAATCAACAGCCTGTTTCGCTAATTCAGGTTTATTTACTTTCATCTTTTCGCCTCCATTTTTATTCTTTCTTTACAGAAAAAAGCCATCATTGATCCAGTTATGATCAATGATAGCTTTTTTCATTCAAATCTCTTCCATAATAAGTTTATTTTATTTCCCATAAATATTAGCGGTTTTCGGTTCCATTTCCTATTCATCTTGTATAATAATAAAGGCTTGATACAAAGAAAAAGGTGATAAAATGATAAGAACGGCTGCCATGACGATCGATCAGATGATTTTGCGCGATGTACCGCTTGAGGAGCTGCATGGGGAACATATTCAGTGGTACTGGGTGGACTTCAATATGCCGACAGACGAAGAAACAAATGTATTAAACGACTTTTTTAATTTTCACCCGCTCGCCATTGAAGACTGCCTTCACTTTATTCAGCGTCCGAAGCTTGATTATTACGACGACCATAATTTTATGATCATTCAATCCGTTAATCAAAAAACACTGTCCCCGGAAGAACTTGATATATTTTGGTGTTCAAATTATATTGTAACATTTCACCGGAAACCGTCTGTTGAAGTCGATACCATTTGGGAACGGCTGCTTGAGACGAAAAAAATCAAACAGCCGGTTAATATTTTATACCATCTCATTGACAAAGTCGTCGATCATTTTTTCCCGAGTGTATACCAAATCGAAGACAGTCTTATTCAATTAGAAGCGGAAAATGCCGATAATTACAAAACAGATGATTTATTTGACATTCGAAAAGAATTATTAAAGCTGCGCCGTATTATTTTTCCGATGCGCGAGCTGCTGTATCGCGTCTTAAACTCGGAACGCATTCAAATCCCTAAGAAAAACAAAGTGTATTTTAAAGACATTTACGATCACTTAATCATGCTGACAGAGATTGTTGAATCAAACCGGGAACTAACAAAAGATATGCGTGACAGCTATTTGTCCATCAATTCAAATCGGATGAACAGTATAATGATGACGCTCACTGTCATTACAACAATTTTCATGCCGCTCACATTTATCGCTGGCATATACGGGATGAATTTCGCTCATATGCCTGAATTAACATGGCATTACGGTTACTTTATCGCACTCGGTTTGATGGGTGGCATCGCGCTTTCAATGTTTGCATTTTTCTGGCGGAAAGGTTGGTTTAAACAGGATGATTAAGTGCTGATGACGGAACTATGTAAAAAAGCAGCCTCAAGTTGAATGAGGCTGCCTTTTACTATATTTTAAATCGGTTTTTCCTATAAAGTGAAACTTCATTCAGTGGGGATTTAGGTTCACACGATGTGAATCATGCAGACGTTGTCACAGGACGTGACGATCTTAGTCTGCGTTCCAGCTATCCCCACTGAATGAACAGGAACTCAGGTAAAGGGCGCCGCGTCCTGCGGCAATACGTGAGTGACCGGCTCTGCCTGGCCCGAACCAATCAGGCTTTTACGGGCAGTTGATCCCCCGCTTATCCTTCTTTTCTTTTCAAAATCTTGAAGCGGGGGTCTTACTGCCCGTTAATGCGGGATATATATGCCCAGATCAACCGTTATATCGGTTAATTATTTTTGCATTCATTTTTTAATTTATTTACTTCACTTTAAATAATTCAACTTCAGTATTCAAAGCTACTGCGATTTTCTCTAGATTACTAATTGTCAATGCTATTTCCTCAATAATAGACGTCAACTCACCTGTAGATATGGAAACCCCTTCAGATGAGGCAGACGTTTCTTCAATAATCGCTGAAATATTTTTGATCATTTTTTGAACGTTAAGCGTATTTAAATTGATGTTACCGAATACGTCTTTTAATTGTTGAACGTTATCTTCTGTTTCTTTTACTTGATCCACGATATGTTGCAAAGTTAAACTGCTTGTTTGAATAACAATCACCTGTTGTTCAAACTGTTCAAGATTATTTCCCATCAATGTAATCGATGTTTCAGTATCTTTTTGTGTTTCTTCGATAATATTTGAAACTCGAGTCGTCGCTTGTTTCGTTTCTTCTGCTAATTTTCGAACTTCCTCTGCAACGATCCCAAAGCCCCTCCCATGTTCTCCTGCTCGTGCCGCTTCAATTGCTGCGTTCAATGCTAATAAGTTCGTTTGTTCCGATATATCTTGAATAAGTTTAATGATGCCACCAATTTGCTCTGAATGCTTTCCAAGTGCCTGCACATTTTTAGTAGCTTCCTCTACACCCAAAACTGTTTGTTGTAAAGCGACAATACTTTTCTCAATATTATCTTTTCCTTCTGTAGCCATAACAGTTGAATTAGTAGCTGCCTGAAGTGTATTATCTACAAATATATTTCCATCCCTAACCCCATCTGCTGTATCGGTGACTGCTTCAAGTATTTGATTTGATTGAACTGCCTGTTGTTTAATTCCGCTCGCTATCTCATTCATCGCTGAATTGATTTGATGAGCAGTGTCCTCTGTTCGCTTCGCTCGATTATTCAAGTTTCCACTATTCACCGTTATTTCATTGGAATGTTTACTAATTGACATGACCAAAGAATTCAGTTGGGCACGCATAACTTCAAAAGAATTCGCTAAGTCTCCAATTTCATCTTTTGGCATACTTGTAATAGGTATTGTTAAGTCTCCGCCCGTAATGAATTCCGCACTCATTTTAATGTCTCTTAAACTTCTTACGATTACCTTCGTAAGAAAATAACTTATAAGAATCGTTATAATAAGACCTGTCAACATAATAATCAATGTGTATTTTATATTCGCTTTTGTTCCTTCATACATTTCGTTAATATCTTGATTAAGTTTTTCAGTCGTCTGATTTAAATAGACATCTACTTCTTTATTTATATCTTCAGAATACACATCGAATTTATCCATCAAAACATTTCCTTGTTTAGGACCATACGCTACATATGCTTTCGCCATTTCTGTTCCGACTCTATAATACTCATCGAATAATGGCTTAAAATGATCCAAATCTTGATTGCCTGTTTTTGATTCCAATTCTTTTAATTCACTTAACGTTTTATTAAAATCAATAGCATATGTATCCGCAACATTGAATCCATCATCAAACCCTTCTGCTCCTCTTGTTGCACTTACGTCCGTAAGCCATTGTTGAACTTGAACGACGTCCAACTTTAAACGTTCCGCTTTAAGTACTTTCTCAATCGATTCATCTTTAATGTTCTCCATCGTATTACTGTAATGATTCATTTCAACAATCAGGTATACTTGAATTCCGGCCAAAACAATAAAAATAAATAAAAAGCTCAAGAATAATCTTCTTTTAATTGTCATGTTTACTCCTTATATGTTTTATTGTACATAGGTAGATTTTCATTTGCTAATGTTCAATGTACAATTCTATTAGCGATAAAACATCGTAAGACCTATTTATATTGCAATACCTCACAAAAAACATTCCTCATTTTAACATAAATAAGTTCCATTATACCTAAATGTATTCTTTTTGACCATTTGGATACTCTACTTCTCTCCATTTTAATTAATAATTGTGTGAGACCCAAACCAGATGAAGTATACTGCTGATCACTTTGAAAAATTTGAATTGCGCCGTTTATAATTGCTTTTTTTGTTCATACTGTTGATAAACGATGTTAAAGGAGATCGCTATGAAGAAATTCTATTCTGTTTCAGCTTCATTTGCTTTGATGGTTTTGATTGCAGCTGGCTGTGGTACGGATGAAAGCGAGCAGCCCGTCAGAGATAATCAAACAGATACTATTGAAGAACATGCCCGAACGATGTCGAACAAACTAGACAACGTTATAGGGACCTTAAAACAACTGAAAGCGAATGCGGAAGCCCCTGATAGTGCGGGGGAAATTCAAGAAACCGGAAAAGTTCTCGAGGAACATTGGGATCTTGTTGAGAAAGAAATAGAGGAGCAATATCCTGACGATTATAAAAAGATCGAGGATAGCCTATATCCACTCATCACTGAGGCGAAAAAGGATAAGCCTGATATAGAAAAAATGAAGACTTTCATTGATGAAGCAAATGGCAAAATAACAGACCTTCTGAAAAAAGCCGAAAAACCGAAAAAAGCGCCGCAAAAATCATATTGATCCGATTTAATTCCATAGAGAGAACAGACTAAATCTATTTAATGAGTTTAGTCTGTTTTATTATTCCTCTGGACATAGAAAGATCAATTGAAAGGACTGTACAATTTGTATAAAGAACTTAGGGAAGTGGAACAGCGCCCGTACCCATTGCCTTCTTCACAATGGATGATGAAACAAACATGGAGCAATATGCTGTTTGCTCACTGGCCGGTTTCTGCTGATCTTTTAAGAGTGCATATACCTGTGCAGCTTAAGATTGACCTATGTGATGGTACAGCATGGATGAGTCTTATCCCCTTTCAAACCCATCATACAAGACTGCATTTTATGCCAAAGTTTCCGTTTTATCATTCTTATCTGGAATTAAATGTCCGTACATACGTCACTTATGAAGGGGTTCCCGGCATTTATTTTTTCAGTTTAGATGCCAATAAGTGGCCGATTGTTACAAGTGCAAAAATAGGAGCCGCTCTTCCCTATAAACATGCACGCATGAAGATGACGATAAAAGATCCGGTTGTGCACTACACAAGCCAGCGACAGCATCCAGGAAGCTCGAGGGAATGCTTTCAGGCAAGTTACCAACAATCGTCGAGTATTTATGTACCTGACAAGGAAAGCCTTGAATACTGGCTCCTTGAGCGTTATTGCTTTTGGACTCTAAAAGGAAATACTCTTTATCGGGGTGATATTCATCATGACCGCTGGAGAATTACAAAAGCACAGGCAGACCTTCACCACAACACAATGGCTTCTTTCCTGCCACGCCATTCCTTTCAAAACGAACCGCTTCTACACTTTTCAAGCAACAAAAGTGTGTTTACCTGGCCTTTAAAAAAGGTGAGATAAAGTGAATCTTCCATCCGTGAGGGATCTCTCACCCTCACGGACGGTTAGATGAACCAATCGGGCCTTTACGGGCAGTTTATCCTCTACTTATCCTTTTGCATTCCTCTAAGCCTTGAAGTGGAGGTCTTACTGCCCGTTAATCTGCGATAAACACATTTTTTTATTTCTCTACATCAAAAACAATACCACTCTGTTTACGTGCTTCTTCCGTAATTTGCATCACAATTTCACTTACGTTACGGAAATACTGATATTTTTCTTGATCGTTTGATTCAATGATCTCAGCTATCACTTTTGCTTCATAGATCATGTCATTTTCTTCTTCTCGTACAGCATACTGTTCTTTTTCACCTGTCCGGCGATTTTTGAACTCAATACTCGTAATCGGTGCGATGTGATCAATAAGGATCGTGCCCTCTTCTCCGCCAATTTCACCAGGCAAATGCGAATCTGTAATTTTCGAATACATCGCTGTACACGTATGATCTCCGTAATCGAGAACGACTGATCCGCTTCCATCTACACCTGTTGGCAACATCATCACGTGACAGGATATACTTTTAGGTTTTCCGAACAATGATACAGCAACACTGATCGGATAAACACCCAGGTCCACGAGTGCACCACCAGAAAATGCCGGTGAGAAAACATTTGGCTCTTCCCCTGCGAGAACGTTGTCATAACGTGATGAATACTTTATAAACTGAAAGAATGAATGACGCACAGGTCCTACTTTTTCAATCGCTTCTTTCAATCGCGCATGGTTTGGTGTGTATAGATTGCGGAAAGCCTCAAATAAAAAGACACCATTTTCATCAGCGACTTTAAATGCCTCTTCAAGCTCTTTTGTCGTTGAAAACATCGGTTTTTCACAAATAATATGCTTCTTATTTTTCATGAACAAAAGGGCTTGCTCAAAATGAAGAGCGTTCGGTGACGCAATATATACAACGTCAATCTCTTTATTAGCCGCTAACTCATTCAAGTCCGTAAACACGCGCGGCCCTCCAAGTTTGTCTGCTTTTTCTGCAGAGCGGGAATACGCACCGGCAAACGTCCATTTCCCACTTTCCCTTACTGCATCCACGAATTGTTCTGTAATCCAACCTGTTCCGATTGTTGCTACATTCATGTTATACCCCTTCTTTCCTAATCATCTTTCATTAATCTACCATGTTTTGTCGATTGATTAAAGGATTTCCATTTGAATATGAATGGAAAATCAGCTTGTCCATTGCTCTGTGACAGCAAATGTATTTCAATTTTTGGGGAAAAGGTTGATTATATAAAATCATAAATTCTTCATTGGAGTGTTTTTTGAAGAGGCTAGTCCGAAACAAATAATATCGATAGCCATATGCGATTAGACTTCTACCTGTACGCACAACTCGGTTTCTTGAAATACGTCTGACAATTTAAACAGCTTCCTTTACAAGAAAAAAGACTGCTCCCTCTACTGTCGGAAACAGTTTTGTTCACTTTCACTATTTCATTTGTTAATACATCAATCGCTACCTGTACACGATTGCTTTGATATGGTCTACATTTACATGAATACCTTGTTCTTTTACAGTTAGCAAATTAAGAAATTGCGTTTCTTTATGCATAAGTTTTCCACTCACGCTTTCTTTATCTCCAATATTGCATGTAATAAATGTGCCTTGCATACTTTCAATTTGTTTATCCAACGTTCGGGCGAATAGCTTAACTGGAGCATTAGATTCTGGACGGATCGATTGACTAAATCCATAAGGATGTGAGGACGCAGGATAAGGAATAATCCATTTTATATGTTGTAATGGAATAATCATTGTTTGATAAACAGGAGAGAAAAAGGCAATGTAATCATCCATCACATGTGTGATATGTCCGTGGACTGGCTGATGGGCTATAACATTTAATTCAACAAAAATCCCCTTCTCTGCTGCACGTAATACCTTTATTAAAGATAACTTATTAGCGAGTGGCGGTGCTGTAATAGCATCAAATTTTGTGATTGAATCTGTTTCTTCTTTTGATAACAGCCGTATCTCTCGAATATGAAATAATGGGATATAATAAAAGTCATCTTGTTTACGCAGAACAAGGACATCGCTGCCCAAATCAACTAATTCACCTGATACTTCTTTTTTCCCTATGAGTTCCAGGCGAATGAACTCTCCCACATACGTTCTGATTAACTTCATTCGCTAATCTCCCCTTATTCTTTTCATAAAGCCGTGTAATCCAAAATAAAGAAAGAGAAAAATATAGCCATCTATTGCTTTATTCGTTCTCCCTGCATCCGTTTTTCTTTTAACTTCATGTAATCCTTTTGTGCCTGCTTCATCAGGGAGTAATTTTGAGACTTTTCCGCCTGCTTCATCAGGGAATAATATTGTGTTTCGAGCATTCGTTCTTTTTCTTCTTGTGTCCAAACAGGCTGTATGAAATCTTGTTTTTCTTCTGCCACCTGTACAGTTGTTTGCATAACACTTTGTTTTCCTTCTGCTTGCAGTCTTCTGTTCTTTTTGCTGTATTTTAATTTTTTGTTCTTTCGACATGTTTGAGATGGGACATCTTTTAAACGAGAGATATTATCTGAATCATAACGAATATTTGTCTTACTTTTAGCAGATGGATTACTTTCTTCTTCACCTCGAGGCATTGGTGTCTTTTTTTTACGGGTAACTAGGTTTGAGCGAAGTTTTCGATCGAACAGGGTGTAGTCGATCTCCTCCATTTCCTTTTCTCTAAATGAATATTTGTCTACACGATTTTTTCGCACAGAAGAATCATCAGTCAATGAATTCATTTCTCTTGCTGTTCCCTCACTTGTTTCGAAGGATGAATTCACCAGCTCTACTTGATCATCTTCCAACTCCTCTTTTTGTTCGACTGCCTTCTCATTATGCCGCAGGGCGTCTAAGCGATCTGATGCCTCTGTCTCGTTAGATGCAGATGTTTCATTTGAATGACTCATTGCATCCAAATGGCTATTTGCAGGCACTCCATTTTCAATTGAATGATCTGTCGCTTCTGTTTCGTTATTGGTGGACGTCCCATTTTCATTTGAATTGTTCGTTGCGCTGGAATCAACTTTTTCATAATATCCTGAAAAAATAGTGGATATATATGAATTTTGCATAATCACCTTTTCTTCACCGCTAATTAAAATAAAATGGTCATCAAAGACCTTGCTAAGAAAACCGGACAGCACTTGATCATTGTGATAGTTAATTGTGACCCATCTTCGTTTGCATTGTTCTAAAATTTCCTGTAACTTCTCTGCCTGCAAATATGCACGATTTATTTTGTTTGTGTGACTATCTTTTGTATTTTTGGAAATAGATTTAATTTGGTTAAGATGATGATAAAAATGCTCTCCTTTCTCGTTCTGTAAAATAAGATAATCCTCTTTAACGTCAACTAGACTTCCTTTAATTAAGATCCCATCGTTTGAAAAAATACTGATTGAATACCCAATAAGCGCTTTAAGCGTCTCTGAAAAATAAGGGCTCGACATGACTAACCCCCTCACAGGTTTTATCCCTTTTTTAAAATTGAGAAAAGCCACTTTAAATGAATTGGAAACAATTCCTTGTTTCTCACCCTAATTCAAAAGTGGCTATGCTGGTCACACTGTCTGTCTCTGGCAATAATTACTCGCTTTTATTTTCTCTTCGTTTTATTTTTCATCTTTTTCTTCTTCACAACCTTCAACTTTCATATCATAACTAATATTGCGAATATGGAACATGGAGATACGAATGACTTCTTCGTTCGCAACCACTGTAATATACTCATCATGCACATGATCCAGCACACCTTCATATTTCTCGTGACCGCCACGATTAACTGTAACCCAGTGATATTTTAAATCGCACAGTACGTCTTTAAAACAATTGCCCTTGATATACTCAAAACCTTCAGGTACAGCCAGGTTAAAATCAAGACCCTTTCTCAAGTTATTCGTTAAACTTTTAACGTGGTGTCCTTTATAATAAAGAACACCATCTTCTTTAGTGAGCAGCACAAAGTAATCTTCCTCTACTTTCAGCAATTGTCCGACTCTGGAATCATGACCACCACGGTTTACCTTTACAGCTTTGCCAACTAAAGAACATAGTATTTTTTTATCCATTCGATCTTCTCCTCCTGTTTAGAAAGTCTCTGTAATTATATGCGGGAAGCAAGATGTTGTACTGCTTCATTCGCCCAGTTGGAGGTATTGTCCAATTTTTAAAACCTACGAACTCGTAAAACAAGGCCCTGATTGTACGTCAATTGTGGCAGCTAATATACCTTACTGAAGTCGAAATAACGACTGATTTTCTGGAGATTACTTCCTCAAATGATTTAATTCATCGGGAAGATCATTTTCCTTCCACTTCCATGTGCGTCGGCATACCACCTTATGTACAAAACTTTGGGGCTGGACTGCCAATCACCATAATTTCAATCATTTCCCTCAACCTTTCTCATCATCTCCCTTTCGATCTTGTCTCACGTATCTTAGTATTTATTGCCGTTGTCTGCGCTTCTTTGCATTTAGTTCATCATTTTTCAATTATCTCGAAACTTTTTCCAGTTTCGTGCGTACTAACATTTGAATATAAAGGAGGCTGACAAAATGAACAATCACGAAATTGATTATGAACTTTTTGGCGATGATATGCAGTTTGTTCAAGTAGAGCTCGATCCAAAAGAAACAGTTATCGCTGAAGCTGGCAGTTTAATGATGATGGATGATGGTATTAAAATGGAGACGGTCTTTGGAGACGGGTCATCCAAGGGTGGCGGCGGATTAATGGGTAAGCTTTTAGGTGCAGGTAAACGGGTACTGACGGGTGAAAGTTTATTCATGACGACATTTACGAATGAAGGTCACGGGAAAAAACATGTTTCATTCGCTTCTCCTTACCCTGGAAAAATTATCCCAATGGATTTAAGTGAAATGAACGGGAAAATCATCTGTCAAAAAGATGCATTTTTAGCCGCAGCAAAAGGCGTTTCTGTTGGCATTGAATTGCAGCGTAAACTCGGTACCGGCTTTTTTGGCGGTGAAGGTTTCATCATGCAAAAATTAGAAGGTGATGGTATGGCATTCGTCCATGCCGGTGGAACAATCTATAAAAAGACGCTTGCGCCGGGCGAATTGATCCGCATCGATACAGGCTGTCTTGTCGCAATGACGGGCGACGTTGATTACAATATTGAAGTAGTCGGCGGAGTCAAAACAGCATTATTTGGGGGAGAAGGCCTGTTTTTAGCAACATTACGCGGACCTGGAACCGTGTGGGTGCAGTCCCTTCCATTTAGCCGACTCGCCAGCCGTGTCTTTGCTGCGATGCCACAAAATGGCGGCTCGAAAGGAGAAGGCGGACTTGGAGGTATGTTTGACTTTCTCGGCGGTGACAGAGACTAAATTTTCTTTTTGAAATGAGCATTACTCCTCTTTCAGCTGCTTTATTCCGTTTTTAGGCACTTTAATCGGTTTGAAACATTGTTATCTATTTTTAATTAGAAGGCTATTAAAATCTAACAATCGACGTCCTATAATACATTTTAAATTGATTCACACATATGCACCAACTTACTTTTTTAAAAATAGAGGAGAGTTTTGAATGATCGATATCAAAGGCAATAAAGTCGTCCTTATCGGTACAGGTGCAGTTGGTTCAAGCTATGCCTTCTCCATGCTTAACCAAGGTGTGTGCGATGAACTTGTACTAATTGATTTAAATGAAAAAAAATCAATGGGCGATGTAATGGACTTAAATCACGGCGTTCTTTATGCTCCAGCTACAACGAAAGTAAGATTTGGTCATTATACAGATTGCACGGATGCCACACTTGTCGTTATTTGTGCCGGTGAGAATCAAAAGCCAGGTGAAACACGCCTTCAGCTTGTTGAAAAAAATGTGCTCATTTCCAAAAAAATTGTTAGGCAAGTAATGGATTCCGGCTTTGATGGCATCTTTCTCATCGCAACCAATCCAGTTGACATCTTGACATACGCAACATGGAAATTTTCTGGTCTACCGAAAGAGCGTGTTATCGGTTCAGGTACTATTCTCGACACTGCCCGCTTCCGTTATTTGCTTGGCGATTACTTCGGTGTTTCTCCAACAAGTGTCCATGCATCTATTATCGGTGAACACGGTGATACAGAAGTAGCGGTCTGGAGCAGCGCAAATATTTCTGGGATTCCATTGAAAGACTATGCAGCTCGTGACCACACTGAAAATCTAGAAGACAAAATGATTGAAATCGCGGTTCAAGTTCGTGATGCAGCATACAAAATCATTGAAGCAAAAGGCTCTACGTACTACGGGATTGCAATGGGCTTAACACGTATTTCCCGGGCAATTTTACAAAATCAAGATGTGATCCTAACCGTTTCTGCTCTGTTAGATGGCGAATTCGGTCATAAAGATGTCTACATCGGTGTTCCAGCTGTTGTAAACCGTCAAGGTGTACGCGAAGTCGTTGAAATCCCGTTAAGTGTACGTGAAAAACAATTGTTTGATATTAGTGTGAATGCATTGAAAAAAGTACAAGAATCATTCTCAATTTAAGCAAAAAAAGAAACAATCTCACAGCTTTGTGAGATTGTTTCTTTTTTAGAAAATGTCACATACACGTCCAACTTGTCCATCCTGCAATCGCACTTTAATTCCGTGCGGATGAAAACTTGAATTTGTTAAAATGTCTTTCACAATGCCACGTGTTTTCGTGCCGGTGCGCTGATCCTTTTTCAATACAATATTTACTTCAATGCCCGGTTTAATGTCACTTCTATTTTGTCCATTCATGTTCATTCCTCTTTTCTATGTTGGAACGCTTACTTCCGACTAGTACTATGTTATATCAACTTCGCTTCTCTTATTTTAGAATAAAAAAAACATAATAGAAAGAAAGCAAAACGATTACTTGATTCTGAATTATATATTAGTACTATCTTGACGCCTATTTTTCCCATTGATATGATAGATCTATTCCAATAAATATGTATTTTATATACTTGTTTTATAGGATTACGTAAATTCACCTGCAAAAAGGAGGTTGTGTTGTTGCACCGGGCCATATTCACGCTTTTGTTCTTTTTCGTCCAGCTCATTATAAAGTCACCGATGTTTCGCGGCAGCCGTATTGATGCGTCATATGGCGCGATGGTTATGGCAATTGGTATTTTCCTTATCGGTGTCGCACCTCAATTTGACATCCCATTTGTTATTACAGCTTATGTTGTTGATTTTTCACTTTTTGCTACATGGCTGTTCCTTATCGCGTCATTTATGGGAGCCGCGTTTAAGGGCGTATTTAGAAAACGTTATTTAATGCACCCGGTTCAAAGCTTCGCAGTCGGGACATGGGTTGCCGCTACGTCTATTTTATGTCTCGTTCTGTATCATCAATATCCTTTCTCCCAAAAAATCCTTTTCACAGTAGCCTTATTAAATACTGGATTATGGGCTTTTTACTTATTTTTATGCATCAAAAGCTATAAAGTTATTTTTTCAGCAAAATACTATGAGCGTATACATGGTATCGTTTTTCTATCGACTGTCAGCACTCAGTCACTCATTATCGTGTTTAATACCTTATTTGATCATCCTCTTTTACCGTACATAAGCCTAGTTGCGATTTTTATTGGCCTCACACTGTATTTTATCAATTTTGCTTTAATGATGATTCGCTTGAGATCCTTTCAACAGCATCAGCTATCAGATGGATGGAAAAATACAAATTGCATTGTTCACGGTGCAATGTCGATTACGGGTCTGGCATCGATTACATCTGGTGCAATCCCACCCAGTGTCATCTTTCTTATGTGGATCTGGGCCGCTGCTCTCTTTGTTATCATCGAAGGCATTGAGCTTTGGCGATTGGCTGCACGTTTAAATAAATACACGCTTAATGAGGCAATTGGACGTTACCACGTTTCCCAATGGGCCCGCAACTTCACATTCGGAACTTTTTATATCTTCACATTGACTATCGACTTATCTCGATATCACTCGGCTCTTTTGCACATTCAACATATCGTTGTTGAATCGGGTGTGCACGTGCTGATCAGCCTTCTCTTGATTGAAACATTTCTCTTTTTCAAAGATGTGATGCCTTGGCAGGAAAGCCTGGAGCATGTTGTTCAAAAAAGACGTGCTTCATAATGATTGTTGCGTTTATTGTCTTTATCATTGTAAAAATATTAGTTTATAACTCTACTATTAATCTGTGATAAAGTGAAACTTCATTCAGTGGGGGTTAGGTTCACACGATGTGAATCATGCAGACGTTGTCACAGGACGTGACGTTCTTAGTCTGCCTTCCTCTTAGCCCCCACTGAATAAAAAAAGAACTCAGGTAAAGAGCACCGCATCCTGCGGCAATACCTGAGTGACCGGCTTCAGCCGGCCCGAACCAATCGGAATCGGGCTTTTACGGGCAGTTGATCCCCCGCTTATCCTCCTTTTCTTTTCGACGGCTTGAAGCGGGGGTCTTACTGCCCGTTAATGCGGGATAAAACAATAATGGATCATTTTACATGTTCATTTTTGCACTCATTTATTACCAATTCACGTGAAATTCCGAATCGTTTTCGGTACAATGAAAGCAGAATGGAGAGTGAATAATTGAAAAGATTAATCCAACTTATATTGCTGCTAGTCATTGTTTATAATACACGGCCTCTTTGGGATGAATTCGTAGAGCCTTATGTTGATTTATCATTTATGGATGTGATCGGGGAGCAAGTAGAAACCGTTCGGGAAAGCCCCATTGTAATTGAAGGGGTCAACACAGTGATGGGCAAAGTCGAAAGCTGGGTTGGGGCTGGAGCCAAATCTGTTGTTCAAGTTGACAAACCAGCGCTTACGACACCGGATTCACAGACATTTTCTATCTACAATGTACAGATTGGAGATGCACGAGCAGACGTCGAGCAAGAAATCGGCATGCCAAAACGCCATTCGCAAAATGAATATGGCACAGACTGGTATGCCTATCATGAAAATTACCAACACTTTATGATGGTGTCCTACGATGAAAATGATCAGGTAAATGGTCTATACACGAGCCATGATTTAATCTCATCTACTGTTGGTATTGCGCTGAATACGCCAAAGGAAACCGTTCGAGCGAAATTAGGTGAGCCAATGGATAAACTGCGTAAAGAATTAACGTATTATATTTTGAATGAAACGGGCGAGCATGATTACTTCCAGCTTGATGATAATTACGTGACCGTTTTTTATGATATTCATGAAAACAACACGGTGACCGCCATTCAAATTATTGATAAAGATTTGGAAACAGCGAAAGGTTCAATGTATGCAGATGAAAGTGATTCTTTAAAAGAAGGTTTTGAATATCAGCTGTTTGATCTGACGAATGCTGGGCGCGTTACGCACGGATTATCAGTCTTAACATGGGATGATCACGTAAGAGAGACAGCTCGTGATCACAGTCTTGATATGGCGAAGAATAACTATTTTGACCATACAAATTTAAAGGGCAAATCGCCTTTTGACAGGATGGAAGACGATGGGATTCACTTTATGGCCGCTGGAGAAAATTTGGCTTACGGACAGTACAGCAGTGTTTTTGCCCATGAAGGATTAATGAATTCAGCCGGTCATCGGAAAAATATTTTAAGTGATGATTTTGGCTATTTAGGTGTCGGTGTGGCATTCAATGAAGAGTCACAACCGTACTATACAGAGAATTTTTTCGATAATTGAACTCTCACTGCTTTATGCAGTGGGAGATTTATATGTATGATTGACGGCTATTGTGTGCAAATCCGGCCCGTTGTGTACGCTCTTATCGGTTAGTGGCCTTTCCCATACACACCAAAAAGGCAATCTCAGAAGAGATTGCCTTTTTACGAAGTCTATATGATTATGCTTTTTGTACGTTAGTTGCTTGTGGTCCACGTTGGCCTTGTTCAACTTCAAACGTAACTTCTTGACCTTCGTCTAAAGATTTGTAGCCTTCGCCTTGAATAGCTGAGAAGTGAACGAATACATCGTCTCCAGCTTCGCGCTCGATGAAACCGAAACCTTTTTCTGCGTTAAACCATTTTACTTTACCTTGTTCCATGTTATGTTGCCTCCCGATGTGCGATGTGCACAATATAATACTATTCCTGCTCAAAGCAATATCAAGACAATAAGCTTTACAGCACTTGTACTTTTCGAACAAAAATAATTCCTATTTAGAATAACATCTTTAAATATAATAAGCAAGTTATTATAAGTAATTTTTTCACTCTACAAATGACATATAGAAAAGCCCCCTCAACGACTGAGACAGCTCATCTATTAAAAGCTTAACATACTGCTCTTTTACTGTTTTAATGCTAGCATCAATACTTTTTTATTGACGCGTTAATGTATCAAAATAAGACGGTTATTTAAACTTATTGTTGCACACCAACGGTAGCATTCATTTTGTTATAAAATTCGATAAAGTTTTTAACTACTGAATCTAAGAATTCAACTGTACCATTATCAGTTAGTTCGCCAATCTCATTTACTTTTTCATGAACAGAACCAATATATACTTCATTACCTGGTAGTAAAACAGGAGCTAAGGCTGGGTTTGATAAGATTTCTCTTAAGTGGATTTGAGCACGAACACTTCCTAATACACCCATAGAAGAACCTATGATAAATGCAGGTTTGTCTTTAATTTTGAAATCGCCGCCACGAGATAACCAGTCGATTGCATTTTTCATTGTGCCTGGAATGGAGAAGTTATACTCAGGGACCGCAAATAACACAGCATCTGAATCTTTCACATCAGCTTTAAATTTTTTTACGTTTGCTGGTGGATTGTTTTCTATATCAACTGAAAAATTTTCAACGTCGTTAATAAATACAGGAGTAATGTCTAATTGATCTGCATAACGTTTTTTCATATGTTCAACTATTTTCAAATTGAATGAAGTTGAACTTGTACTACCGATAATTGCTTTCACTTTAATTGTCATAACGGTAAAACCCCTTTTACATATAATGAATATCTTATTGTGTAACTTATTTTGTCCTGACTTTTTCTAAGCAATTCATATGATAATTCACACATTTACCACAACTAATCCTTATTCTAAATTATTCTTCTAATTTGCAAGTTTTCTCTTTGTAACTGCTTTCCTACAATGGTGCTGGCTTCTTTGGATTTGTTCAATTAGAAAAGCCCCCAATCTTTCGAAAAGATAGAGAGCTTTCAGTCATCTGATCAGCTACTTATATTTTTTCTAATTAAGAATAACCACTCGGTATTGGGTACTCCCCAGTTAATACCCAATGTCCAATATTTTTCCTTTTGTATTCAATTGGGTTGTGGAGAGAATGAGTCCGAACGTTCCGCCAAAATCGATCAAAATTATTTTTTCTTGTCGCGGACCGGGCCCCCATGACCTCAAACATACTGCTTGTAAGATCAAGAGCAACCTTTGTTCCAAACGCGTTGGCTGCGCCCGTAAAAATAATCGTTTCCCCGCGTTCTTCTTCCGTTAAGTTCCGGTCCTTTGCCCAAGCTTCATCCACCTTTTTCCCGGCATGTTCCACTAATTGAACCGCTGCCTGCATATCGATCCAAAAGTCACCATATCGGCGTTGAATAAACGGATCATCAATGGCTTTTTCATAATCAGACATAAACCAAGGTCGTGATTTTTTGAGTGTGTATTCGCGTGCTTCTGCTAATGCTCCCTCAGCACTTCCGACAAATACATTCGCTAAAACAATTTGTGAGATGATGGCATCAAATGTAGTGAAAGGTACCTCGTTCGATGCCGAATCATCAAAAATTTCGTCTGCTTCTACTACTACATTTTCAAAGGTGACAGATCCACTGTCTGTTTGCCTTTGACCCATTCCATCCCAATCATCATTTACTGTTATACCTGCTCTATTCGTTGGAATAACGCCTACATACGCGTTTTTATCTCCTGGATTTTCCACCCATGAAATTAACAAACGATCGGAATCCTGGGCACCCGTGCTAAACGTATTGTAGCCATTGATAATAAATTGATTGCCCTTCTTTCTCCCAACTAAAGTAGGTTCAATTGGATTATACGAATTTCCCCAAAACCAATTATTTTTGGCGGATTGTGTATAATAATATTTTTTCTGTTTTTCAGAGCCTTCGACATGCGGATTTGTTAAATGTAAGAAATGATAGCCATATAAATGAGCAAGAGCTGCATCCGCTTTCGCCAACTCACGAACAATTCGAAGAACGACTGACCAAGGTTGGCCTTCACCGCCATACTCAGTAGGAATTAAAATTGTCAGCAATCCGCTTTCCCTTATAGCATCCCGTTGTTTTTTAGCTGTACCACCGATCTTATCTCGTTCTGCTGCGTCCTTTGCGAAGTCTTTAGCTAATAAAACGGCCGTTTGCAAAAAAGCGCTTGGATCATTTCCAATCTCTTTTTTCATAATTTCCCCTCTTTCATGTAATTTTGGTGGTTAACCCCCTTGGATTTCAGCCGTTGCCATTTCACCAAAAGGACTAAGAAAGGGCACTTCATCAGTATGAATATGCTTTCCTTAAAGTATGATTATTTATTTGAAAGTGTCCTTACATCTTTCAAAATTGTGTTCTATCCAAACTAATTTGCAGACATGGAAACTACTCAAATCGTATGTGGAAAATTATATATGTTAGATATATCATCAAAAAAGGAGAAGGAGAGGAAGTGGAATAGTTTGGATAATGTTTTAATTATTATATTCTTTTCTTTACGTTTGTTTTTTTACAATCATTTCGCCAAACGGGCTCATATATGTTCGCTCATTTGGATCCTTCTTTTTATTCAAGGACAGTTTCGGAAAAAGAAGCTCTGCTGTCCGGTAGGCTTCTTCGAGATGAGGGTAGCCTGATAAAATAAACGTGTCAATACCAAGATCTGCATACTCTTTCATTCGCACTGCCACTGTATCCGGATCGCCGACAATAGCTGTACCTGCCCCTCCCCGAACAAGTCCAACACCTGCCCATAAATTCGGACTGATTTCTAATTTAGACCGATCTCCGTTATGAAGCTGACTCATTCGCTTTTGTCCTTCAGAGTCCATTCGAGCAAATACTCTTCTGGCAGAGGCAATGGCCTCATCATCAACATGTTTGATTAACTCTTCCGCTGCTTCCCAGGCAGCTTCTTCTGTCTCTCTCACGATAACGTGAAGTCGAATGCCAAATTTTATTTTTTTACCCGTTTGTTTTGCAAGTTTCCTTACTTTTATTATTTTTTCTTTCACCTGAACGGGAGGCTCTCCCCATGTTAAATAAACATCAATATGATCCGCCGCTACTTTCATTGCTGCGGGAGATGAACCGCCAAAATAAAGCGGCGGATATGGATTTTGGACAGATGGATAAAGCACGGTGCCATTTTTAATTTGAATGTGTTCTCCCCGAAGAGTGACCACTTCCTCTTGCAGCAGTTTTCGCCACACATTTAAAAATTCATCCGTTAGTTCATATCGTTCATCATGGTTTAAAAATAAGCCTTCCCCGGCTAATTCAACCGGATCTCCGCCTGCTACAACATTCACAAGCAGTCTTCCTTGCGAAAAGCGGTCAAGCGTTGACGCCATACGGGCAGCCACAACGGGTGACATAAGGCCCGGTCTGACCGCCACAAGAAATTTTACATTTTTCGTAACAGGAACAAGCGTTGAAGCAACAATCCAAGCATCTTCACATGATTTCCCCGTTGGAATCAATACGCCGTCATATCCTAAATCATCAACCGCCTGCGCAATTTGCTTGCAATACGCATAGCTCGCAGCCCTTGCACCCTCTCCGCTGCCTAAATAACGGCCATCTCCATTGGTAGGAATAAACCAAAACACTTCCATAATCCATAACACCCTTCCAAGCGTTCACTATTTTTATTACAGATTAACGGGCAGTAAAACCCCACTTCAAGACTCAGGAGAATCTATGGAGGATAAGTCGGGGATCAACTGTCCGTAAAAGCCCGATTGGTTCGGGCCGGCTGAAGCCGGTCACTCAGGTAATGCCGCAGGACGCGGCGTTCTTTACCTGAGTTCTTTTTTATTTCATGGGGGATAACCCCCCCCCCATGGATGGAAGTTTCACTTTATGAATATGGCGTAATTTCAGGCAACTGATCGTTTAAAACAAAGTCCCCGATATCACGTAGTTTGTATTCAATCGGATCATGCAATGTAAGTGTTCGAATATTTCTCCAGTATCGGTCAAATCGATATTTTGCCGATACAGACTTTGCGCCCATTACATCAAAGATCCGATTCGTTACTTCTAAAGCTGTCCTCGCTGTCATGACTTTTGCCGTTGCGATCGCAATACTGCATTCTCCGCGTTCTTGTTCCGTCAAAGACCATTCTTTCTCCCACGCAGCCTGCAAGGCATCAACTGCTTTTTCAGCAAGGGCAGCCGATGCGTTCAGCTGTACATATAAATCACCATATTGGCGCACTGTATATGGATCGTGGGCAGCTTCAGCGGCATCCGATGTAGGCCATGCACGACTGCTATGTTTCGTATAATGTTTCGCTTCTTCCAATGCTCCTTCTGCCATTCCAAGAAGAACATGAACAAGAATCATTTGAGCGATATGTGTACGTATTGTGGGAAATACACTGTCTGGATACTGAAGATGATGTTTTAGAATCTCTGTCTCTTTTAATTGAACATCTTGAAAGCGGACTGTCCCGCTATCTGTTTGACGTTGACCGAAACCGTCCCAATCACCTTTTGCAGCAACGCCTTTCCTACCCGTTGGAATGACGGCCAAAACAGTTTGATTACTTTCGACATTCTTGGCAGAAATAAGGAGTCGATCGGAATCGGTTGCACCTGAACAAAAACTTTTCTCTCCTTGAAGCAGCCATGCCTCATCTGCCTGTTTGATCATTAAACGACCATCATGAGGGTTGTATGCATTTCCCCAGAACAAGTTTTTTTCTGCCGTTTCTTTATAAAGGAATTCTTTCTGCCGCTGGGAGCCAAATAATTGCGTAGAAACAAGGCATAAAAAATGATAGCCAAATATATGTGCGATTGATCCGTCAACCCGGGCAAATTCACGGGTAATCCGAAAAATGGTTTTCCAATTTTCACCGTAACCACCGAACTCTGTTGGGATAATAAGAGCCAAAAGCCCGCTTTCACGAATAAGATCTCGCTCTTTTTTTGCCGTCCCGCCCCGTTTATCACGTTCGACAGCTGTTTGATCAAACGCTGCTATGAGTATTTTTGTTTTTTCTATATACGTGCTATTGATTTTTTTCGCTATATTCATCATCCTCCATCCGTGAGGTTTATATAATATACGCTTCATTTTCTTTTTCTTGTATAAATTTATAAAGTTTGTTGAACGGTACTATCTATTAAAATCGCACGTTCAAAAAATGAAGATCTTCACCTCGTTTTTGAATTCCTGTAAAATGAAAGGCTTCGTCTGAATAATGAATGTTCTAGTTCATTTTCAACAGAAAAAAACCTCCTATTCACTACAGGAACATTTCCCGATGAGTAAGAAGTCTATTGTTGTCCAAATTTTCATAAAATTATTTCTAAAAAAATGAAAAACAAGAATGCTTTACCGCTTTCCGAAACAGGCATTATATATCGGCAGTCCTTTTCTGCTCTGAGATCTGTTTAACCTTTTCACTATGATTATTTTTCCATAACACGATTCCACTCACAACGTACAGAAGAGAAGCTATATAAAAAATAGCACCAATTGTTAGAAAGTCAACAAGATAGCCAGTTACGATAATGGCGATTGCAGCACCGAATGATGTCCAAAAATGATAGCGGCCAATCGTACCACCCGCTTTCACTTTCTCCACTTTGCGAGCAAGCGTCGTTTTTTCCGTATTTTTTTGTACAGCGCCGAGCACGCCCATCGTCATTTGCAAAATATACACTTGCCATACTTCTGTGACGATCGGGAATAACAGAAGTATAACTGCCATTGCCAGCGAATAAAACAGCAGCAAGTTTTGATCACCTATGCGATCCGAAAGCTTGCCAATGAGAGGGTAAGAGAGCGCCGATGTAAGCGCAAAAAGACCGTACGCCCAGCCAAATTGAGAATAGCTGTCCCCTACGTTTCGCAGCAGCAAAATATAAAAGGGAAAGATCATGCTGCTTGCCATAAAAATAATACTTTGTGACAGAATAAACCGCTGATATGTCATTATTTGTACACCTCGTAAAAAAAGTTCGTGAACCGTTCGTCCGGGTCATACTCTTTTTTCTTTTCAAAAAATTCGCCGATGCGTGGATATGCTTCTGTTAACTGTTCTTTTGATGGATAAGAATAATAAGGCAAGTAATAGCTTCCATCATGATCTAGCGTCACATCGATCATTTTTTGAATGACCGCTTCTGAGCGCTTTATCCCTTTTCCCGATTTCTCTTGATTAATGAGAAGAACGAGGGCAAACATGTCTTCTTTTGCATAAGAAAGGACAGCTTGATCACTTTTTTCTACATACCGAATCGTAATATTAAGTAAATTAAACTCTTCTTCTTTTTCCAAAGCGCTCCTTAAGTCATCAATATAATCCGGGAAATCATCAACTGGTACAAAATATTCCTGCAATACTTCTGTTCGTATACTACTCTCATAAGCCATAAAATTCGTATCTGACCGCATCACGTTATTTCTCGTTTCATACGTGCCGCTGTCGTTGCCCATGTACTTTTTTTGAGTGTCCCAAAAAAGATTTTTCCCCCAATCACTGTAGCGGGATAAACCGAGCAAAAACTTCGGTAGCGCCACAATGCGTTCTTCTTTCAAATCATTATATTTTGAGAGCTCATTTTGATTATCTGCATATATGTAATCCATCACGTACATCTCGCGCAAAAACGTTTCAGGCGCCACCGAGATGCGGGCAAGATGCATCTTAACAGCTGGGTTTCCTTTTACTTCTTTTTCAAAATAAGAGCTGTATTCACTGTAATTCATCGTGATTGTCTTTTTTTCGTACAATTCATCGTCTGTCAAATGAAGCGTCACATCTAGAACAACGCCAAAAAGGCCGTATCCCCCGACTATGTATGGAAAAAGATCCGCATGTTCCTGGCGGCTTACATTCAAAATCTCTCCCCTAGGTGTCAATAGCCGGAACGATTCGATCGTATCAATCAATGAATCGTTTCGAATATCACGCCCGTGCACATTCACACTTAACGAACCGCCGATTGTGAAAATATTTTGTGACTGCATCACTTTCACAGCCAGACCATACGGGTTAATGTGCCTTTGTATGTCATCCCATGTCGCTCCACTCTGCACAGTAATTGTTTTTTCAACTGGATCAAACTTAATGATTTTATTATACGATTTCATATCAATCATCACAGCCTCCGGATAGTATGTCTGCCCGCCTTGACTATGCTGCATGCCCGCAATCGTCAATTTATCACCTGTTTCATTTGCTTTTTCAACAATTCTCTTCAGTGTCTCTTCACCGTCTGCTTTTTCAATGCTTTTCACTGCAACCGGCAGTAACCGGCCTGCATCTGCCACAACCGGCTGGGAGCGAGTTTGCTCATACACATAAAACGAACTGCCGAATAGCCCACAATAAATAAACAGAAACAGGAGTACTTTCCACATCGCCATACACCCTCTATTCAAAGATCTCTTTCTCAAAACACGTCAAATCCACGCGGCCATCCTTCCTGAATGATACACCTTCCGCTTCAAGTAGCAGTCGTTGAACCTCACGTGAATCGTTGTTCGGAACAGCTATTTCACCTTTGGCATTGACGACTCGGTGCCATGGCAAACCGTATTTCTCACTCATTGAATGCAAAATACGGACAACTTGACGGGCAGCACGGGGACTGCCCGCCATTCGTGCAACTTGCCCATATGTGACGACATATCCTGGTGGAATTTCTTTTAATATTCGTACGACTTCTATGGTGAATGGGGTTAAACGATTTTCTGTTTCTTTACTTTCTCTATCCACTAGCCTTCGTACTCCACATCAATATGCTGAAACGAGTCCACATCAAACAACCCTTTATCTGTTAGCTTTACATGCGGAATGACGGGCAAGCATAAAAACGATAAAATCATAAAAATATTTTGTGACCCTTCTGCCACAACGGAAAGCTGTTCATTTAAATGATGCAATTC
The DNA here is from genome assembly GCF_001906925.1 of Domibacillus mangrovi. Taxonomy (GTDB): domain Bacteria; phylum Bacillota; class Bacilli; order Bacillales; family Domibacillaceae; genus Domibacillus; species Domibacillus mangrovi. The sequence goes on from NZ_MRWQ01000014.1 coordinate 76,263, forward strand.
CTTAACGACTTCTTCATAAGGCTTGTCTGACATAATACCGCCAACACAGAGCGGAACGGAAGCCAATATTTTTCCTTGATCAACGACAATGAGACCTCCCTGCATCTGTTCAATTTCTTCAATGGCTATGAGCATATCTTCGTCATTTGTGCCTGCAACGACAAGGTTATGAGAATCATGTGCAACCGTTGAAGCAATTGCACCGTTTTTCAAATTCAATCCTTTCACTATTCCCACTCCGATACTGCCCGTCGCATGGTGTCGTTCGCATACTGCGATTTTCAGCTGATCCCGCTTCGCTTCAGCTTCAAAAAAACCATTGTTTATCTTTACCTTTTCAACTACCTTATTCGTGATTAATTTCCCAGGCAATGCTTCAATCAACATCGCTTTTTGTCCATCTTGCAGCGGAATTCGCAGTGACTCTTTATACACCTTTTTCATGTTGATTGATTGTTTAACCGAAGCTGGAATCGCTGCCCGCTTCGTCTGCAGCGTATTTGCATCAACGACTTTTCCATCTTTTATAATGACCGTTGGATGTAACTTTTGTAGATCTTCAACAATTAACAAATCTGCCGCATAGCCCGGTGCCACCGCCCCTTTATCATTCAGCTGATGACAAACCGCATTATTGATCGTCGCCATTTGAATCGCAATAAGCGGGTCCAGCCCATGCTTTATAGCGAGCTGTGCCGCAAAGTTGACCGTTCCTTCTTCCACCAGCTCATCCAAGTGTTTATCATCTGTACAAAATGAAAACCGTGTACTGTTTCTCTCAGTAATACTCGGTAAAATGGCTATCAAGTCTTTCGCTGCAGATCCTTCCCTCACAAGGACATGGATACCTCGTCTAGCACGGGATTTCGCTTCAATGGCTGTCACTGCTTCGTGATCATTGCGGATCGATGCTATACTGTATACATTCAATGCCTCGTCTGACAAACCAGCCGCATGTCCGTCCACCTTCATATTGCGATCGGTCGCCATCATGATTTTATCTAACATTCCATCGTCTGCTTTTAATACAGCCGGATAGTCCATTACTTCTGCCAGTCCGATCACGTTATGATGTTTGAGAAACGGACGTAAATCATCAGCTGTTAATGTGGATCCATTTTGCTCAAATGGTGTCGCGGGTACGCAAGACGGCAGTTTTACCATGATGTCAATCTCCGCATTTTCTCCATCATCCAGCATATATTGAATGCCTTTTGTTCCTGCTACATTGGCAATTTCATGCGGGTCTGTTACGACTGTTGTCACACCGTGTCTTAATAGTGCCCGTGAAAATTCTGACGGTGTCACCATCGTCGATTCAATATGAATGTGCCCGTCAATAAAGCCCGGCATAACGTACTTGCCTGCTGCATCAATGATCTTTTTTCCTTCTTTATATGCACCAATGCCGACAATGTATCCGTCTTTAATGGCGACATCTGCATCAAATACTTCCAGGGAAAATACATCGACAACTTTCCCATTTTGAATAATAATATCTGCTTCTTCCAGGTGCTGCGCTGTATGGATAAGCGCTTTAAGTAATTGCTTCATATTCATCCCTCTTTTCTTTTCATCATCTGGTTATTTTTCACATAGTTTACTTGAAGCTCGTTGATAATCAAACTAAATTCACTGAATTCTATGAAATTAGTTGACACCTGCTCATTATGTAACAGATGATAGTTTTATATCATTTTATATAAAGGCGGCTATGTTTATGCGCAAATTCGTCTATCTTATTATCTTTTTTTCATTTTTTGATTTATTCACCCAGCTGCCGATTATGAGTCCTTTTGCTGAGTCGCTCGGTGCGACTCCTTTTTTAACCGGGCTTGTCGTCGGGATGTACTCCTTCTCCAACACAATCGGCAACTTATTTTCCGGTTTTTTAACGGATAAAAAAGGACCGTTTCTTGTTTTAGTAACCGGCCTTTTAGCAACGGGTGCGGCACTTTTGTTTTATCAGACAGCGACGGACGCCTGGTCTCTTCTCTCGATTCGCTTTATGCATGGTTTGCTGGCAGGGCTTATTACACCCGCAGCGTTTACCTATTTGGCTAACGTAACGGCAAAAGAGAAGAAAGGAAAAGGCGCTGCGATTTCAGGTGCTTTTGTCGGTCTTGCCGCTATTATCGGTCCGGCATTCAGCGGCATTGTAGCCAGCAGAACGAGTGAGACAACGGTGCTGAATGTCACAGCTAGTGCAATGCTTCTTTTAGGTATACTCGCTATTTTCCTTTTACGTACATCTATTAAGCCTGATCCAGCAATCAAACAAAAGAGAGATAAAACAGCGCCATCTCTTTTCCACAATAGGGATGCCTTAAAATCGTTTACTGGCGCATTTCTGCTTATGTTTTCGCAAGGAGTGCTTGCTTATATGCTGCCGCTCAAAGTCATCCAGCTCGGTTATGACACACAAACAAGCGGCCTTCTTTTAAGTACATTCGGTATTGTTGCGATTCTTGTTTTTCTCTTGCCAATCAACTTACTCTTTGACCGGTTACGACCGGAATTAACGTTTTCATTTGGGATCGCGACGATGGGGGCAAGTATGCTGCTTATCAGTCAAAGTGAGAATGCTGCTTTTCTTTATGCGTTAATGGGCTTATACGGCATTGGTTTTGCCTTTTTATTTCCTTCGATTAATTCATTATTAATTGGCGCAGTTGAACCAGCGCACAGGGGAAAAGCATATGGCTACTTTTACGCATTTTTCTCTTTAGGTGTCGTTGCGGGCTCGACTGTAATAGGCGTTATGTCACTATCTCCAGCGGGAGGATTTCTTTTCACTGGTCTTTTATTAACATCAGCGGGCACTTTTGTCTTTTTAAGAAGAAATAAATAACGTGATCAGCCTTGATAGGACAATAAAATTAAAAAAGATCCTGAGAAAACATATATACGTTTTCTCAGGATCTTTATCATTTAATATTAAGAGTAAACTCCCTTACTAATGGATGATTCATTTGATAAGAATCATTCTTCCATCCAATTAAAATGCTGTCGTTTTCTTACTCATTCCGCTAAACAGATACCCAAGTATACCGCCAACGACAGCAGGAAGGATCCAACCTAATCCTACTGAATACAAGGGAAGGATCGCTGTAAACAACTCATTGATTGCTTGTATCTTTATTCCTGCTGCATTTAATCCATCAAACAAACTAACAATAAAGGTGAATAAGAAGGCTCCCTGATAGACCTCTGGTTTCCCTTTAAAAAACGCATGGATAAATGTTAAGAACATTAAACAAATCGCTAACGGATAAATGGCCACTAATACTGGAACAGAAATACTAATTAATTTCATCAAGCCTATGTTAGCAAAGATCATGCTAAAAAGTGACAAAACGATCGCAAATGTATTGTAAGTAACTTTTGGAAATAATTTATGAAAGTAAGAAGCATTAGCCGTGATCAGACCAACACTCGTTGTTAAACAGGCCGCAATAACAATTAAACCTAACAAGATTCTGCCGTAAGGGCCAAAGTAATAATTGGATACACCCGCTAAAATAGTTCCGCCGTTTTCTAAATAGCCAAGCTTCCCCACACTTCCGGCACCTATATAGGTAAGAGATGTGTAAATAATAGCCAAAAGTGCTGCAGCAATTAACCCTGCTTTAAAACAAGTGATCATGACTCGTTTCTTGTCGGTAATCCCTTTTTCTTTAATTGCATTAATTACAATGATTCCAAAAACAAAAGAAGCAAGAGCATCCATTGTTAAGTAGCCCTCTTGAAAACCTGTAAAAAATGAATGTTCCATATAATTTTCAGTAGGCGCACTAAAATTCCCAATTGGATTAATGATTGCTGTCACAATAAGTATTCCGATAAAAAGTAATAAAAGCGGAGTTAAAATTTTCCCTACAATATCTACAATTTTTGAAGAGTTCATCGAAAAGTAACATGTAATTCCGAAAAATAAAATAGTGAATATTAATAAAGGAAGAAAACCAGTATCTTCACCTAAAAAAGGTTTAACACCTATTTCATAAGAAACGCTTCCTGTTCTCGGTATAGCAAATAGGGGCCCAATCGCTAAATAAAGGACTGTCGTAAAAATTAAGCCAAACCAAGGATGAGCTCGACTAGCCAGCGACTGTAAATCACTTTTACCTGAAAAACCAAATGCCAATACACCGAGTAACGGCAGACCAACTCCAGTGACGATAAACCCAGCATTAGCCGCCCAGGCGTTATCACCAGCCAATTGACCAAGCATTACCGGAAATATTAAGTTGCCTGCTCCAAAAAATAAAGCAAATAGCATGAAACCAATAGCAATTACAAACGAAAATGAACCTTTTTTTGACACTATATCACCCTTCCAAAGATTGAATACAATTACTTATTATTCAATCAATTCTCTCGCTCTTAGTAACAAGCCTAAATACAAATAATAGTACTATGACGGTATTTTTGTCCATAGAAATATGTAAAATAATTATCGGTTATTAATAACTTAAATTACATTTAAATACTTATAAACATCTTTTCATTTTACATAAAAGACAATTGCTTAGCTCTCTTACTAAATATGTACAGACGATATTATAACGATTAAAAAAGAGGGACTATCCCCGGTCAGTGAGTAATTGAACAGGAATAGCCCTTACCGAGCTGCTGTAAAGATCTATCGCCGGGACCGAAAGCGCAGGTGACCCGCTTCCCGGGAGGTCATTGCCCCGACACCGCGTGCAACATCCGAAGCAATTTCTTGTTGAACTTCAGCAGGATCTGTACCGGCATATCCGGGTTCCATAATAGACGCGAGATCCGGAATATTGCCAAATTCTTGATCAAATGGCTGCTGAGTGATTGATTGTTGGCGCTTCAGTACTTGCTGTGCAGGTCGATATATTTGTTTTCGCATAGTTTCTTCTCCTTTCTTGAACAATTGGCGCCATCTATTATCTTTATTATTATTCCCTGTTTCTATACAGTTAAATACGTTATTTATATCCAAGTAAGTAGATGAGTTACACTGATCATCTTCTGACAATCTCGTGAACAGTAGCTGAAAAGAGTGAATTTCTTTATCGATTCAGTTATCTTTAAAGAACAGTAAATATCCTTAGGAGGAAATGATGCTTAAAACAACCATTGGCAAACTGCGATTTATGGGCTATTTTGAAGGAGTTTCTTTGCTTGTCCTGCTTTTCATCGCGATGCCGTTAAAATACGGCTTTGACATTCCCGAAGCGGTCCGCATCGTCGGTTCGATTCACGGAGCACTGTTCGTTACATATTGCATCGTTATTGCCTATGTAACATTGAAAACGAGATGGAACATCATTTGGCCTATTTTGTCCATTGTCGTGGCCTTCATTCCATTCGGCAACTTTATTTTAGATAAAAAATTGCACAAACTTGAAAAAACGTACGGATAAAAAAGCAGCCTGGATTATAACACAATGTCCAAACTGCTTTTTTTCATTATTAGGGTCGATAAATTGCACAAACATCGAAACTGAATGATTAATAAAGTGAAACTTCATTCAGTGGAGGTTAGGTTCACAGGACGTGACGACCTTAGTCTGCATTCCATTCTCCTAACAAAATAGTGAAGTTATTCCTTTTGATTCGACAATACCTCTGTTACACTTAAGAAAATGATTTCAGGAGGAGATTGAATGCGTTTAACTGATAAAAAAGTCATTGCTCTTGTAGAAGATGAATTTGAAGATTTGGAACTATGGTATCCGATTTTACGTCTGCAGGAAGAAGGGGCAACCGTTCATTTAGTCGGCAATGAAGCCGGAAAAAAATATATTGGAAAATACGGTGTTCCAGCTGTATCCGAGTATGCATTTACCGATATTCAAGTGGACGAATACGACGCAATTCTCGTTCCCGGCGGCTGGGCACCGGATAAATTGCGACGTTATCCTGAAGTGATCGATTTCGTCCGCAGCATGAACGATGCGAAAAAGCCGATCGGGCAAATTTGCCACGCTGGATGGGTATTGATTTCAGCGAATATTTTAGATGGTGTCAACGTGACAAGTACACCAGGTATTAAAGATGACATGACGAATGCTGGTTCAACGTGGCACGATGAAGCAGTCGTTACGGACGGACACATTATCTCAAGTCGCCGTCCGCCCGACCTGCCGCCTTATGTCAAAGCGTTTGCTGATAAACTAGCTGAATAGAATAATAGCAAGAAATCCCGCCGATAAGTGGCGGGTTTTTTTTCAATCATTGCATTCATTTCACTTAATACATCCATCCGGCGATCATATGATTTTCAGACTTCTTTCAATCCTACTTAAATATGGAAAATAAACCATTCTTCATATAACAATGAGATTCTTTTCATGATATGATCATAGGAGCTTCTATTAAAGTGGAAAATGAATATATTTAAAATAAACGAAGGAGGAATGACGATGCAACGGTACAGAAAAAGAAATACCCCCGCTTTCACCGTATTGGCCTACTTCACATTTTTTGCAGGCATATTTTTGTTTTCAATCGGTCTTTACAATGCAGATAGCTTGCAACTGAATGAAAAAGGCTACTACATTGCTGTCATGATTTTAGTAGCGGTTGGCGCGATCTTAACCCAAAAAGTAACGCGCGACAACGCGGAAGATAACGAAATTATTGCTCAGGAAGAAGAAGAAAGAAGACGGAATCTGCCGACTAACAAAGCAGAATGATCTTGGAAGAAGGCACCCATACAGTGCCTTCTTTTTTATAACTTTCTTTTCAGCACATCTTTGCTTTGTTACTTTCTACTCATTTTTCAGCTATTTTGTTCATTTTCCATACGATTTACTCCATTACTCTCGTTCATTTACCTGAAAAGCTAATTCTGAAACACACTTCTTGCTTCTCATAAAGTGAAACTTCATTCAGTGGGGGTTTTCTTCATCCCCCACTGAATGTTAGTTGAACCAATCGGGCTTTTACGGGCAGTTGATCCCTCGCTTATCCTTCTTTTCTTTTCGAAGTCTTGAAGCGGGGGTCTTACTGCCCGTTGATGCGGGATAAATATCATTGCTTCAATCGGTTCCTCATCCCATGCAACTTCCTTCATTTTCCGACGAATGTATGGAATCTTCCGATGTATATAGAAAACCAGAAGTAGTTCCACTACCACACATAACCCCTCGACTACAATTCCTGCATACATAATCCCTTTCTCAGTATTTATCAAAAGCATATTACATTGTTCAATTATTTATCTGGTAACGCTTTACTAATGACGCCGCACGCGATACGATCTCCGGCATCACCTGCTGGCTGTGATATATTGTCGTCCGCTTTCGCATGAATGATAAGCGCGGTTCCAGCTTCACTAAGCAATGAATTTTGTTCACCTTGTTTTAACGTCACTTGATCAGCTGTCACTTCTGTTTGAGCCGCTCCATCTTCTCCTACTTCAATATTAGGAAGATCGCCCGCATGTGGCCCTTTTTCATGATCAACACCGTGGCTAGCGTCTACCGGATTAAAGTGTCCGCCGGCTGATTCAAATTTCGGTGCTTCACATTTTCCAGTCTCGTGAATATGGAATCCATGCGTTCCCGGTTCCAGCCCTGAAGCTTCCAGACGGATTAGAACGCCTGCATCCGTTTGTTCCAATTCAGCAGTTCCTACTTTTTGTCCTTCTCCATTCGTTATTTCCACCATTGCCGTTTCTTCTTCATTTACTGTCACGTCTCCAGCTGCTTCTTCACTGTTGCCTGTTGTCTCTATCCCATCATCATTGCCGCTTCCACAAGCAGCAAATAAAAAAACCACCAGTAGAACAAAAGATAAAAATAAACAGCGCTTCATCTTCTCTCCCCTTCCTTTTATATATACCACTAACATACTGTACACGAAATATAAGGTAGTTAAACCCAAAAATGTTTATTCAGCGCCAATATCCGCAAATCATAAAAAGGGAATTTCAACATAATTCCTTATAATAAACCGCTCGTTATAATAATTTAACATGAACGATCCATTTTCAAGCATGTTATAATTTCTTTGTACCATTTAATAGAGAGAGAAAGGGGATCCTATGCGAAAAGTTGGAGGAAGTTTAGCCGCTTTTCTTTTTGTGTTTACGTTCGTTTTGCACGTTTCTGCCCAGTCTTTTGGCGATGTGGATCGCCACTGGGCAAAAAAAGAAATCGAAGCTCTCACAAATGAAGACGTTATTTCAGGCTATGAAGACGGGACATTTCGTCCTTATACAGAAGTGACGAGAGGCCAGTTTTTAGCTTACCTCGTTCGGGCACTTGATTTACCAGCAGGAACATCTACGTTTCCCGATGTTCCACCGACAAGTCGTCTTTATGAAGATATTGCTGCAGCGAAAAAGGCAGGGCTCATTTTAGGGAATGCCAATGGACAAGCGCTTGCTAATCAGCCGGTGACAAGATCTGATGTCGCAGTCATGCTGGACCGGGCAATGCAGCTGAAAGGTGATTATACAAACCGTGCTCCTCTTACATACAAAGATGCGGCCAAAATCGGCAAATATGCGTATGGCGCTGTCGAGCGTATGACACATTACGGCTTAATTAGAGGGACAGCTGACGATACGTTTGAGCCAACCAAAATTGCCACACGTGGAGAGTCTGCTGTTTTTGTATATAGAATGATGGCAGCACTTGACTTGATTGGCGGCAGTATTAAACCCGTTCCACCCACACCTGCCGATAATCAAGAAGTCGTTGTTCCAGTCCATGAGGATCAGTACATAAAAGTACGGATGAATACAAAAGGGGTACCGCTCACGTACACCAAACAAACAACAATAGTACATGTTTTATCAACGGATGAACATTATTATTATCATATGGGCAGCACATCAAAACCGCTAGGCTCACTGCAGGTGACGCTACGCAAGCTTGATAATGGAGATACATTTGTTTTCACAAAATTCCTTCACAACGGCGACAACACGTATTCGGCCTCTGTGATTTTGCCATTTCAGCAGTCAAATGATTATTCGATTGCCAAGTATTCCGCACATGGAACGGTTGACCAATCACATAATAATACGTTTGGCGTTGACAAGACGTCTCATCCAACGGGGATTTTGTCAGTAAAGAACGGAGTCAAAGTCACAAACGAAGTGATGATGGGCAAAAACTATATCTCCGTTCAGCGCCAGACGAATTACGCGAACGGACAGCGTTCTGTTATTCGGGAATTACTGAATGAACGTGAAAGCTATCAAGTACTGACGAACCCATCACAAAATCTTGTGACGGCACAAATGAATATGTCAGTTCAAGGGAAAGCCATTTCTGAATCGTGGGCGCTTCTGTCCGAACAGCCGCTGTTCGCAAGTGAAACGAACCGGAATGACTGGTTCAAGAGAACAATTCTCGAATACGGATCGATTAATAACTGGTTTACAGCGGATGGCGCTTACACGAAATTACCATGGTCGATTGAGCCCACTTATCAAATGGGATATGGCCGCAATATTAACCGGCTGCAGGGCGGCATTTATTTAACGGCTTATAATGCGAATCAAGAGCGCTACCTCCGTGACTTAGTTGTGAATGCCGTGGCAGATCTTGATGTATTTGCAGGCGGCGCTATCACTGCAGGGGATACACCTGTTTTCGAAACAGAATATACGAGTACATGGCTGAAAAAAGCTTACGGTACAACCGCTCCGTATGTGGATACACGTCTGAATGAAAATGCAGCGCTTTTCTTGAAAAATACGGGAGAAACACTTCATGTTCCACAGATTGCAAAAGCCAATTTGCGCTATGCAGACTTTCTGATCAACCAGCGAAATCTCGGCAATACGATATCTGTGACACCGTCCGGCTACTTAATCGCCGACTATTATAAAATTGGTGCAGATAGTAAGAAAACGCATGCGTCTCTGAATCATGCACTCGGTGAAATGCGCTTTTTGCTGGAAACATATAAACAAACCGGCAACACAGTATACTTGACGACCGCACGTGAGATGAAAGAAGGTATTGAAAACCTTCATCCGAAATGGATTCGCCCGAGCGGTGATCTTTGGTATCAGGTGAACAGCGATCTTACCTTTTCTGGGGGAGATTACCCTGATTTAACATTGATGGACTTATTATTAAGTCAAAATGTCTTTGCGGAAACGGGCATTGCACGCAGCGAAATTTTTGATCAATTGATCCGCACAAAAACGGCCTACCTTGTCGATAATAACATTTCAATTATCAAACCAGTCGTTCAGCTTCTTCACGATCAAGGCTTCAGCGATCTTATCAACGGAACATATCGTGCAAGCTCTAGCAGAGTAGATCTTAATGAACGTCCAAAAGACACACTTGATTTGCTAGCAGAGTAAAATTAAAATGACGTGCTAAATTCCAATACTTTAGCACGTCATTTTACCTTTTTCATTTAATCTAAAATCAATGTTTCCTTCAGATTAAATGATCTAATGCTTTTCTATTCAACCTTTCATGCCCGTATAAATATGAATAGCATCTCTTAGAAACTCCGCTCCACCTGGCTGTTTTTCATCGTAATATGCTTTAAACCTTTCATCATCTACATACATTTGGGCTAGACCTGCATGTGCTTCTTTACTGTATTCACTCCAATAGTACATGAGCCATTTCTTATGCAACTCAGCTACCTTTTGGCCCAGCTCGCCCGCTGGATCGCCATTTTCAAAAGCCTGTGCTAATGTTTCTAATACTTGTTTCTCTAAATTTGTCACCGCCTCATAATCTTCTTCGGTCATATTCATGACTTTTGCATTTGATTGATCAATCGTTTTATTGCTATATTTTTGCCGAATTTCTTCTCCATATTTTTTTTCATTCTCATCGATCATTTTTTGCTTAAACCCTGTAAATTTTTCTTTATCCGTCATATTCGTTCTCCCTTCTGTTAAAGCAATGGTTTTCTCCACATTCGCCAATAACAAATCTAATTGTTCCTTTTTTGCAAGGAGCTTTTCGCGATGTTCCCTCAGTGCGGCCGCACCGTCAAAGGAAGATGCCGTTATGATCTCCTTTATGCTCTCTAAACTTATACCTAATTCTTTATAAAAAAGGATTTGCTGTAACTTATCAACTTCCGATTGTCCATAGATTCGATAACCCGATGAATTAATCCTTGTCGGCTTCAGAATATCGATTTCATCATAATACCTGAGTGTTCTGGCGCTGATACCTGCTAGATTGGCCAGCTTTTGCACTGTATACTCCATCTGCTCGCCTCCTTACAAATGTAACGATACACCTTTACGCAACGTCAAAGTCAATTTCTTTTTTGTATACTTTTCATTTTAAAAATAGCCTAAGTTTTTACTTTCATATATGATTTATTTACCGGAATGAAAGCATCGCAACCATCACATCAATAAAGGCTATCGAGAACTCGTCACTTCCTCACTGTCTAAAGACAAATTACATTGATAGGAGCTGTAAACATTGGAAAAACAACAAAGTGGCTTAATGCCATTTATTTCTCTTATTTTATCAACTAATATTCCTAAAGCTGCACTCATGATCGGGTTAACGGCCAGTTTACTTACAACTCTTACAGGCCTTGTTGTCCCACTGCTCACAAAGAATTTAGTAGATGGTTTCTCAGTGGCATCATTAAGCACTCCACTCACGATCAGTATTGGAGCAGCCTTTATCATCCAAGCAGCGATTAGTGGAGTCTCTATCTATTTGCTAAGCTTGGTCGGCCAAAAAATAGTGGCAAGATTACGTGATCGCATGTGGATAAAGCTGATTCGATTACCTGTCAGCTATTTTGATAAACAATCAAGCGGTGAAACCGTAAGTCGGGTCGTTAATGATACAAGTGTTGTGCAAGATTTAATTTCGAGCCACTTTCCACAATTCATTACAGGTATTATTTCTGTTATTGGAGCCATCATTATCTTACTAGTAATGGATTGGAAAATGACACTGCTCATGTTAATTTCTGTTCCAATTACATTGGCCGTTATGATTCCTCTCGGACGTAAAATGGCAAAAATCTCACGCGGGTTACAAGATGAAACCGCCACTTTTACAGGACACATTCAACAAACACTTAGTGAAATCCGCTTAATGAAATCCTCAACAGCTGAACAAAACGAAGAAGCAAAAGGGCTAATTGGGATCGAAAAGCTGCTAGGTTTCGGATTAAAAGAAGCACGTATTTTTGCCTTAATCGGACCAACCATGTACCTTGTCGTTATGATCGTTATTGTCATGATTATTGGTTATGGCGGCATACGTGTGGCAAATGGAACGATGTCAACGGGGGCACTTGTTGCTTTTTTGCTCTATCTTTTTCAAATTATTATGCCGATTACATCCTTTGCCATGTTCTTTACTCAATTACAAAAAGCAAAAGGAGCAACAGAGCGGATTATCGAAATTTTAGAATTACCGTTAGAAGAGGGCCAAGGCGGTTTAGATATCGATATTACAAACGAATCCATTCATGTCATAAACGTATCATTTGCTTATAGTGAAGATGAACCTGTACTCGAAAATATTTCATTTGACGCACAGCCGGGTGAAATGATTGCTTTCGCCGGACCGAGCGGCGGTGGGAAAACGACGATGTTCGGATTGCTGGAACGATTTTATGAACCAACAGCAGGTGAGATACGAATAGGAGACACGCCCATAACCGAGTTATCGCTTGCCTCATGGCGCAGTCAAATCGGTTATGTATCACAAGAAAGTGCCATGATGGCTGGAACGATCCGGCAAAATTTATGTTACGGTTTAAAAAATGGGGAAAATATATCGGATGAACGTCTATGGGGAGTTGCAAAAATGGCATACGCAGATCAATTTATCGAAACATTCCCAAAAGGACTGGACACCGAAGTTGGTGAGCGTGGTGTGAAACTATCTGGTGGGCAAAGACAGCGTATCGCCATTGCACGTGCTTTTTTACGAGATCCTAAAATTCTCATGATGGATGAAGCAACGGCAAGCTTGGACAGCCAATCAGAAAGTATCGTGCAAGAAGCTCTCACACGATTAATGGAAGGTCGCACGACATTCGTCATCGCCCATCGATTATCCACGATTGTCGATGCGAATAAAATTATTTTCATCGAAAAAGGACAAGTAACCGGCATCGGAACACATCAAGAATTAATACAATCACATGAATTATATCGTGAATTCGCTGAACAACAGTTAGCTTAGAAGAAAAGCCCCCACTAGATGAAAATGACTCGTATCGCTTCAAAATCCTCTGCACATGATCATGGACATTGCGTATGCTCAATCGTTCCAGTCAGTACAGTGTTTAGCGGTTGATACGCAATCATCTTTTTTACTATTATAAAAGCCGCTCAAAAAAGAACACCATGAAAACGGATCTCTTGATGTAAAAGAAATCCGTTTTTATTACCTTTATCACTGATTAAAACAGCAACATTGGCTTCTTTATTTTTCATTTCATATCTGTATCAAATTCTGGGGCAATTGCTTTTTTAATAGATAGAGCGATAATGAAAGCAACAATACATAAGCCTAATGCAAACCAATAGGCATGGTGTACACCGACAGTCATTGCTTCATTCATTAACTGCTCTGTTACCCGGGCTGTTTGTTCTTCAACATGACTTTTACTGCCTTGAGTCATGATACTGACAAAGATCGAAACGCCAAGTGCCCCTGCGATAGGCTGCAATGTGTTCGAAATGGCTGTGCCATGTGGATATAAATGCTTTGGCAATTCATTTAACGCATTCGTTTGTGCTGGCATCATGATCGCCGAAATAGACAGCATCAATAGGATATAGACTATAATGAAAGACCATATCGGTATAGAAGGATTGATATTACTAAAGAAGATCATGACTCCGATTAACACGATTGTACCGGGTATAATTAATTTTCTAGGGCCATATTTATCAAATAAAGTGCCCATTACTGGTGACATGAGGCCATTTAATAAGGCACCTGGTAACAGCAATAACCCCGCTACCTTCGCAGTATATCCGAGAGGTCCTTGCAAGTACATTGGCATCACAATTTCAGAAGCAAACATCGCCATAATAACAATGACAAAAACGCTGACTCCTTGTGCATAACTTTTATATTTAAATACCCGAACATCTAACAAAGGTTCGTCTAACTTTAATTGACGCAGTGTAAATAAAAGCAGGCTGACCAAACTGATTAAGATAATAGAAATAATCGTTGCTGATAGAAACCCTTTTGGATTTTCTCCAGCGCTGCTAAAGCCATAAACAATTCCCCCTATTCCAATTGAAGAAAGGATAATAGATATTACATCTACTTTAGGGCGAGTAACCTCACCAACATTTTGCAAATACTTTAACGCAAATAAAATTGAAAATAGTGTAAACGGAATAACGGATATAAATAACCAGCGCCAACCTAATAAGTCAACAATGACTCCTGACAAGGTAGGGCCCAATGCTGGAGCAAACATAATGACCAAACCAAAAGTACCCATAATTTTCCCGCGAACTTCCGGGGGATAAAGTAAGAGCAAGGCATTCATTATAACGGGTATTAACAATCCAGTACCGACAGCTTGTATCATACGGCCAGTTAACAGCATGGGAAAATTCACTGCACAAGCAGCAATAATGGTCCCGATTAAAAAAACAGTCATGACACCAAGAAACATTTGTCTCGTAGTAAACCATTGAATTAATATGGCCGACATAGGCATTAAAACGCCCATAACAAGCATAAATCCAGTCGCTAACCACTGGACAGTCGGAGCATCGACATTAAATACAACCATTAGCTTTGTTAAAGCAATATTAAGCAATGTTTCATTTAATATGGCAAAAAACGCACCAATCATGAAAGTAATTAATATGGCTTTCGTATTTATTTTAGGTTTCATATAATTCCTCCGCTTAATAGATTGATTCTTAATAAATGGGATAAAAGTTCATTATTGATTTTTTATAAAAACAAAAAACCTCCTATTCATATTCGTGAATAGGAGGCAATGAGTACAGAACAAAAAGAAATGTAAAAAACCATCATCAAAATTTCTGATTGTCTATATAAGTACATTACTAATCCTATTCAAAAAAGCATCGTTAAAAAATGACAGTTTTCTGAACAGAAAAAGATCGTACTACACTCATCCATTTTTAAGGCTTAGCATTAGGAAAAAGCACAGATATATCCCGTTCAGAAAATGGTTTCGCAAATGATAACGAATATTTTTTTCATAACAGGATTATAAAATCATGTACTTTTCCACCTTCCATTTTTGGTTATCTTTATTTAAACAAGTATTTTTGTACAAGTCAAACACTAAATGATGCATGACCCTAAAAGCGTGTATTTCAGTATAGTTAGCAGGTTATCAGTCAAGCAAAGGCGCTTTTAATAACCGTAATCGATAGGCATTCATCGCTGTTTCCCCTAGGCGATCGAGAAGATTATAGTTTGCATACGCTCCTATAACTGCTCCAACCCCCGGAATTAACTGAAGTATTTTCACTAAATCGATATAGTCCCGATATTCCTGTTGAAACGCCAACCAGTCCATATCAGCAAGGATCTTCCGCTGTTCTTCCCAATTTTCAATAATATGCAGCGTTTCCTTTCGTTTTTCATCACTTGAAAAAGCAAGCTGAAACACGTGAAGAATAAATAGACGTTCCTCATATTCATTCGTATCAAATCCATAAACAGCAGCTGCCTCAAACAAAAACTTCATTTTAATGGATAAAAGCAGCGGAAAATCAGCAAGACCAAGCAAAAGACCACCTGCACCTGTTCCAGCTCCTTCAATAACAGCTGTTCTCCGAAATAATGATAACTTTTTCTTAAAAAGCTCATCCCTTTCATAAAGGCTCAACCCAGTTGCCTGGTGTTTATTAGTCATGATATTTGAGCCAACAAGTGTCGTCTTTACCATGCTTTTAATACTCTCTGTCAATATTTTATGGACTTTTTCTGGAATTAGCTCGTTTACTTTCCCTTGCGTTTTCTTCGATACTCGGGTTATGAAGCCTGACTGCTTGATCATTGTTCTCTTCCAGGCTTGCAGCTCATCACGTACCTTCACACTATAGTCAATCATTTCCTCACCTCTCTTTCACATCGATCCGGATAACTTTATAACGCCCTTTTATCGAAACTAGCTTCTGTAAATCAAAATAGATATAGTGAAACTTCATTCAGCGGAGGTTAGGTTCACAGGACGTGACGTTCTTAGTCTGCCTTCCTCTTAGCCCCACTGAATAAAAAAGAACTCAGGTAAAGAGCACCGCGTCCTGCGGCAATACCTGAGTGACCGGCTTCAGCAGGCCCGAACCAATCGGGCTTTTACAGACAGTTGATCCCCCCGCTTATCCTTCTTTTCTTTTCGACGTCTTGAAGCGGGGGTCTTACTGCCCGTTAATGGGGATAAAAAAAGATGAATCATTTCCTTGTTAATGCCCATACTCATTTAGGCTTATGTGATCCGATTTATAGAACCCCAGAATTTCACCTCTATTTTTCAGGCGATAATCCGTTCATTAAAAATTGGATCGTTCTTTCAATCTCCGCATTGTCATCCCATTTTTCTTCGGGCGAGAGCAAATAACGGGCAATTATATAGCCAAAAATAGTCGATGCAGCCACTCGTATAACAGTGTCTGGCGGCATTTCAATGATTTGTCCTTTTGCTTGATAGTGTTCAACAATTTGTCTAAGCCGCTCGAGTACTTTTTGAGCAATGTGCTCTTTGAATTGTTCCCTCAGTTCTGGTTGAAAAGGAATTTCTTGAATGAAGATCCGAAAAAGCGGCATGTTGCTTTTAAGGAACTGTATTCGATTCTCGATAAACGCTTTTAAAAAGTCTTCTAATCTTTCAAAATCTTGATTCAACACTTTATTTAAATCTTTGATCACAAACGGTGCGATCAGTTTTGCCATCGTTGGGGCAACAATAGCCATAAGCAACTCTTTTTTCGTTTTGTAATGTCTAAATATTGTTCCTTCCGCCACACCAGCTTTTTTCGCGATTTCACTTGTAGATGTTGCTGCATATCCTTTTTCCGCAAACGAATCAATGGCAGCTGCTACGATTTTTTTCTGTTTTTCTGTTAACTCATCCGCATTATGGAATAATTCTTCTATCATTTTATCCTGTTGAGACATTTCGAGCTCCTTCACTTCTTATATTTTTCGGTATTTTCTAAGTGCCAAGATGTTTACGACCATAAACAAAATGGAGAAGCCTAACAAGGCAAGGACATCCCTGTAAATTTCATCCCATCCGTAGCCCCTGACCATGATATCTCTTAATGCGTCAGCAGCATAATACAAAGGGGTAAGCGGTCCAATCCACTTCAACCATTCAGATATCGTTTCCAGGTTGAACAATCCTGAAAAGAAAATTTGCGGTACGACGACGATGGGGATAAACTGAATCATTTGCAGCTCATTATTAGCGAATGATGATAATAATATTCCAAGTGTGAGAGCTGTTAAAGAGAGAAGCAAGATGATAAATAGCACATTCAAAAATGCGCCCTCCATCAGCATACCTAACACATAGATCGCATACGCGGCAATAATCGTTGCTTGAATCATTGTGAAGATTCCAAAGCCTAGTACATACCCTATGACAATTTCCCATTTGCGCAATGGCGTGGAAAGAAGCCGTTCAAGCGTTCCAGTTGTTCGTTCTCTTAAGAATGACACTCCTGCAATCAAAAACACAAAGAAAAAGACAAAAAATCCAAGTAATACGGGTCCAAAATAATCAAACTGTCCCATCTCTTCAGAACCATGCAGAAAGTCCACTTTAGGCTCTAAAGTCTGTTCGCTTCCCTGCAAGGATTTGAGTGCCGTTTGAATCCACTTTACAGCAGCTCCATTGACAGCAGGATCACTGCCTTCCAAAAAGATAGCAGGTAATTGATTGTTAAATACTAAATAACCGTCTATCTCTTGGAAAGATAAATCCTCTTTCGCTTCTTTTTCATTCTTATATACAGTGATTTTCGCATCAGACATATCGATTTGATTCATAATGGATTCAGGAACATGAACGAATCCAATTTTCGGCGTATACTCATCGCCATTAAAGACTAAATGCAACATAGTCAATACAAGGATCGGAGCAAAAATAAGCAGCCCCATCGTTCTCTTATCCCGTACGATCTGCCGTAAGATCCTAATCACTAACGCCGTAATTCTCATATTAAGCACCTCCATACACAAGAAAAGCTTCTTCAATCGTCGCTGAATTTGTTTTTCCTTTTAACTCTTCAGGAGTACCGACAGCGATAAGACGACCATCTCGAATCAATCCTAACCGGTCACACTTTTCCGCTTCATCCATGACGTGTGTTGTAACAATAAGAGTCGTCCCTTTATTCTTTAATTCATTAAAAGCTTCCCAAATACTTTTCCGTAGCACTGGATCAATGCCTACAGTCGGTTCATCGAGAATCAAAATTTTAGGCTCGTGAAGGAGTGCGATAGCTAACGACAGCCTTCTCTTCATTCCTCCAGAGTAATTAGAAACTGGCTTGTGAAGATGATTTGAAAGTTGAACAAGCTTCATCACTTCTTCTATTCTTTGTTGCTGATTTTTCCCTTTTAATCCATACAAAGCTGAAAAAAATTGAAGATTTTCCTTCGCTGACAGTTCTTCATAAAGGGCATCGGATTGAGCCATGTACCCTATTTTTTCAATTAGCTTCAAGGACGGCATTTTTTCTTCAAACAGAAAGTTTTCTCCTGATGTCGGAATATCTAATCCGGCTAGCTGCTTTACTAACGTCGTCTTACCAGCACCCGATGGACCTAATAAACCAAATATTTCACCCTCCATAATCTCCAGACTAATTTCTTTCAGTACTTGCTGTTTTCCAAACTTTTTCGAGACATGACGAATTGAAATACACGCTTTTGTCGCCTCCATTATTCCACCCCTTTTTAAAATGAGTGATTACTCACTTTTATTTTATGCCATAACTGATTCCTTATCAACTTATATTACAGCTTTGTATGTAACTAACTTTCGGTTTCACTTTGAAATGAAAATGATTCATACTAACTATAGGAGATTTTCATAAAGAATATTCCTTAATTAAAGTAAATGAATCGATTATAAAGTGATACTTCATTCAATGGGGGTTAGGTTCAAAGGATGTGAACCATGCAGACGTTGTCACAGGACGTGACGTTCTTAGTCTGCCTTCCTCTTAATAAAAAAGAACTCAGGTAAAGAGCACCGCGTCCTGCGGCAATACCTGAGTGACCGGCTTCAGCAGGCCCAAACCAATCAGGCTTTTACGAGCAGTTGATCCCCCACTTATCCTTCTTTTCTTTTCGAAGTCTTGAAATAGGGATCATACTGCCCGTTAACGCGGGATAAATGGAGGAACCAAATGAATCATTCAATTATTGATGCTCATATTCATTTCGATTTATATTGTGAGGAAGAACGGGCTATTATTTTAAGGGACATGGAAAAATATAAGATAAAAGCATTCATTTCTGTGTCACAGCATCTTTCTTCTGCAAAGGCCAATTTAAAATTATCTCAAGAAGATCACCGAATTAGACCAGCTTTCGGTTTTCATCCAGAACAAGCGCTGCCGACGGAAATAGATTTGGCGGAATTGCAGCTTTTTCTTGATAAATATCACTCGCATATGGCTGCCGTTGGGGAAGTCGGGCTGCCCTATTATTTGAGAAAAAAAGAGCCCAGCATTCCGATAGAGCCTTATATCGAGCTGTTGGAGCAGTTCATCCAACAGGCAGCGGCACTGAATAAACCGATCGTCCTTCACGCTATCAATGAAGACGCGCCAATCGTCTGTACACTTTTGGAAAAGTATTCAATCACCAAAGCACATTTCCACTGGTTTAAAGGTGATCAGAAAACGATGGAACAAATGACGAGCAATGGCTATTTTGTTTCCATCACACCTGATGTCTTATACGAACAGAAAACTCAACAGCTCGTCAAACAGTATCCGTTGTCGCATATGATGGTTGAAACAGATGGGCCTTGGCCATTTGAAGGACCCTTTAAGAAAAAAATGACCCATCCCCAAATGATTCATCACGCAATAGAAAAAATCGCTTTCATCAAAAAGATGAAAGCGCAGGAAGTATACGATAGATTATATGAAAATACGAAACAATTTTATTTTAACTAACAAGAGAGGGGCTTTTTGGACTATTTTTTGAATTTTATGCACGCCGCCTAAGCTTTTAAGAAAGCCCCTCCCTATTTATCCTGCTTTTTCAGAAAACTGACTGTTATAAAGATCGGCGTAGAAACCATTTTCCTCTAACAGTTCTGAATGTGTTCCCTGCTCAATCACTTTTCCTTGATCCATCACAAGAATCAAATCAGCATCTTTAATGGTTGAGAGTCGATGGGCAATGACAAAGCTAGTCCGCCCTTCCATCAACCGCTTCATCGCCTCTTGGATAAAGACTTCTGTCCGCGTATCCACACTCGATGTTGCCTCGTCTAATATCATGATTGGCGGATCTGCGAGGACTGCACGCGCTATGGTCAGAAGCTGCTTTTGTCCCTCAGAGATGTTCGATGCTTCTTCGTTTAAAATGGTTTCATATCCTTCTGGCAGCGTGCGAATGAAATGATCAGCATGAGCTGTCCGGGCTGCTGCAAAAATTTCTTCGTCTGTTACACCGCTTTTTCCATAAGCAATATTATCTTTAATCGTTCCATTAAAGAGCCATGTGTCTTGAAGTACCATTCCAAAGCTCTCCCTTAGATCATGTCGAGACACCTCTCGTGTATCTAGACCGTCAAGCTTAATCTTACCGCCATTCAATTCATAAAAACGCATCAAAAGATTAATCATCGTCGTTTTACCGGCTCCAGTCGGTCCAACGATCGCAACCGTCTGTCCAGGCAAGACCTCAATGTTCATATCTTGAATTAACAAGTCTTCTCCATATCCGAAATCCACATGTTCAAAAGTAACAGCGCCTTGCGCTCTTGTTAAGCTAGCTGTCGTTATTTCTTTCGTTTCTTCTTCTTCGTCAAGCAGTTCAAAGACGCGCTCAGCTGCTGCGACTGTTGACTGAATGATGTTTGCAATGTTGGCCGTTTGTGTAATGGGCTGTGTGAATTGCTTTGAATAGGTGATAAATGCTTGAATATCACCGATTGAAATGGCACGTTGTGTCACTAAAATTCCACCGACCACACTAATTAAGACATAGCTTAAATTTCCGATAAAGAACATCATTGGCATAATAATACCGGAGATGAACTGGGCTTTTCGTCCCGCTTCATACAATTCTTCATTGACCTTATCAAACTGATCGCCAGCCTGTTTCTCATGTCCGAATGCCTTCACAACTTGATGGCCCGTATACATTTCTTCAATGTGCCCATTTAATTGACCTAGTGTACGCTGTTGATCAGCAAAATGTTTTTGAGATCTTTTTAAAATAGGCCGAATCACAAAAATTGAAATCGGCAAGCTGACGATTGAAATTAACGTCAGTATCGGACTGATCGAAAGCATCATAATGACAATCCCAATAATCGTAACGATCGATGTGATAAACTGCGTCAAACTTTGTTGGAGTGTGCTGCCGATTGTATCAATATCATTTGTCATGCGGCTCAGTGTTTCTCCGTTCGAACGTCCGTCAAAATAGTGAAGCGGAAGTTTCTCAAGCTTTTTATTAACGTCTTCTCGAAGGTCATACACCGTATTTTGCGCAACACCGGCCATCATATACTGCTGCACGTAGTTGAACAAACTGCTGAAGACATATAGTCCAGCAAGAACGAGAAGAATCTGGCCAATTTTATCAAAGTTAATAGCGGCTCCTGGTATTCCTTGAAACTTCCCATAGGCACCTTCAAATAATTCCGTAATCGCTGTCCCCATGATTTTTGGACCAACAATCATAAAGACTGTACTTAAGATTGCAGCTAAGATAACAGCGATCAATTGATTCCTGCGCGGTTTTAAGTAAGTTAAAAGACGTCTCAGCGTTCCTTTAAAATTTTTTGCTTTTTGTCCCATCATCATCATGTTCCCGCCACCTGGACCATGTCCATGTCCCATCGGACCTACACTTTGAGGTCTTTTCTGACTGCTCATGCGATTTCCTCCTCTGTGAGCTGGGACAGGACGATTTCACGGTAAACGTCATTTGTCTGAAGCAACTCTTCGTGTGTACCCATGCCTGCCATGCGTCCTTTGTCTAAAACGATGATGCGGTCAGCGTCGACGACCGTACTAACACGCTGTGCAACGAGTAACACCGTCGCATGTTTTGTTTCCTCTTTCAACGCCACACGAAGTTTGGCATCTGTCTTGAAATCAAGGGCGGAAAAGCTATCATCGAATATATATAGATCTGGTTTTCGAATGAGCGCCCGTGCAATCGACAATCGCTGTTTTTGTCCTCCCGATAAATTCGATCCGCCTTGTTCGATGTCTGCCTGATAGCCGTCTTTCATTTTACGAATAAAATCGTCTGCCTGTGCCGTACGAGCCGCATGTTCGATTTCATCCTGTGTAGCATTTTGTTTTCCAAAACGGATGTTATCAGCAATCGTACCTGTAAAGAGCATGGCCTTTTGTGGCACGAAACCTATTTTCGAACGGATTTCCTCTTGTGATGCATCGCGAATATCAACACCATTGACTCGGATGGTTCCACCTGATATGTCATAAAAACGAGGAATCAAATTAACGAGCGTTGATTTCCCTGAACCCGTTCCGCCGATGATGGCAGTGATTTCACCAGGATTTGCGGTAAAACTAATATCTGATAAGGCTGGTTCTTCCGCTCCCGGGTAACTGAACGTTACATGGTCAAATTCAAGCGTGCCGCGCTCACGATCCGCCTTTGCGGTCCCTTCATCTCGAAATGCCGGTTCCATATCAAGAACTTCGTTAATCCGTTTTGCTGATACGGCAGCGCGCGGCACCATCATAAACATCATAGAAGCCATGACAAGTGCGAACATGATTTGCATTACATATTGAATAAATGCCATTAAGTCTCCGATCTGCATGCCCCCGTTATCGATACGAATGCCGCCGAACCAGATAACACCAACAACCGTTAAATTCATGACGAGCATCATCACAGGCATCATGAACGCCATGACTTTATTTACTTTAATGGAGGCGTCTGTCAATTCTTTATTTGCTCGCTGAAGACGTACTTTCTCTTCAGATTCACGATTAAAAGCACGAATGACACGAATTCCCGTTAGATTTTCTCGTAACACAAGGTTCAATCGATCCAACCGTTTTTGCACCGTTTGAAACATAGGCACCCCTTTATACAAAATAAGCAAGATTGAAGCAATCAAGACCGGCATTGTGATCACGATAACGAGTGATAATTTAGCATCTTTTGACACAGCCATAATGACGCCGCCGACTAACATAATCGGTGCACTAATCACCATACGAAGCATCATAATCACTACTTGCTGAACTTGCGTAATGTCATTGGTCGTTCGTGTAATAAGTGACGCCGTTCCTACTTCGTCAAACTCTTGAAGCGAAAACTTTTCAACGTGATTAAACACTTTCCGGCGAATATCGCGTCCAAGCCCCATCGCCGCTTTAGATGAATAATAGCTTGCGATAACAGAAGAAGAAGCGCCTAGTGCTGAAACTAGCAGCATCCATCCACCGATTCTCCAAATGTAAGGAGTATTTCCTGTTACGACTCCTTTGTCGATAATGTCCGCCATTAATGTAGGCAAAAAGAGGTCTGACATAGATTGAACGAACACAAGAACGAAAACCGCTGCTACAATCCATTTATAAACAGATAAGTTTTTCAGTAATTTAATCACTTCTTACCCTCTCCCTGTTCTGTTGCTTGCGCTTCTAAATAAGTAGCAATGTGCAGATGCGCTTTAAGCAGCTCTTCACACTGCTTTTCAGTGAACGATTCAACTGCAGATTGGAATGTTTGATGAACGCCGTCTTCCTGCAAATGAATCGTTTTAATAAACCTTTCTCCTTTTTCACTGAGCGACAATTGCATTTCCCGCCGGTTGCCTTCCACTTGCTGACGATTAAGCCAACCTGCTTGAACGAGTCCGTCGACTGCTTGGCTCAGTGTGCTTTTTGGAAGAAATGTTTTCTCTCCAAGGCTCTTTTGTATCATTTCCTTATGGGGTGCTATCGTCATCAAAACGGAATATTGAGGAACTGACAAACCATTTTCTACTGCGGTCTTTTGAACGAAACGCATCAAATTCTTCTGCACGTCCCAAAATGAACGCAATAGTTGTGTTGAACGCATAATTCTTTGATTTTCACTCTCCATTCCAACATCACCATCCTTCCTTTTTAGAATAGTTCTAAATAGAACAGTTCTTTTTTGATCATTTTTGAGTTTATCGACTTTTTCTCTCACGGTCAAGCTGGATATGTAAAAAAGCGCCTATCCTACGGCACTTTCACACACCGAGGGACAGACACTAACATTCAGCTTTCTCCATTAACAATTATCCTAAAAATAACCATAATCCTTCTGCTTTTTTAAATATACTAACTCAAACAAAAGACAAAGGATAATTCGTTTCTTCTTTACAAAAATCAATCGTTTCAATAAACTTTTCAACTGTGGAAGTCAAGTATGTGTCCGCTCGTCTAATAAAAATCGTGTTGATTTTACTATATTTTTCAGGGATAGAATGACATTGAATGACTCCTCTTTCTTCCAAATAAGAAACAGACGATTTAGGAACGAATGTGATACCGAGACCTGCGACAACACTGCCTAAAATCGTTTCTAGCGTTCCGAACTCCATGATTTTGCTTGGCGTTATTTTTTCATCTTTGAACCATTCTTCGAGTTTTGCCCGATACCCGCACCCTTTACTAAAGCATAAAAATGGTGTGCTTTTTAATTGTTCGAATGATGTTGGTGTCAGATCGGATATTAAAACCAGTTCCTCTTGAAAAACGCTATGATGAATCAAATCTGGGTGACGACCTGCTTCCGTCACAAAAGCCCCATCTAGTCGATAATTCAGCACTTCTTCTTGCAATTGCTCAGTAACGCCTGTGACGAGTGATAGATCAACATGTGTATATTTTTTATTGTAGGCAGATAAAATAATCGGTAATTTAATGACCGTTTCAACGGACCCAATCTCTAATTTACCAGAAGGCTCCTCTGAATTCCGAATGATTTTTTTCGCTTCATTTGCTAAAGACAGTATTTTTTCACTATATATTAATAGTTTTTTCCCTTCAGGTGTTAAAATCATTCCACGATTATGGCGGTTAAACAAGGGCGTATTCAGTTCAGCTTCAAGTTTTTGAATTCTGGATGTGACGTTGGATTGTACGTAATTGAGCTCTTTCGCTGCTCCTGTCATTGTCCCCTTTTTGGCGACCATTTGGAATACTTGCAAATCTTTAAATTCCATTTTCCCCATTTCCCTTCCGGTTCCATTGTCGCTTCTATGATATCACTAAAATTGATTCTAAACATCATTATTAATCGTTATACATGATGTCGATTTATGTAGTTTAATAAATATTGTCGGTTTATGTAGTTTAATCAATGTTGATCATGAATGAAGGTGGAGATTTTTTGAAAAACAATGTATTAATAGGGGCTTTATTATGCTTAATAGCCAGCATTTCATGGGGGGCGATGTTTCCAGTAGCCAACCATGCATTCCAATATATTGACCCGTTCTATTTTACGATTATTCGTTATGTATCTGTAACTGTCCTCTTAATCATTATTCTTTTGTGGAAAGAAGGAATACAAGCATTTCGATTAGAAGGAAAAGGGTTATCCTTATGGTTCTTTGGATCAATGGCCTTTGTTGTTTATAATTTACTTATTTTTTGGGGTGAAGATTTATTAGGTGAATCAGGCATAATGCTTGCATCCATTATGGAGTCATTAATGCCAATGTTATCTATTATCTTACTTTGGATTTTCAAGAGAAATCGTCCTCATCTATTTACACTATCATGCGTTTTTATAGCTTTTATCGGTGTCTCTCTCGTCATCACAAAAGGAGACTTTCAATCGTTCATAACCGCAACGAGTGATTTTATCCCTGCATTGTTCATATTCATTGCCGTCGTTGGCTGGGTGATCTATACGATGGGGAGAAATCAATTCGGTGATTGGTCGGCGCTCCGCTATTCAACATTAAGCTGTTTACTAGGGACAGCAACAGCTTTAGCTATCGTTTTAATGGCTACTTTTTTAGGCCATATTTCTGTCCCGACTGCTGAAACAATAAAAATAGTAAGTCCAAATTTATTATTTATGATTATTTTTCCAGGTCTCATCGCTTTACTCGGATGGAACATTGGAGTCGGTATCCTTTCACCTTTGAACGGAATCCTTTTTATTAACTTTGTTCCAGTCACTACGCTCATTATTTCGATCGTTCAAGGTTATAAAATAACTTCCTTTGATATGATTGGGACCATTTTAATTATCGTTTCTTTAATCTCTAATAATTTATTTTTAAGATTGCATCAAAGGAATAGAAGAGCTTTCCCTTTTGGGAAGCAATCACAGATAAAAGCCTCTTAATAGACCATATCCCACATTTTTCAATCATTAATCGTTTTGTATCGTAAAAAACCCTTTGTAATAAAGTTAGACAGGCACTTCCTGTCTCTCCATTACAAAGGATTTTTTCGATTTATGATGACAGCTGTTAACGAACAGTTAAGCAGACAAGCTGTTCAAAAACGCTTCGATTTCTTCTTTTGTTTTCCGGTCTTTGCTAACAAAGCGGCCTGTTTCTTCCCCTTCATGAAATGCCACAAAACTTGGAATGCCGAAAATACTCAGTTCGCCGCACAAATCGATGAACTCATCACGATCTACATAGATAAATTGATATTCCGGATAGTCTGCTTCAATGCTAGGTAAAATTGGCTCAATAACACGGCAGTCCGGGCACCAGTCCGCAGAAAACATAAAGACGACACGCTCGTTCTTTTTCAATTTTTCAAATTGCTCCAATGACTGTAACTTTTCCACTTTATTCTCCTCCAACTCATTATTTTCTCGATTTGATTATACTACAATGCATTGAAAGAAGGGACAATGCAGCAGAGAATCCAAATATTTAGTCCTTCCGCTCATCAAAAAGACGCCTCCCTTTGAGATAACTCTCTCATCATAAATCCCCTGTATTAAATGTATTTCCATTTTGAAGATTGCCCGATTGGAATCCTCTGTGAAACCAGTGTCTCCGCTGTTCAGATGTTCCATGGGTAAAGCTTTCCGGCACGACATATCCTTGCGCCCGCTTTTGAATCGTATCATCTCCAACAGCACTTGCTGCCGTCAACGCTTCTTCAAGATCCCCTTCTTCAAGCACATTCATTCCTTCCGCATGGTGTGCCCATACGCCCGCATAATAATCGGCCTGCAGTTCCAATTTCACAGAATTCTGGTTGTATTCTTCCTGACTTACTTTCCCGCGAAGAGCGTTCACCTTCTGAGACGTTCCTAACAGCGTCTGTACGTGATGGCCCACTTCATGGGCAATAACATATGCCATTGCAAAATCGCCAGGTGCGTTAAAATTATTTTGTAATTCTTGATAAAAACTTAAATCGATATATAGCTTCTGATCACCTGGACAATAAAAAGGACCCGCCGATGAACCAGCGGCGCCGCATGCCGACTGGACACTACCAGAATAAAGCACTAATATCGGCTCTTTATACTGCATTCCTTCTTCATGAAAAATCTCTGTCCACACATCTTCTGTATCTGCCAAGACAACCGACACAAACTGGGCGAGTTCCCGCTCCTGATCGGTTTCTTCATAAGGTGCATCACTATCCGTACCGGAAAGACCGCCCAGCAATTCGCCCGGATTGCCGCCCAACAGCGTAAAAATAATCACAAAAATTAGTCCTACTCCCCCAATCCCGCCACCGAGAGCCACTTTTCCACTCATCCCCCGGCGGTCTTCAATGTTTGAGCTTCCTCTTCTTCCTTGCCATTTCATCGTATTTCCCTCCATGAAGCACTTATCGTTATAGTGTTATACCCATTGTGATGGGAAACTAGACGGATATAATGATTAAATATTGATTTTCACTCCACCTCTTTAACTTATTTTCAGCTTGAAAAAGAAAATAAGCAGAAGACGCTCAATATGAACATCTTCTGCTTTCATCCATCGTTTTTTGAAAAAGATTTAATCTTGAAGAAGTGGATAAACACCATTCTCATCGTGTGTTTCTGTTCCGACAATTGGTGGATTAAATACACAGATCAACCGCATATCCGTCTTACCGCGAAGATAATGTTCATCATTTTCATTTAAAGCATACATCGTTCCATCTTGAATCGGATAGACTTTCCCATCAGATACCGTTTCAATTTCTCCTTCTCCCCCTACGCAGTAAACCGCTTCTAAATGGTTTTGATAGTGGATATGCGTTTCTGTTCCCGCATAAATAATCGTTTCATGGAATGAAAAACCCATATTATCTTTTTTCAAAAGAAACCGGCGGCTTGACCATGTTTCAGCCTTCGTTTCATTTTCTGTACCTATAATTTCATTAAGTGTACGAACGATCATATGTCCATTTCTCCTTTGATAATAGCAATTGCTTTTAATTATTTCTAACAACTTCTTTAAACGCTTCTTCTAAAATATCAAGCCCTTTGTTTAACTCTTCTTTATCAATCGTAAGAGCTCCTAGAAATTTAATGACTTGATCATCTGGTCCTGCAGTCTCCATAATCAAGCCTTTCTCAAAAGCTTTTGAACAAATCTTCACTGCGTAGTCTTCCTTGCCTTTTCCACAAGCGATTCCCCGCATAAGACCACGACCTCTTGCCGTTGCTTTAAGCTCCGGATAATCACTGACGATTTTTTCAAAGCGTTCTTGAAGAATGTTAGCTTTCTCTTGAATCGATTCCGCAAACTCATCTGTTTCCCAATATGATAATGCTTCTGCTCCTGCTATGAAAGCCATATTGTTCCCCCGGAATGTTCCGTTATGCTCACCTGGTCCCCAAATATCATATTCTGGCTTAATGAGTGTAAGAGCCATCGGTAGCCCATAACCACTAATTGACTTTGATAAACAAATAATATCTGGTTTAATACGTGCAGGTTCAAAGCTAAAAAATGTTCCCGTTCGGCCGCATCCCGCTTGAACATCATCTATAATAAACAGAATGTCATAACGGCGGCACAGCTTTTCGATCTCTTGCAGCCATTCAAAACTCGCCGCGTTAATTCCACCTTCTCCTTGTACCGTTTCCAATATAACGGCCGCAGGAAGACCGACTCCGCTCCCTGAATCTTCAAGGAAACGTTTTAAGTATTCAATCGAACTATTATTGCCAAAGTAGTTATCATAAGGCATCGCAACTGTATTATTAAGAGATATACCTGCTCCTTTTCGCTTAAAAGAGTCTCCTGTTACAGAAAGCGCACCGAGCGTCATCCCATGAAAAGCGTTTGTAAAGCTGATAATCGTGTCTCTTCCTGTTACTTTTCTTGCAATTTTCAATGCACTTTCAACCGTATTTGCTCCAGTTGGTCCAGGAAACATGACTTTATAGTCTAAATTCCGCGGTTTCAAAATAACATCATTGAACCTTTCAAGAAAGTTAGCGCGTGCTACCGTTCCCATATCTAAACTATGAGAAATTCCGTCTTCTTGTATGTAGTCCATAATTTTCTGTTTCATACTTTCGTTATTATGACCATAATTCAATGCCCCAGCACCTGCGAAAAAGTCGATGTATTCCTTTCCTTCTATATCCCACATTTTTGAACCTTTTGCTTTATTAAATACCGTCGGAAAACTGCGGCTATAGCTTCGTACTTGCGACTCATAATTTTCGAATGTTTTCATAGAATTTTGATCAATTGTCATTAACATTTACTCTTCACTCCTCCATATTTTTTATTTATCTATACTAGTAATAAAGTGAAACTTCATTCAGTGGGGGTTTTCTTCATCCCCCGCTTATCCTTCTTTTCTTTTCAATGTCTTGAAGCAGGGGTCTTACTGCCCGTTAATGCGGGATTAATTGGACCAATTCTGAAGAGCAATTCCTCTTCGTGCCCTTCTTCTGGAAATTGCTCTTCAATAAAACATGGTGTGACGTTACAATCAGTCGATAAATCTCTTGCTAACTTGTAAAATAAGGCCTGTGAAGCACGATTTGAAGGTCCTATTGTCGCTTCTAAATACCGAACATTTCGAATATTTCGTCTATTAAAAAGTGTTTTTAACAGTTTAGAAGCAAGACCTTCTCCACGGTATGAAGCATCTATTGCGACTTGCCATATAAAAATGGTATTAGGTGATTTAGGCTGAATAAAAGCAGATACGAATCCTACTATTTGATTACCTGCTTCAGCAACAATACTCGTTTCACTAAAAAACGTGCACCACATTAAATAGCTGTAGGAAGAGTTTAAATCAAGCACACCCGTATGTTTAATTAACTTCCATACCTCTCCCCCGTCTTCTACTGTTGGTGCTCTCAATATGACGTCTTTTTTTTCTAAAACGGTAATCCCACTTTTGGCTTCTTCTGACAATAGCATTCTCCTCCTATTTTTCAAATTCATTCTTGCTAATGATCTGTCATTCTTGAAAATACGACTAGTGCATAGTAAAGTGAAACTTCATTCAGCCCGGGCTTTCTTCATCCCCCACTGAATGTTAGTTGAACCAATCGGGCTTTTATGGATAGTTGATCCCCCGTCTAAACCTTAAATTTCTTTTTCGTAAATGTACTATATTAAGGTTAATGCAGTAACACATATGTGTCAAAGTCACTCAGCATACCTGTAACAATCCTAAAATGTCTCAACTCGGCTTAGAGCAACTTAATACTTCTATTACTGCCAATAACTTCATTTTTCACTCATTTACCCACTAATGCTGTAAATTACATGAAAAACATTCTATAGATTGTACTAAGCTGGATCCTTTATATCAAAAAAAACAGAACGTCCATTACATTATAAAACTAACGTAATGGACGTTCCTTTCATGAATTATTGAGATGATATTATACCTTTTTAACAAATTCAGATTTTAATTTCATCGCTCCAAAACCATCAATTTTGCAATCAATATCATGATCTCCATCAACCAAACGTATACTCTTTACTTTTGTCCCTATTTTTATAACTGATGAACTTCCTTTTACTTTAAGGTCTTTGATGATCGTTACAGAATCGCCGTCGTTTAAGACATTGCCATTTGCATCTTTGACAATCTTTTTATCATTGCTACTTTCAGTTTCTATTTCTAAAGTCCACTCATGAGCACATTCTGGGCACACAAAAAGACTCCCATCCTCGTACGTGTATTCTGAATGACATTTTGGACAATTTGGCAAATCAGACATAATTTTATTTCCTCCATTCGTTATTGTTCATTCTAATCATATCAATAAAGCCTAAATAAGGATAAATAATATTTTATTTTAATGGAACAAGGTCCCTTATCTCTAATCTAATAAAGTACATAAATCACTCCGAAAATCCTACACATCCTTTGAAGCCCCAAAATGTCTCCTGTTAAATCTAGTGTTAGCCCTTGTTACGGGACCAGATTATGACTGGGATAAGCAACAATGATAGGATGCCCCCAACAAGTGAGAGTGTTGCATAACTTGAGTGTACTACGACCATGCCGGATAGTGCTCCACCCGATGCCCCAGCCAAAGCAATCAAAACATCAACAGATCCTTGCGTCTTTGCGCGAGTGGACGGGTTCGTTGCATCCACGATAAGTGCTGTGCCGCTAATCAAACCAAAATTCCAACCAAGTCCAAGCAGAGCGAGAGCGATGGTGAGTACCACCATCGAGTCGACAGGTGCAACAGCAGCCACAACACCAGCAGCAAGTAGAGTGGCACCAGAAGCGATGGCCATTGCAGTGCGACCAACCTTGTCAACAAGGATACCTGTGACGAGGGATGGAAGGTACATGGCACAGACATGGATGCTAATGACCAGTCCCACCTCACTCAACCCGTGTCCATGGTGTCCCATATGTACTGGCGTCATTGTCATAATTGCTACCATGACAATTTGTGTTAAGACCATTACCGCGGCTCCAACAACGATTCCTCGTTTGTTGATTGCTAGTATATTGGAATTCATATGTGAATGGCTGCTCTCATCCATTTTCTGCACATTTGCAATTGCTTTTGCAACAACGAGAGGGTCTGGGCGAAGTAAAGCTAAAAGCACCAAACCGGCAATAATATAAGCTGCCGCCGCTAAAATGAATGGACCAGCTAAAGCAGGGACTCCGATGGCCGTGGCGAATCGGCCCATTACATCAACTAAGTTCGGACCCGCAACAGCACCGAATGTAGTTGCTACCATTGCGATACTGATCGCTGTTGCTCGCTGTGTAGAATTGGCTAAGTCGGTACCTGCATAGCGTGCTTGTAAGTTTGTAGCAGTACCGGCACCATAGATTAGTAGTGAAGCAAAAAGAAGCAGTATATTATTAGTTACTGCTGAAATCACTACGCCCATCGCTCCAATACCGCCAGCCAAGAATCCTGCCGCAAGTCCTGAACGGCGCCCAGACCGTTGAGTGAGTCGCCCTACAAGTAGTGCTGCGCCAGCAGAACCTAGAGTGAATAACGCAGCCGGAACCCCTGCAAAACTATCTGTACCTAGCATATCCTGAGCAAGAAGTGCTCCGACGGTTACGCCTGCTGCTAGCCCTGCACCGCCGAAAATTTGTGAGATAACAACGGTGATCAACGTCCGTCGATATAGTCGTCGCTGCTTTTCTGGGGAATCAATATAACTCTGCAACCAAGCTGGTTGACTTGCTAAAGCATCTGAATCATCTGGTTTATTCAGCATCACGCAGACCCCGTTTCCAAGGAACTGACTTTGCATATTGTATAATTTCTTTATTCATCGTATCCTCCTGCATAATTAATCCTGAAACTTTGTAAATAATAGATGTAGATCTAGCTTAGTAATGTTGCTCTCTGCGTACTTATATTTCCTTGAAAAGTGACCGTCTTGTCTGCCTACTCTGCTAAACCAGTACAATCATCCATCTACCCTTTTCTTGAAATAACCATTATATTTACGCTTATTTTAATTGTATGTTGAGCATCTCCTCTCTTGTTTTAATCATAGAGAGTTAACTAAATGCTGTCCATGAAATTATACTTATGTTGATACAAATCAAGCTGCTAATGTATGAGGACAATTTGGTATCCATCATAACCCCATATCACCAATTGCAAAAATGCCAGGCGTCGCAGCTTTGACGGAGCAATCCCCTGAATAGTATTAAGCAAAACTGTCTACTTAAGATATTGAAAATCACAAGTCTGTGTGGAGTAACAGCGTTCTTTGACAACCTTAATGAACAAACATAAAGAAAAAGCGTGTTTTGAAAGAAGATTGATCAAAACACGCCCTTAATATATTTAATTGAATCATTCTTTTAAAAAAGGGTTGATCATGTTCTGCCTGTGGCCCTTCAAAATCTCGTCCGATTGCTTACTATCATACTGTCCTAATCTTCGCGGATCATTAACATATCATTAACATCAAATTCCCAATTGTCTCCATACTCAACTTCCCAATAAAATCCGTTTGGATCTTGAAAATAGCCACTATATCCACCTCAAAACACTGTTTCTGGCTTCTTAATGACTTTTGCTCCAGCTTTTTCAGCTAACGAAAACACTTCATTAACCTCTTCTTTCGACTTTTCGTTATAAGCAAGCGTGACTCCTCCAAATCCCCTGCCGACTGCGGGTGGATTTGTTTCATCTCCATACACTACTGCTTCAAATCCGAGTCCATCACGATAAAATTTAAGCGATTCCACCATGTCCTTTACACCCAAAGTAATTAAATTTAAACGATTCATCCCTTAATCTCCTTTTAGAGTAAATAAAAAGAGGCCATTTTGTAAAAAGATTGATCAAAATGAATTCCTCTTTTGTGGATTTGAATTTAGTTTTTATAAAAAAGTTTAATCACTTTCTACATGTTTTGCTCAACAATCGCGCCCAATAGCTGAAAATTGTTCTACGATAACCATGCTGTACAGATTTTCCAGAAAATCCTTCATTGTATAAAATATTATAAAGTACTTCTTTCTATTCTTTTTTGAAGTATAGTAAAAAGTATTAGATTAAAAATGTAAAAACAAACAGCATTTATTCAAATCTACAAACACTTGTAGGTTTGGATTAACTGAACTTTTTAGCCCGCATTAACAGGCAGTAAGATCCCCGCTTCAAGACGTCGAAAAGAAAAGATGGATAAGCGCAGGGGATAGCGGGAAACGCAGACTAAGATCGTCACGTCCTGTGACAACGTCTGCATGATTCACATCCTGTGAACCTAACCTCCACTGAATGAAGTTTCACTTTATTTCAGAAAGCAAAATTAAGTTGAAGAAAAAAGGGAAATTGGCAAATGAATATACAAAATAAACAATGGGCAATGGTAATTGATTCCGAATCTTCTATTGGCTTAATTGCCAATGCATCAGCTGTAGTTCTTATTATAATTATCAGTAGAAAATCTGTATTAATATCGAAAATAACAATGCAATGCCTATCGTTAATGAATATAATCTTAGAACGATTTATAAGTAATGTTATTAAGCTTGAAGCGTGGTATGGAGAAACAGATATTCCAATAGAATACGAACTTGCCAAAACAGGATTGAAACGTAAATTTTAATGATAGATCAAAATCTTTGGATTAAAAAACACCCCTTTAGATAATCATATCTAAAGGGGCCAGTGCTTCGTAACTTTTTAAAACATCTTGACTTTATTCTTAAATTACAATACTTACAACCAACCGCTTTTTTATTATTCAACCGTTACTGATTTTGCCAAGTTACGCGGCTTATCTACATCGCAGTTGCGGTGCAATGCTGCATAGTAGGCGATAAGCTGGAATGGGATAACAGCTACGAGTGGTGCAAGCAGTTCATGTACGGCCGGCAATACGAAGCGGTCTCCTTCTTGATCAAGGCCTTTCATTGAGATCACGCATGTATTGGCGCCGCGGGCTGCGACTTCTTTCACGTTACTGCGGATGTTCAAGTTCACCGCTTTCTGTGTGGCGAGGGCAATAACCGGTATGCCGTCTTCAATCAGCGCAATTGTCCCGTGCTTCAATTCCCCACCGGCAAACCCTTCTGCTTGAATGTATGAAATTTCTTTTAGCTTCAGTGCACCTTCAAGAACAGCATAATAATCTATTGAACGGCCAATGAAGAAACAGTTACGCGTTGCTGACAAATAGTCGCGCGCAATTTTTTCAAATTCTTCTTTACTGTCGCAAAGAACCTCTATTGCATTTGCGGCAATACCAAGTTCGTGTACAAGGTCAAAGCCTATATCAATACCTGCCGACTTAGCCACATTGGCTGCCAGAATAGACAGTACAGCAATTTGAGCTGTGTAAGCTTTCGTTGATGCAACCGCAATTTCCGGACCCGCATGAAGAAGCAATGTGTAATCCGCTTCACGTGACATTGTAGAACCGGCTACATTTGTAATTGTTAATGCTTTATGGCCCAGTTCTTTAACTTTCACTAAAACAGCACGGCTGTCCGCTGTTTCACCACTTTGTGAAATAAAGATAAAGAGCGGTTTTTTTGACAGTAACGGCATGTTGTAAACAAATTCGCTTGCGACATGTACCTCTACTGGAATGTTTGCCATTTTTTCTACATATTG
Organism: Domibacillus mangrovi; assembly: GCF_001906925.1. Classification (GTDB taxonomy): domain Bacteria; phylum Bacillota; class Bacilli; order Bacillales; family Domibacillaceae; genus Domibacillus; species Domibacillus mangrovi. The sequence goes on from NZ_MRWQ01000014.1 coordinate 111,926, forward strand.
CTTTCCAACGAGACCAGCATGGTAGCTTGTGCCGCACGCAACGATATACAGGCGGTCTGCTTCGTTTAATGCGTTCAAAATGTCCGCTTCAATTGTCAGCTCGCCTTTTTCATTTTGATACGATTGCAGAATTTTACGAATGACGAACGGCTGCTCATCAACTTCTTTTAGCATGTAATGCGGATAAGTACCTTTTTCAATATCGCCGGCATCCAGTTCCGCTTTATAAGAGGCACGTTCAATGATTTCGCCGTTTGTATTTTTAATTGTGACACTTTCACGTGTTACTAGCACCATTTCTTTATCCATCAATTCAACAAATTGATCAGTTACTTGAAGCATCGCCATTGCATCAGAAGCGACAACATTATAGTTTTCGCCAAGACCGACAAGAAGCGGGCTTTTGTTTTTCGCCACATAAATCGTGCTCTTATCTTCTTTATCAAGAAGTGCAAGCGCATATGAGCCTTTTAAAAGAGACAATGTTTTGCGGAATGCGTCTTCTGTCGTCATTCCTTCTTTTGAAAGTAAACCGATCAACTGCACAATCACTTCTGTATCCGTATCGCTTTGAAGCGGGACTTCGAGCAAGTATTCTTGTTTCAGCTGTTCATCGTTTTCAATTACACCGTTATGAACAAGTGTAAAACGGCTGTCTTCATTTTGATGTGGATGTGCGTTGTAAAAGCTTGGTGCACCGTGTGTTGCCCAACGAGTATGTCCAATTCCTACACTTGATTGAACATCTTCATTAACAACGGCACGCAAATCAGCGATACGACCCTTTTCTTTGAAAATGTGCACACCCTCTTCGTTGTGCACAGCAATACCAGCGGAATCATACCCACGATATTCGAGCTTTTCAAGCCCTTTCAATAAAATTTCTTTCGTATCTTTGCTTCCGATATATCCAACGATTCCGCACATATATTTTCCTCCTGATTGGAGGCGTCGGCAAAAAAGCACTGGTCAAGCACATTGCCTGCCGCGCCCCTATTGTTTTATATGGTACAAGTCCAATCCCTTTGTACATCCGAGTTACCCCGCTGTTTTAAAGATTGAACATAACAGTTGTGTACCGCAACCGGGAGGCATCCGCCGAATCATCGATAAACCTCCCCCTCGTCAACTAAGCGTATTGTCGTCCCGCTTAGTTCAGGCGCTTTTAAGTCAAACTAGTAAACCCTACTCTGCTCCTTTCTTAGTGTAAGTAAAACACAGTAATCATACCTTTTTTTATTCCTCTCGTCAATTAAAAACCTAGTCCCCCTCTTTTAAAAACAGTGCAATACGACAAGCCAGGGCCAGTGCTCCATGATGAACATATCATTTAATTCGCTTCTTTCTACAATCATACCTGCATGCAATAGAAAAAAACATTGCTGACCAACTGAGCTTCACAAATTTAAAAAGATAAACCAAAGTGCCTATGGCATCGTACATACTATTAATAGATGCGGATGAAGAGAAAAATGGAACCGCCATTATCAAATGATGAAACTTCATTTTTCAAAAAAGACAGGCTGAACATCCAGTTGTCACTGACTGCCTAGCCTGCCCCTTTTGTTTATTTCATTTAAAGACCCAATTCTTCTTCTACAATGGTTGCAATGCGTTCTGTATAAGAATGGCATTGCTCTTCTGTTGCAGCTTCGACCATGACGCGCACAAGCGGTTCTGTACCAGATGGACGTACAAGTACGCGGCCATTTCCAGCCATTTCCGCTTCTACTTTTTCAATCTCGGCTTTTACTTTTTCATTATCTGTGACATGATGTTTATCCGTCACACGGATGTTTACGAGTGTCTGCGGAAACTTTTTCATGTCTGCAGCCAGTTCTGACAATGACTTTTTTGTCGTTTTCATAATATTCACAAGCTGAAGACCACTAAGTAAACCATCACCTGTTGTATTGTAATCTAGGAAAATAATATGGCCGGATTGTTCACCGCCAAGATTATAATTATATTTTTTCATCGCTTCAACAACGTAACGATCACCAACAGCTGTCTGCTCGCTCTTAATGCCTATTTCTTCAAGCCCTTTATAGAACCCAAGATTACTCATCACTGTTGATACAATCGTATCATTTGTTAACTTACCCTGCTCTTTGAAATAACGCGCGCAAATAAACATAATTTGATCGCCATCAACAATATTCCCTTTTTCGTCAACAGCAATTAAACGATCGCCATCACCATCAAATGCAAGACCTAAATGAGCTTCTTTTTCTTTCACAAACTGTACTAGTTTCTCCGGATGTGTAGAACCGACACCATCGTTAATATTTAAGCCATTCGGCGAGGCACCCATTGTCGAAATATCGGCTTCAAGATCGGCAAACAAATGCGTAGCAAGCGCAGATGCGGCGCCATGTGCACAGTCAAGCGCTACATGAATTCCGTGGAAATCTTCATCAACAGCTTGCTTTAAATATTGAATATACTTTTGGCCGCCTTCAAGATAATCATTCAAAGACCCTAACTCACTGCCTGAAGGACGCGGCAATGTATCGTCTTCCTGATCAAGAAGCGCTTCAATTTCCAATTCCTGTTCGTCAGATAATTTAAAGCCATCTGAGCCAAAAAACTTAATTCCATTATCTTGAACGGGGTTGTGAGAAGCTGAAATCATGACCCCAGCCTGGGCATCCATCGCTTTCGTCAAATACGCCACACCCGGTGTCGTGATAACACCGAGACGCATGACTTCAGCACCGATTGACAGAAGACCTGCGACAAGCGCACCTTCAAGCATTGGTCCAGAAATACGTGTATCACGTCCAATTAATACTTTCGGACGCCGATCCGTATTTTTCGTTAACACGTACCCACCAAAACGGCCCAGTTTAAATGCAAGTTCCGGTGTCAATTCTGTATTTGCTACACCTCTGACACCATCTGTACCAAAATACTTACCCATCTATTGTTTTCTCTCCTTTAATGAAACTGCTCAATCATTATTTTGCAGTTGTTTTTTCCACTGTTACTTTCACTTTTACTACTTGTGGTGACGTAAAATTAATTCCATTTCCAAGCTCAATAGGCACCGTCATCGTTGTATCTTTTGTTACGCTGCTTACATCAACAGGGATTGTGAGCTCTACTAGTTCTTCCAGCACCATTTCTTTTCCGTAAACCGTCACTTCCTCAATATCTGGTTCAAGTGATACAATTTTTATTCCAGTCGGCGGTTCTCCTTTTGGAACGGCTTTGATCTCTACTTTTTTACTAGGGTTTTTAACGGAGATAGACATTTGAACGGTCTCCGGTTCGATTTTCACATCAAGTTTATTTAAATCGCCATCTAGCACCTGCACATTGGCAGTCGCCGTTGTTTCTTCATCAATCTGCTGTCCGCTTGTCAACGCCGCTTTTACAAAAGCAATTTTCTCAATATCCGACTGTGAACCGGTTACTTTCACTTCCTGAGGAGCGACTGTCACAGTATCAACTTGATAGCCTTCCGCCAAAGCTGAATCATTGAATTCTGGTTTAACAGAATACGTCTTGGTCACTCTTTCTTCAATCGACACTTCGACAGCGGCCGGTTGAATAGATACCTTCAGCTTATCCGAAAAGTTTTCATGTTTGATCGCAACTTGATGGGTACCCAGTTCAAGACCCGTCATATCAGCATACAGTCTAAAATCGCGTAGACGCTTCGCTGACTCAATTAAACTCTTTGGTCCTGACAATTCGACACGTACCTGCTTAGGCAGCCCAGAAATATATAAATTTTCTGTATCATAATAGGCTTGTACAGGTACATTCGTCAACACCTCTGATGTCTCCTGGCCAGAATTGTCTATACGTTGTGCTAGCTCAAAATCATCAAAATTTAAAGATACATATAGCAAAAAGGCTAGTAAAAGGGCTACAACACGTACAAACCATTTACTTTCAATAAATTTATCCATTGCTTCTCCGCCCCTTCCACGCCCAGCGGTTAGAAGTTTCATTTTTTTCAATACCTGATAACAGTTGGTGTTCTAGAATCCCTTCAAATTCTTCTTCTGTCAAGTCACGGTATAGGTCACCATTTCTCGTCACCGAAATTGCACCCGTTTCTTCTGACACAATAATTGTTAAACTATCTGTCACTTCACTAATGCCAAGTGCTGCTCTATGACGCGTCCCAAGTTCTTTTGAAATGAACGGATTTTCCGACAACGGCAAATAACAAGCCGCAGCAGCGATTTGATCTTTTTGAATAATAACTGCACCATCATGAAGTGGTGTATTCGGAATGAAAACATTAATTAATAACTCTGACGTAATGACAGATTGCATCGGAATTCCTGTCTCAATATAATCATTCATGCCCGTCTCTTTTTCAATTGAGATCAGCGCACCAATCCGCCGTTTGCTCATATAACGAACCGATTTGAGAAGCGCTTCAATAATTTTCCGCTGTTCTTCATCTTCCTGAATCGCACTCCGGGAAAAAAACCGGCCACGTCCTAGCTGTTCAAGCGCACGCCGTACTTCTGGCTGGAATATGATAATGACCGCAAGAAAACCCCATGTGAGCGCCTGCTCCATAATCCAGCTGAGCGTACTAAGACCAAATAGTCCGCTAACCGCCCTCACGATGACGATCACAAAAATTCCTTTTAATAGCTGAACAGCCTTTGTCCCTCGAATCACCATTAATAATTTATAAACAACATACCATACAAGTAATATATCAATTGCATTCGATAAATAATCAATAAATGTAAAATCTTGAAAATAAGTGATATACGGCATACTTTATCCTCCAGGTTGGAATTACGGAGCCGTGAAGAAAATAGCTTTCTTCTTTAACCTGTCTATTATAGCACATGAGATGAAAAGAAGCAGATGTTTGCCCGCTGCTTCTTTTATTTAAACAACGATTTTATTTCAAACCAGAGACGTTCGAACAGACGGTCAATCTCTTCAATTTCTCCTGTTACGCTTCCAGCCGCCGCCATATATCGCTCCCCGTTAATAACCGTCACATCCCCGTTAACTGCGCCTTCAATTCGAATATCCCCATTTTTCACAACAACATCCTCTTCAATTACTGTGCCCGGCGGGACAATAACCGTTTCGTTCTCTACCTTTAGTTCACTGTTTTTTGTAAAAGCAAACTGATGATCCCTCTGCTCCAGCATTGAGAAAAATCCACCGCCCATTAACAGGAGAAATAAAGCAGCCGCCGTAAAAAAGGGATGATTTCTAAGCCATCGTTCCACGCCCATTTTCTTCTTATCTCTTGGAAGTGATGCCATTACTCTAGCCTTAAAACCAGCCGGTGCTGCTATATGAGATGCACTTTGAACAAATGCAATCGTTTTTTTCAATTCAAGATAATGATGCTTACAGTCTTCACACGTTTCAATGTGTAACTTTAGTTCCTCTTTCGCATCATTTTCAATTTCCCCATCCAGATACTCATGCATATAATGAACAATCTGTTTCGGACAAGATGTCATCGTTCATCACACCCTTTCATTACAAATGACGCAAATGCTTTCGCAATGCTTCTCTGCCCCGGTGTACACGTGTTTTCACTGTTCCGAGCGGAAGCTCCAATATATCCGCGATCTCTTGAAGCGGTAATTCCTCTACATATTTCAATACAATAACCGAACGATATTTTTCAGGGAGAAGCAAAATGGCTTGACGAATCGTTTCCTGTACTTCTAAACTTTCCACTTCCTCTTCAGGAAGCTGATCACCGGATGAAAGGTGAGAGTACATATTTAATCCATCTGTTCCCGCAATTTCTGCATCAAGATGATAATCCGGTTTCTTTTTACGTATTTTGTCAATGCATAAATTCGTTGCAATGCGATATAGCCACGTTGAAAACTTCTTATCCTGATTATATGTGTGTATGTTTAAAAACGCCTTTAAAAATGTTTCCTGAGCTGCATCCTCTGCTTCATGCCGATCCCAAAGCATACGAAAACAAATCTGGTACACTTTGTCTTTATACAATTCGACAATTTCACCAAATGCATTTTGATCACCTTTTAATACTTGTTTAATTCGTCTCTGTACCATTAAATCCATTTTTTCTCCCCCCGCCCTGGCGGTATATGTCTATACGGATGCATTACATAAAAGTTTCAACAAAGTAGTAAAAAACGATAATTAATTGTTTACATTTATTTGAAATGATGTATGATTATATATGTAAGCCTTTATGATTAAGGAGGGTATCAACATATGCAATTAATACACCTTCAGAACGAAATTGAAAACTGCCGATACGAAATGATTTCACTTGCAATGAAGACATCACTCTCTGATATTGATGTAGTGGAATTAAGTCAAAAGCTTGACCAACTGCTCAATGAATATCAACAAATTAAATAAAATGGAAGCAACACCATACTGAAGCTGCTTCCATTTTATATTTATTATAACAGTTTTCATAGAATAACAAAGCTATCAATGCAACTGATGCTTCCGCAATTAATTCTTTTCCACCTTTATCTGACCCTTCTTCGATAAATAAAAAAGCTGACAACAAAACCAATAATAGGTTTGTTGTCAGCTTTTTTCAAAGTGAGCCATGAAGGATTCGAACCTTCGACCCTCTGATTAAAAGTCAGATGCTCTACCAACTGAGCTAATGGCTCAAAATGGCTGGGCTAGCTGGATTCGAACCAGCGCATGACGGAGTCAAAGTCCGTTGCCTTACCGCTTGGCTATAGCCCAATAGTATTTTTTGTATTAGTGTAACCTAAATTGAGAAAAAGAACATTGTGAATCTGTTCCTTTAGAGAAAATGGTGGAGGGGGGCAGATTCGAACTGCCGAACCCGAAGGAGCGGATTTACAGTCCGCCGCGTTTAGCCACTTCGCTACCCCTCCGCTATAATTTGTTCGCATAAAAAGATGGTGCCGGCAAGAGGACTTGAACCCCCAACCTACTGATTACAAGTCAGTTGCTCTACCAATTGAGCTACACCGGCATCATTAAAAGAATAAATGGTGGAGGATGACGGGATCGAACCGCCGACCCTCTGCTTGTAAGGCAGATGCTCTCCCAGCTGAGCTAATCCTCCAAATGATGACCCCTACGGGATTCGAACCCGTGTTACCGCCGTGAAAGGGCGGTGTCTTAACCGCTTGACCAAGGGGCCCTTATAAAATTAAACCAGTTTGAATGCAATAAGCTTCCAACCGGGTTCGAACCGGTGACCTCTTCCTTACCATGGAAGCACTCTACCTGCTGAGCTATGGAAGCAAAGCAATGGCTCCGCAGGCAAGACTCGAACTTGCGACCGATCGGTTAACAGCCGATTGCTCTACCACTGAGCTACTGCGGAATAATTTGATCAGTTACAATAATCAAATCAAACTCTTGGGCATAAGTCGTCACCACTTATGTGATAAAAATATCTCTTTAATGGTCCATCTTATGTCAGCCAAGTTTAAATGATCATTTTCACTTTTGCCAGGCGGCGTCCTGCTCTCACAGGGGGAAACCCCCAACTAACATCGGCGCTGAAGAGCTTAACTGCCGTGTTCGGGATGGGAACGGGTGTGACGTCT